>NZ_JAENIP020000001.1:0-954747 GCF_016595285.2 Corynebacterium antarcticum
CGAAGCGTGGACCATGATCCGACCATGATGCCCCCAGGGGGTCACGGTCACGATCATGGTCCACGCTTTTTCGTGTTTCCACTGCCCTGCAAATGTGGCGCGGTAGCATGAATCTCTCCGGCTATCCGTGTTCCCACGGGTGGTCACCGTCCGTACACCGTTTCAAACCCGATGATCCCGGAAGGGCATGTGTCATGGCTGAACACAATTCCAACGACAACCGTCACTCTGGCCGGGGTCGGGGCGACAACCGTCCGTCCTCCGGCCGGTCGCAGAGTCCCCGTGGATCCCGCGGGGGGCGCTCCGACTCAGGCGACCGGCCGAAGGCCACCTACGACCGCAGGACCGGAGAGTTCACCACCGACGAAGATCGCCGGAAGCGCGAGGGATACCGCGGCCGTCCGTCCTCCGACGAAGGCGGGCGCCGGGGCACCGGTCGGCGTAACGAAGGGGCCGGTGGCCGCGGTTACGGGAGTCGGGACATCGGCGATCGGCGTGCGGGCGGCTACGACCGGGACAATCGTCCCGGCAGCGGCGGAGAACGACGTTCCGCGGGGAACCGCGACGACGACCAGCGTCGCGGCGGTCGAAACAACAACGGTGGCCGGGGTCACGCACAGCGGGCGGGGGCCGGCCGGCGCGACGACGGTTTCCGCGCGGGACCGCAGCGGTCCGGCTTCCGTGAGGAACGGATCAAGGCCCGGATGTCCGAGCCCGATCTCCCCGATGACATCACCGCACAGGACCTGGACCCGTCGGTCCGTCAGGACCTCCGATCTCTGTCGAAGGACAACGCCGAGGCCGTCGGTCGACACATGGTCATGTCCGCCACCCTGATGGCGGATGACCCGGAGCTCGCCCTGCGCCACGCCCGGGCCGCGAAGGACCGGGCGGGCCGGGTCGCGGTGGTCCGGGAGACGTGCGGCATCGCCGCCTATCACGCGGGCGAATGGAAGGAAGCGTTGGCGGAACTCCGTGCCGCGCGGCGGATGAGTGGTGGGCCGGGCCTCCTCGCGGTGATGGCGGACTGTGAACGGGGCCTCGGTCGCCCGGAACGTGCCATCGAGATGTCCAGGAACGAGGACGTCGAAGCCCTCGACCCGGAGTCGAGGACCGAATTCGCCATCGTCATCGCCGGGGCACGCAAGGACATGGGCGACGCCGATGCCGCTGTGATCGAGCTGCAGCGCGAGGACCTCAACCCCGCCCGCACCGGCGCCTCGGCAGCCAGGCTGTTCTACGCCTACGCGGACGCACTGGCCGCCGCGGGGCGCACCGAGGAGGCCCGGGACTGGTTCACCAACGCCAAGAAGGCCGACACCGACGAACTGCTCGACACCGACGAGCGGCTCGCCGAACTCGGCTGACGCCGGTCCCGACGCGCACCGTTGACCGGGGCACCGGATTCGGTCCGGTACCCCCTCGGTAGACTGATGGACCATGACTGTGGCCTCAGACTACGACGCACTTCTGTTGGACCTCGACGGAACCATATACCAGGGCGGGGCCGCTGTACCCGGCGCCGTGCCGGCCGTCAGCGGATCCGGGCTGCCCGCCATCTACGTGACCAACAACGCCTCACGCGCTCCCCGTGATGTGGCTGAGCAACTCAATTCCCTCGGCCTGGACACCCGCCCGGAGGACGTCATGACCTCCGCCCTGGCGGCTATCCAGCTCGCCGCCGACCGGATACCCGCGGGGTCGACCGTCCTCGTACTCGGAACCGACTCGTTCCGGGCGCTCGCCGCCGACGCCGGGTTCACCGTCACGGACACCGCGGACGACGATCCGGTGGCCGTCCTGCACGGCCACAACCCTGACACCGGGTGGAGGCAGCTCTCCGAGGCCGCACTCGCCATCCGGAAGGGGGCCCTGTATCTGGCGAGCAACCTGGACACCACGCTCCCGAAGGAGCGCGGACTCCACGTCGGCAACGGTTCGATGGTCGCGGCCGTGGTCTCGGCGACCGGTGTCTCCCCGGTCTCCGCGGGAAAGCCTGGACCGGCGATGTTCCATTCCGCGGCCCGGGCACTCGGTTGCAGCGCGCCGCTCGCGATCGGCGACCGACTGGACACCGACATCGCGGGCGGGGTCGCCGCCGGAATGGACACCCTCTGCGTCCTCACCGGGGTCAGTGGCCACCACGACGTACTCGGAGCACCCGTGCCCCACCGGCCGACACTCATCTCGGACACCCTCGACGTCTTCGACGAAGACACCGATACCCTGCGCCCGGGTGCACAGGGCGGCTTCACAGCGACCCTCGACGCCGGCGTACTCCGAATCAGCGGCGGTTCCCCCGATTCCACCGCCGTGCAGGCACTCCGGACCGCAGCCGCCGTCGCGTGGTCCACGGAAGCCACGGTCGACGAGGTCACCGGCGACAGCGTCGACGCGCGGCGCGTGCTCGAGCAGTGGTGGTGATGATGCCCGGACACCCGAAACCGGGACCTAGGGCCGGCGCACCGGTGCCCGGTGATCCCGGGACATCGCGGACCACCCCGGAACAACTCCGGGCCAGTCTGGACGCTGTTCTGGGCGAGGCGACGGCAACGCTCGCCGAGGAAGCCGGACAACTCGCCAGAGCACACCAGATCCTGCATGATGCGCTGCAGTAGTTCCGGTGGGGCCTGTCCCGCGACCCCGTCACCCGCCACGCACGCCACCGAACACCGAGGAGTCTCCTGATGGTCGCCCGCCGGCGTCTCGACGCCGAACTCGTCCGCCGCAAGATCGCGCGGTCCCGTGAGCACGCGGTGGAGATGATCCGCGGCAAAAGGGTGGAGGTGGGGGGAATTCTCGCGGTCAAACCGGCCACCGTGGTCAACCCCGATGTCTCGATCCGGGTCTCTGAAGCCGAGGAGGACACGTACGCCTCCAGGGGTGCGCACAAGCTGCTCGGGGCCCTCGACGCGTTCGGCGGGGACGGACTCAGCCTGTCCGGTCGACGCGTCCTCGACGCGGGTGCGTCGACCGGTGGCTTCACGGACGTCTGTCTCCGCCGGGGAGCCTCGGAGGTCGTCGCCGTCGACGTCGGTTACGGCCAGCTGATCTGGCGTCTCCAGAACGATCCCCGGGTGCGTGTCCTCGACCGGACCAACATCCGCGGAATCACCCCGGAGACGCTCGGCGGGCGGTGCGACGCCATGGTCGGGGACCTGTCGTTCATCTCCCTGCGACTGGTCCTCCCTGCGATCCGGGACTGCATGGTCCCCGGCGCCGATCTGCTGCCCATGGTGAAACCGCAGTTCGAGGTGGGCAAGGAACGGCTCGGGTCCGGTGGCGTCGTGCGCAGTCCCGAACTCAGGACGGAGGTCACCTGCGATATCGCCCGTTTCGCCCGGGACCTCGGGATGACGGTCCGGGGTGTCGTCGCCTCTCCGCTTCCCGGACCATCCGGCAACGTAGAGTACTTCCTGTGGCTCGTCAACGGTCCCGCCACCGACGGGGACGGGACCCGGTCCGACGGGGACGACGACATCCGGAAGATGGTGGAACGAGCAGTGGAGGAAGGGCCGAAATGACCGACCGCGAGGTACTACTTGTTCCGCACGTGGGGCGCCGGGCCAATCTGGAGGCAACCGCTGACGCGGCGGAGCTGCTCGATGCCGCCGGCCTCCGGGTGCGGGTACTGACGCCCAGTGACCCGACGGTGCTGGTCGAGCATCCCGTGCTCGGCCGTTTCCCCCGCTACGCGCACTGTGCGGAGGCCGCGGACGGGGTCGAGCTCGTCCTGGTTCTGGGCGGCGACGGCACATTCCTGCGCGCCGCGGACATCGCGCACATGAATGACCTGCCTGTCCTGGGGATCAACCTCGGGCACGTCGGATTTCTCGCCGAATGGGAGTCGGACTCACTGGAACTGGCGATCACGCGGGTCATCGAGCAGGACTACCGGATCGAGGACCGGATGACCCTCGACGTCACCGTCCTGGGGCCGGATCAGGAGCCGGTCGGTACCGCGTGGGCGCTGAACGAGGTCAGTGTGGAGAACCTCAACCGCTCCGGGGTCCTCGACGCGACCCTCGAGGTGGACGGCCGTCCGGTCACAACCTTCGGGTGCGACGGCATGCTCATCTCGACCCCGACCGGGTCCACGGCCTACGCGTTCTCCGCCGGTGGGCCGGTGCTCTGGCCGGAGCTCGACGCCATCCTCGTCGTCCCGAACAACGCTCACGCGCTGTTCGCCAAGCCTCTTGTGGTCAGCCCCTCCTCGATCGTCGCGGTGGAGTCGAACTCGGACACCTCCGCGGCGGTCGCGATCATGGACGGCTTCCGGGAGCTGTCCATGCCGCCCGGATCACGGATAGAGGTGGAGCGCGGTCAGCGGCCCGTGCGTTGGGTCCGGCTGGACGAGTCGACGTTCACGGACCGACTCGTGACCAAGTTCCGTCTTCCGGTGGAGGGATGGCGGGGGCCCGGTCCGGTGAAGCACCACCGCCCCGCCGGTTGCTGAGCGCTCCATAACCGGGCGCCGTTCTAGCACGCCTGTTCTAAACGGTGCTGTATCGTGGTGGCATGCTTGCAGAGATCACGATCGAGAACCTCGGTGTCATTCCCGTAGCCACCACCGAACTCGACGCCGGGCTCACGGTGCTGACCGGGGAGACCGGTGCAGGTAAAACCATGGTGGTCTCCGGACTCCGGCTGTTGTGCGGGGGCCGGGCCGATGCCTCGAGGGTCCGGAACGGCGCCGCACAAGCGGTGGTCGAGGGCAGGTTCCTCGTCGATCAGCTGCCCGCGGAGACTGCGCGTGCGGTCACCGAGCTCGTGGACGCCGCCGGCGGCACCGCCGACGAGAACGGCGAATTCATAGCGTCGCGCACCGTCAACGCGACCGGACGCAGTCGGGCTCATCTCGGTGGTCGCTCGGTTCCCGCCGCCACCCTCGCGGACTTCACCGCGGACCTGCTCACGATCCACGGGCAGAACGACCAGCTGCGGTTGTTGTCGCCGGAACGCCAGTTGGCAGCCCTCGACAGATTCGATCCGCGGATCGCGCCGCTGCTCTCGGACTATCGGCGGGCGTGGCGGTCCTGGCGGGACAAGTCCAGGAACCTCAAGGAACGGACGACGCGGCGGCGCGAGCTCGCGCAGGAGGTCGACCGCCTCCAGTTCGCGATCGGGGAGATCGATGACGTGGATCCCGGGCCCGGCGAGGACACCGATCTCAAGGATCAGATCCGTCGGCTCCAGGACGTCGACGGACTGCGGGAACAGGCGACCGCGGCCGTCGTCGCGGTCGACGGACCCGAGGCGCTGGGTGGTTTCGACGGGGCGGTCGACACCTCGGGAGCCTCCGACCTCCTCGGTGCGGCCCAGTCGGCGCTGGCGGGGTCGGATGATCCCGTTCTCGCCGCGGTCGCGGCGCGACTGGGCGAGATGACCTCGCAGCTGGGGGAGATCTCCGCGGAACTCGGCGGATTCCTGTCCGGTCTTCCCGCCGACCCCGACGCCCTCGAACAGATGCTGCAGCGCCAACAGCAGCTCAAACAGCTGACCAGGAAATACGCCGCCGACATCGACGGGGTTCTCGCGTGGCGGGACAAAGCACGCCGCAAGCTCGCCGCCATCGACGTCTCCAGCGACGCCGTCGAGAAGCTCCGGGCCGAGACGACGGAGGCGGAGAAGACGATGCGTTCCACCGCGGCGAAACTGACCGCGGTCCGGGCCGCCGCCGCGGAGAGGTTGGGTGCCCAGGTGACCGGGGAACTGCACGGACTCGCGATGGCCAAATCCCGCTTCGAGGTCGCTCTCCGGCAGGTGGCCCCGGGAGCGGACGGCGCGGACGACATCGAGTTCCTCCTCGCCGCGACGCCCGACACCGAGGCCCGGGCCCTGGCCACGACCGCATCCGGCGGTGAGCTGTCCCGCGTCATGCTCGCGCTCGAGGTCATCCTCGCGGCCGGGACCAGCGGTGCGACGCTCGTGTTCGACGAGGTCGATGCCGGAGTCGGAGGTCGGGCTGCGGTCGAGATCGGACGTCGGCTCGCGAGATTGGCCGTGGACAACCAGGTCATCGTGGTCACCCACCTGCCGCAGGTCGCGGCGTTCGCGGACACCCACCTCCACGTCGCGAAGCAGGTCGGGGACTCCTCCGTGACCTCCGGGGTCGAGGTACTGGACGAGGACCGGCGGGTCGAGGAGATCTCCCGCATGCTCGCCGGTCTCGACGACACCGCGACGGGCCGGGCACACGCACGGGAACTTCTCGACACCGCCGCGAAGGTCCGCGCAGAGTTCCGTTGACGGAGAGAGGGACGGACGGACATCCTCAACCGCTGTTCCGCGAGTCTCCACCACGTGGGGCCCGCCCGGTTGCACAATAGCGGCATGAGTCTGTTCTCCCGCACCGTAGATCTCCCCGGCCTGCGTGGCACTCTCCGCGAGTGCACCCGCCGAGGGAAGGGCCTGAAGCGTCTTTCCGAGGGCGACATCGCCGTGATCGATGCCCCGGACATCAACCGTGCGTTCGCCCAGCGGCTGATCGACGCCCGGCCCGCCGCCGTCGTCAACGTCGCCGGGTTCACCACGGGTGCGGTGCCGAACTTCGGTCCCCAGATGATGCTCGACGCCGGTATCACCCTCGTGGACAGCGTCGGTGCGGAAGTGTGGCGCCACCTCAGGGACGGCCGCAAGGGCGTGCTCACCGAAGACGGCGAGCTCTACCAGGGATCGACGCTGATCTGCGCGGGACGGATCCTCGACTCCCGTTCCGCGGAGGTCGCATTCACCGAGGCACAGGGTTCGCTCGTGGACCACATGGAGGCGTTCTTCGGGAACACGATCCAGTTCATCCACTCGGAGGCTCCGCTGCTGATCGACGGCCTCGGAGTCCCCGAGACCGGGGTCGTGATCGCCAACCGGAAGGTCCTGGTCCTCTCACCCGGTCCCGACCATCGGGAGCAGCTGAAACGGCTGCACAACTTCATCCGCGAGTACGATCCGGTCCTCATCGGTGTCGATTCCGGTGCGGACGCCCTCGTCGACGCCAAGTACACCCCGGACCTCGTCGTCGGAGATCCGTCCGGCATCGGTTCGGAGGCGCTCCGCAGCGGCGCCCGCGTCGTGCTTCCCGCGGACCCCGACGGGCACGCCGTCGGACTGGAGCGTATCCAGGACCTCGGCATCGGTGCGATGACGTTCCCCGCCGCCAGCAAGTCGGCCACGGACCTCGCGCTCCTCCTGGCCGACTACCACGGCGCTTCCCTCATCGTGAATGCCGGTGCGCCCCTGGATCTCCACACGATCTTCGTCGACGGACCCGAGGCGACGCCCTCGGCGCTGCTCACGAGGGCGAAGCTCGGGGCCCGGTTGATCGACGGTGACACGGTGGCGGAGCTCTACAACGTCGGCGGTCCGGTCAACCTCGCGTGGCTCTGGACCCTGCTCGGCTTCCTCGTCGCGGTCGCCGTGATCATTGTCATCGCGGGCACCTCCGGGGACGGTGGTTTCGCCGAAAACCTCATCGACACCTGGAACAATCTCGCGCTGACCGTCCAGGGTTGGTTCCGCTAGCGGCGTCTTCGCCACCAACCTCTCACCACACCTGATCAGGAGTTCTCACCCATGGCCCACACATCACGGCGTCGATTCGGACCGCTGGCGGGCATCTTCTTCGGCATCGCGGGCGGCGTAGCCCTGGGTGCCTGTGTCCTGGCCCCGATCCTCCCGGAGAGGGAGTCCGGAGCCGAGACGATCACGCCCGCGCAGCTCAGTGAGGCGCGTCTCGACGCCGAGATCGGAGCGGCTCAGGCGGATACCGCGGACGCGGTCGTCGCGAGCGTCGCGGAGGAGACCGTGGCCGGCACTCTCACCGACCAGTCGGTCCTGCTCATCACGACCCCCGGCGCAGATCAGGAGGACATCGACAACATCGCCTGGCTCCTGGGGAAAGCGGATGCGGTCGACGCGGGCACCATCACGTTGACGGACAAATTCCTGGATCAGGAGGGCGCCGACGGGTTGAAGACGATCGTCACCTCGACGCTTCCGGCCGGGGCGCAGCTCTCGCTCGACCGGCTCGACCCAGGCACCCACTCCGGTGAGGCCCTCGGGTCCGCCCTGTTCAAGGATCCGGCGACCGGCGATCCGCAGGCGGACGCGGGGGAACGGGACCTACTGCTGAACGCCCTCTCCGAGGCCGGCTTCATCACGTTCGAGCACGGGACCATCCGACCCGCCGACATCATCGTGATCATCACCGGTGACGACGACGGCTCCGGTGACCGGTTCGCGGCCAAGAATCTCGCCACCTTCGCGACGGCGCTGGACACGCGGGGCCGTGGTGTGGTTCTCGCCGGCCGGGTGCACGCCGCCGCGGACACCGGCGCCATTGGTTTCCTCAGAGCGAATCCGGACGCGAACCGGCACGTCTCCACCGTCGACTCCATCGATCGCGCCTACGGGCGCATGGCGACGGTTCTCGCGGCACGCTACGAGCGCGAGGGTGATTCCGGTTCCTACGGTTCGGCGGCCTCCGCGGAAGCCGCCGCACCCGCCAGGCCCACCGGTCCGGTCCGGGATCCGGAGCCCGTGACGGACGAGGCACCGGCACCGGAGGCCCCGGTCGAGGAACAACCCGTTGAGGAGCAGGCTGCGCCCGCTCCCGAGGCCGGATAGCGGCCTCGGGCGGGGACGGGGGCTGTGTTAGACTGGAGACCCGTGGGTTACGTTGCCGTTAACCTTCAGCACCACCTGCGGTTTCCTCGTTTTCCGGGCCCGCTCCACGTCCGTGGGGCAGGCGGATCAACCGGTTGATGCCGATGCTTCGGGTGGGGCAGTCCGTACACCTCGATCCCGCCCGGCAGTGCGCCCGGGATCGACCTAGAACCCCGGGAGCCCCCTTTTGTCGCATACGCGTGGCATTGATACCAAGTACATCTTCGTCACCGGCGGTGTCGCGTCTTCGCTGGGTAAGGGCCTGACGGCCTCCAGCCTCGGGCAGCTGCTCACCGCACGTGGCCTGAAGGTGACCATGCAGAAGCTGGATCCGTACCTCAACGTCGATCCGGGCACCATGAACCCCTTCGAACACGGTGAGGTCTTCGTCACCGACGACGGTGCAGAGACCGACCTCGATCTCGGCCACTACGAGCGTTTCCTCGATCGCAACCTCGGTTCGAACGCGAACGTCACCACCGGACAGGTGTACTCCACGGTCATCGCCCGCGAGCGGCGCGGTGAGTTCCTCGGCCACACGGTCCAGGTCATTCCCCACATCACCGACGAGATCAAGCGCCGTGTCCTCGAGATGGGGGAGCCCGACGCCGACGGCGTCCGCCCCGACATCGTCATCACCGAGATCGGTGGAACCGTCGGCGACATCGAGTCGCAGCCCTTCCTCGAGGCCGCCCGACAGGCCCGCCACGACGTCGGCAGGGAGAACATCTTCTTCATCCACGTCTCTCTCGTCCCCTACCTCGCACCCTCCGGCGAGCTGAAGACCAAACCGACCCAGCACTCCGTCGCCGCGCTCCGCTCCATCGGTATCGTCCCCGACGCGCTGGTGCTCCGCTGCGACCGCGAGGTCCCCGACGCGCTGAAGTCGAAGATCGCGCTGATGTGCGACGTGGACGAGGAGGGAGTCATCTCCTGCGCGGACGCGCCCTCCATCTACAACATCCCGAAGGTCCTGCACCGGGAGCATCTCGACTCCTTCCTCATCCGTCGCCTGGGACTGCCCTTCCGCGACGTCGACTGGACGGTGTGGGGCGGTCTGCTGGAGCGGGTCCACAACCCCTCCGGCGAAGTCACCATCGCGCTGGTCGGCAAGTACATCGACCTCCCCGACGCGTATCTCTCCGTCACCGAGGCGATCCGGGCCGGCGGATTCGGGAACAACGTCCGGACCGTGATCCGTTGGGTGCCGAGCGACGACTGCGAGACGACCGAGGGCGCCGCGAAGGCACTCGACGGTGTCGACGGCGTCGTGGTGCCCGGGGGCTTCGGGATCCGCGGCATCGAGGGCAAGATCGGTGCCGTGCGGTACTGCCGCGAGAACGGCATACCGCTCCTCGGGCTGTGCCTCGGACTGCAGTGCACCGTCATCGAGGCGGCCCGGGCCGCCGGGATCGAGGACGCATCCTCCGCGGAATTCGATCCGGAGACCCCCGCCCCCGTCATCGCGACCATGGCGGATCAGCACGACGCGGTCTCCGGCAAGGCCGATCTGGGTGGAACCATGCGTCTCGGGGCCTACCCGGCCGTCCTCGATGAGGGGTCGGTCGTCGCGGAGACCTACGGAACGACCGAGGTGTCCGAACGCCACCGCCACCGTTACGAAGTGAACAACGCCTACCGGGACCGGATCGCCGAAGGCTCGGGGCTCGTGTTCTCCGGCACGTCGCCCGACGGCAGGCTCGTCGAGTTCGTCGAGTACCCGCGCGACGTGCACCCGTTCCTCGTGGCGACGCAGGCGCACCCGGAGTACAAGTCCCGCCCGACCCGTCCGCACCCGCTGTTCGCCGCACTCGTGGCAGCGGCGGTGGACCGCCGCTCCAACCGATAGGAGATCACGCCCGTGACCGCACCCGGTTCGCATGAGTTCACCGTCACCGAGTCGGAGCTGCTCCTCGACGCCCCGATCCTCGCGGTCCGCCGGGACCGGGTGACCATGCCGGGAGGGAGCGTCGCCGCGCGGGAGATCGTCGAGCACTTCGGTGCGGTCGCCGTTCTCGCCTTCGACGGGGAGCGGATCGCACTGGTCCACCAGTACCGGCACTGTGTCCGGGACCGGCTCTGGGAGCTCCCGGCGGGTCTCCTCGATCTCGCTGGTGAAGACCCGCTGGACTGCGCCGTCCGGGAGTTGGCCGAGGAGGCCGGTCTCCGCGCCGGTCGGTGGGATCTGCTGACCGACGTTGTCAGCTCCCCGGGATTCTGTGAGGAAGCGGTGCGGGTCTACCTCGCCCGCGACCTCTCCGGGGTCGAGCGTCCGGAGGCGGCCGACGACGAGGAATCGGACATGGTCCTCACCTGGTTCGATCCCGGAGAGGTCCTCCGGATGGTGGTGTCGGGGGAGATCGTCAACTCGATCGCCGTCGCCGGCATCATGGTGGGGCTCGACGTCCTCGCGGGGCGCAGCACGCCCAGGAGTGTCGACGAACCGTTCCGCCTCCGGCCGACGTCTCTTGCCCGACGCCGCGGTGCGGGCCATGCACCGGGTGAGGATCTCAAGGGGTTGTGACGGATCCCCGGGAACTCGCACGGACCTGGCTCGACCACCTCGTTGTGGAGCGGGGGGTGTCGTCCAACACCGAGTCGAACTACCGCCGCGATCTGCGGCGCTACCTCGACTGGCTCGATGCGGCGGGACTGGAGGACCTGCGGGCGGTCCGTGAAACGGACATCGAGCGCTATCTCGTCCACCTGCGCACGGGTGACCCGGACACCGGCCGCAGGGCACTGGCCGCCTCCTCCGCGGCTCGGGCCCTGGTGGTGGCGCGCGGACTCCACAGGTTCGGGGTATCCGAGGGGAAGCTCGAACTGGACGTATCCGGTCAGGTCCAGCCCCCGTCCGTCGGTGAACGACTTCCCGAGACCCTCACCGTCGATCAGGTGGCTGCACTCCTGGATGCCGTGCCCACCGGCGAACAAGCCACGCCCGCGGATCTCCGCGACAGGGCGCTTCTGGAACTGCTCTACGGTACGGGGGCCCGGATCTCCGAGATCACGTCGCTGCCGGTCGACTCTGCACCCCGGCCGACCACGGACGGTTCCGTGACGATGCTCGTGCTCACCGGCAAGGGCGACATCCAGAGAATGGTGCCGGTGGGAACCCCGGCGATCCGCGCGGTCGAGGACTGGCTCGTCCGCGGCAGGCCCGCGATGTCCCGGGGACGGACCCACGCGCTTCTGCTCAACCGCCGTGGTGGTCCGCTCAGCAGGCAGAGCGCCTGGCGCATCATCCGGGACACCGCCGAGCGTGCCGGGATCGACGCCAGGATCTCGCCGCACACGCTCCGCCACTCCTACGCCACCCACCTGCTGCAGGGTGGGGCGAACATCCGTGTCGTCCAGGAGCTGCTCGGGCACGCCTCTGTGACGACCACACAGATCTACACCCACGTCACACCGGAGAACCTCCGTCAGGTGTGGGCCGGAGCCCACCCGCGGGCATGAGTTCCTGGTCAAGTGCTCAAGCTTGTTCCTGGTGGTGAATCCGCTGTTCGGTGGTGTCGGCGGGGCGTTCGCCGCTGACCATGTAATCTGGAACCACACCGGTGTAAGGGGCTGGCCTCCGAGCCGCGCCACCGCGGTCCGTCACCGGAGTCACGGGTGTTTCACGCGGCCCCGTGTGTGAGAGCGTGTGTAGGTGCGAATGACAAGGAAGAGGGATTGACTGTGAGTGATTCGGCGTTGTTCGATTCACCGGGACCCGAGGTAGGTCTGACCGGGCGCCCCCTCCGCGAGCCCGCAGAACCCGCGCCGTTGGACAGGCACGGACCCGCGACGATCCTCTCGATGTGCAACCAGAAGGGCGGCGTGGGCAAGACCACGTCCACCATCAACCTCGGCGCCTGCCTCGCCGCGGAGGGGCGGAAGGTCCTCCTGGTCGACCTGGACCCGCAGGGCGCCCTGTCAGCCGGTCTCGGCATCCCGCACGACGAACTCGATCTGACCGTCTACAACCTGATGGTCGACAGCTCCACCTCCGTGCTCAACGCCATCCACCGCACCAACGTCCCCGGCCTGGATCTCGTCCCCGCCAACATCGACCTCTCGGCCGCGGAGATCCAGCTGGTCAACGAGGTCGGTCGCGAGCAGACCCTCGCCCGCGCGCTACGGCCCGTCATGAGGGACTACGACTACATCATCATCGACTGTCAGCCCTCCCTCGGGCTGTTGACCGTCAACGCACTGGCCTGTTCCCACGGGGTCATCATCCCGATGGAGTGCGCCTACTTCTCCCTCCGGGGGCTCGCGCTGCTCACCGACACCGTCGAGAAGGTCCGTGACCGGCTCAACTTCGACCTCGAGATCATCGGGATCCTGGTCACCATGTTCGATCGGCGTACGAGCCACGCCCGCGAGGTCATGTCCCGGGTCGTCGAGGTGTTCGGTGACCAGGTGTTCGACACGGTGATAACCCGGACGGTGCGTTTCCCGGAGACATCCGTCGCCGGTGAACCGATCATCACCTGGGCACCCAACTCGCAGGGGGCGGACCAGTACCGGAACCTCGCCCGCGAGGTCATCGAGCGGACCGTCGACTGACCGTGAGCCGAGGGATCCACGCCTCCTCCGCGACGCTCGGGGAGCAGCCGGAGATCACCGGATTCCGGGTGGCGCTCGCGAACTTCACCGGCCCCTTCGATCTGCTGCTGCAGCTCATCGGCCAGAAGAAGCTCGATGTCACGGAGGTGAGTCTCTCGCGGGTGACCGACGAGTTCATCGCCTACACCCGGGCACTCGGAGAGACCGCCGAGCTGGATGAGATCACCGAGTTCCTCGTCGTGGCCGCGACCCTCCTGGATCTGAAGACCGCGCGGCTGCTGCCCCGGGGTGAGGTGGACAGCGAGGAGGATCTCGCCCTCCTCGAGTCCCGTGACCTCCTGTTCGCGCGTCTGCTCCAGTACCGGGCCTACAAACAGGTCGCGGAACTCTTCGCGACCTGGCAGCGGGGCGCCCCCAGGCGCTATCCCCGTGCGGTCAGTCTCGAGGAGAGGTTCGCCGAACTGCTCCCACCGGTGACTCTCGGACACACCCCGGCGAGTTTCGCCGAGCTGGCGGCGGGTGTGTTCCGTCCCAGGGTTCCGGAGCTCGTCGGTACCGATCACATCCACAAGGTCGCCGTCTCCGTTCCGGAGCAGGCCGGAAGGATACTGGACACCCTACGGCTCGCCGGAGCCGAGACGTGGCTCACGTTCGCTGCGCTGACCCGCGACTGCACCGTCTCCATGGAGGTGGTCGGCCGGTTTCTGGCGCTCCTGGAGCTGTACAAGGCGCAGGCCATCGGTGTGGAACAGGAGGACGCCCTGGGGGAGCTGAGGATCGCGTGGACCGGACGCGAGGTCGATCCCCGTGTGGTCGCGGCCGGCAACTGGGAGTGAGTGGCCCGGCGGAGGTTCACCAGAAGCCGGTGTACGCCGCCTCGGTGGCGTCCGGGTCGAGTCGCAGGTAGTCGCGCATCCCCGGCATCGGCAGATCGACGAGTCCGTAGGCGGGCGCTGAGATGATGTGCTTGGCCAGCAGCCGCCGCCTGTACTGGCCGACGTAGGCGGGGGAGCGGTCCATCCGCGCGGCGATGTCGCTCGTGTGGCTGGGGCCGTCATCCACGGCCATCGCACGGACGAACTCGAGTTCCTTCGCCGACAACAGTCGGAGCGCGGGGCGGTGCACCATGCGCCCGACCTCACCCAGGGCCCTCTGCCGGGCCGTCGCCACCGCATCGTGGGCGATGGTGCCCTCCCCGTCCACCGCGAAGGAGTGGTAGCCGATCAGCTGGATCATGTAGGGGTAGCCGCGGGTGGCGTCGACCGCGGCATCGAGGGCGTCGTCGTCGAAGCGCCGCCCCGCCGCGGTCACCGGTACCTCGAGCGCCGCGCGGGCCTCAGCCCTCGTCACGGCACCGAGGATCGAGTGGTGCGCCCGCCGCAGGAACGTGATGGCCTCGGCGTTCAGCAGTGCGTCGACGTTCTCGGGCAGCCCCGCCATCACGACGGCGACGGGACGTGCCTCCCGGAACAGGTGCTGGATCACCGTGGCCAACTCGCGGAGCTCCCCGGCGGAGCCCGGCCAGACCTCATCCACGGTTATCAGGACGCCGGTACGGTGGGGCGCGAGAATCCCGGTGAGGTCCGTGAGCTGCGACCGGAGCGACGGTGTCCCCGGGTGCCGGTCGCGGACGGTGAAGGTGGCTCCGCCGATTCCTCCCGGGGCGGTCACGCCGTCGAGATGCCTGGTCACCGACCGGGGATCGTGGTTCCGGAGTAGCGTCGGGAGATGATCGGTGACGAGCCTGTCGATCAGCCCCTCCAGCGCGGTCTCGGCCATGGTCAGCCAGCCGAGGGCCTGCGCCCGGTCCTCGATCGCGTTGAGGAGGGCGGTCTTGCCCACGCCGCGCTGACCGGACAGCAGGAGTGCGCGTGTCGGTGACCCGGGCCCCTCGTCCAGTCCACGGGTGAAGGAGTCCAGGATGCCGTCCCGTCCGACGAGCAGTTCCGGGGAACTGCCGAAGGTCGGGGTGAAGGGGTTTCTCACGGTCGGGTCTTTCACGTTCGCTCCTCGGGCGGGCGGTGCCGCCACTCCAACTTGTTAAATCTGTTAAAAATGCTCCGTGATCACCGATGATAGGTCAGGTTTCCCGGTCCGGTCCGGGGCGGTCCCGGTCCGCCGAACGGGATGTCTGTCCGGGGGATTCCGGTTGTGTCACCCTTTGCTTCACTCCTGTACCCCTTTTCGGGTGTTTTTACCGGTGAAACGGTCCCGTATCCTCAGTCCATGTCCTCAGTCACAGTTTCCGGTCCCGTTGTCTCCGTCGACTGGTTGTCCGACCGGCTCACCAGCCGGGACGCGGACCTCGTCGTCCTGTGTGCGTCCATGGGGAATCCCGCGAAGAGCTCGGTGGGGGTGCCGGGTGCCCTGCTCGCCGATCTGGAGGACGACTTCTCCGACGCCGATTCCCCGCTTCCGCACACCGTTCCCGCGGATGTCCGCGGGGTGTTCGAGGCCCGGGGTATCTCGGACGGTACGGCGGTCGTGGTGTATGACCGTTTCGGCATCATGTGCGCCCCGCGGGTGTGGTGGCTCGCGAAGGTCGCGGGTCTGGACAACGTCGCCGTCCTCGACGGGGGCCTCCCGGCGTGGACCGCGGCCGGACACGAGGTCGAGCCCCTCGCGTCACCGACGACCCGCGGAACGATATCGGCGCCCGGTCGTCCGGACCTCCTGGTCGGCATACCCGGAGTGTCCCGGGCGCTGGCGCGGAGTGCGTGGGAGGTCGTCGACGCCCGAAGTGCGGGACGCTTCGCCGGCGTCGAGGCGGAACCCCGGCCGGGACTCAGGCCCGGCCACATCCCCGGCAGCGTGAATATCCCCTTCACCAGGGTCCTCGATGACGGTCACCTGCGGTCTCCCGGGGAACTCGCGGAGATCTTCCGTCAGGTCGTGGGCGACGCCCGGCGTCTGACCTTCAGCTGCGGCTCCGGGGTCACGGCGTGCGTCGATGCACTCGCCGCCGAGTACGCCGGCTACACCGATCTCACCGTCTACGACGGATCGTGGTCCGAATGGGGCAGTCCGCAAGCCTGTCAGCCGGTGGGGCCCTGACACCCGACCGGGACCGGTAGAGTGTCCCGGGTGAGTGAAACACGATTCCCGGCACCGGTGACCGCGCTGCGGTCCCAGATCGAGTCGATCCTCCTCGTCGTCGACACACCCGTCGACGTGGACACCCTGTCCCGTGTGCTCGGGGCGGAAGGTGAGCTCGTGGCGGGGATCCTCGAGGAGATCCGGACCGAATTCGAGACCCGGGGAAGTGGTTTCGACCTCCGCCGCAGCGCCGAAGGCTGGCGGCTCTACACCCGGCCGGAGAACGCCGGGGTGGTCGAGAAACTGGTCCTAGACGGCAGCCAGTCACGCCTGAGCCGCGCCGCCCTGGAGACGCTCGCCGTCGTCGCCTACCGTCAGCCGGTGACCCGCGCGCAGGTGTCCGCCGTCCGTGGCGTCAACGTCGACGGTGTGATGCGGACGCTGCAGCTGCGCGGACTGATCCGCGAGGTCGGGAACGACGAGACCACGGGGGCCCACCGCTACGTCACCACGGAACTCCTGCTGGAGCTGCTCGGCATCGACAGTCTCGACCGGTTGCCCGACCTGGCGCCGCTGCTCCCCGACGTCGACTCCATCGACGAGGACTACTGACCGCCGGGATCCGGTCCATCCGGGTCGAGGGAGACGAGTGTGAAGGTCCCCCCGTGATCCTCGAAGGTGGCTGAGGTACCCCCGGGATAGAGCTCCAGGTCGACCGGCCGGGAGCAGAGATCGACCTTCGAGCGGGCGAACTTCTTGATGATCGTGTGCCCGGACGGTTTCACGATGCCGAGCGCGTTGGAGTCCTCGAGCAGGCCGCTCTCCGGGATGTCCTTGTGCGGGCCGTCGCCGAGCACCTCATCAACGGCGGCGCGGGGCTGGTGGGGACAGATCACCGTCATCCCCGTGGCCCCGGAATCGTAGAGGGTCGCCGGCGCGACGGATTCGGGATGCGTCTCCAGCGCCTTCAGCAGGGGATCCCGGCCGAAGTCGCACGCCGCGGCACTGAAGCCGACCGCGACGAGGACGACCGCCGGGAACACCGAGGTGGCGCGGCCGATCGGACGACGTGACACGGGCCCTCCTTCGTGGGGAAGCCGACCGGTCTCCGGTGGACGGACGGCTGTCGGATCCATTATCCCCCTTCGCCACCGGATTCGGAGGAACGGGAGTCTCCGCGGTGCGTCACCGCGTCGGGTCATCCGCGTGCGTCAGCCGGTTGATCCGTCGACCGAGGGCGAGCACCACGGCGCCGATCACGATGACGGCCAGTCCGCAGGCGGTGAAGTAAATCCGTTCCGCGGCCGCGTCATCGGGGTTGTAGAGCCTCGAGATGACACCCGCCGCGGCGGTTCCCGCAGCCATGGTCAGGAAGTACAGTGCGGAGAACCGCGTCCCGTAACTCGCGGGGGCCAAGGCGGTCGTGGTTGACATCCCGACCGGACCGACGAGCAGTTCCCCGCAGGTGATCACGAGGACGGCCGCGGCGAGCGCGAGGAACGGTGTGCTGCCCGGTCCGCCGCCCGCGAAGGGGAGGAGCACGAGCAGCCCGCACCCGGAGATGATGACCCCCACGGCCATCTTCGTCGCGGAGCCGACCCGGTCGCCCAGCCGGGCCCACAGCAGTGCCGCCGGTCCGGACAGGATGAGGATGTACGCCGGGTTGAGTGACTGGGTCCACGAGGCCGGAACCTCGTGCACGGATCCGAACAGCTCCATGGTCCGGTTCAGCCGGATGTCCGAGTACACGGCGAACACACCGTAGGTCTGGTTGAGGACGGACCAGAACGCGGTCGAGGCGAGAAACACGGGGATGAAGGCCGTGACCTTGCGCCGTTCGACCTCCTCGAGCGAATCATCACGGAGCATGCGGGCGAACAGTACGACCGCCGCTCCGAGAGTCAGGGCGAGGAACACGTTTGCCGCGGATCCGGCGTTCAGCCAGCCGGTACCGACCGCGACGACGGTGATGACGACGGATCCGGCAGCAACCGCGAGGAGACGGGGACGGGAGGACGCGGGCAGGGGGTCGGAGGGGCCGGCCGCGATACCGGGGGGGCGGGTGAGCAGGTAGTTGGCGAGCCCGACGAGCATCAGGACGGCGGCGGCGCCGAACCCGTAGTGGAAACCGCGGGAGGTCTGCAGCCAACCGGTGAGCAGCGGACCCAGGAGCGCGCCGATGTTGATCCCCAGGTAGAAGATCTGGAAACTGGCGTCGCGCCGGCCCTCGTCACCGGCGAACGCGATGCCGAGGACGGTGATCGCGGAGGCCTTCAACGCACCGGAGCCGACGGCGACGGCGAGGAGACCGGCGGTGACGCCCGGTGCGCCGGGCACCAGGGCGAGGATCAGATGTCCCGCGACGAGGATGAGGGCACCGCCGAGGAGGGTCTTCTCCGCTCCGGTCAGCCGGTCCGCGACCCAGCCACCGCCCAGGGTGCAGAGGTAGACCAGAGAGCCGTACGCCCCCATCAGGGCGGTGGCGTCCGCGCGGTCGATCCCGAGGCCTCCGTCGGTGGCCGAGTGGTAGAGGTAGTACAGCATGATCGCCTGCATGCCGTAGAAGGAGAACCGCTCCCACATCTCCACCCCGGCCACGGAGATCAGTATCCGCCCCCGACCGGGGAGCGAGGCCGACGCCGAAGGCGCCGTTGAACGCTGTTCAAAAGTCGTCATGAGAAGGATTATCAGTTGATCCGCTCGGTCCGGGCAAACGAAACCGCTGCGATCGGGTACCCCCGCAGTTCGTGTACGCATGAGCGGGATCTGACCCTGACCGGCCGGCACGCAGGTCCCGCGCGGGGGCTGGCCGTGGACCCCGATGTGACGGGAAGGTGAGCCGCGCCTTACTCTGGGGCAGTTGAGACCACGTTCCCGCTGAGGAGGACGCATGACAGCGACAGGCGGCATTCCGCGCGGGATCACCGACAGAACCCGCGCGGAGGCACCGGATGCCCCACGGGTCGATGCCGGGACGACCCCCAGGCAGCTTCTGTGGCGCTCGATGACGGCGCATCCGCGTCTCATGGTTCCGGCGCTGCTGCTGTCCGCCACACACCAGATCGGGGAGATGGGCGTACCGGTCATCGTCGGCCTGGCCATCGACCACGGCATCGCCGCAGGGGACGGCCGGACCTTCATCCTGCTGCTCGTTCTGCTGGCCCTCGACTTCCTCGTGCTGTCCACCGCCTACAGGTTCGCGTCGCGGCTCGGCTGGATCTCCATGAACTACGTCGAACACGGGCTCCGCATGCGCCTCACGGA
This sequence comes from Corynebacterium antarcticum, assembly GCF_016595285.2. Taxonomy (NCBI): domain Bacteria; kingdom Bacillati; phylum Actinomycetota; class Actinomycetes; order Mycobacteriales; family Corynebacteriaceae; genus Corynebacterium; species Corynebacterium antarcticum. The sequence continues at coordinate 19,516 of NZ_JAENIP020000001.1, forward strand.
CCGGATGCTGGACCCGCGCGGACTCGGAGGCGACCGCAGACTCCCCGGCGAGCTGCTCGCCATCGCCGCGACCGATGTACGCCAGGTCGCCATGAGCACGCAGGCCCTGCTCTATCCGGTGGGGCAGATGGTCGGACTCATCTTCGGTGCCGTGATCCTGCTGCGCATCCACTGGCCACTCGGAGTGGCGACGATTCTCGGGGCGCTCATTGTGTTGTTCGTCGCCGAAAAGGTCGGGGGACCCCTGGCGACACGGTTCCGGGCGCAGCAACAGGCCGCCGCGGAGGCCGCCGGAACAGCCGCGGACATGATGCAGGGGGTCCGGGTGATCAAGGGACTCGGCGCCGACAGGGCCGCCGGGGCACGCTACCGCGGGCTGTCGCGGCGGGCGCTGTCCGCGACACTGCGGTCCGTCGACTCGAACGCGATCCTCACCGGGTCGATGAGGATAACCGGGGGGCTGCTCATCGCCGCGATCGCCGTGGCCGGTGCGCTGCTCGCGGTCACCGGGCGGATCACCCTCGGCCAGATGATCACCGTCATCGGCCTCGCCCAGCTTGTCACGGAGCCGCTGAACTTCGTCGGTGACTTCGGGGCGGTGCTCTGGGCAACCGGAAAGGGCAGCGCCGCCCGCGTTCTCGGGATACTCCAGGCTCCCAGGGTGTTCCCGGACACCGACTCCGGTCCGGAGTCACGCCCGGGCAGGGCGACGGACCTCGAACTTTCCGTGCAGGGTGACACACTGGCGATCGCGCCCGGCGCGCTGACCGTCCTCGATCTGCCCGCCCCCGAGGTGGCCCGGACCACCGACCTGCTCGCGATGACGGTGCCCGCGGAACCCGGGCGCATCCGGGTCGGGGGAACCGACCTCGCGGACCTGGACGTCGATGCCGTGCGCTCCCGGGTGCTCGTCGCGCCACACCGGGCGCAGGTGTTCGACGGAACCGTCGGGCGCAACATCGCCGAGGGAATCGGCCGAGGTGCCGCTGCCGCGGCGCCGGTGGTGTCCGTCGACTCGGCCGCACTCGCCGCCGGGCTGGATGACATCATCTCCTCTCCGGAGGGACTCGACACCGTGACCGGTGACTGCGGCGACAGGCTCTCCGGAGGCCAGTGCCAGCGTGTGGCACTGGCGCGGGCGCTGGCGGCCGACGCAGGCATCCTCGTCCTGGACAATCCGACGTCCGCGGTCGACTCGGTCACCGAGGCCAGGATCGTCGAGCGCACCCGCATCCTCCGCTCCGGGCGCACGACGGTCGTGTTCACGGGTTCCCCGGCATGGCGGGCCGCGGCCGATGAGGTCGTCGGACAGGTGCCGGCAGGGAAGGGAGTGGCACCGTGATGCGGTCGGGCGCAGTGTCCCCGGGGGTCCGAGGGCGGAGGCCGGACGTCTCCGGGGCGGGCGGTGCGCTGCACGTCGCCACCGGGGCTCAGGTCCGCCGCGTGCTCGACACAGAGCTCCGACCGCATCTCCATCGGTTCTGTGCGTCGCTCGTCCTGCTCATCGCTGGATCCGCACTGGGACTCGTGACACCCCGACTCATGGGCGGGTTGGTCGATCTGGTGCGCGACGGCCACCCGCTGCTGGGCCGGACGGGGACGACGGCCGTCTGGTACGCGGCGGGTGCCATGGCGACGTCGGTCGGGGTGATGGCGGTGTTGACGGGGTTCGGCTACGTGCTCATGGCCGGGACCGTGGAACGCGTCATCGCCTCCCTGCGGGAGCGGGTCATCGCCGGTGGAATCGGAATGCCCGCCGAACGCATCGAGGAGGTCGGGGTCGGAGATCTCGTTTCCCGGACGACCGATGACGTCGCGGAGATGACCCGGGCCGTCAACCAGTCCCTGGCGTCGCTCGCGATCGGTGGCTTCGCCGTTGCCGTCACCGTCGTCGGAATGGCCCTCCTGGACCTCCGGTTCCTCGGTGTGGCGGTACTTCTGCTACCCATCTACGCGCTGTTCGTCCACCGGTACCGGACGCACGCCCCGGACGCGTACCTGTGCCAGCGCATGGAGATGGCGCAACGGGCCTCCGGCATCCTCGCCAGCCTCCGGGGACTGCGTACGGTGCGCGCATTCAACCTGCAGCCGTCCCGCCGGTCCGAGATCGGCGACCACTCCTGGCGTGCGGTCGAACTGGGTGTGTGGATCCGGATCCTGATCAACCGGTTGTTCGGCGGGGTCAACCTGGCCGAGTACATCGGCATGTCCGGTGTCCTGGTGATCGGCTGGTTCCTGGTCGACCGCGGCGAAGTCACCGTCGGCGTGGTCACCACGGCGGCGCTCTACTTCCTCAGGCTGTTCCAACCCATCGGGATGCTCGTCGTACTCATCGATCCCCTGGCTTCCGCCGCCGCGTCACTGCGGCGGGTGGTCGGAGTGATCGTCGAACCGGACAGTCGCCCCGTGGAGGTGGCTGACGCCCCCGGGATCCCGCCCGGCACCGCCCCGGGGCTGCGTCTGGAGCACCTCACCTTCAGCTACCCGGGTGGCCGGACGGTACTCGACGACATCACCTCCGAGGTCGCACCCGGCTCCGTCACCGCACTCGTCGGGGCCTCCGGGGCCGGGAAATCGACGCTCGGTGCCCTGATCGCGGGGTGTCGACCGGTGTCCTCGGGACGGGTGCTCATCGGCGCGACTGATGCGTCGACCCTCACTCCCGGCCAGCGTGCCCGGGCGGTGTGCCTGGTCACGCAGGGGGCACACGTCTTCGCCGGGACCCTGAGGGAGGATCTGCTGCTGGCCCGCCCGGACGCGGATGACACGGCGCTGGTCGACGCCCTCCGGCGGGTCGGTGCCGACGACTGGGTGGCCGCTCTACCCGACGGGTTGGACACCGTCGTCGGGGAACGGGGGCAGGTGCTCGGGCCGGTTGAGGCGCAGCAGGTGGCGCTGGCCCGGGTTCTTCTCGTCGATCCCCCGGTGGTGATTCTCGACGAGGCGACCGCGGAGGCCGGAGCCGGGGGATCGACCGCGCTGGAAGAGGCTGCGTGGAGTGTGGTCCGGGGGCGGACCGCGGTGATCATCGCGCACCGCCTCGACCAGGCGGTGCGTGCCGACGAGGTCTGGCTCATGGAGTCCGGGCGGATCGTGGAGCGCGGGACACACCGGGAACTGGTGGAGCAGGGCGGAGCTTACGCGGATCTCTGGGCAGCGTGGGCCCGGGGGCGGTGACGCTGAGCGCCACCGCCCCCGGGGAGAGTTCCCGGTGTGCACCGGATCGCGCGGTCGCATGAGCATCCGGGTCCGGCGCGATCGGGGGAGGAAGTGATCGTCGTCGGAGACCGCAGGCGGTGCAACCACGGCAATTCCCGTTTTCCGGGGCCCGGGGCCTGTGCAGCTCCCGGGGGTGCCTGGCGGCAGGCGACACCGGACCGGTGGTCCCGCCGGCACCGTTCTCCCGGGCCTGAGGTCTGCACGACCGGAGTGACGGGATAGAGTTTCAGGTGTCCAGTGAACAACGTTCAACCCTGACGCGAGGACGCGATGACCGACACCGTCACCTTCGACCAGCAGCACATCTGGCACCCGTACAGTCCCACCCCGGTGGCGATGGATCCGCTGCCGGTCGAGTCAACCTCGGGAGTGCGTATCACCCTGGAGGACGGACGGACGCTGATCGACGGAATGAGCTCCTGGTGGGCCGCGTGCCACGGACACGGCCACCCGGCACTGGTGGCCGCCGCACACCGCCAGATCGACACGATGAGCCACGTCATGTTCGGTGGCCTCACCCACCGTCCGGCTGTCGACCTTGCTGAACGCCTGCTCCGGATCGCGGGGGAACCACTGAACCGGGTGTTCTTCTGTGACTCGGGTTCGGTCTCCGTCGAGGTGGCGATCAAGATGGCGCTGCAGTACCAGCGGGGGAACGGTCACCCTGAGAGAAACCGCCTGATCACCTGGCGCTCCGGCTACCACGGCGACACCTTCGGTCCGATGAGCGTGTGCGACCCGGACGGCGGGATGCACTCCCTGTGGACCGGGACACTGACCGAGCAGATCTTCGCGCCCGCGCCACCCGTCAGGGGCTCGTCGGAACCGGAGCGCGCCGAATACCTGCGGCGGGTCGGGGAACTCATCGACGAGTCGGTCGCGGCCATGATCATCGAGCCCGTCGTGCAGGGGGCCGGTGGAATGAGGTTCCACGACCATGAACTCGTCGCGGGTGTCAGGGAGCTGTGCGACCGGCACGGGATCCTGTTCATCGCCGACGAGATCGCCACCGGATTCGGCCGAACCGGCGACCTGCTGGCGACCCGGGCGGCGGGGGTGCACGCGGACATCCTGTGTCTGGGGAAGGCACTGACCGGCGGATTCATGTCGCTCGCGGCCGTGCTCGCTACGGATGAGGTCGCCGCGGTGATCCAGAAGCCGGAGGGGGGCGGGGCCCTCATGCACGGCCCGACCTTCATGGCCAACCCGCTGGCGTGCGCGGTCGGTTCCGCGTCCCTCGACCTGGTGGAGGGCGGATACTGGCGTGAGACCGTGCCCCGTATCGAAGGGGAACTCACCCGCGGGCTCGAACCGGTCCGGGAGCTCCCGGGCGTCGCCGATGTCCGGGTGCTCGGCGCGATCGGAGTCGTGGAGATGGAACGCCCGGTGGACATGCGTGCCGCCACGGACGCAGCTGTGGCCGCGGGCGTCTGGCTCAGACCGTTCGGACGGCTGATCTACACGATGCCCCCGTTCACCGCCACGACGCAGGACGTCGCGGCCATCTGCACGGCGATGGCCGCCGCCGCGGAAACGGGTGTGTCGCAATGACCGTGCACATCATCACCGGAACGAACACGGACGTCGGAAAAACCATCGCCACCGCCGGACTCGCCGCACGACTGCACTCGGTCGGCCGGCCCGTCACCGTCGTCAAGCCCGCGCAAACCGGCGAACCCGAGGGGCAGGGTGACCTGACCACGGTCCGCCGCCTGGTCGGGGACACCGTGACGACCGTCGGGTTCGCCCGCTACCCCGAACCACTCGCACCGAATCTCTCCGCCCGGCGCGCCGGTCTCCGCCAGCTCGATCTCGCGGACACAGCGGCGAAGATCCGGGAACTCGACTCCACGGACCGCACCGTGCTCGTGGAGGGGGCCGGAGGGCTTCTCGTTCGGATCGCCGACGACTGGACCATCGCGGATCTCGCCGTGGAGCTCGCCGCACCCGTCACCGTGGTCACCTCCCTCGGTCTGGGCTCGCTGAACTCCGCTGAGCTCACGGTCGAGGCCGCGCGGCGCCGGGGCATCGGGGTCACCGGCCTCATCGGCGGGTGCCTGCCTCGTGACCCGGACCTCGCGACCCGTCTGAACCTCCGTGAACTGCCCGAGGTCACCGGTGTCCCGCTGCTCGGGTGGATCCCGCAGGGATCCGGAAATCTCGCCCCGGAGGAGTTCGCGCGCGTCGCGGAGAACCTCGACGCGGGACCTTTCTCGAGGTGAAAATGGCGCCGGGGCGTCGACCGGGCTAGAGTTGCCCCGTTGCACAACCACATAGAAAAGGACACGATCACCGTGAACCAACCCGCTCGCCGAGACGGCACACCGGAGAAGAAGCGCGCCGCCGACATCTACGTCTCCAAAGCCAAGCCGGCCCGCCACCAGCATGTCCGATCCGATCACGGCCACCGCGCCGACACCGTCGGCGACGCCGCCGGAGAGGGCGTCCGCCTCCAGAAGGTCCTCGCTCAGGCGGGCGTGGCCTCCCGCCGGATGGCCGAGAAACTCATCGACGCAGGTCGCGTCGAGGTCGACGGCCGCATAGTCACCACCCAGGGCATGCGCATCAACCCCAACACCGCCATCGTCCGCGTCGACGGCGCGAGGATCCGCGTCAACGAGGACATGGTCTACTTCGTGCTGAACAAGCCACGTGGAGTGCAGTCCACGATGAGCGACGACATGGGTCGGCCGTGTGTCGGCGACATCGTCGGAGAGAAGCTCGACGCCGGCCAGCGCCTCTTCCACGTCGGGCGCCTCGACGCCGCCACCGAGGGCCTGCTGCTGCTCACCAACGACGGCGAGCTGGCGAACCGCCTCATGCACCCCAAGTACGAGGTGTCCAAGACCTACATGGCCACACTCGTCGGCGAAGCCGACCGCAAACTCATCAAGGAGCTCAAGGAGGGTATCGAGCTGGACGACGGTGTCGCGCGCGCGGACTACGTCCAGATCGTCGACGTCCACCAGGGCAAGTCCATCGTCCGCATCGACATCCACGAGGGGCGAAAGCACATCGTCCGCCGCATGTTCAAGACCGCCGGTTATCCGGTGGAGAGGCTCGTACGCACCAAGATCCACACCGTGTCCCTCGGAGAGCAGACCCCGGGCGCGATCCGAGCCCTCAACAGTGCGGAACTCGGCAGCCTGTACAAGGCGGTGGGAATGTGACGGCCGACCTGTCGAACATGCCCGACGGCGGACTGATCGTCGCCGTCGACGGCCCGAGCGGAACCGGGAAGTCCACGGCGTGCCGTGCGCTCGCCTCGCGACTGGGCGCCCGGTACCTCGACACCGGTGCGATGTACCGCGTCGCAACGCTGCACGTGCTCCGGCAGGGGATCGACCCCACCGACACGGATGCGGTCATCCGGGTGACCTCCGACCTCCCCCTCGAGGTCAGCGACGATCCGACGTCGGACGCGGTCCTGCTCGCCGGGGAGGACGTGTCCGGGATCATCCGCGGAGCTGAGGTCACCCGGAACGTATCGGCCGTCTCCGCGGTCCCCGAGGTCCGCGTCAACCTCGTCGAACTGCAGCGCAGCCTCGCTCGTCGGGCGCACCGGTGCGTCGTGGAGGGCCGTGACATCGGCACCGCGGTGCTCGTCGACGCGCCCGTCAAGGCGTTCCTCACGGCCTCCCCGGAGGTGCGGGCGCAGCGACGCTTCGACCAGGACACCGCAGCGGGACGTGAGACCGACTACGACACCGTCCTCGCGGACGTGATCCGCCGCGACGAACTCGACTCCACCCGAGCGGCGTCGCCGCTCACCCCGGCCGCGGACTCCGTGGTCGTAGACACCTCCGACATGACGCTGGAGCAGGTCATCGACCGCCTCGTCCAGCTCACCGCGGACAGCGCAGAAAGGACGCGCTCATGAGCGACAGACAGCATTCCTCCCCCGACGACGAACCGGAGACGATGTTCGTCTACCACACCCAGGGTGGTGAGATGGACGCCGTCGGCGTATTCGCCGACGAGGACGTCGCGGCACCGCACGGTGGACACGCCGCCAAGGAATTCGATCCCGCCGAGTTCGGGGAACGCAACATCGACGAGGACGGAGACATCCTCGATCCCGAGTTCGACGACTCGGAGTTCGCCGACGCCGACTTCGGCGAGGACTTCGGTGACGAGGACTGGGAACGCATGGAGGAGGCCTTCGGCGTCGAGCGTCCCGAGCACGTCGAGGAGTCACTGTGCACCGTGGCGATCGTCGGACGCCCGAACGTCGGCAAGTCGACACTGGTGAACCGGTTCATCGGTCGCCGCGAAGCGGTCGTCGAGGACTTCCCCGGCGTCACGCGTGACCGCATCAGCTACCTGGGGGACTGGAACGGGCGCCGTTTCTGGGTCCAGGACACCGGTGGCTGGGACCCGGACGCCAAGGGCATACACGGTGCCATCGCCCGACAGGCCGATGTGGCCATGGCCACCGCTGACGTCATCGTCCTCGTCGTCGACACCAAGGTCGGCGTCACCGAGACCGACGCGGTCATGGCCCGCAAACTCCAGCGCGCCGAGGTTCCGGTCATCCTCGTGGCCAACAAGTTCGACTCGGACTCCCAGTACGGGGATGTGGCCGAGTTCTGGTCCCTCGGCCTGGGCGATCCGTACCCGGTCTCGGCCCAGCACGGTCGCGGCGGTGCCGACGTCCTCGACAAGGTCGTCGCGTCCTTTCCCGATGAGCCGCGGCAGAAGTCCATCGTCGAGGGTCCGCGTCGGGTCGCACTCGTCGGACGGCCCAACGTGGGCAAATCCTCGCTGCTCAACAAGATCACCGGTGAGGAACGGAGCGTCGTCGACAACGTCGCCGGCACCACCGTCGATCCCGTCGACTCCCTGGTGCAGCTGGACCAGAAGCTGTGGAAGTTCGTCGACACGGCCGGCCTGCGCCGCAAGGTGAAGAACGCCCAGGGACACGAGTTTTACGCCTCGCTTCGGACCAAGAGCGCCATTGAGGCCGCCGAGGTCTGCATCTTCCTCATCGACGCGTCCGAGCCGATCTCCGAACAGGACCAGCGCGTCCTGGGGATGATCATGGACGCCGGCAAGGCAGTCGTCATCGCCTACAACAAGTGGGACCTGATGGACGAGGACCGCCGCCCGCTCCTCGAGCGTGAGATAGACCTGCAGCTGGCCCACATCCCGTGGGCCCGGCGCGTGAACATCTCCGCCAAGACGGGCCGTGCCCTGCAGCGGCTGGAGCCCGCGATGCTCGAGGCGCTGGAGTCCTGGGACACCCGCGTGTCCACCGGCCAGCTCAACACGTGGCTGCGTGCTGTCATCGCGCAGAATCCGCCGCCGATGCGCGGCGGTCGTCTCCCGCGGGTCCTGTTCGCCACCCAGGCGTCGACCCGCCCGCCGGTGATCGTGCTGTTCACGACCGGATTCCTGGAGGCCGGATACCGCCGTTACCTGGAGCGGAAGTTCCGGGAGGCGTTCGGCGGATTCGAGGGCTCGCCGGTCCGTATCGCGGTGCGCGTCCGGGAGAAGCGTAAGCGCAAGTAGACGTACCTGAGTGTGGGAGGACCTGCCCGTTCGGGCGGGTCCTCTTCCGATTCTGCGGCTCAAATTTTCAGTAACGTTCCACCCTCGCGGAGAAGAAGAAAGGTGGGTTTTCAATAACTGTCAGCATAATTCAAGGTTGACGGTTTGAATGTTCGCTACGTTTTCAACTAAGGTAGATGATGGCAGAATCGAACAGGCCCGCTGTTTTCAATAAGGCCGCAACCGGACACCAGGGAGTCACCATGAGCCACACCATCCACGAGAACCACGAGCACGAGCACGGCGAGAACTGCGGACACGACGCCGTCAAGCACGACGACCACGTCGACTACATTCACGACGGGCACCGTCACCACCGCCACGAGGACCACTGGGACGAGTGCGTGGCGGTCTAGGCCCCCTTCGTGCAGTAGAGCCCCTCAGGCGGATATCGCCTGAGGGGCTTCGCGTTGTCGCGGACGGGAAGGAGGTCGCGGACCGTGGGGGACGTCTAGAGGACCATCGCGGCGATCCATCCGGCCGCGAGGAGTGGCAGGTTGTAGTGGATGAAGGTCGGGATGACGGTGTCCCGGATGTGGTCGTGCTGACCGTCGGCGTTCAGGCCGGAAGTCGGCCCGAGGGTGGAGTCCGAGGCGGGGGAACCGGCGTCACCGAGGGCGCCGGCGGTGCCGATGATCGAGATGGTCGCCAGAGGGGAGAATCCCATCGACATGCACAACGGGACGTAGATCGCCGTGATGATCGGCAGGGTGGAGAACGACGAACCGATGCCCATCGTCACCACCAGCCCGACGACGAGGATCGCGAGGGCCGCAGCGGGCCGGTTGCCGCCGAAGAGGTTCGCGGCGGATTCGACCAGAGCCGGAATGTCGCCGGTCTCGGTCATGACGGCGGCGAAGCCCTGCGCGGTGATCATGATGAAACCGATCAGGGCCATCATGCGCATGCCCGCGGTGAAGACGTCGTCCGCCTCATTCCATTTCACTGCGCCGGACGCCATGAAGATGGCCAGTCCCACCAGCGCGCCGGTGAGCAGGGAATCCGCGTCCACCTCCATGGCGTTGATGACCAACTGGATGATGAAGCAGGCCAGTATCGCGATGACCGACACGATGATCTTGTACCGGGAGATCTCACCGGAACCCGATCCATCCGACGAGTCCCGGGAGGACGAGTCGCGGACCTCGTCGGCGATCGGGATGTCCTCGTAGACCCTCGGCCTGCGGTATGAGATGAAGACCGCGGTCAGAAGCCCGGCGACCATGCCGAGGGCGGGGATCCACATGGCACTCATGACGTTGATGCCCGTGGTGTCGAGGCCGGCGGTGCTGATGTTCCCCATCAGGATCGACTCGAGGTAGATGCGGCCGAACCCGATCGGCAGGAACATGTAGGTCGTGACGAGGCCGAAGGTCAGGACACAGGCGACCAGACGGCGGTCCATCCGGAGGGTGTTCATGACGCGGAGCAGCGGCGGGATGAGGAGCGGGATGAAGGCGATGTGGACAGGGATGAGGTTCTGGCTCATCACCGCCATGACCAGGATTCCGGCGATCAGACCGTATTCGGTGACCGTCGCCGCGCGTTTCTGGGCCCGGGTCAGCTCACCGTCCAGACCGGCGGCGGTACTGCCGCCCGCGATCCTCCTCACCATCCAGTCCGCCAGCAGCTTCGGGAGTCCGGCGCTGGCGACCGCCATAGCGAAGGCGCCGAGGAGTGCGTACGACAACGCGATCGTGGCGCCACCGCCCAGCCCCTCCTGGAACGTGACCATGGTGTCGGTGAAGCCCAGCCCACTGATCACACCACCGACGACGGCACCGATGAGGAGGGCGAGGACGACGTGGACGCGGAGCACGGCCAGCAGGAGCACCAGCATGACCGCTATCAGTACAGAGTTCATGTGGACAATACTAAGGTCACGTATCGGCGGGGCTCATCATCGACCCAGGTTTAGCGGTCTCTGTTCCATGGGGTGAACCCTCATTGTGCCCGGTGCGTCTGACTCTTCCACCGGGAGAACGTTGTTACCGGGGTGTTCCGAAGCCGATCTCCTTGTAACGGCACGGCAAAAAACCCGGTGGAGATGATCTCCACCGGGGTTCTTCTGGTCGGACTGACAGGATTTGAACCTGCGACCCCTTGACCCCCAGTCAAGTGCGCTACCAAGCTGCGCCACAGTCCGTCGTCGGCCCGGTTCCACCGGAGCAACTGCCACAGATTACAACAGTGTCGGGCGGTTGCGCCAATCCGCAGGCCATCGGGTCAAAAGGGGGGCGGTGGAGTCACAGTGCAGCCACGTACACCCAGCGTCCGTCGAGGCGCGTGAAGGAGGAATTCTCCCGCTGCTCGCCGCGGTGTCCCGATTCCGTCCGGTAGTGGGCGGTGAAGTCGACCTGTCCGGAGGCGTCGAACGGCCCGCCTCCCGAAGTATCGTGCACGACCAGGCGGAGGAACCTGATGTCGGGATCGACGGTGAGTTCGTCCGGTCTCGTGTCCGAGTGCCAGGACACCCGGAGATGGTTCACGTCGCCGACACAGAACGCCGTGTAACGCGAGCGCATGAGAGCTTCCGCGGTCGGTGCCCGCCTGGTGCCGGCCAGGACGGGCCCGCAGCATGTCCCGTAGCGGTCGCCGCTACCGCAGGGACACCTGTCCGCGTCGCTGATGGTCCCGGCCACGTCAGCTGTCCCCGTCGATGAGGGTCGAGGACGTGGTGATGATCCTCTCGATCACACTCGTACCGGCGGCGGCGAGGAGCTCCGAGCGCTCGTCCTCGTCGAGGTCGCCGATCAGCTCGATCCGGCGTCGGAGCACGGTGGCCTCGTCGTCGGAGCCGACGACCCGGGACACCGTCACCTTCACGTCGTCGAGCCCACGGATGCGGGCCTCCTTCGCCGCGATCCTGATGCTCTGTGAGGTCGCGGAGGCCAGGGCTGCGATGAGCAGCGAGGTGGGGGAGAGCCCGAGGTTCCGTCCGCCGAGGGACCGCTCCCGGTCGGTGGTGATCGTCTCTCTCTCGATGCGCACCAGGTCCGTGAACTTTCCCGCCGGGATCGACCGCGCCTCGGCCACCCCCTCCGGCATCACGTCGGTGTCATCGGCGCCGGATTCGTCGGAGAGGTAGGGCTCGACCCAGGTCCGGATGAGGTTCGCCGCGCGCTGTGCGACTCCCGGGCGGGTGCAGAGATGATCGGCCTTGTCGAGCGCGATGAGTGATTTCGGGTAGCGGGAGAGCTGGAAGATCTTCTGGGCGTTGTCGATGCCGACGGTCTGATCCGTCGGAGCGTGCAGGAGGAGGAGCGGGCGGCGGAGTCCGCCCAGGTAGGCCTCGGGGTTGATCTCGGCGAGATCCTCCAGGTAGTCCCGGGAGATCGTCAGCTCCCGTCCACCCAGGGTGAGGGTGACCGCACCGTTGGCGTCGACCTCGCTGATCCGGTCCGCGAAGTGGAGCACGGAGTGCGCCGGATCGAAGGGGGCACCGATCGTCGCGACGGCACGCAGCTTCGGCATCTGCGCCCCGGCCTTCAGCGCGGCGGCGCCCCCGAGGGAATGGCCGATGAGCAGCTGCGGCGCCGAGTGGTTGTCCTCGAGCCACCGGTAGGCCGCGACCAGGTCCGCCACGTTCGAGGAGAATGACGTCTCCGCGAAATTGCCCTCCGACTGCCCGAGCCCGGGAAAGTCGAACCGGAGGCAGGCGATGCCCTGTTCAGCCAGCGTCTTGCACACCCGCGCCGCAGCGGGGGTGAATCGGGAGCCGGTGAAGCAGTGGGAGAACATCGCCCACGCGACCGGCGGGGAATCGGGGATGTCGAGGGTTCCGGCCATCATCTGTCCGGAACTGCCGGGGAGCTTCACACTGACGGAGTGCACGGGAGCCTCACTCACTTTCGCTTCTTGGTTCGCTGGGACGGGGACGGTCGGTACCGCCGCTGTCCGTCATCACGGCCACTCTATGCCAGTGTCGGGTCGCCCGCTCAGAGGTGCGCGGTGCCCTGGGGTACCGCGCGTTGGTTAAGGTCGTTGTAGCGACAGACATGTCAGATCAGTCAGAGCGTGACCCTGCGGATGCGGGGTTCTGCACCAACCGACGAGTCAAAGGAAGTCCCACGTGGCCGGATTCAACTGGTTCTGGAAGGCGATGGGCGGTCAGCAGGGCCGCAATCAGAAGCGGAGCCGCGCGATCGTCGACAGGGCGAGGACGATCAACCGGGAGCTCGAGGCGCTCGACGACGCCCAGCTGGCGGACCGTGCCCGGGACCTCACCTCCGGAGGGTCCGTGAGTGACCCGGCGGAACTGCTCGCGGTTCTCGGCGTCGCGGCCGAGAGGACCCTGGGGATGACGCCCTTCGACGTGCAGTCCCAGGCCACGCTGCGCCTGCTCGAGGGCGACGTCGTCCACATGGCGACGGGTGAGGGAAAGACGCTGGTCGGCGCCATGGCCGCCACCGGTTTCGCTCTGACGGGCAAGAACGTCCACTGCATCACCGTCAACGATTACCTGGCCACGCGGGACGCCGGGTGGATGACGCCCCTGGTCGAGTTCTTCGGGCTGACCGCGGGGGCGATCACGGAGAAGCTGACCCCGGAGGAGCGGCGCGGGATCTACGCGTGCGACATCGTCTACGGGCCGGTCAACGAGATCGGCTTCGATGTCCTGCGCGACCAGCTGATCACCGACCGGGCACAGGCCGTGCAGCACGGGGCCGATGTGGCCATCGTGGATGAGGCGGATTCGGTTCTCGTCGATGAGGCTCTCGTTCCGCTCGTCCTCGCCGGCAGTGAACCGGGTCGCGCCCCGAGGGGGCGGATCACCGAGGTCGTCCGGACCCTGGACCCGGGCACCGACTACCGCCCCGACGATGAACGCCGCAATGTGTTCCTCACCGACGAGGGCGCGGCGAAGGTGGAGCATGCCCTGGGGATCGGATCGCTCTACGACGACGAACACGTGGGCACCACGCTCGTGCAGGTCAACCTCGCCCTGCACGCCCGGGAGCTGCTCATCCGGGACGTGCACTACATCGTCCGCGACGGCAGGGTCGCGCTGATCGACGCCTCCCGGGGGCGGGTTGCCGACCTGCAGCGGTGGCCCGACGGGATCCAGGCCGCGGTCGAGGCGAAGGAGGGGCTCGTCGTCACCGAGGGCGGCCGCATCCTCGACACGATCACCCTCCAGGCGCTGATGGGACGGTATCCCACGGTCTGCGGTATGACCGGTACCGCCGTGGAGGCGACGGACCAGCTGCGGCAGTTCTACGATCTGCGGGTGTCGGTGATCGACCGGAACCGGGAGTTGAAGCGCTTCGATCAGGCGGACCGCGTGTTCGCCACCCTCGAGGAGAAGAACGCCGCCATCGTCGAGGAGATCAGGGCGATCCACGCGACCGGTCAACCGGTGCTCGTAGGCACCCAGGACGTGGCGGAGTCGGAGGAGCTGGCGGAACGGCTCCGGGAGTACGACATCGAGGTGTCGGTCCTGAACGCGAAGAACGACGCGGAGGAGGCCCGCATCATCGCCGAGGCCGGCGACCTTGGACGCGTGACGGTGTCCACGCAGATGGCGGGCCGCGGTACCGACATCCGGCTCGGCGGGAACGACGAGGATGACCGGGACCGGGTCGTGGAACTCGGCGGGCTCGCCGTGATCGGGACCTCCCGGCACCGCACCGCCCGCCTGGACAACCAGCTCCGCGGCCGTGGCGGCCGACAGGGGGATCCCGGCTTCAGTCTCTTCTTCGTGTCCCTGGAGGACGACGTCGTCACTGCCGGCGGCTCCGGCGAGGAGGTGACCGTGACCCCCGGCCCGGGCGGGGAGATCGACTCCAGGCGGGTCAGGGACTTCATCGAGCACTGCCAGCGGGTCACCGAGGGGCAGCTGCTGGAGATCCACTCCCAGACGTGGAAGTACAACAAGTTGATCGCCGATCAACGCGAGATCATCGACGGCCGACGTGCCGAGATCCTCGACACCCCGGCGGCCTGGGAGTCGCTCGCGCAGCGCGCACCGGACCGCGCCGCGGAACTCTCGGGGAAGCTGGCGCGGGAGGTGCTGGACGTGGCTGCCCGCGAGATCATGCTCTACCACCTGGACAATGCCTGGTCCGATCACCTGGCACTGCTCGACGACGTCCGCGAGTCGATCCATCTCCGGGCGATCGCCAGGGAGACCCCCATCGACGAGTTCCACCGGATCGCCGTCGCGGAGTTCAGGGAACTCGCGCAGAGGGCGATGACGGAGTCGGTGGACACGTTCCGCACGGTGCGGATCGACGGGGACGGTGCGCATCTCGACGATCAGGGGCTCGCACGACCGTCGACCACGTGGACCTACATGGTCAACGACAATCCGCTATCCGGTTCGGGTAACTCGGTCATCGGATCCATCACCTCGATGTTCCGCTGAGTCCCGCCGCGCGTCCGCCGGGGCGGGGCTCCGGCGGGTGGGAACCGGGATTTCTGACGTCGTGTGGTGCGCGACACCGCCCGGCGGATTCCACCCCCAGCCGCAGTTCATCCGATTGTCCCACCCCAGAGGGGGTTTGGGGTCGGCGGAGTCGGCCGCGACCACGGGATCCGGCCGGGAACCGCTATGATGTGAAGGAACACCAGTATTTTGTGGTTTAACGTCGATCCGGAGGTTTAACATGAGCGACAACACCGGCTTTTCCGAGGCACAGGCCGAAACCACCTCGGTATTCCGCGCTGACCTGCTCAAAGAGATGGAGTCGGGAGCTGCTGCCGGAACTCCCGCGAACACCACCGGGACGACCGGCACCGAGAACCTGCCCGCGGGTGCGGCACTGCTCGTCGTGAAGAGGGGTCCCAACGCGGGGTCCAGGTTCCTGCTCGACCAGCCCACCACGACCGTGGGAAGGCACCCCGAGAGCGACATCTTCCTCGACGACGTCACCGTGTCCCGACGGCACGCCGAATTCCGGTTGTCCGACGGCCAGTTCGAGGTTGTCGACGTCGGCAGCCTGAACGGCACGTACGTCAACCGCGAGCCGAAGAACGCCGAGGTTCTCTCGAGCGGCGACGAGGTACAGATCGGCAAGTTCCGTCTCGTGTTCCTCGCCGGACCCACGAAGTAGCTCCCCAGACCGCCGCCGGGTCCCCGCCCCGCCGGCACTGAGCGAGGAGCCAGTCAAGAGCCCCACCTACGACCATCCGACGAATCCGAGTAGACACGCACGTGACAGCGCTAAGAAAGACCGCAGGCGACAACGCACCGGCCACGGGAACCCGGGCCACCAAGCCCGCCAAGACCATGTCCATCGGTGTCGTCCTGGACCGCCTGCGTTCAGAGTTTCCCGATGTGACGGTGTCCAAGATCCGGTTCCTCGAGTCGGAGGGGCTGATCTCCCCGCAGCGCACGGCCTCCGGGTACCGTCGCTTCACCGAGAGTGACGTCGAGCGGCTCCGCTACATCCTGGTGACCCAGCGGGACAACTACCTGCCGCTCAAGGTCATCCGCGAGCAGCTGGAGGCGATGGACTCCGGTGCCGTCGCGGCCATACTGACCACGGCGGAAGCCGCCCCGTTGATCAGTCCGGAGAACTTCCGGGCGCCGGTGCTCACGCGTCTCACGGCCGCCGATGTGGCCTCCCAGGCGGGCGTGGAGGAGGAGTTCGTCGGACAGCTCACGGAGGCCGCTCTGATCCGGACGGACGAGTCCGGGTTCTTCACCGCTGATGATGTCCGGATCGTTCACACCGCGAGTGCGCTCGGTGAGTTCGGGTTCGATATCCGGCACCTGAAGAGCCTCCGTACGACGGCGAACCGCCAGGCCGGCCTCATCGGTCAGGTCGCGACCCCCGTCGCCAGATCGAAGGGTGACGGTGCACGCCAGCGGGCCGAGGAACTGTCCCAGCAGATGACCGCGCTCGTCGTTTCGCTCCACGCTTCGCTCGTCAAGAACGCGCTGCGCGACGAACTGGGCTGATATCGCGGCACACACGGTGTCCGAGGTTCCCCGGGGCGTCAGCGGCACCGCACACCGCAGAAAGGTACACGGGTAGACCGATGAACGAAGATGAGCCGGTGGAGGTCACGTACCGAGGCGTCTACGTCGCAGCCCCGGAGGGGTTCACCTGCATGGTGCTGGACTGGCCGGGTACCGGTCGGGTCCTTCCCGTCTGGATCGACGCCGCGCAGGCCGTGGCCCTGAATTCATTGGCGGACGGAACAGGTCAGCGCCGCCCGGGCAGTCACGAGGTCATCGAGTCGCTGCTGACCGGCTTCGGAGGGAGTGATCCGTCGGTCCACATCAGCAGCTGCTGGCAGGGGGTGTTCAACGCCGAGATCCACACGGGACTGGACGGTCAGGACGGGGAATACGCGATGATCGACGCGCGTGCATCCGACGGGGTCCTTCTCGCACTCACCGCCAGGTACCCGATCTACGTGAACCGGTCCGTGCTGGTCGCCCAGTCGGTATATCTGGGTGACGCTCCGGTCGAGTCCCTGTTCGACGGGTCCCTCGATTCGACGGCGACGCAGCAGCAGCTGCCGATCCGTGAGGTGGTCTCGGCGTCCGGGGATGCCGAGGCCGACGCGGATTTCGAGCAGCTGATGCAGTCTCTTGGCGTTTCGGAGGCCGATCTTCTCGGGTCCGCGGAGTCCACCGCCACACCGGACGACACCACCTCCGGGGGTGGAAACGGGGGTGTTTCCGGACGGGGGGATGAGTCGGCGGAGCCAGAGGGAGCCGTGGGGCCATCCGGGGAAAATGACAACGATGTGACTGGTGATGGCGATGTTACCGATGTGAATGATGGGAATTGAGCTGTCTGTACCTCAAGTTGAGGTTTAGGTTTCGGGCGTGTCGCCCGTCGACTCCTTGACGTTGAACTAGTCTTACCGAAGAATGAGCTGCAGGAAGCTAGATCACACAGGAGAGATTTATGAGCGACACAGACCGTCCCGTCCAGGAGTCACTGTTCGACCTGGGCCCCGATGAGGAGGTCGGATACCGGGTCCCGACCGCCTGTCAGGTCGCCAACATCACCTACCGTCAGCTCGACTACTGGGCCCGGACGAAACTCGTCGTACCCTCGATCCGATCCGCGCGAGGGTCCGGATCCCAGCGCCTCTACTCCTTCAAGGACATCCTCGTCCTGAAGATCGTCAAGGGACTGCTCGACACGGGAATCTCACTCCAGAACATCCGCCAGGCGGTGGAGAAGCTCCGCGACCTCGGCGTCGACGATCTCGCGACGATCACCCTGGTCTCCGACGGCACGACGGTCTACGAGTGCCGCTCCAACGAGGAGGTCATCGACCTGCTCGGCGGGGGACAGGGGGTCTTCGGCATCGCAGTACCCGGCATCATGAAGGAACTCACCGGCACGATCTCCGCGTTCCCGCACGAGCGGGTCGACGAGGAGAACGCGACGATCGTGGGAACGGACGAACTCGCCGCACGTCGTCGACGCCGCAACATCTCCTGAGCGTCCGTTTTCCCGACCCCACCTGAACCCGCCCGGTCCGCTCTCCGCCCGGGCGGGTTCCCCGTGTCCGGGCCTTCTTCGGAAGCGCGTCGACTTGGTGGGCCGTTGTCCGGGGACTGGCCGGCCCAGTACACCCCGTGAGGGAGTCTCGGCTCCTGACGTTCCCGTCCTGCCCGGTGCATGCGGCGGTGCGGGGGCCGGGAACCTAGGGTCGTGCCACTCCGAAGGCTTTCTGCAGGGAGTCCGCCATTGAGGGCACTGTCATGTCGGCGGTGAAAGCGGTACCACCCTTGCTCGTCGCCCAGTCCGCGAGCACCGGATCCACCGGGGCTGTTCCGACGTGCACGATCTGCGGAACGATCTGCTCTGAATCACTGCTGTCGAGAGCGTTCCTGAATGCACGGTCGTCGATGGAATCTGCGGTGCCCGAGGTAATGATGACGAGCCGGACCGGGCGACCTGTTTCAGCGGAATGCTGTGACGCGGCGCCGAGCGCAGCGGGCACGGCGGAGCGGGTCAACGGATCGCCGCCGGTGCCGAATCCCTTCACGACTTCCGCCGCATTCCGGCCGGCGGAATTATCGAGGAACGTGACATTGTCACGCCAGGCCCTGGTCACCCCGGGCGACAGGGGCGAGGAGTAGTTCCAGAGTGCGACTCGGCCACCGGCGCGCCCGACCGAGAGCATCAGGGGATCGAGCAACCTCGCGACATGACCGGCGATGCGGTGGCCGTCGACGAGGGTGTCCATGTTCGTCGACGTGTCGAGCAGAACGAGCGTGTCGGTCCCGGCGTCCACCGAGCCCTTCGACTGCTCCGGGACGGCGGCGAAGCGTTCGCTGATGATGTCCGCGGTGCTCAGGACCTGACGTTGAGCATCATCGGGTTCCTTCTGCGCGACGTGGTCGGAGACGTAGCGGGCGAGATCAGCCGCGGCCCTGGTCTGCTCCTCGCTGACGCGGTCCGTCGCTGTCAGTGGGATCGCGACGGTGTTCACCGCGAGGTCATCCGGGGAGTAGAACGCGTAACCGTCCGGTGTGGAGTCCTCGGTCACCGCGAGGAGTTTCGAACCGTCGGCGACGGCGTCCTCGACGGTGACCGTGCGGTCGGCACGGAGGAGATCGACACCCCGGTCGGCGTCCGCGTCGGACAGGGCGGAGGCGGCGACCGCCCTGGCGTAGATGTTCCCGCCGGCGGGGATCACGACACCCCGGTTCGCGAGCTCGGGCCAGTCAGCTCCCGAGACCTCGGTGTCGGCGGTGTGCGCGATTCCCACGGGGGTGGTGAAGATGACGGGCCAGTTGTCCGACGCGGGGGTCCGGTCCACCGCACCGAGGGCAGCCCGGGTGATTTCCCTGGGGCCGGACGCCAGCATCAGCGCGGCGTCGGCACCCGAGGAGACGAGCTGTGGTTCGACGCAGTAATCCCTGACAACCGGGTCGGAGCCGCGGTAGTCGGCGAGCAGATCCCGGAGCTGCGGGGAGTCGGTCGCCTGGATGGGGAGAGCCAGGGTTCCGTTGATGCACGGCGAGGCCGTCGCGTGGGTGCGGTTCGTCTCATCCCTGGCCGTCATCCACCAGACGACGACACCGACGACCACGACGGCGGCGATCAGCCCGATGGTCAGCTCCCTGGACAGTCGCCAGTTGTTGTACCCGTCTGCGTGTCGTCCCACGTCATTCACCTGCCCTTGTCTCCTCGTGCCCGCACATCCATCCATGTCACCGGATCACACGGCAGGCACGTTGGCCGGAATACCTACAGTGCAACTCTACTTGTTTCATCGATCAACGTGATCAACCTGCGGCGCAGCGGTGTCGCACGTCCGGCGAGATCCCGTTGCCGGTTGACGTACATCCGCTTGCCTCCGGTGGTCTCGACGGGAACGACCCCGAACCCCAGCGGTCGGACGTCGTACGGGGACGCCTCCATGTCCAGCACGCGCGCCGCCCTGGCCAGCTCGAAGCAGTCCAGGAAGAGGTCACCGGGTACCAGCGGGCCCAGTTTGCTGGCCCACTTGTACAGGTCCATCGTCGCGTGCACACAACCACGCTGCTCGTTCGCCGGCTGGTCGTCGCGGGTCAACGGCGTGATGTTCAGCGGCCTCGCGGGAGTGGTGAAGAACCGGAAGGCGTCGTAGTGGGTGCACCGGATCTGGTGTCCCTCCACCACGGCGTCGGTGCCGTCGCGCCCCAGCCGGAGCGGCAGATCGTGGCGGGGATCGTCGGTGCGGTAGACCATCGCCCATTCGTGGAGTCCGAGACAGTCGAAGTGGGCGGGGTTGGTGGCCGTGGATTCGAGGAGGTTCCTGATGTAGCGGAACGACTCTCCCCGCGTGTCCCACAGCTTTCCGAGGTTGACGCCCGTGGTGCCCGTGGGGTCGGTGTCGTAGAACCTCCATCCGGCGTGGGGACAGTCCCCGCGGAGCCTGATGTCAGGGCCCGGGTGCCACCGGGCGAGCTGCGCCGGGGTGACCGGGTAGTAGTCGAAGAGGAAGTCCCAGACGGGGTGCTTCTCCCCGCGGCTGCGTCGGTCGAGGTGTTCCGCGGTGAATCCGTGGGCCCGTGCCGCGTGGGCGGCGGCGAGCGGTTCCCACTGCTCCGGGGACAGTACACGCACGAAGGATCAGGCCTCCTCGTGGGTCCAGTCCCGCACGGTACCGACGAACTCCTCGATGAGATCCTCGAGGGTGACGATGCCGATGAGTTCGCCGCGCTCGTCACGGACCTGCGCCATGTGGGCCGACCGGCGGCGCATGAGCCTCATCGTGTCATCGAGCGTCCCGGCGGCCTCGACCGTGATGAGTGGGCGGAGTTCGGACTGCTTGACGACGTCGTTGAGCGTCGCGTCCGGGCACACCATCCGGTCCAGGATGTCCTTGACGTGGATGTACCCGACATAGTTGCCGGCGACACCGGTCACCGGGAAACGGGAGTACCCGGTTTCGCTGACGGCGTGCTCCACCGCTCCCAGTGTCGGGCCCTTGGCCCCGAATTCGAGTGTCCGCACATCCGGGCAGGCGATCAGGACCTCCCGGATGGTCCGGTTGTCGGAACGGAGAGCCTTGTTGAGGCGGGCGTGCTCCTCCGCGTCGAGCAGGCCCTCGGAACGGGATTCGGTGATCATCGTCGCGAGCTGCTGCGGTCCGACGGAGGTGTCCATCTCCTCCCGTTGCTCGATTCCGAACATCCGGAGGGTGACGCCGGCGAACCAGTTCATCGCGACGATGATGGGCCGGGTGAGCTTGACGAACAGCATGTGCGGGGGCACGAGGATCATCGCCACGGTCTCCGGGCCGGCGAGTGCGATGTTCTTCGGGACCATCTCACCGAGCACGATGTGCAGGTAGGTGACGATGCCGAGGGCGACCGCGAAGGCGACCGGATGGAGGAGATGGTCCGGCAGCCCGAGGGCGTGGGCGGGGCCCTCGATGATGTGCGCGATCGCGGGTTCCGCGACCTTACCCAGAAGCAGGGAGGCGATCGTGATGCCGAACTGTGCGCCGGCGAGCATCATCGACAGATGCTCGGACGCCCGGAGCACGCTCCGGGCACGGCTTTTGCCCTGCGCGATGAGGGAATCGAGGCGATCCCGGCGGGACGAGATCAGCGAGAACTCGGCGCCGACGAAGAAGGCGTTGATCAACAGGAGGAGGACGGCGAACAGCACCGCTGAATAGTCGCTCATGCGTACTGACCCGCTTCCTCGTCGGAGATGGGGGTGAGATAGACCCTGTCGACGCGGCGCTCATCCATGACGGTGATCCGCGCCAGCCAACGGCCGGTGATGCCGGACTCGAACTCGTCCATCGAATCACGCTCGGTCTGCGGCAGCAGGACGATGTCGCCGGCACGGGGAATGCGGCCCAGGGTGGCCATGATGAGGCCACCGAGGGTCTCGTAGGGGCCGTCCGGGGCGAAGTATCCGGTCTTCTCCGGGAGGTCGTCGACGCGGACGAGGCCGGAGACGTCCCAGTTCGCGCCGTTCTGCACGTAGTCGCGCTCCGCATCGGCGTCGTCGTGCTCGTCGTAGACCTCGCCGAGGATCTCCTCGACGACGTCCTCGATGGTCACTATTCCCGCGGTGCCGCCGTACTCGTCGGCGACGAGAACGACCTGCGATCCCGCTGAGCGGACGGCGTTGAGCACCGCGTCGCCGTCGAGGCTGGCGGGAACCACCGGGATCGGGCGGGCGAGGGTCCGCAGACTGGTTTTCGCACGATTCTCCCTGGGTACGGCGAACGCCTCCTTGACGTGGACCACCCCGACCGTCGCGTCGAGGTCACCGTCGGTCACCGGGAACCGGGAGTGACCGGTCGCCAGCGCGAGGTTGAGCAGATCCTCGACGGTGTCGTCGACGTCGAGGTCCTCGATCGTGGATCGCGGTGTCATGAATTCCTCGGCGGTGGCTTCACCGAACTTGAGACTCCGATCGAGCATGACGGCCTTCGACTGGTCGAGACCACCGTGCTTGGCGGAGTTGCGGACCAGCGCACCGAGTTCCTGGGCGCTGCGAGCCGAGGCGAGTTCGTCCGCGGGCTCGATGCCCATCTTCCGGACCAACCAGTTGGCGGTCGAGTTCAGGGATTTGATGAACCACTTGAAGATCTTGTTGAAGATGCGGACGGGACCGACGGTGATGCGTGCCGCGGTGAGGGGATCGGTTATCGCCATGTTCTTCGGGACGAGTTCACCGTAGACCATGGAGAGCAGCGTCGCGGCGACCATCGCGAGAATCAGTGCGATGGGGCGCGCGGCCGCTTCGCTCAGGCCGAGCAGTTCGAGCACCGGGTCGAAGAACCGCGCGAGCACGGGTTCCGCGAGGTAACCCGTGGCGAGAGTCGTGATCGTGATACCGAGCTGCGCACCCGACAACTCGAAGGAGAGATCGTTGTGCGCCTTCTGGATGTTCCGGGCCCGGGTGTCGCCCCTGTTCGCCACATGGTTCTCGATGCTGGAGCGTTCCAGACCGGTGAGGGCGAACTCGATGGCGACGAAGAAACCGGTCCCGACGGTCAGAGCTATGAACCCGACCAGGGCGAGGATGCTGAGGAGTATGTCCATGTACCAATCGTGGGAGTGGAGGAACGTCGCGGTCAGCGGCGTCGGCGGCGACGACGCGGGGTGCCGTCTGAACCGGGCTCCGGCCGGGGCTTCCGGTCGGCGGATCGTTCAGCGCTGGGGGAGACCTTACCGCGCCCCTGTCCGTTTCCCCTAGTCGCAGGATCACCCGCGGATCTGGCGGAACGGCGGCGCTTCGGGGGGACGCCCCGGGCTCCGCCACGGCCCTGACCGTGGGACTGCTGCTGTTTCGCCCCGGGGTTGGTCAGCGGCTCGCCGGACGGTGGCCGGGCGCCGGTGATCGTCGCGAGCTCGGGGGATGAGGGGGTCACCCTGATCTCATCGGCGGTGACGCCCGCCTTCTTGAACAGGGTACGGACCTCGGCGACCTGCTCGTCGGTGACGAGTGTGACCACGGTCCCCTTCTCGCCGGCACGGGCGGTACGCCCGGCGCGGTGGAGGTAGGCCTTGTGCTCCGCCGGCGGATCGATGTGGACGACGAGAGAGACGTCGTTGATGTCGATGCCGCGGGCGGCGATGTCGGTGGCGACGAGAACCGGGATCGATCCGTCGGAGAAACCGGCCAGCGCGTTGGCGCGGGTGTTCTGTCCCTTGTCGCCGTGGAGTCCGACGGCGTTGATGCCGACCCGGCGGAACTTCTTGACCTGCCTGTCCACGCCGTGCTTGGTGCGCATGAACATGATCGTCCGGCCGGCACGGGCTGCGATCTCCGCGGCGACCTCGCCACGGTTGTCGCGGTCACCGACGAGCAGCCGGTGATGGGACATGGTGTCCACCGATGCCCCGACGGGGGCGGTGGAGTGGGTCACCGGATCGTGGAGGTAGCGGTTGACCAGTTTGGTCACGTCCCCGTCCAGTGTCGCGGAGAAGAGCAGCCGTTGGCCGCTCGCCGGGGTGAGGTCCATCAGCTTGCGCACCTGCGGGAGGAAACCCATGTCGGCCATCTGGTCAGCCTCATCGAGGGCGGTGATCTCGATGTCACTGAAGGACAGGATCTTCTGGTTGACCAGATCCTGGGCGCGACCCGGGGTCGCGACGAGGAGGTCGACGGGTCGGGCGAGTGCGCTGATGTTGCGCTTGATGTTCACGCCGCCGACGACCTCGAGCACCCGGAGGCCGAGGGCCTGCGCGGGAGCGTCCAGGCGCTCCTTGACCTGTGCCGCGAGTTCCCGGGTGGGAACGAGGACCAGTCCGCGGGGACGCCCCGGCTTGGAGGCGCCGGACTTCGCGAGCCGGGTCAGCATGGGGAGACCGAAGGTGAAGGTCTTGCCCGAGCCGGTGGGGCCGCGGCCCAGCACGTCACGGCCGCTGAGCGCATCGGGGATGGCGGCGGACTGGATGGGGAAGGGTTCGGTGATGCCCTGTCGTTTCAATTCATGGACGACGGGAGTGGGCAGACCGAGATCGGAAAAGGATGTCATTTAGGCTTGGACCTCAGACCTGTCCCCGGTCCATTCCGTGTGGAAGTGGCCGGGACGGTCAGTTCTTTCATAGGTGTGGGCACCGAAGTAGTCTCGTTGCCCCTGGATCAGAGCGGCGGGGAGCCGTTCTGCACGGAGACTGTCATAGTAGGACAGTGATGACGCGAACACCGGGACCGGCAGGCCCTGGCGCGTTGCGTTGATGACGACCCGGCGCCAGGAATCGACCAGATCGACCATTTCACCGGTGAAGTAGGAGTCGAGCAGAAGGGACTCGATGTCGGGATCCGCGTCGTACGCGTCGCGGATGCGGTTCAGGAAGGTGGCGCGGATGATGCAGCCGCCGCGCCAGATCGTCGCGAGGTCCCGGGGGTCGACGTGCCAGCCGTGTTCCTCGGAGCCGGCCCGGATCTCGTCGAATCCCTGCGCGTAGGCGACGAGCTTCGAGGCGTAGAGCGCACGGCGCACGTCCTCGACGAAACGTTCGCGCTCATCGGCGGACACCGGTCCGGCGACGGTACCGGAGGGCAGCACACCCGCCGTCGCGGAACGCTGTGAGCGGGCACCCGAGAGCGCCCGGGCGAACACGGCTTCTCCGATCGCGGTCACGGGGACCCCGAGATCGAGTGCGGCCTTCACCGTCCACCGGCCCGTTCCCTTCTGTCCCGCGGCATCGACGATGACGTCGATCAGCGGTCGGCCGGTCTCGGCGTCGACCTGGTCGAGGACCTCGGCGGTGATCTCCACCAGGTAGGAGTTGAGGTCACCGGTGTTCCATTCGCGGAACACCCCGGCGATCTCCTTGGGCTCCATGCCCACCGCGTAGCGGAGCAGGTGGTAGGCCTCGCCGATGACCTGCATGTCGGCGTACTCGATGCCGTTGTGCACCATCTTGACGAAGTGCCCGGCGCCGTCGGGGCCGATGTGCGTGCAGCAGGGGGTGCCGTCGACCTCGGCCGCGATGGATTCGAGCAGCGGGCCGAGGGACTCGTAGGATTCCGCGGGACCGCCGGGCATGATCGCGGGGCCGTTGAGGGCGCCTTCCTCACCACCGGAGATGCCCGCGCCGACGAAGTGCAGGCCCCGGGCCCGCATCTCCGCTTCACGACGGATCGTGTCCGTGTAGAGACTGTTGCCGCCGTCGATGATGATGTCGCCCTCCTCCATCGCATCGGCGAGCTGGCCGATGACCGCGTCGGTGGCTCGGCCGGCCTGGACCATGATGAGGGCGCGGCGGGGACGCTGAAGCGAGGAGACGAATTCCTCGATCGTCTTCGAGGGGATGAATGCGCCCTCGTCACCGTGGTCGGCGATGAGGGCGTCGGTGCGTTCGGGGCTGCGGTTGTACACCGCGACCGTGTGTCCGTGGTGGGCGAAGTTCCGGGCGATGTTCGACCCCATCACAGCGAGTCCGACAACGCCGATCTGGGCGAGGTGCTTCTGGTCAGTCATGTCTCCACATCGTACCCGCTCACTGTGTCCGACCGGATACCCGAGGGTCCCTTAGCGGGCACCGGGCCCGGGTTGTGGCGTCTCACGCTTCCCGTGATCGGTCGCGGTTCACCCGGTGGAGCCCGACGGGTTTATGGTTGGTGGCTATGGATGCCAGCAACCTCACTCTGAACCAGCTTCTCGCACTCGCCGCCGACCGCCCGCTGCACATGCGTGAACTCGCCCGTTTCGGCGATCTGAACGACGGAATCGACCGTCTCCTCGGTCTCCGGTACCTGGAGATCACGCCCGACGGTGTCCGGGCGGAGATGCACATCACCTCCGACCACCTCGACTGCGGTGGGAGCAACGTCTCCCGTGCGGTTTGCCTCGCCGTCGCCGAATCGGTCGGCAGCGTCACCGCGGGCGTCGCTGCGCGGGGGGAGCGGATCAACGTGGCGCACGTGACGGGAGAATTCTGCCGCAACATCGCGGCCGGGGTGATCGAGATCACCGGAACATTCGTCAACGACGGTGACTCGGTCGCCCTCGTCGACGTCAGCGTCACCAACCGCGGGGATCTCATCCTCCGGAGCACGCAGCGTTCGGTGCGTGCGATCCCGACCGCGCACTGACCCGTACCGGTCGGAGCGCCCGAGGGCATTCCCACGTGGTCGGGTGCGAACTATGCTGGGCGGCATGAATCCAGCAGACCCGACACTGACAGAACTGCTCATGCACGCGACCGAGCGTGATCTCACCACCGAGGAGATCGCCGAGGTCAACCGCAGCAACCCCGGGGTCGATCCGCACATGGGCATCCGCTACACGCGGATCGGCCCGAAGGGTGTCCGGGCCCGGCTCAAGGTTGGTCCCGAGCATCTGCAGCCCTTCGGGCTCGTCAACGGCGGTGTGCTCGCGCTCCTCGCCGAATCAGCCGGATCGATCATGGCGATCATCGCGGCGAAGGCGGTCGCCGTCGGCGTGAACAACAACACGGACTTCATCAAGTCGGTGACCTCGGGAGTGATCGAGGTCGAAGCCGTCCCCGTCCACGTCGGCGGGACCACCCAGCTGATCGAGATCACGATGAAGAACAACGGCCAGGTGGCGGCGAGGAGTCGACTCCGCACCCTGTCGCTCCGGAGCTGATCTTCGCCCGGCCACCGGAAGGGGCCGGTGGGTCATGCCGCTACCTGAACAAAGCCCTGTCCGACAGATCGGACAGGGCTTCTCCCGGTGCTCACTGATCAGCCGGTAACCCCGGACACGGGGTCGACGGCGCGTGGGAGCCCGCCGATCAGCGCGAGGCGGTGGTGTCGCTCGGCGCCACACCGCTTGTGCGGATCGGTCCGGCCGGTCCGGGTGGAGGCGACCGTTTCGACTCTCGGGCTGCCCCGGGTCGTTCCCGAACCCGTCCCCACCGCGGTCCTCGCACTCGTTCTCTCGGTCGATCGAGTGCGGCTTCCTCGTGGGCTCACCGCCGCTCCGCCGGTGGGAGTCGATGTCGCTCCGGATCCGGCGGCCAGTGGCGGTGTCGGCGACCCCTGGCCGCGCCCCCTCGGGATTCACGGGGCCGGCCGTAACTGTCACAGTCGCCGGAGCACACCCCGTACGCCCCTGGGTATCAACGGCTCGCGTCCATGAGCCGCAGGGCACGGATAGGGAATCCGGACCGTGTCACATCCCGAAGCGGTCGGCCTGGTCGAAGAA
This sequence comes from Corynebacterium antarcticum, assembly GCF_016595285.2. NCBI lineage: Bacteria > Bacillati > Actinomycetota > Actinomycetes > Mycobacteriales > Corynebacteriaceae > Corynebacterium > Corynebacterium antarcticum. The sequence continues at coordinate 47,344 of NZ_JAENIP020000001.1, forward strand.
CTCCCGTTCGTGGATGCAGGCGCTGAGGTATGCCCGGGCCGCCCGGGCCCGCTGGTCCGGGGACGCTGCGGCCAGCGCCCGCTCGACCCGTTCCAGGGCGGCCCGGGTCTCCGTGACGAACTCCTCGGCCGCGTACCCGGTCAGCCAGGCGTGGTACGGATGCTCCGGGTGGTTGTGTTCCTCCAGCGCGAGGCCGATCTCGACGTACAGCCAGAAGCAGGGGAGGACCGCCGCCGCCCCGACGACGTAGTCCTCGCCCATCGTGCTCGCACGGAGGAAATCGGTGTAGGCGTTGGTGATCGGGGAGGGGCCGCCGATCCGCTCACGGTCGGCGAGCCAGGCCCGGTGCAGCTCGGCCTCGCCGAGTATGCAGCCGACGGCGTTCCGGGCCCAGGCGATCCGGTCCGCGGTGTCCCGGGCCCTGACAGCCAGTGCGGCCAGGGCCCGGGCGTACTCCTCGAGGTAGTGGGCGTCCTGGTCCAGGTAGAACGTGAATGCGTCCTCACGGAGTGTCCCCGCCCTAAGTCCCCTGATCAGGCGGAGATCCATGATCTCCGCCCAGACGTCACCGGTCGCCTCCCAGAGTGCGGCGGTCCAGGGGCCGGCAGGGGAGACCCGTGGTTCGGGGGCGGTGCGTCCGGCGGCGATCACCAGCGACCCGGGTGTCTCTCCGGAGGGCATGGGGGAGACCAGGTGCCGCCAGGGGGTGGTGTCCGCGGCCCGGGCGAGACGGCGCGCCCGGTGGCCGTGATCGACCGGGCCGTGGCCGTGGCCGACCTCGAGCCGGTGTGCGTGTTCGATGGATTCATTGAGCCAGCCGGTCGTCCAGTCCAGTGCACCCTCCGGGTCTTCGGTGGCCGCCAGTCGGGTGGCCAACGCGGAGGACAGTGAGCATCCGGTCCCGTGTGTGCAGGATGTGTCGTGTCGTGGTGCGGATACGGTGCGCACGTCCCCGTCTGGGACGACGAGGGCGTTCCCCGCCTCGTCGGTGGTCAGGTGTCCGGCCTTGACCACCACGGAGGTGCCGGTCTCGGCGGCGAGTACCCGGGCCTGCGCGATCGCCCCGGTGAAGTCGGTGGCCGGAGTCGCGTCGCACAGGACAGCGAGCTCGGGAATGTTCGGTGTCACCACGTCCACGTCCCGCACGAACTCGCGGAGCGCACCTTCCGCGGCCTCGTCCAGCAGCCTGTTCCCGGAGGTGGCGACCATCACCGGATCGAGGACGATCCACCGGGGACGGTGGTCGAGGAGATATCCGCGGACCAGATCGACGGTGGCGGCGTCTCCGAGCATTCCGATCTTGACCGCGTCGACGTCAACGTCATCGAAGACCGCGTCCAACTGGGCGGAGAGGAATTCCAGCGGCGGTGTGTGGACCTCGCGGACTCCCCGGGTGTTCTGCGCGACCAGTGATGTCGTCACCGCCATGCCGTAGCCACCGGCGGCGGCGATCGACTTCAGATCCGCGTGGATTCCGGCCCCGCCGCTGGGGTCGGTGCCTGCGATTGAAAGGACTCGGGGTAGAGCTGGGGACACGTCGAATTCTCCTGGTCGGTCAGCTGCGGTGGACTTCTGAGGGGCGGAACCTGTTGAGCAGCGTGCGCGCGGTCGTGTACGGGTCGTCGGTGGACATCAGCGCGGCGGGGACGCAAACCCCGTCGACGCCGGTGGCGCCAAGCTTATCCACGTTGTCGGGGGTGATTCCTCCGAAGGCGATCGTCATCACACCCGCACCGGCGGCGATCGCCGCGACATCGTCGACGACATCCGTCCCCAGCAGTGGTGACTGGCGGCGGCGTGTGTCGGCCGCCCAGACGGGGCCGATCCCGATCACGTCGGGAACGCGGACACCGGAATCGTCGCAGTCGATGAGGAGGGCCCTGAGCTCCTCGGTGCCGTCGACGGACACACCGATCATCAGCTGACCCGGCATCCGTCGGCGGGCCTCGGGGTAGGCGATGTCGGCGTGATCGAGATGCAGGTGGAAGCCGTGCCGGAGGGCGACGCGGAAACGATCGTGGACGAAGACCGGAACATGGAACGGTGTGTGCGGACCGGGATCGGCGATGGTCCGGGACACCGCGCCCCGGATCCTCAACGCCTGTTCCGCGAAGACCGCGTCGCTCGCGGTCCGGTCCCGCAGCTGGATCACGCTGACTCCACCTCTGACGGATCCGGTGATCACTTCCCCGGTCCGGTCGGTGGAGACCAGGGCCGACGGATCGACGGCCAGATAGAGGCCCCAGTGGATCTCGGCGAGAGCGGTCACTGCGCAACTCCTCGTGATCGGGGCACAGCTGGGACGCTGGCCGGCCGTTCGGGTCGGGGACGGTTTCGCCGAGGATAACATGTCACCACGCGTGTGGGTTAGGACACCCTCTTCGGCCGTTTTGAGGCGAAGTGCGGTCGGCTCGGCTTCGGGTCGGTAGCGTGGACTCCATGCCCACGTGGAAAGAAGTCATAGCAGCCAATCCCGACCACTCCGAGCAGTACGCGGCCAGGTGGCGTACGTTCGCCGCACAGGGGCGCGACCTCGACGGTGAGGCCCGCCTGGTGGATGCCCTCGCCCGGAACCGGGGCTCCCGGATCCTGGATGCGGGCTGTGGCACCGGGAGGGTCGGTGGTGTGCTCGCGGCGCGGGGGCACGAGGTGACGGGGGTGGATCTGGACCCGGTGCTCATCGGCTACGCCGAGAGGGACTTCCCCGGAAGCCGGTGGGAGGTCGGCGATCTCACCGCCGGCGAAGTCCCCGACGGAGAGTACGACCTGATCGTCTCCGCCGGAAACGTCATGACCTTCCTGCCCGCGGACGGCCGGGTCGCCGCTCTCCGGGCGTTGACCGGCGTTCTGGCGGCCGACGGCCGGATGGTGATCGGGTTCGGTGCCGGCCGCGGCTACGGATTCGACGAGTTCATCGTCGATGCCGCTGAAGCCGGCCTGGAACCCCAGCACCGGTGGGGGACATGGGAAATCGACCCGCTCACCGCGGATTCCGATTTCATGGTCGCCGTACTCGTGCACCGGAGCAGCTAGCGACGGTCCGGGCGGCCGTTCCTTCATGGGATGCAGGCGATGGGGCGCTGGCGACGCTCTCCCCTGCTCACCGGGGACATCCGGTGGGGGCCGATGGTATGACTGGCCCGGGGAAACGCGTCAAGGCCGGTCGCACGGGGATGAGTCCGGCGCGACCGGCCGTCGGACGTCACTGTCCCGGTACCCGGGAGCGGTGGTGGTCTCGGATCAGGCTTTCGAGGTCCTGCCGTTGAACCGGTCCGTGTCCTTGACCTCGATGAGGTCGTCTTCCTCGCCCGCGAGATCCCGCAGCTTCGCGAGTGCGGTCCGGGCGTGCATCTGCTGGCGGGTGGTGGCCAGCTGCCAGCGGTTCCGCGAGAGCACGTTCAGACCCCAGGCCACGGCGGCGACGAAACGGTTGCGGAAGCCCACGAGGAACATCAGGTGCACGGCGAGCCACAGGATCCACGCGAAGAAACCGGTCAACTCCACCTTCCCGATCTTCACCACGGCGGAGAAGCGGGAGACCGTCGCCATGGAACCCTTGTCGTGGTACTCGAAGGGCTCACGCTCTGACGCCTGGGCGCCCTCGGCGGTGCGGATGATCTGTTCAGCCGAGTACTCGCCCGCCTGGATCGCGACCTGCGCGACGCCGGGGAGCTTGTTGAGGGACATCATGTCGCCCACGATGAAGACGTCGTCGTGTTCGCCGACCGTGCAGTCGGGATTCACGGGTACGCGACCGGCGCGGTCGGCCTCGACACCGCACTGGTCGGCGATGAGCTTACCCAGTGGTGAGGCCTGCACGCCGGCGGACCAGATCTTGCAGAAGGCGGGGATCGTCTCGACGGAGTCGTCGACCATCGACTTGTAGGTGACCGCATTCTCATCGACATCCGTGACCATGGCGTTGAGTTTCACGGTGACGCCGAGCTTCTCCAGCTGGCGCTGCGCGTTCCGGCCGAGACGCTTCCCGAAGGGCGGCAGTACCTGGGGCGCGCCGTCGAGGAGAACGATTTTGGCGCTCTCCGTGGTGATGTTCGAGTACTCGCCGCTGAGCGTGCGGTGCGCCATCTCCGCCAACTGGCCGGCGAGCTCGACACCCGTCGGACCGGCGCCGACGATGACGAAGGTGAGCAGGCGTTCGCGCTCGACCGGGTCGGTGCAGATCTCCGCCCGCTCGAAGGCGCCGATGATCCGGGCGCGGAGCTCGAGTGCGTCGTCGATGGATTTCATGCCGGGGGCGTACTCGGCGAAGTGATCGTTGCCGAAGTAGGACTGGCTCGACCCGGCGGCGACGATCAGGGAATCGTAGGCGTAGGCACGCTCGAAGTCGCCCAGTCGGGCGGTGACCAGCTTCCCGTCGACGTCGATGTCCGTGACCTCCCCCTTGACGACATGGACGTTGTCCTGGTCCTTGAGGATCTGCCGGGTGGAGGGGGCAATCTCGCCGGAGGAGAGGATGCCGGTCGCCACCTGGTAGAGCAGTGGCTGGAAGAGGTGGTGGTTGGTGCGGTCGATCAGGGTGACGTCGACGTCGGCGTCCGCGAGTTTCTGGACGGCGAACAGGCCACCGAAGCCCGAGCCGATGACGACGACGTGGTGGCGGCCGCCCTCGGGACGGAAAGGCTTGTCAGTCATGTAGGTGTTGTCTCCTGGATAAGGATCTGGAGCCGCAGGAGCGGGCTGCGGCGGTACGGTGCTTCATCGTAGTACGTTGTCGGATAAATCACATCACCCCGGCTCACAGAGCGATGTCTGCGGGGATCGCAGGCAGCGGCGGGATAACATCGACGCACGCGTTCTCCGCGCCCCACCCGGCGTCTACCATCCACCAGCCCAACGCAACGAAAACGGAAGTATTCAGACCCATGCCCGGCCCCGCATTCGGGGGATACACCCCCGCTCATCTCGTCCACGTCGACGCTTCCAGGTGGCCCGGTGTCGCGATCGTGCCGGACAACCGGATTCTGCGGCACCGGGCTGCTGCCGCGGAATCCCGGTTCGCGGAAGCCTGCGCCAACGCGGGCATCGTCCTGGACCCGGAGGCTCCGGGCGGTTCCGATCTGACCGTGGAGAACGAGGAGCTGTTCCTGCGGCTGGCCGACAGCGGTTGGCTGGGACTGGCGGAGGGGTACATGGCCGGGGAGTGGCGGAGCCGGGACCTGGTGGCGAGCCTGGTCGGCCTGCTGGACTGCGGATTCGCGCCCCGGGGAAGGTTCCGGTCGGGCTCGCCGAGGGGGGTCACGGCGGGAGGATACGTCGGCGGTGAGCTTCCCGGGGACCTGGTCCGGAACTTCTCCGGCGACGGTATGTCGGCGTTCGGTGCCCGGTTCTCCTCCGGAGTGCCGACGACGGTCCGGACCTCGGTACCGAGCTTCGTCCGTGGTGCGGGACGGGGGAGCGAACCGTCCAGCCATTTCGTCGACATCACGACTCTCGCACCTCCGGTGGCGGTGGAACGGGCGGATCTCGGTCAGGCGCAGCAGCGCGCCGCCGAGGCACTGCTCGATGCTGCCCGGGTGCGCAGGGGGACGGATCTCGTCGAGTTCCCCTGCGGTGGCGGGACTGTGGCCCTCGCGGCGGCCAGACGGGGCGCCACCGTCGATTGTCTGACGGCCGATCCGGATCTGGCCGGAACGGTCCGGGAGCTCCTCGACCGCGATGCGGACGGTGGCCGCGTGCACGTGACCGTGACGGAGAACCCGATCCCGACACGTCTGGAATGGATGGGGACGTACGACGCGCTCGTGAGTGTGGAGAAGCTGGAGGTTCTCGGCGCCTCCGGCAGGTCGACCTATCTCCGTGCCCTGGAGCAGATGCTCGTCCCCGGTGGATATGCGGCCCTCCAGAGCGTCGTGGCCACCGACGGGATGCGTCGTGCGGGACGTGACGCCCTCGCGGTCGCGCGCGCCTACATATGGCCCGCCCTCGAGCACATCACCATGGAGGATCTGCACCGTGCCGTGGACAGGACGACTGAACTGCGGATAGTCGCGGAGGTGCATTTCGCGCCCCACTACGAATCCACCCTGCGCCTGCAGCGGGAGCTTTTCAGGGCCAATGAGCGCAGAGCCGCCGCGGACGGTTTCGACGTCGTGTTCCGGCGGCTGTGGGACTACCAGCTCGCTCTGATGGAGGCGATGTTCCGGTTGGGCTGGTTGGACGCGGTGCAGGTTACAGCGACCTCCCGGCGTCCGCTGCACCGCTGAGACCGTCAGTGGTCCCAGGAGATGAGCCGCCAACGGCCGAAGGGGGCGTCTCCGGGTTCCATGATGACGAGCCCCGTGTTCGGGATCGGGTGAGCCTCCTCAACGGCGATTCCGGTGGCGTGGCGCGCGAACAGCCTCATCGCCGAGGCGTGGACAACGACGACCGCGTCGCCGTCCGGACGCCGGGCCATCTCCCGCAGTACGATGTCCTCCAGTACCGGTCGGTAACGCCCCAGGAACGTGGTGATGTTCTCACCTCCGGGGGCCATCCCGGTGGTGTCCCCGTTCAGTGCCGCGAGATGGGCGGCCCGGAAGGTCTCCAGCGAGGTGATGTCGGTCAGGTCCTCGAGGTCCCCGGCCGAGAATTCGTGCAGCCCCGGACGGGTTGTCAGTGGCACGGTGCCGGAAGCGAGCCCGGCGTGTTTCTCGAGGGATTCGACGAGGAGCGCACCGGTGGACCTCGCGCGGAGAGCCTCGGAGGTGTGCACGCCCGTGAGTCGACCGGGGTCACCGTTCGCCGCTCCGAGCATCTCGGCGAGTCGCCGGCCCACCTCGACGGCCTGGTTTCGACCGAGTTCCGTCAACGGGGCTCCCGGTGGACGTGTGTCCAGTGAATGCCGGATGTTCGCTGTCGTTTCTCCGTGTCGGACCAGAATCAGTCGGCCGGTCATTGTCTCCTCCTCGTGTGTGTCTGTGTGCGGGGTCATCGTCCCGGTGTCCGGGTACCGGGCGTGTCGGTTTCGCGGACTTCCGTTCCGACCTGTCGCCGTGAATGCCGGATCAGGGTCGTCACCTTGATGAGCATCGGGAACAGGACGAGGGAGACGCCGATGACGATGACCCAGTGCATGTACTCCTGTACGACGGGAACCTCCCCGAGAAGATAGCCGGCCGAGGTGATGCCCGCGCCCCACAGCACGCTGCCGATCACCGAATAGAAGGTGAATGTCCGGTGCGGCATGGACGAGAACCCGGCGACAACGGGCGTCACGGTACGGACGACGGCCACGAATCTGGCCAGGGTGACCGTCGCGGGCCCGAACCGGTCGAAGAAGTGGTTCGTGCGTTCGACGGCCTCGGGGCCGATCCACTGCATCGCCTGCGAATCCAGCGCCCTGGGCCCGTAGCGTCTGCCGATGAGGAATCCGAGTTGATCGCCGAGTATCGCGGCGAGTGGGATGCCGATGAGGAGGACCCACAGTGGCGCGAATGGATTCTCCGCGTGGGCCATGATGCCCGCCGTGAAGAGCAGCGTGTCTCCGGGGAAGACGAATCCGATGAGCAGGCCGGTCTCCATGAATACGATGGCGAGTATCCCGAACAGACCGAACGAGTTGACTAGTGTGTCCACGTCGAACAACGGCGGCCACCTGCTCTCCATCTGAATGTTCCGTTCGCGGGTCGCTACGGAATCGATCCACCTCTCAGGTGGCTTGCCTCCCGATGATACGACACGGGGCGTCGGGCGGTTACCTGTGGAGTCCGTTGACCCCGGGTGGGCGTGTGCCGACCGGTGGTTCGGAGTGACCGAGCCGTCGTGGTCGTGGGTACACCCGTCCCGGGTTCCGGTGACGTGTGCCGGCGCTGGGTACTAGATCTCCGTCATGTCCACGTAGCGGGTCTCGTGCATGCAGCGGATCGCGATGAGGGAGATCACCGAGACCGCGGCCAGATAGAAACCCACGGATGCCACACCGAAGGCGGCGACCAGTGCGGTGGCGACGAAGGGTGCGATCGCCGCGCCGAGGATTGAGGCCAGGTTGTAGGCGATTCCGGAGCCGGTGTACCGGACGTTGGTGGGGAAGAGCTCCGGTAGCACCGCGGACATGGGGCCGAAGATCAGCCCCATGATGAACATGCCGATGGTCAGGAACGCGAGAGTGCTTCCGGTGGTGGCGGTGTCGGGGCTGAGGAACAGCGGGAACACCAGGCCGAAGCCGATCATCATCAGTGAGACGATGCTCAGCGTCCGGCGGCGCCCCCGGGAATCAGCGAGCCGTCCGGAGAGGAGGATACCGAGGATGAAGGCGAAGATGGAGATCAGCTGGATCTTCAGGAAATCGGTGTAGTTGATCCCCAGTCCGAGCCCCTTCTCCCGTGGGCCGATCCCGTAGGAGAGGACCCATGTGGTGACCAGATAGAACAACGTGTAGCAGCTGACCATTATGAATGTTCCGAGCACCAGCGGACGGAAGGATGTGCGGAATACCTCGGCGACCGGGGCATTCACCTTCTTGCCGCTCTGGACCGCACTGGTGAACACCGGGGTCTCCTCCAGTTTGAAACGGACGTAGAGCCCGATGACGACCATGACCGCCGAAAGCAGGAACGGGATACGCCAGCCCCATGTCATGAAGGCTCCGGTGGTGTCACCGTTGGTGTGCCCGAGTGTGCTCACGAGGATCAGGAAGAGTCCGTTGGCGGCGAGGAACCCGAAAGGCGCTCCGAGCTGCGGCCACATCGCCGCCCAGGCGCGCTTGCCTTTTTCGGCTGTCTCCGTGGCGAGCAGTGCCGCGCCGGACCACTCCCCGCCCAGACCGAGTCCCTGGCAGAAGCGCATGAGCGCCAGCAGTGCGGGCGCGAGGACCCCCGCCATCGCGTAGGTCGGTAGCACACCGATGAGGAAGGTCGCGATACCCATGGTGAGCAACGACGCCACGAGAGTGGCCTTTCTGCCGATTCTGTCACCGAAATGTCCGAACACGACCGAACCGAGGGGGCGGCCGAGGAATGCGAGCCCGAAGGTCGCGAAAGAGGCGAGGAGAGCCACGGTGTGGTCCTCGTTCGCGGGGAAGAACAGGTACGGGAAGACCGCGACGGCTGCACTCGCGTAGGCGTAGAAATCGTAGAATTCGACGGTTGTCCCCACCAGCGAGGCGATGACGATCCGGCGTCGCGTACGTCGATCGAAGCGCGGTCGGGTGGTGGATACCGGGGTGGTGGTTCCGGTCATGGGAGTGGGGGTTCCTTCGTGCGGAGAGGTGTATCGGTGATTGGTGTCCCTGACCTGTGGAGTCAACGATGTGGTGGGGACCGGTGCGGTGATGTGTCACCACACCAAAAGCAGGTAGTATCATACACCTTTCTTTTCACGGTACAGAACCCGAATTCCAATCCATGGGAAACGGCCGTCGGCGCACTCCATTCGTCGGGGGCGAGTCCACCTGCCTTCTCCGTGGGGTCCGTGGTGACGGCCGGGGTCGCCACGGACCATCCGCGACCGGTGGTCGGAACCGGGCGAAAGCGCTCAGAGGGCCTGCTTCCCACGGGAATACCGGTGTCACGGTGTCACGGGGTCACCACGGGACGGGACGCCTTCTCCAGGAGGGATGCCACGCTCTGGTAGGGCTTGCCCGCGATCATCTCGAGTCCCATCTCGCATGTCCGGTTGTCGGAGACGAACGCATCGAAGTGCCCGGTGAGTCCCGCCCGCTCCTCCCGGGTCGCGGACTCGACCAGCTCGGGGTGCAGCAGACCGCGGTCACCGGCCGTTCCGCAACAGGTCGCCTTGTCCGGGACGACGACCTCATCGGCAACCCTCCGCACGAGGGCCACGAGGTCGTCGTTGATGCCCATGTGGGTGGTCGAGCAGGTCGGGTGGACCGCAACCCTGCCCGCCGAATCGGTGAACGTGAGTCCGTCGACGACCTCATCCCTCAACCAGTCGACTACATCGAGTATCCGGATCCGGGAGAAGTTCTCCGCGAGGTCACCGTCCAGGGCGCCGGGCACCTGCTCCAGGAGGCCGTGTGTGCAGCTCGCGGCGTCGACGACCACCGGCAGTGCACCCCCGTCGGTCCACCGCCACAGGTCGGCGGCGATGGCCCGGGCGCGGTCCTCGAAGCCACGGGTGTAGCCCTTGGACGACCAGGGCGTGCCGCAGCAGTTCCCCTCGACATCCCCGGGGATCCAGACCGGCCGGCCCGACCTGCGTCCGAGTTCGACGATTGCCCGGGGAAGCTCCAGCTGGTCGGCCGGCGCGCCGTGGGGGCGACCGAAGATGCGGTTGATGCAGGCGGGGAAGTAGACGGCACTGGCCCCTTCCCGCTGCGTGGCGGGCATCGTCCGCGGAGCGGCGTGCGGCAGCTTTCCCGGGATGGTCGGCAGGATGTCGGAGGAGATCACCGCGCGGCCCGCGGTCGCGACGCCCCGCAGGGCACCGGTTCCGGCGACGCCGTCGAGGAGCTCCGCGGCCTTCACCCCGCCCCGGGCCGCCCGCTCGAAGTGCCGGAAGTTGCGCGCGGTCCCGAGGGCGATGTGCTCGGCGGTGCCGTCGTGCTCGGCGGCCCGGAACATCTTCATGACCTTGCCGGTGTCGATGCTGATCGGACAGGCCACGGCACACGTCCCGTCGGCGGCGCACATCTCGATCGCGTCGTACCCGTACTCCTCCTGGAGCCTGGCCAGCACCTCGCTGCCCTCCGGCTGCCGCGCCATCTCGCGCCGCAGCACGATCCGCTGTCGCGGGGTGACCGTGACATGCCGGGAGGGACAGACCGGCTCGCAGAACCCGCATTCGACGCAGGCGTTGATCTCGTCCTCGACCTTGGGGAAGGACTTGAACCGCTGGAGGTGGATGTCCTGGCTCCGGGTGAGTTTGACGTTCGGGGCGAGGATACCCCGGGGATCGATGAGCTCCTTCACCCGCCACATCAGCTCCCAGGCGCGGTCACCCCACTCCCGGAGGAGGAAGGGGGCCATGTTGACCCCGGTGCCGTGCTCGGCCTTCAGGGAACCCTGGTAGTCGTCGATCACCAGTCGGGCGAGATCATCGAGGAAGGCCGCGTAGCGGGCGCGTTCCCCGTCATCGTCCAGTCGGGGGAGCAGGAAGAAGTGCAGGTTGCCGAATGCGGCATGGCCCATGACCATTTCCGGGTAGCCGTAGCTGGACAACAGGTCCAGGAGATCCGCAGCTCCTCGACCGACCTGGGCGGGCGGGAAACAGACATCCTCGGTGATGAGTGCGGTTCCCTGCGGCCGATCCGATCCGATCAGCCCGAAGAGTCCGTTCCGGATCTTCCACGCACCACGCTGGCCCTCCGGGGAGCGATCGAAGGCCAGCGGGGAGAGCAGCTCCGCATCGGCGAGTACGTCCTGGGCCGCGGCGATCGCGCGCTCGAGTTCCTCCTCGGAGGTCCCACCGACCTCGAGGAGCAGTGCCGCGGTGTTGTCGTCGATGTCAGCCCAGTCGGCGGGGGCCTCGCGGAAGTTGTCGACGGACCGCTTCAGCACCGGAGCAACCAGCAACTCACAGGCCAGCGCACCGGTCTCCATCAGCGGGGCGACATAGGAGGCCGCCTGCCGCAGGTCGGGGAGCATCACCCAGGCCACGGCCTTGTGCCGGGGCAGCTTGATCGTGCGGATGACGGACTCGGTGATCGCACCGAAGATGCCCTCGGATCCCACCATCAGGCGCATGAGGATGCGGACGGGGGTGTCCTCATCCAGGAACGCGTCCAGGCGCAGACCGTTCGTGTTCCGGATGGAGAACTTCCTGCGGAGAAAGTCGACCAGCTCCGTGTCTCCCCGGATCTCATCCCGGAGCGCCAGGAGACCGGCGACCAACTCAGGTTCGGCCTCCTCGAGCTTCGCCTCGGCGTCGGGGGCCATCGTGTCCACGATGGTGCCCGAGGGCAGGACGAAGGTGGCCTCCTCCAGGGTGTGGTAGCTGTCCCGCTCGAGCGAGCAGCGCATTCCGCCGGCGTTGTCGGCGAGCACGCCGCCGATGGTGCAGACGGGCGTCGATCCCGGATCCGGCCCGATCATGTGGCCGTGGCGCGCCAGGACAGCTTGAGCGTCCCCGAGGACGACACCCGGTCGCGACCAGATGCGTTGTCCCCCATCCCGGACCTCCATGCCGGTGAAGTGGGTCTTCACGTCGACGAGGATGTCGTCACTCATGGCCTGGCCGTTGAGCGAGGTGCCCGCCGCCCGGAACGTGAGCTTCCGGTCGTTGCGGGCGGCGAAACGCATGAGTCTCGACAGGTCGTGTGCGTTGCGGGGACGGACCACGATCTGCGGAACGGTCCGGTACGGGCTGGCGTCTGAGGCGTAGCGGATGAGATCACTCACGCGGCCCGAGACATTCTCCGCGCCGAGGAGTGTCCGCAGTGCCTTGAGCAGGGGTGCGGGGGCACCGTTGGCACGGTCGGCGGGTACAGCGTCCGGCTGTGGGGCGGCGCCCTCGGGCCGCCCGATACGACTGGGATCCGGAGTCAGCAGCTTCTTCATGGATGCAGTCTAACGCGCGTGAGGTGACAGCAGACATCACACTCCGGCGATTCCCGGAGCTCCGAGAAATTAGTCTGACCGTGTTGTTTGTGGAAGTGGGTCCCCGAGGGCGGAAATACTGATCGGCCGCAGGAGTTACTTCGGGGGTGGAGACATGGGGTAGCTTCGGGCCGCTGCCGTTCGGGATGGCGGGGAACGTTCCATTACGGTGATCCGGAGTTGCAGAGCAGGTGCACATCCGCACCCGCAGCTTTCGTCCACCGGATGCGCCGCCACCCCGGCCCCGGACCGCCCGCGCCGCGCACACCTCGCGCGGTCGGCGGACACCGTGCCCGTACCGTCGGACACCGCGAAGAGATCACCAGTGGAAGGAAGAACCTTGTCCCTTCTGGACAGTCACAGCGCACCGCACCCACCCGAGACGGGGGACAGGGAGGAACGTTCGGCGACGCTCGCCGTCCTCGCGTTCCCCGCGGTCGTCATCATCGGCGCCTTCGTCGCCTACCTCATGCCGGACACGTTCACCCCGCTGAAATCCTGGATCTCACCCGGGCTCATGGTCATCATGTTCTGCATGGGTCTCACTCTCACCCTTCCCGACATCGGGACGGTGGTGAAGAGGCCCTGGCCGATATTCCTCGGGGTGGCCGCCCAGTACATCGTCATGCCGCTGTCCGCCGTCGCGGTGGCCAAAGCGCTCAACTTCGGGCCCGAGGTGGCGGTCGGTCTGCTCATGCTCGGGTCCGTCCCGGGCGGCACGGCCTCGAACGTCATCGCCTATCTCGCCAAGGGCGATGTCGCGCTCTCCGTCGCCATGACCAGCGTCTCCACGCTGTTGTCCCCGATCGTCACCCCGATGCTCATGCTCTATCTGGCCGATGCCCAGGCGGACGTCGATGCCGGGGGGATGACCTGGTCCCTGGTGAAGACGGTGCTCATTCCGGTCGGGCTCGGTCTCGTCCTCAGGGTGTTCTTCGACCGTTTCGTCAACATGATCCTGCCGGTGCTGCCCTGGCTGTCCATCGGCACCATCGGAATGGTCCTCATGGTCGTCGTCGCGCTGTCCGCCGAGAAACTCGCGGTGGTGGGGCTCGTGGTCCTGCTCGGAGTGATCATCCAGAATCTCCTCGGCTACGTCGTCGGCTACTACGCCCCGAAGCTGCTGGGCCAGAAGACCGCCGCCTGCCGGACCACGGCCATCGAGGTGTCCACCCAGAACTCCGGACTCGCGTCCGCGATGGCGACCCAGTTCTTCAGCCCCGAGGCCGCGATCCCGGGTGCCATCGCCGCCATCTGGGCCAACGTCTCCGGAGCGCTCTACGCCGCCATCGTGCGCCGCATGCCCATCAGGGACTGACCGACCCCGCGGGACCCCGGTTCAGGACCCGTGTCGGAGAGCGGCGACCACCGCCGCCAGCTCTCCGGCGGCGGCCGCGAGATCAGCTTCGGTGGTCGCCCGCCCCAGACTGAATCGGAGTGCCGTGCGGGCTAGGTCTTCCCCGATTCCCATCGCGAGCAGGACAGGGGAGGGGTCCTGGGACCCCGCGGCACACGCCGAGCCGGAGGAACAGATGACGCCCCGTCGCTCCAGCTCGATCAGCACGGTCTCGCCGTTCACAGCGTCGATGACGAAGGACGCGTTGCCGGGTAGGCGGCGGGTCGGGTGACCCGTCAACCGTGCACCGGGAACCGTCGCCAGCACCCGCCCGATGAAGCCGTCCCGCAGGCGTGTCATCCGTTCGGCCGTCGCCGCACGTTCCGACTCCGCCGAGACCAGTGCCGTGGCCAGCGCGACGGCGCCGGCCACATCCTCCGAACCGGAACGGCGGCCCCGTTGCTGGCCGCCACCGTGGATCAGGGGCTCGACGGGAACAGAGGATCGTGCCCACACCAGGCCGATTCCCCTCGGAGTCCCGAGCTTGTGCCCCGACAGTGACAGCGAGTCCACCCCGAGCACCGACGGACGGATCTCCAGCTGCCCGGCGGCCTGTACCGCATCGGTGTGCAGGGGGACACCGTGCTTCCGACACACGGCGGACAGGGCCCCGAGGTCCTGGACCGTTCCCACCTCGTTGTTGGCCGCCTGCACCGACACAAGGAACGTGTCCGGTCGGATGAGAGCCTCCACCGTGTCGGGATCAACGAGTCCCGACCCGTCACAGGTCAGCTCCGTGGTCGGCACATCGTGGAACCTGCGGAGGTACGCGGCACTCTCACGCACCGCGCTGTGCTCGAGGGGACCGGTGAGAAGGTGCGCCCGTCCCGTTCGACGTCTGTGTCCGAGCGTGATCCCCTTGACCGCGAGATTGTCCGCCTCCGTACCCCCGGAGGTGAACACCAGCTCGTCCGGTCGCACTCCCAGCGTGTCCGCGATCGCGCGCCTGGCCGCGGTGATCCCGGCCCGGGCGGCTTCGCCGACCCCGTGGTGGCTGGACGGATTGCCGAATTCCGTCGTGAGGAACGGCCACATCGCGCGCAGCACTTCGGGACGTGGTGGCGTGGTGGCGGCGTGATCGAGGTAGATCAGGTCCGGACCGCTCACCGGGCGTTCCCGGAGGGCCTCACGGTCACGTCGAGCCCGAGGTCCAGGGACCGGACGCCGTGGGTGAGCGCACCGACGGAGATCACGTCCACCCCGGTTCCGGCGATGTCGCTGACCGTGTCCAGGCTGACCCGCCCCGAGGCCTCGACGATCGCCGCGCCGCCGATGAGTGCCACGCCCTCCCGCAGCTGCTCCAGGCTGAAGTTGTCCAGCATGATGGAGTCGACACCCGCCGCGAGGACATCGGGGATCTGGTCGACCCGGTCGACCTCCACCTCGATGTGGGTGGTGTGGGGGAGGTGGGAACGCGCCGCCCGGAGAGCCTCGGTCACCGACAACCCCTCGGCGAGCAGCACCGCCAGATGATTGTCCTTGACCATGACCGCATCGGACAACGTGGCCCGGTGGTTGTGGCCGCCACCGTCCCGGACGGCCTTCTTCTCCAGCATGCGCAGCCCCGGAGTCGTCTTGCGGGTGTCGACGATTCGGACACCGGTACCGGCCACGGCGGCCACGTACCGCGAGGTGAGCGTGGCGATTCCCGACATGCGTTGGACGAGGTTGAGCCCGATCCGTTCCGCGCGGAGCACCGATCTGGCGGAGCCGGACATCTCCGCGAGAACGTCACCGGAGGCGAAGCGGGAGCCGTCCGCCACCCGGATATCGATCTGTGTCCCGGGATCGATGCGCAGGAAGGCCGCGGTGAACACGGCCCCACCCGAGAACACCCCGTCCTCACGGGCGGTGAGGGTCGCGGTCGCGCGGGCGTCAGGGGGGATCAGTGTCTCGGAGGTGAGGTCGCCCCACGGGGCGTCCTCTGCGAGGGCGTCGTCGATGATGCCGTTGATCTGTGCCGCCGTCGGGTACACGGTCAGTCCTTCCTTCCACTGGTTGATCCGGCCATCGGGCGGGGTGCGACGGACAGCATGCGCTCCAGGGCGACACCCGCCTTTGCACCGGTGTCCGGATCGACGGTGATGCGGTTGACGGTGTCACCGTCGACAAGGGACTCCAGCACCCACGCGAGATACCCCGGGTGGATCCGGTACATGGTGGAACACGGGCAGATCACCGGATCCAGGCAGAAGATGGTGTGCTCGGGGTGCTCGGCGGCCAGTCGCTGGACGAGATTGATCTCGGTGCCGACCGCGAACACGGACCCCGGGGGAGCGGCGTTGATCGCCTTGACGATGAAGTCGGTGGAGCCTGCGGAGTCCGCGGCGTCGACGACCTCCATCGGGCACTCCGGGTGCACGATGACGTGGGCGTCCGGATACCCGGCGCGGGCACGGTCGATCTGGTCGGCGGTGAACCGCCGGTGCACGGAGCAGAAACCGTGCCAGAGCAGGATCCTGGCGTCGAGGAGCTGCTCCCGGGTGTTTCCGCCGAGCGGACGGTCGGGGCTCCACAGAGGCATCTGCGCCAGCGGGATTCCCCGGGCACGACCGGTGTTGCGGCCGAGGTGCTGGTCGGGGAAGAACAGGACACGCTGACCCCGCTCGAACGCCCACTCCAGCACCGCGTCAGCGTTCGAGGACGTGCAGACGATGCCGCCGTGCTCACCGACGAACGCCTTCAGTGCCGCCGAGGAGTTCATGTAGGTGACGGGGATGACCGGGACGCGACCGTCCCGGTCGGTGGCCGAGCCGTAGATCCCGTGCAGCTGCTCCCAGCAGTCGGTGACCGCATCGAGTTCGGCCATGTCCGCCATCGAACAGCCGGCGGCGAGATTCGGGAGGATGACCTTCTGGTGGGGCGCCGAGACGATGTCCGCGGTCTCCGCCATGAAGTGGACGCCGCAGAACACGATCGCTTCGGCGGCCGGCCGGGTGCGGGCCGCGTTCGCCAGCTGAAAGGAATCGCCGACGAAATCGGCGTGCTGGACGATCTCATCGCGTTGGTAGAAGTGGCCGAGGACGACGACCCTCTCGCCGAGCGCCGCTTTCGCCGCGCGGATCCGATCGTGGAGTTCCGCGTCGGAGGCCTTCCGGTACTCGGGCGGCAGACTGCCCTGGCGGGGAGCATCGTCGGGGATCGGATCCGACATTGATGCGCCGGGCCCGTACCCGGGCATGGCGTCGAACGCCCAGGGGTTCTCGGTGAGCGAGCTGCTGCAGGAGGATCCGGCGCGGGCGCCCGCAGTGATCAGCTGTAGTGTCCGATCCACGGAAGCGTGTTCGCGTGGGCCGGTCGGTTCTTGGTTGGGCATGATGTACTGGTCCTCCGGTTATGCGGGTGAGGGGTGGCGAAAACCGTGCTAGGGGCGGGCTGAGCCCGGAGCACGGTAGCTGTAGAGCTTGGGTGGTCGGTGGGGGGTGCCGGTGAGCACCCGGCCGGTGTCGACGAGATCGGGGGAGGAGATCATCGAACGCCGGAAGTTCGCGGGATCCAGGGGATGGCCGAGAACGGCTTCGTGGACGTGCCGCAGTTCGGTGAGCGTGAACGTGTCTCCGAGGAAGGACCTGGCGATGGCCGAGTACTCGACCTTGGTCCGCAGGCGGTCGAGTGCGTAGTCGACGATCTCCAGGTGGTCGAAGGCGAGGTCGGGGAGATCCCCGGCCGGAAACCAGCGGACGTTCTCCCGTTCCCCGGCGTGCTGTGCCTCGTCGGTCCGGAGCAGTGCCCAGTAGACGACGGAGACGACCCTGCCGGTGGGAGAGCGGTCGACATCGCCGAAGGTGTAGAGCTGTTCGAGATAACTGGGGTGGAGACCGGTGGTCTCCGCCAGCGTCCGGGAGGAGGCATCCTCCAGCCCTTCGTCGGCGGGGAGCCAACCTCCCGGTAGAGCCCACTGACCGAGGTGCGGGTCGCGGGTCCGTCTGACGAAAGGGGTCCACAGGGAAGGTGTGGCCTCGGGCTCCGGGCGGAGAGCGAAGATCACGGTGGATACGGCCAGTCGGGTATCGGGCGGGGACACCGTCTCTCCTTTCATCTACCTTTAGGTCTTGATGACCTTTAGCGGTGTTGATCAGCTTACAGTCGAACCGACCAAAAGGTGCAGCCGATTGCAACTCCGGAGAAAACGGAGCACCATTGGCCCCGTGTTTCCGTATCCGGGGCAATCGTCCGGGGTTGAACCGCGGGGGAGGGGAAATAAGGTTCCGATTGTCGTCCCGGTGACACCTCCACCAGGTCAGGTCCGCTTCTGCCCGGTGTATTACGTCGCGTGCATCAGGATCGCTATCGTGCGCAGGCCGACCGTCGGAGACGGCGCCGCGGCCCACGGGAAGGGTCGGTGGGGAAGAAGTGGGTGCGGGGATTATCGTGCCGCGGTCGCGGTCCCTGATGTCTTTGGCCCTCCCATTTAAACTAATAATGTTTGCCGTATTTGAGTTTGCTGGCGGAATGGAAGAAGCACAACGCGGGAGTTTTTCGAACTCAGTAAAAAGTCATCCACAAAGGGGAGCTCGCACGGCAGCGAATCAAATAGAACAGCTGTTACCCTCTCCCTGGTGACCGCCTGTGTGGGCTTCGTAATTTTCTCATGGCTATTGTCTGACAATTCGATCAGTCCCAATCTTGCAGCGCCCATAATCGCAACGTTGAGCGCACTAACCCTCTATCAGGCACTGACCGGTACGGAAGTAGATCGGTAGAGCGGATAGAAAGCGAGGATACGACGTCAATCGCATGGTACTGCATGATTTCACTGCAGTTCACCTCGGTGGCCGGTGCAGGGCAGAGCGCCGGGGTATCTGCCAGCGGTTGTCTCCATCGTCCGAGAACTTCGACACGTGAGCTCAAACCCAAAAATGGAAGCTTCGAAGGATTCAAATACTGTTCCGGACAATGTCGAGCATCCATGACTGAGAGAATGGAAGACGTGCATGCCTGAATGGATGGCGGCAGGTTGTCGATGTCACACCCTGTAGGAGCAGCCGGGCACCCGGGGAATAATGACGGTGGTGGAAAATATAATTGACACGTTATCGGTATTCAGTTCAGAATACGAACCTCGGCAAGGCGCCATTTCCCGCACGGGTGTCCGGAAACACGGCAAGTGGTTCGCCCTTTCGGAGAGTTGAGCTCGGTGGCGCAATCGGGTCTTTCTCCGGAATTGCCCGGCACCACATTCAAATACCAGATGTGGCGGTAGATCAGATTCTGCAGAGGCTGTGACCCGGGTGTTCTGTGTCGTGGTTCCTCGGCCATGCTGAGCACCATCACCGGGGCAGAGAGCTTCTCGGGCTTCCGCCGGTGGCCGCCAGATGGTTACATCGACCAGTGGGCGCACTCGCTCATGGGCCGCGGGGGGTCTTCCGGCGAGCCCGTGGCCAGTGCCGGTGGGGTGGTTTTCGTCGTTGCTACGGACCTGATGTGTGCGCATTGGTTGTGCTCCCGCTGCCACCCACGTCCGCCGCCGAACTCATAGCCGTCTTGCGGGACGACCGGGAGGATGGTGTCCCGGCCGCTGACCCCACCGTGAGTCTCAGTGTGGCTGTGTTCAACCGCGAGTTCGCCTGACGGGTCCTCCGGCAGCGTTGTCTGGTGGTCGGGGTTCCGGCTCTCCCGGAGGCGCGGCTCGGGGAGAGCTCCGGTAACCATCTGTCTGGGGGAGAAAGACACGCTGCGCCGTCACGCAGCGGGTGCCGTGTCGGGCACGGTGTTAAATGACATAATGTACATTATCGGCCAAGAGGCGATCTCGGTGTTCCCTCTGTGGGTACCTCCGGGTGCCGGAGGCTGTGTCGTCGGCCTGGCTCCGATTCCGGGACCCGGCCCGTGATGCCGGGTGCCGGGTGCGTCGTACCATCCCGGCGTTATCGGGTCGGAGGTTGACGTATGGGCGCTGCTTCCCGGGCAGCGTGCTCCCAACACGTCGTCCCGTTGTGGCGCCGTTGCAGCCATGTCCCGCAGCGGTACCTGATGGCGTCTGCACTCCCGGATGATGGCACCCGTCGGTGCGTGGGTGGACTTCCCGGCGGGGTGTTGACCGCCCCGCCGCTCCGGTCGGCGAGTGCGGAAACACACCACTTTTTGTCACGCGTGACAAAAAGTGGTGTGTAAAGACCTATGACCTGATCATCGCCGGCGAGATGATTTACCCGGCTCCTTCCCACCGGATCCGTCTGTCGCGGCCCGGATGCTGTCCCGTGTGCTCCGGGCCGTCCGCAACTGGAATCCGGTGAGGACGAGGAGAACGACGCCGATACCCGCGAGCAGCCACATCTGCGAGTACGCCGTGTACCCCAGAAAACCGATCAGGATGACGATGCGGAACCAGAGCATCGGGATCATACGGTGCGCCATGATGTTCTACCTCACTTCTCGAAGACGAGACGGATGTTGATCTCGCCTTTTTCGGCGATGGTCGCCGCGACGAACTCCGGCGGGTAGATGTTGTAGTCGGTCCTGTCGACGGTGAGAACCCCGGCTACGATGACCCGCTCACCGGTGCGGAGGACGTCCAGCGTGGGTGTCACGTCGCGGGAGGTTCCGTGGAGAGTGAGGACGCCGGGAACCTCAGCGTTCGCCACCGTACCGTCGTCGGGAACATCCGTGAGATCGATCGGCCCCTTCACCTGGAATGTGGCTGTCGGGAAATCGTCGGTGTGCAGGATGCTCCTCCGCACATTGATGTCCCGCTTCTCGATGTCCGTTTTGATGGTCGTCGCATCCGCGACAACCTCTCCGTCGGTGAGTTGTCCGTCGCTCACGTCGAGGAAGCCCGTCACCTGGTATGTGCTTCCCGAGGTACTCTTGCGCTCGCCCGGAAGCACCTCGTTGAAGGTGAAGCCGACACCGGTCGTGTTCGCCCCGGAGCCCGGAACGAGATTCCAGTGGCCGTCGACACCGGTCGTCGCGGGAACAGCGTTCTCCGCGTTGATGCCACCGGTACGGATGCCGGGGTTGGTGATGAGTTTGTACACCAGCGGGCCGACGCTCGCCAGGGAGATCACGATGATGGCGATGACGGTGAGAGCCACGAACGGCTTCTTGAGGGTTTCCATGTATCCTCTTCCGGTGTTCTCGACGTGCGAAGTTAGCGAAGGTGTTCGGCGCGGCGCGCCAAGGTGACGAGCTCCGTGCAGAGTTCACGGATCTCCTCCGCAGGGGAATTCTCCTCCGCGGCCGTGGCGATGTCCTCCGCGGCACAACGGAGCTCGAAGAGCAGATCGGTGAGACGCTCCGCCTTCTCCGGGCGCATGATGACCGCGTCCTCGGGTATCGAGGTACCGGACACCCGCGAACGCTGTTCGTAGGCGCGCTGCCTACACGAATGGCTGCAGTATTTCCGCGGTCGTCCCCGGTCCTGTTCGGGAACAGGACCCTGGCACCATTGACATGTCGCCTGGCGCCTGACGACCGCTTCCTCACTCACTCCCCCAACCTTAGGGCCTTCCCGGCCGCATCATCAACAATCACCCCGGACCCGGGTGTCCGGTCCGGACGGTCGGTAAAGAGGTGACCGGTCATCTCCGGTGGTCGTGTGGCGTGATCAAGGGCTATAGTGGTGTGGATGAACAGCCGTTCCGTCCGTCGACCCGGAGCAGCGCGAGGAAACAGAGGGTGCGAACCACCCGCCGAACACCGGATTCAACCGGTTCCGTCGTTCGCTGCACCACGGATGACGCGGACGTCTCCGCTTCACACTGGGGATCATCCGGCTGAACATGGCTGTTGAACAGTATTTCGCACAGTAAAGGACTGATACTTCTATGGCAGATCGTGTTCTCCGCGGTAGCCGCATGGGCGCCGTGAGCTACGAGACCGACCGCGACCACGACCTCGCGCCGCGCCAGCTGGTGAAGTACCGCACCGATGACGGGGATGTCTTCGAGGTTCCTTTTGCGCATGACGCGGAGATTCCCGGCACCTGGATGTGCAAGAACGGTCAGATGGGCACCCTGATGGAGGGTGAGGGTGTCGAAGCCAAGCCCACCAAACCTCCGCGGACCCACTGGGACATGCTCCGTGAGCGTCGTTCCATCGAGGAACTCGACGAGCTCCTCGAGGAGCGGATCGAGCTCCTCCGCAAGCGTCGCCGCAACGCCGCTCGCCTGCTGAAGCAGCAGCAGGAGGAAGCGAAGAAGAACGGGGCCTGATTCCCTCCGGCACACGGAACGGACCGTCACGTCGATCACCGTCGACCGGAACGTGGCGGTCTGTTTCCGTCACCCGGGTGCACAGAAAGGCCCGATCCGTGCCCTGACCATCGGTGGAACGGGGATGCTCCTCCCCTTCTCCCGCAGGCCGTGTGGGGCGGGACCAACGGTGGTCCCGCCCTCCCGTCATCCGGAACGGCTGGACTCCACGGCGGGTCTCATCGGTGTGGAGGCGTCATGGCATGATCCGGACATGTACGCGGACAGGTGCCCCGTTCCCCCCTCGGTGGAACAGGCGATCTGCCCCTGATGTGGTGCCACTCCCCTTGGCGGTGTGCCGTCACCGGTGCGGTCACGCCACTCCCCACGCGGGATACCGCCGCATTCGGGGACAGTGTGCTGTGCTTCCTCGGGCGGCACCCGGACCGGTGGTTGACCCATTGGGAGATCTCGGACGGAGTGTGGGAGGCACCCCACCGGCGCACCGATCCGGTGGCCGGGACCATAGGGCGAGACGCATCCCGGCCCGACGGAGAACCTGGATCTGTGCCGGGGAAGCACTCCGGGAAGGGGGATCAGTTACGGCGCCGCTTGCGACGGCGGAACTCGATCTCCTTCTTCACTTCCTCCGCGACGGCGGAGAGCTGCTGCCTGCGGTGCGCGACGCCCCACGCGGTGACCTGTGCGAGGGAATCCTTGACGAAGCTGCCGTCCAGTTTGGACTCGCCGATCTCGCGTTCGGTGAAGGTGATCGGGACCTCCCGGACGTCGAAACCCTCCCGTACCGCCCGCCACGCCAGGTCCACCTGGAAGATGTACCCGGCGTTCGACAGCTCGTCGAGATCGAGGGACTCGATCAATTCGCGGCGGTACGCGCGGTAGCCGGCGGTCATGTCGCTGAGCCCCGCGCCGAGGGCCAGCGAGATGTAGATGTTCCCGCCCTTCGATAGCAGCCACCGCTGCTTCGGCCAGTTGACCACCTTCCCGCCGTCGACGTACCGGGAACCGATGACCAGATCGGCACCGGCGTCGATCTGACCCAGCAGGAGGTGCAGCTGCTCGGGTGCGTGTGACCCGTCGGCGTCCATCTCGCACAGGACGCGGTAGTCGCGTTCCAGACCCCAGCGGAATCCCTCGACGTACGCGCCGCAGAGACCGCCCTTGCCGTTGCGGTGCAGGACGTGGATCCGGGGATCGGCGTCGGCGATCTCGTCGGCGAGCTCTCCCGTCCCGTCCGGGCTGGCGTCGTCGACGACGAGGATGTCCACCTCCGGCGTGGCGGAACGGACCCGACCGGTGATCAGGGGAAGATTCTCCCGCTCGTTGTAGGTCGGGATGATGACCAGGGTTGCGTCGCTGGGTTTCGACATGGGTGAGTCATTCTCCTCGGTGTGGCTGGCGCCTGCGTCGGGGCCCGGTCGATCGTCCGGTTCTTCCGGTGACGAGCACGACGAACAGGCATATCCACCCAATCATACCCAGCGTCACCTCGATCCAGGAACCGTGGCGGGCCGCGAACGTGAGCCGGTCGCGGAGTGGAAGAGTGTCGGTGAGTACGGCCGGGGTGAAGATCCTCGTACTCGAGGCGACGTGACCGTCGGGGTGGATGATCGCCGACACCCCCGATGTCGCGGCGACGACGACCGCACGGTCGAGTTCCAGAGCCCGCATCCGGGACATGGCCAGCTGCTGGTAGGTCATGTCGGAGAAACCGAACGTCGCGTTGTTGGTGGGTGTGGTCAGGATGCGGGCGCCGGCCCTGACCGCGTCCCGACCGGCCGCGTCGAAGGCGACCTCGTAGCACGTGGCCACGCCGACGCCGATCATCTCGCCGGTGGCGGGGACACGGACATGCACGACGCCGTCCCCGTCGCCCGGCTTGTAGTCACCGGCCCGGTCGACGTACGGGGACAGGGGACGGAGCAGCTCCCGGTAGGGCATCCACTCCCCGAATGGCTGAAGGTACTTCTTGTGGTGCCACTCCCCCGGGCCGGTGACGGGATCGAATACGACGACGGTGTTGCGGTCGCCGACATCGTCCCTGGTGAGTGTCCCCACGAGAACGGGCGCGCCGGCCGAGCGCACCGCCTCGTCCACGAGTGTGCGCGCCTGAGCGTCGGCGAAGGGGCTGACGTCGGCCGAGTTCTCGGGCCAGACGACGAGATCGACCGGTTCCCCGATGGTCTCCGTGACCCGGGTGTGGTTCGCGAGGACGGCTCGCCGTTGCGCGTTGAAATCGAGACCGAGTCGCGGGACATTGCCCTGCACCGCGGCGACGGTGATCCGTCCGGTGTCCGCGTCCGCTCCGGGAGCGGTGGCCCAGGATCCCGCTGCGGCGATGACGGGAACGGCGATCAGCGTGAGCGCCCGGTACCGCCCGCCGCGGAGGATCAGCGTGGCCACTCCGGCCGCGACCATCACCGCGCCGAACGAGACCAGGGCAGGGCCCCCGACGGGCGCCAGGAAGCGGAGGGGGCCGTCGACCTGTCCCCAGGCGAGGCGGACCCACGCGAAGCCGCCGAAGGGCCAGGAACTGCGCAGCCATTCGACGGCGACAGCCATGAAGGCGTAGACGACGGGTCCGCGGCGGAGGCGTGCGGCCGCCGTGACACCGGCACCGAGGGCGATCGCGTACAGGGACTCGGTGACGGCGAGAGCCACGTAGGGGAACGTCCCGACGAGCTCACCGATCCACGGCAGGAGCAGCAGGTAGAGCACGAGCGAGTGGCTGAAGGCGAGGAACACACCGGTGCGCAGCCGGGGTGAGGACGCCAGGATCCCGCGTTTCCAGGGGGCCAACGCCACGTAGAGGATCGCCATCCCGACGATGCCGGCGGGCCACCAGCCGAGGGGCTCGTAGGAGGAGTAGACCAAGACGCCGCTGAGCAGTGCGAGCAGCAGACGGACGAGAGAGCTCATCGACCGACGTATCAGGCGCGTGGGCGGGTGTCGCCGGTGGATCCGTCCCCTTCGTCCCCGCGGTCGTCGAGGAAGTCCTCGGGGGTGACCTCGCTGCTCCAGCGCTGGATTTCCTGATCGTCCGGAGCGGAGGTGGTCGAATCCTGCGACGGGTCGTGGTCGACGACGAATGTTCCGTAGCTGGTGGTCTGCCGGTACCGGTTGGCCGCCTCGAATCCACGGACCCCGAGATCCTCGATCTTGCGGCGCATCTTGCGGGCGAGTATTCCGCGGACGATCGACCTCGTCGGTGGGATGATCAGCATCAGGCCGACGATCGTGGTGATGAACCCCGGCATCGCGACGCCGAGGGCACCGGCGGCGACGAGACCGTAGTCACCGGCCCCACGTCCCGCGTTGACGCGTCCCTGGGATAGTTTCAGCGCGATCCGGCGCATCTCGACGGCGGCGAGCAGCAGTCCGCCGAAGAAGAACAGCAGGAGCAGAAGCAGCGCCCAACCGACCCCCAGCCATCTGGCGACCAGCCAGAAGGCGAGGGCCTCGGTCAGGATGTACGGGATCGCGATGAAGATAGGCACCCGCCCGAGTGTACCGGCTCACCCCCGTCGACGCGGGTTACCGCCGATCCTCCAGTTCACCCTCCGTTTCGATGAACGTCTCCCGCAGCAGCTCCATGGCATCCTCGGAGGGTTCCTCCCACAACCCGCGGTCGGCGGCCTCGATGAGCCGTTCGGAGATGTCCCGGAGCGCCCAGGGATTCGACTGGCGGAAGAACTCGCGGTTGACCTCGTCACGGACGTAGGTGTCCGTCAGTGTCTCGTACATCCAGTCATCCATCAGGTTGGTCGTGGCGTCGTAGCCGAACAGGTAGTCCACGGTGGCCGACATCTCGAAGGCGCCCTTGTAGCCGTGCCTCCGCATGGCCTCGATCCAACGCGGGTTGACCACGCGGGCGCGGAACACGCGGCGGGACTCCTCGTGGAGCGTACGGGTCCGGACGGTCTCCTGGCGGCGGGAGTCACCGATGTAGGCCTCGGGGTCGTTTCCGGTGAGGGCACGGACTGTCGCGACCATGCCGCCGTGGTACTGGAAGTAGTCGTCGGAGTCGGCGATGTCGTGCTCCGCGGAGTCGACGTTCTTCGCCGCGACCTGGATCCGCCGGTAGGCGGTGCGCATGTCCTCGGCGGCCTCGACTCCCTCGATGCCGCGCCCGTAGGCGTACCCGCCCCAGGAGGTGTAGACCTCCGCGAGATCGGCGTCGTCTCGCCAGGCACCGGACTCGATGAGCTGGAGCAGACCGGCGCCGTAGGTCCCGGGCTTGGAGCCGAAGATCCGGCGGGTGTGCTCGTCGAGGGTGCCGTCGGCACGTGCGTGGGCCCGTACGTAGTTGCTCTCATCCGGCTCGTCGAGGTTCTTGACCATCTGCACCGCGTCATCGAGCAGTGCGAGAACGTGCGGGAACGCGTCGCGGAAGAACCCGGAGATACGGACGGTGGTGTCGATGCGCGGGCGGCCCAGTTCCTCCAGACCGATGATCTCGAGGTCCGTGACCCGGCGGGAGGCCTCGTCCCAGACCGGTCGGACACCGAGGAGGGCGAACACCTCGGCGATGTCGTCGCCGGAGGTGCGCATCGCGGAGGTTCCCCACACCGACAGCCCGACGGACGTCGGGTAGGCGCCGTCATGATCGTCCCGGTAGCGGTCGATCAGCGAGTCGGCGAGCAGCTGGCCGGTCTCCCAGGCGAGGCGGCTGGGCAGTGACTTCGGGTCGACGGAGTAGAAGTTCCGGCCGGTGGGCAGGACGTTGATCAGGCCACGCATCGGGGAACCCGAGGGGCCGGCGTCGATGAAGCCGCCGTCGAGGGCGTGCAGGATCTGGGTGATCTCGCGCGGGGTCTGGGCGAGCCGGGGAATGATCTCGGTGCACGCGAAACGCATGATCGCGGCGACCGTGTCGCGGTCCGCGGTGTCGGGCATGGGGGTCCCGTCGAGCACGGAGTCGACCTGCCCGACGTCCCAGCCGAGTTCATCGAGGCGGGTGAGGATCCCGTGCGCGACCTCCTCTACCGTGTCCACACGCGTCCGCGTCTCGTCGCCCGCCTCGGACAGGCCGAGCGCCTCCCGCAGTCCCGGGACGCTGCGATCGCCACCCCAGAGCTGGCGGGCGCGGAGCATCGCCAGGACGAGTTCGATGCGCATCTCGCCGGAGATGTCCCCGCCGAGGATGTGCAGGCCACCGCGGATCGCGACGTCCTTGATCTCGCAGAGCCAGCCGTCGATGTGCATGAGCATGTCATCGAAGACCTCCTCGTCCGGGCGCTGCTCCCAGCCGAGGTCCTGGTCCATCTTCGCGGCGGTGAGCAGGGTCCAGATCTCCTGTCGGATGGCGGGCAGTTTCGCAGGATCCATCGCCGAGATGTTCTGGTGCTCGTCGAGCAGCTGCTCGAGCCGGGTGATGTCGCCGTAGGACTCCGCGCGGGCCATCGGCGGGATCATGTGGTCGATGAGGGTGGCGTGGGCGCGGCGCTTCGCCTGGCTCCCCTCGCCCGGGTCGTTCACGAGGAACGGGTAGATCAGCGGCATGTCGGCGATCGCCTGGTCTGTGTAGCAGTCCGCGGACATGCCGACGGTCTTGCCGGGCAGCCACTCCATGTTGCCGTGCTTGCCCATGTGCACGATGGCGTCCGCGCCGAAGACGTGACGGAGCCAGTGGTATGTCCCGAGGTAGTGGTGGTTCGCCGGCAGGTCCGGGTCGTGGTAGATGCCGACCGGGTTGTCACCGAAGCCACGGGGCGGCTGCACCATGACGACGACGTTGCCGAAGACGAGTCCCGCGACGTACAGCTCACCGGTGGCGGGGTTGACGTAGTGCATTCCGGGTGCCTCGCCCCAGTGCTCGGTCATCTCCTCGCGCATGCCCTCCGGGAGGGTCGCGAAGTAGTCGAGGTAGTCCCGCCTCGACAGCTTGAGCGGATTGTTGGCGAGCACCTCGTCTGTGAGCCACTCGGGGTCGTGTCCGCCGGCGGCGATGATTGCGTGCATGAAGGCGTCGCCGTCGAGATCGTCGTATCCGGGGATCTCCGAGGTGTCACCCAGGTCGTAGCCGGCCTCGGCCATGGCGTGCAGCACCCTGAGGGTGGACACCGGGGTGTCGAGGCCCACCGCGTTGCCGATCCGGGCGTGCTTCGTCGGGTACGCCGACAGCATGACGACGATTTTCTTCTCCGCGTTGTCGAGATGCCGTAGCCGGGCGAAGCGGCAGGCGATCCCGGCGAGCCGGGCGCAGCGCTCGTGGTCGGGGACGTAGGAGATCAGGCCGTCCGCGTCGTACTCCTTGAAGGAGAAGGGCACGGCGATGATCCGGCCGTCGAACTCCGGCACCGCGACCTGGGTGGCGACATCCAGCGGCGAGAGTCCGTCGTCGGACTCTTCCCACCGGGCGCGCGGATTGGTCAGCGCGAGCCCCTGGATGATGGGGACATCGAGTGCGGCGAGCGCCGCCACGTCCCACGCCTCGTCCTGCTCCCCCGCCTGTGCGGTCGCGGGCTTGGTGCCCCCGGCGGCGAGCACCGTGGTGATCAGCACGTCCATGTCCGCCAGCTCGGTGAGCAGGTCATCCGGCGCGGTACGCAGGGAGGCGGAGTAGATCGGTACGGCGCGCACGCCGAGGTTCTCGATCGCGTCGGCCAGACCGTGGATGTAGTCCACGTTGCCGGCGAGATGCTGTGCCCGGTAGTAGAGGATCGCCACCCGCGGCGCGTCGGCGGGACCGGAGAACTCCGGGCGGTCCAGGTGCCCCCAGAACGGCATCCGGACCGGCTCGTCGAAGCCGAGTCCCGTGAGCAGCACCGTGTCGGAGAGGAAGTTGTGCAGCTGGTGCAGGTTGTCCGCTCCTCCCTCGGCGAGATAGGTGTGTGCCTGGGTGACCACACCCGCGGGGACGGTGGACAGCTCGGTGAGTTCGGCGTCGACGGCGAGTTCACCCGACACCACGACCGCCGGAACCCCGCTGCGCAGGATGTGGTCGAGGCCGTCCTCCCACGCGCGCCTACCGCCCAGCAGCCGCACGATCACCAGATCGGCACCGGCGAGGTGCTCATCGAGCATCTCGGTGGACACGCCGTTCGGGTTGGCGAAGCGGTACTCCACCTCGCTGCACTCATTCGCGGACTTCGCGGACAACAGGTCGGTGTCGGAGGTGGAGAGAAGCAGAATCACGGTGGAGAGGTCCTTGCCTGCGCTGCCTGCGGTGCAACGCGTTCGGGGGTACGTAAAACGGGCTGTGTCTGCGGTCAGCCTACCGCAGAGCGGACAGTAACCACGCGATGTTGCGGGGTAACCGGAGGTAGTAGGGGAGGAAGTGGTTGAGGGTCGTGCGGCCCGGGAGCCTCGGCATCATCGACTCCCGGTAGGAGACGTCTCCCCCTGCACCGGCCCAGTGGCGGGCCACCTCCCGGACCTGGCCGACGGGTATGACGTCGTCGTTCGCGGACCCCCACAGCAGCACCGGGCAGGAGGGACGCCGTTCCCCGAGCAGCTGGCGGCGCAGTGCACGTCGGACCACGGGCAGCGACTCCGCCAGCTCCGCGAGTGACAGACCCGACACCGTCCACCTCCGCGTCGACGCCCACGCGGAGGTGACGATGCTCCCCCCGGCGCACGTCGTCGTGTTCGCCCGGATCTGCGCCCGACCGTGGTCGTTGAACAGCGGCCACAGCGTCCTGCGGAGATCATCGGAGCTGACCACCAGTCCCGCCACCGCGTAGGCGAGCGCCCCGGTGATCAGGCCGCCGTCGACATGGCCCAGCACCGCGCCGAGATCTGACGGCGGCGAACCGACGACCGCGGCCCGGGGGATGACGTCAGGGGCGTAGCCGGGGTTCTCGACCAGCCACCCGACCGCGCCACCCCCCTGGGAGAAACCCCACAGGCCCAGAGGTGCTCTCGGTGAGACTCCAAGCTCGACCGCGGCCCGCACTGCGTCCGCGAGCGCCTGACCACCGGCGATGTTGTCCCCGTAGTACTGGACACCGGTCACCTCGTCCCGGGGGTAGTCGATGAATACGACATGGAAACCCGAGGCCACCAGTGCGAGAAGAACCGGAAGTTCGTAGGCGATGATGCAGTCCACCGGCGGGCGCAGGAAGAGATCCAGGCCCACGGTGCAGCTGACCGACGGATCGCAGTGTCGCGCCACGCCCTGAGTCGACGGCGCGAACGCGATCAACGGTCGGGGTCCCGCGTGGTCGGCGGTGAGCCGTCGTGAGCGCAGCAGAACCCCGGTCGCGGGGATCACCCGACCGGACGAGTCCCTGGTGGCGTAGCAGAATGCGGTGGCCGTGGCCGGGTTCAGTCGGCTGCCCGCGCCGAGAACCTGCACCGGCTCCGCCGACAGGACCGTTCCGGGCGCGGCATCCGCAACCGATCCCGGAACCCGCCTGCGTTCCGGATACCGGATGTCGGCCCGCTCACCGCTCATCCACCGGGCCACCTGACTCCGCACCACGTCGACCGTCACCGGCAGCACGGTGCAGAGCAGCACGGATGCGACCGTGCGCAGGTGGGGAGACACGGGACGGGAGGACATGGGTCCACCTTAACGACGGCGTCGCCCGGTACCTCCGGAGCCCCCGGGGTGGCCGGGACACGGTTGCGGAACCGCGGCGGCGCGGCTGCCGCCCGGGGCGGGCGGGTCCTAGACTGGTGAGCATGAGCGCGGAATCCAGGGCATCATCAACCACCGGGCACACGGTGGAGAACTCCCGGAGTCTCGGCGACCGTGGTCGTCCCGACGCCTGTCCGGGTGCGGTGCACATGCACCGTGCCGCGGATGGTCGGATCGGACGGATCCGGGTGCCGGGGGGTTACCTGGATCCCGGAAGGTGGGAGACTCTCGCGGACCTCTCCGACCGCTACGGTGACGGGATGATCCACCTGACGACCCGGGGCAACCTTCAGGTGCGCGGAATCTCCGAGGAGAATGCCGCAGGATTCACCGGGGCGGTGGACGCTGCGGGCCTGCTGCCGAGCATCGCGCACGACCGGATCCGCAACATCATCGCGGCCCCCCTCTCCCCCGAACTCGTTCCGCTCGTAGAACAGCTCGACCAGCTGCTGCTGGATGATCCGACCACGGCCCGGCTGTCCGGGCGGACGCTTTTCGGTATCGATGACGGGAGCGGACTGATCGCGTCCCGGCGTCCCGACATCGGGGTGCTGCCCGGGTCCGAGCTCCACCACCTGATTCTCGGTGGCTCGCCCGTCGACGCAGCGACCCGCCCCGGGGACACGGCCCGGGCACTGGCCCGGGCGGCCGCCCTGTGGGCCGCGCGCCGCGGGAAGGCCTGGCGCATCGACGAGCAACCCGGTGCCGCATCCGACATCGCCGCGGACCTCACCGGCTCGGGTCTCGCCCGTGGCGTCCCCGCGCCGGCGGTTCCCGTCGGGACACCGGAGCCGCCGATCGGCTGGATCGACCGTCCGGACGGGACGGTCAGCCTCGCGGCCGGACTGAGGTTCGGCGCACTGGACACGACCCTCGCCCGGATGATCGCGACCATCGGTCGGCCGACCCAGGTCACCTGCTGGCGCTCTGTGATCATCGAGGGGTTGGACACCGCGTCCGCTGAGGTCGTGGTGAAGGTACTCGCCCCCATGGGGCTCATCTTCGACGCGGGCTCCCCGTGGCTCGAGGTCTCCGCCTGCACCGGGTCCACCGGGTGCGACAAGTCCGCGTCCGACACGCGGGCCGATGCGGTGGCTGCCGTCCGGGAACACCGCGTGCCCGCCGCCCCCGAGGACCACGTCCACTTCTCCGGATGTGAGCGCCGCTGTGGGCATCCCGTGGACAGGCCGTACACGGATTATCTCGCGGTCGGTGAGGGTGAATACGAGGTCGGTCGCAGGGACGGGAGGAACTGACACCCCCGGGACGTAGAATGAGGCACCATGCATCAGTACATCACCGACGGTTCCGAGATCTACCGCCGTTCCTTCGCCACCATCCGCAACGAGGCTGACCTCTCGGCCTTCGACCCCCAGCAGGCCACGGTGGCCGTCAGGATGATCCACGCCGCCGGTGAGGTTGACCTCGCGGACGACATCGCCATGTCCGCCGCCCTCGTCCACGCCGCGCGTCACGCATTGCAGTCCGGCGCCCCCGTCCTCACGGATGTCCAGATGGTCGCCTCGGGTGTGACGAGGCGTCGTCTCCCGGCGGACAACGAGGTCATCTGTCTGCTCGGGGATGCCCGCGTCCCCGAGCTCGCCCGGGAACTCGGGACAACGCGGACCGCCGCCGCCGTGGAGTTGTGGCGCCCCGTCCTCGACGGCGCCGTGGTGGCCATCGGAAACGCACCGACCGCTCTGTTCCACCTGCTCAACCTGCTTGCGGCTGATCCCGCTCTTCCCCGCCCGGCTGCGATTCTC
Organism: Corynebacterium antarcticum; assembly: GCF_016595285.2. Taxonomy (NCBI): domain Bacteria; kingdom Bacillati; phylum Actinomycetota; class Actinomycetes; order Mycobacteriales; family Corynebacteriaceae; genus Corynebacterium; species Corynebacterium antarcticum. The sequence goes on from NZ_JAENIP020000001.1 coordinate 79,734, forward strand.
GGTGTCCCCGTCGGATTCATCGGCGCCGCCGAATCCAAGCAGGCGCTCGCCGACGACGCGTCCTCGCTCGGTACGGAGTTCCTCACTGTCCACGGTCGACGGGGAGGATCCGCCATCACCTGTGCCGCGGTCAACGCGCTCGCCGATTCCCGGGAGATCATGTAGATGGCCGCCGACGGAGGGTCCCTCACCGGTGTCGGCGTCGGCCCCGGGGATCCGGAGCTGCTCACCGTCGCCGCAGCCCGGGCGATCGGCGCCGCGGACGTCGTGGCGTACCACGCGAAGCCGGGTGGCGCGTCCGCCGCCCGTGCGGCCGCCGAGCCCTACCTGCACGAGGGGCAGATCCATGAGCTGCTCTCCTATCCCGTCACCACCGGGGACACCACCCATCCGGGCGGGTATGCGGGTGCACTGGCGGAGTTCTACGTGGAGGCCGCCCAGCGCCTCTCGGGACACCTGGACGCGGGCCGCGACGTGGTCGTGCTCGCGTTGGGGGATCCGATGCTCTACAGCTCCTACCAGCATCTCCACCGGATGCTCGCTGATCTCCCCGGTACCCGGGCCGCCCGGATAATTCCCGGGGTCACCTCGATCACCGCGGCCGCGGACGTCCTCGCCCGCCCACTCGCCGAGGATGACGAGGTGCTCACCGTACTCCCCGGAACCCTCGATGAGGAGGAACTGTCGAGGCGGCTCCGGGACACCGACACAGCCGTGGTGATGAAGCTGGGGAGGACCTGGCCGAAGGTCCGGCGGGCCCTCGACCACGCCGGTGTCCTCCACCGGACGTACGTCGTGTCCCGGATCGGCATGGCGGGACAGGATTCCCTCCCGGCCACCGAGGTGACCGAGGTGCCGTATTTCGCTGTCGCCGTCGTCCCCTCCCACCGGGAGGGTGTCTGCGCCGCGTCGTCGGAGGCGGCCGGCCGGTCGGCGCCGACGGGCCCGGGTGAGGTCGTCGTCGTGGGACTGGGCCCGGGTGATCCCGACTGGACCACCCCCGAGGTCTCCCGCGAGCTGGAGCTCGCGGAGGACCTCGTCGGCTACTCCACCTACATCAACCGTGTCCCGGAGCGGTCCGGGCAGCGCCGCCACCTCTCCGACAACAAGGTCGAGGCCGAGCGCGCCGCCATGGCGCTCGATCTCGCGGCCAGGGGCAGGAGGGTCGCCGTCGTCAGTTCCGGCGATCCGGGTGTGTTCGCCATGGCGGCCGCGGTTCTCGAGACCGCGGATGACGACGCATGGCGGGATGTCACCGTCAGGGTTGTTCCCGGAATGACCGCGGCGCAGGCCGTCGCCTCCCGGGTCGGTGCTCCGCTCGGCCACGACTTCGGGATGATCTCCCTGTCCGACCGGTTGAAACCGTGGGAGGTCATCGCCCGTCGGGTGCACGCCCTCGCCGGGGCGGACATGGCCTTCGCCGTGTACAACCCGGCATCGAGAACAAGGCGGCGCCAGGTGGCGGAGCTACGGGATATCGTGCTGGAACACCAGGGCCCCGAAACCCCGGTCATCGTCGCCCGTGCCGTCGGTTCCGACCGGGAGAGTGTCACGGTGACCACCCTCGCCGACTTCGATCCGGACGTGGTCGACATGCGGACGATGCTCATCATCGGGGCATCGACGACGAAGGTCTACGAGGGGCCCGAAGGGCCGCGGGTATTCACCTCACGCCGTTACGGCTGAGGTGCCCTGGTTCCTCCCCGAACGCCGGGGCCCGTGGCGGGCCTTCCGTGGTTGATCCCGGGAGACCCACCTCAACCCGGAGGCCAGATTCCGTCTCCCGGTCCGTGGGGTCTCCGGTTCCGGAGAGAGATGACTTCTCTCCGGGTAGCGCCCGCCCGCCTGCCTGCGCGGCGCTCCGGACACGCCCGCGAACCGATCTCCGTCACGGTCTTCACTTCCCCGGTGCCGTTCGATCTTCCCACCGGGAGCGGTCCCCTCAGCTCACACCGACCACGTTCACCATCTCCGGTCGCGGGGTGGGAACCACCGGCTCCCGGGGACGGCGTACCCGGTCCGGGACACCGGACGCTTGACTAGATAGAAAATCTATCTAGTCTGGTCTGTGACCTTCGGATCGCCCTACGAAAAAGACAGGAGAACCATTCATGCCTGACGATCTGACCGCGGCACAGTCCGACTGGATCGCGGCGTACCGTTTCCATCTCGTCGTGAGCGGCAGGCTCGACCGGGATGCCCTCGCCCGGGAGACCGACACCATGCGGAACGCAATGATCAGCGCCGCCGTCGCCCCGGACGACGAGTCATGGTCCACACCACGCGAGGCCGCGCGGGAAACCGTCGCCACCTACCCCTTCGCACCGGAAACGGCCGGACTGACGTGGCGGAACCTGCTGTCGGGCGTGGCCATGCAGGCCGGACTCCTCGTCCTGTTGGCCTCGCTCTGGCTGTTCACCGTGGGATGGTCCTTCACGCTGACCACGAAGATGATCGTGCTGGCGATCGGGTCCACCGTCAGTCTCACGGCACTGCACCTCGCCATCCTCAGCCACGCCAGCGGCCGGACCACCGGCTTCCGGGTCGGTGCTCTCGGCACCGTCGCCGGCGTCATCGGTACCGGTGTGATGACGGCCTCGACGGATCCGGTACCGGTGATTGCCGTCCCTTCCGTCCTCGTCCCGGCTGTCGGTCTCGGCCTGGTCGCCCTGAGCTGGTGGATCACCCCGGACGACGGCGTCCTCCCCGACCACGAGCGGGACACCTGCGATGACCCCGGGCAGTGGGTGTCCCGCTACGGCACGCTGCTGCGCAGCAACTACGGGTACAGCCGCTCACGAGCCGGACAGGAGGCCCGCCAGCTCGCCGACCACTCGCTGTCCCTGGGAGAAACCCCGCAGGAGGAGTTCGGGTCACCCGCCATTGCCGCGGCCCGTACCGGAGGGCAGGAGAGATCACTGCGGAACCGCAGCCGGTGGAGACTGCTCCAGTACGCTTTCATCACCCTGGTGGCCGTCCGTGTGATGCGGACCGGAGAGACGTTCCCCATCGTGATGGGAGTGATTCTCTTTGCCGGCCTCGTCCTGACGGTCCCGAAACTCTGGGTGGACGCGGGTCTGCCCACGCTCCGGGGAAGAGACGATGGGTGACCGTTCCGACCGGGAGTTCGCCGCCTGGCAGCGTGTGACACTGCCCCTGCTGCTGCTCGGTGAGATGGAGATCGCCCCCGGTCACGGCTACGGGCTCGCCGAGCGACTCGTGGAACGGGGGCTGAACCCGGTCAAGGGTGCGGCCCTCTATCCGGTGCTCAACCGGCTCGAGGACGACGGCCTGGCCACGTCAACGTGGGAGCCCGGTGAGAGCGGCCCCGGCAGGAAGGTCTACCACCTCTCCCCCGCGGGTGCCGAGCAACTGGCGCAGTCCCGTAGACGGTTCGCCGAGTTCGCGGCCATCATCGTTGACGGCTACGGACAGCTGACCGCACCCTAGAGCTCCATCGCGGCGTTGAAGGCCGCTTCCGCGGTGTGCACCACGGTGATCCGGCCACCTCCGGGCAACTCCGGGCGGCGCACCATCACGACGTCGATACCCAGTTCGCGAGCCGCGTCGAGCTTCGGCCGCGTGTGCTCTCCACCGGAGTTCTTGGTGACGACACAGTCGATCTGGTTGTCCCGCATGAGCTTCTTCTCCGCCGCCACCGTGAACGGTCCGCGGTCGAGGATCACGCGGTGCCGGGCGGGAAGCGGGGCATCGGGTCTGTCCACGCAGCGGATGACGTAGAGGTTGAGATCGTCGTGGGCGAAGGGGGCGAGCTGCTGGCGGCCGATGGTGAGCAGGATGTGGTGGTAGTCGCGCTCCGTGATCCGCGCGGCCTCCTCCATCGTGTCGACCATCCGCCACTTGTCCCGTGCGACCGGCTCCCACGCCGGTCGGTGCAGCGCGATCAGGGGCACCCCGGTGGCCCGGGTGGCCTCCGCCGCGGAGATCGATATCCGTTCGGCGAAGGGATGGGTGGCATCGATGACGACCTCCACACCCTGGTCGATCAGCCAGCGTGCGAGGCCGGCGGGCCCACCGAATCCCCCGATGCGCACCTCCCCCACCGGCAGCCTCGGGCTGGCGACCCGGCCCGCGAGCGAACTGGTCACGAGCCATCCGCGGGCGGACATCAGGGCGGCGAGTTCCCGTCCCTCCGAGGTTCCACCGAGAATCAGTGCACGCACGGTATCGTCCGTCCTTCCGCGTCGCGTGGCCGGTCATCGGAGTAGAGGTAGCTGTCGGGAAAGCCCTCCGCCCCGAGTACCTCCCCGACGATGATCACGGCGGTCCGGCTGATCCCGGCCTCCTGCACCGCTCCGGCGATGTCGCCCAACCGTCCACGCACGATCCGCTCCTCCGGGCGGCTGGCGTAGGCGACGACCGCGACAGGGCAGTCAGCCCCGTAGTTCGGGGTGAGTTCCCCGACGACGCGGTCGATGTCGTGCGCCGCGAGATGGATGCACAACGTCGCGCGGGACGCACCGAGGGTTGCGAGATCCTCGCCCTCGGGCATCGCGGAGGCACGACCGCTGACCCGGGTGAGGATCACGGTCTGGCCGACCGTGGGCACGGTGAGCTCGTGTCCGAGTGCCGCCGCCGCCGCGGCGAAGGACGGGACCCCCGGGACGATCTCGTAGTCGATACCGGCATCGGTCAGGCGGCGGGCCTGCTCGGCGAGGGCCGAGTACACCGACGGATCCCCGGAATGGAGCCGGGCGACGTCGAGACCGCTCGTGTCGGCCCGCCGGATCACGGACATGATCTCGTCCAGCGGCATCCGGGCGGTGTTGATCACCTCGGCGCCATCCGGGCAGTGCTCGAGAACCTCCTCGGGAACGATGCTGCCCGCGTACAGGCAGACCCCGCAAGAACGGATCAGGCGGTCCGCCCGGAGGGTGAGGAGATCGACGGCACCGGGGCCGGCGCCGATGAAGTAGACGGTCATGGTGTGTGGTTCTCCCCTTGTTCAGTTGGTTCGGGACCCTGCTTCGTGGCTCTCCATTGCGTCACGGGCAGCGCGGGGCGTAGGGCGGTGAACCCGCCTATCGACGTCTCCGAGTCGATCTGGATGCGGGTGATCCGGCCACCGAAGCGGTCGCGGAGTTGCCAGAGCTCCCGTTCGGACTCGACGGTCACGGCATTGGCCACGAGTCTCCCACCCGACTTCAGCCGCGACCATGCGGCTTCCGCGAGACCGGGGGCGGTGAGGCCGCCACCGATGAAGATGACGTCGGGATCCGTGTCAGCCTTCCCGAAGGAATCCGGCGCGTCACCCAGCACCTCGAGGTGCTCCACGCCGAGATTCCGGGCGTTGTCCGTCATGGTCCTCCTGCGGTGCTCGGCCCTTTCGAAGGAGACGGCGCTGGTACCGGGGGTGCTGCGCAACCATTCGATGGCGACGGATCCGGCGCCACCGCCGATGTCCCAGAGACGTTCCCCCGGGCGAGGTGCGAGTGCGCAGACGGTCCAGGCGCGGACATCGGCCTTCGTGAGCTGTCCCTCATCGGTGTCGTAGGAGTCGTCCGGAAGACCCGGGAGCAGGCTCCTTCCGTGGGTACCGGCGGGTATGACGGCGATCACGTTCAGGGCGCTGCGCGGAGGTTGTGCGGCGGCGGCGCGGTAGCTCTGGGTGTGGGCGTCCGGTCCCCCCAGGTCGCTCAGGACGTGGACCTTCGCTCCGCCGTGCCCCCGGGCGGCGAGCAGTGAGGACACCTCGCCCGGTGTGGTCTCGTCGCGGCCGAGGATGAGGAACCTTCTGCCCTGATCCAGCAGCGGGATGACGGCCGACACCGGACGGGTCACCAGACTGACCACAGGGGTGTCGTTCAACGGCCAGCCCAGATGGGCGCAGGCCAGCGACACCGACGATGCGAGGGGGAGCACCTCGATGTTCCCGGGACCGAAGATCCTGGTCAGTGTCGTGCCGATCCCGTGGAACATCGGGTCGCCCGATCCGAGGACCACGATGCGGCGACCCGAGAACTCCTTGAACAGGGGCTCGATCGAGGGCAGCAGCGGGGACGGCCACGGACGGCGTTCCGCGGTGATCTCCCCGTCAATGAGGTTGAGTTGCCGCCAGGAACCGATCACCACGTCGGCCGCACGCAACCGATCGAGGGAGGTGGCGGGCAGATCGCCCATACCCGCGGCACTGATCCCGACCACGCTCGCGAGGAACGCTTCCGGGTGCGAGACACCGCTGTCGGTCGCGGCCCGGTCACCGGTGGCGGAGTTGCTCATGTGGCGTCATCCTACCGGGTCGGTCACCGGGGCATCCGGCGCCACACCGGGCGGGGAACGAGCCGCATCACCCGGGCGAGAGCCTCCAGTCGGCGCGGGATCCACAGGGTCGTGGACCGGACTCTCCCCCGCCTCTCCTGAAACCGGATCTCGGCGACGATCGCGTCGGCGACCTCCGCCGAGGTGACCGACATCGGAGCCGGATCCATGCCCTCGGTCATCCGTCCGATGACGAAGCCGGGTCGGGCGGTGATCAGCCGGACCGGACCGCCGTGGAGCTGGTCGGCCAGACCCTGGCAGAACGCGTCGAGACCGGCCTTCGTCGATCCGTACACGTAGTTGGCGCGGCGGGCGCGCCAACCCGCCACCGAAGAGAAGGCGACGATGGTCGCCGGTTGTTCCGCGGTGGCCGTCTCCGTGAGCACGTCAGCCAGCACGGTCAACACGGATATCTGGGCGGTGTAGTCCACCGTCGCGATGTGGGCGGCATGGGCCTCGTCGTGCTCCGCGCGGTGCTGATCACCGAGGACACCGAACGCGACGATCGCGTGGGCCGGAGTACCGGCGAGCCGGACGGCCCGCTCGACGACCGTCCGGTGACGGACGAGATCGGTGGCGTCGAACTCAAGCCGGTGGACGGACGTGGCTCCGGCGGCGCGCATCCGCCGTGCCGCGTCGTCCAGGGAGGAGACGTCGCGCGCGGCGAGCACCACCTCGCGTCCGGCGACGAGACGTTCGGCCAGATGAACGCCGATGTCGCTGCGGCCGCCCAGCAGGAGCACGGGTCCGGAACTCACCAGAACAGGCTCCGCGGCCGGTTGTTGAGGAGGCGCACGCCGTTCTCCGTGACCACGACGATGTCCTCGATCCGGGCACCGACGTCCCCGGTGAAGTAGATGCCCGGCTCGACGGAGAAGGCCATGCCCGGCTGCAGAACCGTAGCGGAACCCGACGAGATCGACGGTGCCTCGTGCGTGGTGAGCCCGATGCCGTGACCGGTACGGTGGATGAACTGCTCGCCGTATCCGGCGGCGGCGATCGCGTCGCGGGCGACGCGGTCGATCTCCCCCGCCGTGACACCGGGGCGTACCGCCTTCACAGCGGCGGCCTGGGCCTTCTCCAGGACCCGGTACATGTCGAGGACCCGCTCGCTGATCACCTGCGGATCCGAATCTGCGACGAGGTAGGTGCGGGTGCAGTCGGAGCGGTACCCACTGGGCAGTGCTCCCCCGATGTCCACGACGACGAGCTCGCCGGTCCGGAGCTTCCGGTCGGAGAAGCTGTGGTGCGGGTCGGCGCCGTTCGGACCGGAGCCCACGATCACGAAGTCGACGGAGATGTGTCCCTCCTCGAGGATCATCGCGGTGATCTCCTCGGCGATCTCGGCCTCCGTCCGGCCTGGTTGGAGAAGCTCCGGAACCCGGGCGTGGACACGGTCGATGGCGGCTCCCGCCGCGGCTAGTTCCTCGATCTCGTGATCGGTCTTCACCATCCGAAGCTCGTCGATGACCGGCCCGGCCAACACGCAGCCGTGGTTGAGCTCCGCGAGTCCGTCCTGGATGTTCAGAACGTGATCGGCGGTGAGCGAGGCGCCGAGACCGACCCCCCGGCCCGCGAACCCGCCGTCGCCGATGTCCGGCAGGACGAGGTTGCGGACGATCAGTTCATAGGATGACTGCCCGTCCTGCCACGGGATCAGCCTGACACCGATCTCCGCGGTCCGTTCACGCACGGCCCTGCCGGAGTCGACGGCGGGGGCGATCAGGAAGTCGTCGCCGTCCGTCTGGATGACGAGTGCGGTGAGGCGCTCGTGTGAGCTGATGTCCAGGCCGGTGAAGAACTCGAGATCGGGTCCGGTCCCGAGGATCATGGCCGACATGTCCTCTCTGCGCATGTGCTCCAGGATCGCGGCGCAACGGTCGCTGTGGATGTTTCCGGTGGTTGCGGTCTCACTCGAAGTCATGGGCCCCATCATAGGTACCCGGGCACGGGCGCACGGGGGCGGGGCGGCGCCACCGGGGACACACGTAGAATCACCGGCGTGGAGCACAGCCTCAGTCGGCCGGAGAGCGGTCCGGACGCGTCAACCGCTGCTTCCGGCGTCGTCCGGTTGCACCGTGGCGGGCGCTACTGCTCCGGATTCCTCACGACCCCGGAGATCCTGACCGGGGCGATCAACGATGAGGGCGTCACCCCGGCGCAGATCACGTCGCCCGTGCGGTTCGCGTTGACGGCCGCCCACTTCCTCACACCCGGCGAAGCTCCCTCGAGGATCAGGGTCTCGGGTCCCGGGTTCCGGGGAACCGTTTCCGACGCCCGGGTGGTCGTGGGCACCGACATCGCGGTCGTGAAGCTCGACCGGCCCGCGCCCGTCCCGTCCCTCCTGCCGGTCGCCTCCGCGGTGCCGCCGGTGTTTTCGTCCACCATCACCTACGGCTACGGAGGCAGGAGGCTGACCGCCCCGCCCAGGCGCGGTCTGCTGCTCGCGAGGGTTCCGTTCGCCCTGTCTCTGAATCTGCGTACCCGGGTCCGGCACGCGGCGATCTGCGTCCCCACCGGTCGCGACCAGGTCGTCTACGGGGATTCGGGCGGTCCCGTGCTCGTCGACGGCGAGGTCGCCGGCCTGCAGTCACTGCTGTTCGGATACCGCCACCGCGAGCTGTTCAACGTCGCGACCGTGGCACTCCTCGCACCCCACCTCGCCGCCGTCCGCCGCGCCGTGGAGATGATGTCCGCGCGGTGACCCGCCGACCGGGTCACGAACCGAGCGCCACCACGCCGCGCCTGATCGCGTCGATCGCGGCCCGCGCGTTGTGCTTCACCTCGTTGGTGTAGCCCGTCTTCGCCACCTGCTCGAGCAGATCGATCACCTGTCGGCACCACCGGACGAAATCACCCGGGGTGAGCTCCGCACCGGATTCCGCGGCCGCTGCCATGCAGTATCCCATCGGTGCGCCGGCGGTCCACTGGTGGATCGCGAGGGCGAATCCCGCCTCCGGTTCCCGGGTGGCCGGAAGGTTGTGGCGTTGCTCGTCGAAGACCAGCTCACCGTGGATCCGCATCGTGGCATTCATCGCGGTCGCCATCCGGTCGGTCGCCCCGTCCGGGGATCCGCCGCGAACCTCCCGCCGGTTCTGGAACGTGCACATGCTGACGACTCCGGCGAGTTCGGCGGGATCGAGATCGTTCCAGATTCCCCGACGCAGGCACTGCGCGACGAGCAGATCAGATTCGTTGTGGATCTGCGCGAGGCGCTCGCCCTCCTCGGTGATCACGGGGGTGGGCTCCGGGGCGTCGTCGCCGGTGACGAACTCGAGATAGTCCATCTCCGCGAGTAGATCGACGATACGGTCGAAAGTCCGGCCGAGGGTGTCGGTCGCCGCCGACACGCGGGAGGTGAGACGGTCCAGATCGCGTTGTCTGCGGACCAGCTTCTCCGCTGTCCTGGCGAGCAGTTCCCGGTCCGCCCAGTCGTGTGCCGGATGGGCCCGCAGCGCCGCCCGTAGTTCCCTGACCTCGTCGTTGTCCCGGATCCTGGTCTCGTGCTTCAGCCGTTTCGGCCGCGGATAGTCTCCGCGACGGAACTGCTGCACAACGACCCGGGCATTCCTCCGGGGCTTGCGTTGCACGTCCTTGCCCAGCGACATGTGGCCGACGATCCGCGGTGCGACGGCGAAGGACTCCGCATTCACCCGGCCCGACCACCCGGTCTCGGTGATGATCCAGGGGCGCGGGTTCTTCGAGTCGGGCGCCGGTGTCACGACGACCGCGAGCATCGGGCGCTTCTTGGTGGGCAGCGCGATGACGTCCCCGATCTGGAGTTTCCGCAGTGCGACGACGGTCTCGGTGTGCCGGTCCTCGAGGTGACGGCGGCGCGCCTTCTTCTCCTTCTTCGACAACTCGGTCCTGATCCGGGTGTAGTCGAGGAACTCCCCGACCGGGTCCCCGTCCGTCGACGGCGGATTAGCCGCGGTCACGGCCCCCTGGAGTTGGTCGCGGAGATCCGCCACCTTCCGTTCGGCGCGTTCGATCTCCCGGACCTCGTCGACGACGGATCCGTCCGCCTGAAACTGGGCGAAGGACTTCTCCAGGAGTCGGTGGGCCGGGCCGTAGCCGATGGTGCGGATGAGGTTCACGCTCATGTTGTAGCCGGGCTGGAACGTGGAGATCAGCGGATAGGTGCGGGTGGATGCCAGACCGGCCACCGCCCGCGGGTCCACGGCCGGCGCATACTGCACCACCGCGTTGCCCATCGTGTCGATACCACGACGTCCCGCGCGACCGGTCAGCTGCGTGTACTCGCCCGGGGTGAGGTCCACGTGCGCCTCACCGTTGTACTTGACAAGCTTCTCGAGGACCACCGAACGCGCCGGCATGTTGATGCCGAGGGCGAGGGTCTCCGTGGCGAAAACCGCCCGGACCAGTCCCCTGGTGAACAGTTCCTCCACGATGTGCCGGAACGCCGGCAGCATGCCCGCGTGGTGCGCCGCGAAGCCACGGGTCAGGGCGGCCCGCCACTGGCGGAACCGGAGCACCTCCAGGTCGACCTCCGGGATGTCCGAGACCCCGGCGTCGACGATTCGACCGATCTCACTCGCCTCCTCCTCGGTCGTGAGGGTCAGTCGGGAACCGAGGCACTGGTGCAGAGCCCCGTCACACCCGGCCCGGGAGAAGATGAACGTGATCGCCGGCAGCATGTTCCTGCCCTGCAGGACCTGCAGGACCTCCGGGCGTCCCATCGGGCGTGGCGCCGCGCCCTCCCGTGGTCTGCCGGAGCGGTGGCCACCGTGCCTCCGGTCCCTCCGCTCCTCGCCGCGTTTTCCGCTCCTGGACCGGAAGCCGCCTCCCCCCGAATACGCCTGCGAGCCGCGTTCCATCTCAGCGGAGTTCAACCGTTGGACGTGCTTCTCCAGCTCGCGGTTGACCTCACCACCGCTGCCGGGTTCGAACAGGGGGTAGAGCTTCTTGCCGAGCAGCATCCACTGATCCAGGGGCACCGGTCGATGCTCGGAGACTATGACCTCGACGTCACCCCGGACGGTCCGCAACCACGCACCGAACTCCTCGGAATTCGACACCGTCGCCGACAGGCCGATGATCCGTACGGACTCATCCAGGTTGAGGATGACCTCCTCCCAGACGGGGCCCCGGGACCTGTCCGCCAGATAGTGGATCTCGTCCATCACCACGTGGCTCAGCCGGTCCAGTGCAGGGGAACCGGCGTAGATCATGTTGCGGAGCACCTCCGTCGTCATGACGACGATCTCCGCGGTGGCGTTCACCGAGACATCACCGGTGAGCAGCCCGACGGACTCCTCACCGTGGACCTCCACGAGGTCATGGAACTTCTGGTTGGACAACGCCTTGATCGGGGTGGTGTAGAAGCACTTGGTGCCCCTGGACAGCGCGAGGGACACCGCGAACTCCCCCACGATCGTCTTGCCGGCACCTGTCGGCGCGCAGACGAGCACCCCCCGGTCCTCCTCGACGGCGCGGCAACCCCGGATCTGGAAGTCGTCGAGGGGGAAATCGAGTCGGGCGGTGAACTCGTCGAGATGTGTGGCGGTGTCCGTCATGGGTACCACGCTACTCGGGTCCGCACCGGCGGCCCCACGACGGTGGACGTCGCCCCCGCACCCGATCAGGGGTCAGAGAACGTCGTCGAATCCGCTACCGCCGTGACTGTCGAAACCCTGCCGTGGGGCGGGTGGTTCGGCGGGGGGATGCAGGGGTCCGGAGGACGCCACCGGCCCCGAGCCGCGGACTGGTCCACCGCTGCGCGGATCGGCGCCCGGGGCGTACAGAGGCGAGGCTTCATCGTCGTCCAGGTCCGCCCACTCGGGGCGTTCCCGGTCGCGGCGACGGTCGTTGAAGCGGCAGAACTGGATCGACATCTCCACGAGCAGGGTCAGGGCGATCGCCAGCGAGACCATGCTCATCGGATCCTGACCTGGGGTGATGACGGCTGCGAAGCAGAAAATGAAGAAGATGATGATGCGTCGCTTGTCCTTCAGCTGCTTGTAGCTGACCACGCCGATGATGTTGAGCATCCCGATGATCAACGGAACCTCGAAACTGACCCCGAAGATCAGGAGCAGGCCGATGAGGAAACTGAAGTAGAGCTTGCCGTTCAGCGCGGTCGTCGAGGATTCGCTGGCTATGGTCAGCAGGAACTCCAGTGCGAAGGTGATGACCCAGTATGCGAGGGCTGCCCCGAGCACGAAGAGGAGGACCGCCACCGTCACGAAGATCGCGGTTGAACGACGCTCGTTCTTGTGCAGACCGGGTGTGATGAACAGCCACAGCTGGCTCAACCACACCGGCGAGGCGAACACGAGGCCGGCGAGGCCACCGACCTTGAACCGGAGGCCGAACATCTCGAAGGGACCGGTTGCGAGCAGTCGACAGCTGCCGTCAGCGGAGAAGTCGGCACGAACCTCGTCCGGTAGGTTGCAGTAGGGCTCGCGGAGCAGATACCCCAGGGTGGGCAGACCGAAGATGGAATGCTCGAACCAGATCACGCCCAGCACGGTTCCCACGGCGAGCGCGATCAGGGAGATGATCAGCCGGCGGCGGAGTTCCTTGATGTGTTCGACCAGGGTCATCGTCCCGTCACTCGAACGCTCCGAGTTGCGCCCGCGTCGGGGGATGAGCCGCTTCTTCGGGGTGGGTGTGCTCATGGAAGTTGGTGTTCCGCTCCGTGTTCGGCGCACCGGGATTCCGGTGCGCCGGGTCAGTCAGGTGGGCATGGGTACGCCCGCGTGTTCACTCGGGGTCGCTACTGCTGCCGGGGATCATTCGGGTTCGGCTGCTGGTACCCGGGGGGCATGGGCTGCTGGTAGCCCTGTGGTGTCTGGTAGCCCTGCGGCTGCTGGTACCCGGGAGCGGGACGCGGGGGCTGCTGGAGGTTGGCCTGCGGATTCGGGACGCCGTAACCCTGCTGGGGGTACTGCGGAGACTGCGGGTTCTGGGTGAGCTCGCGTGGCTCGGGGACGACGTTCCCGGTGCCCTGGTCGGAGGGCATGTTGTCCGTCGCCTGATCGTCGTTCTTCATCTCCTTGACCTCGGATTTGAAGATACGCATCGATCGGCCGACGGAGCGGGCGGCGTCCGGGAGTTTCTTCCAGCCGAACAGCACCAGCACGACGACGGCGATGATGGCCAGTTCAAGGGGTCCTGGGGTCATGGAGACAGCCTTTCATACGAGCTTTTCAGATAAGGGCGCACCGTAGCGGTAGGCGCTCCTTTTCTAGCGATGATACGCCGCGAGACCGGCGAGGGCGCGTTCCGACACTTCAGCGACCAGTTCCGCGGGACCGTCGACGAGCACGCGACCGCCCTGTCCCAGGATGAACCGGACGAACCAGTCTCGGGAGGAGACCGGCATGCGGGCCGGATGGAAACCGTCGACGGGTTCGACCTCCGGATCCAGCTTGAGGGGCACGTAATCGGCGAGCCAGACGGCATCCCCGCGGATCCGGACATCGGCGTGGCAGGAAACCGCGGTGAAGGAGAAGGGATCCTCTGAGTCGAAGTTCAGCTCCCCGAGGCGCGGGTCTCCGGTTTCGCCGGTCGCGGACACCCCGTCCATCCTGTCCACCCGGAACGTGCGGTGTTTTCCGGCCGATGTGTCCCATGCCGAGAGATAGGTGTTTCCCTCTCTGGTGAACACACGTGCGGGAACGGCCCGACGGCGTGTCGTGGTGTCGCTGGCGGCACTGTAGTACCCGAAGTTGAGGATGGTCCGGTTGTCGAGCGCCTCCCGGATGGTCTCGAGAACCGGGGACGTCGCCGACCGGAAGCTGTCGGTCACGACCGAGTCGACGACCGCCGCCGTGCTGTCGGGGACGATGCTGCGGAGCTTCGCCGCCGCACTGACCACGGCGTCCCGGTCGGTGAGGCCGCCGACGTTCTCGAGGGACTCCAGCGCGAGGAGAAGTGCACCGGCCTCCGTCGGTGTGAGGCGGAGGGGCCGGTCCATTCCCTGGCTGTTGGTGACCCGCACCGACGGATAGGAATGGTCCAGATCGACGAGGTCCCCCGGCCCCATTCCGGGCAGGCCGCAGCACCACAACCGGTTGAGGTCGTCCATGATCTGTTGCGGGGCGTAACCGAGGTCACCGGCTGCCTCCATGATCGATCGCCCGGGGTGCGCCTCGAAGTAGGGCAGCAGGTTCAGCATCCGCACGAGATCTCCGAGCCGGTTCCCTCCCCCGGGTCGGTTGTCGCGCCTACTCATGTGTGTCCCCGTTCTCGGTGGCGTGCCCCGCGGCGACGCGGGACAGCGTCTCGATGACCGCCGACCGTATGTCCTCCGGCTCAGTCACGACGACCTGAGGTGCGTGTGCGGCAGCGGTGCGGATGAACCAGTCGCGCTCGACGTTCCGCAGGACGTGAATCCCGTCCTCGAGGACCTCCGCGGCTCTGGTCAACTCTCCCGCGCACCCGGGTGCCGTCCGGAACCGGACGTCGACGACATCATGACCGCGTCTCAGGGACCGGGCCACGAGATCCTGCAGATCCACCCCGCCCGGATTCGGGTGGGTGGCGGGTCCCGACTCCCTGATGTCACTGATTCTGGTGATCCGGAAACTGCGCACCGCGTCCCGGTCGACGTCGTGGCCGACGATGTACAGCCGGTCCCGGTGGCTGACCAGACCCCACGGATCCATCGAGCGGGTGACCGCCTCATCAACGGGGCTGCGGCTGTAGGTGAATCGGATGCGGCGTCGGTTCCGGCAGGCCCCGAGGATGGTGTCCAGGGTCTGCGGCCCGAGATGTTCCGTGTCGTTGAGCATGCTGACGACAGGGACGGTTCCCAGTTGCCTGGAGGCTCCCGCCGCCGCGAGTTTCGTCCAGCCCGACTGTGCGAATGCCGCGAGCCGCCGTCCCAGCCCCATGTCGCCGGCGAGCGCCAGTACGGTGGCCTCCGAGGGAGTGAAACTCACCTCCGGAAGGGAGTATTCCTCCGACTGGAGCCGGTAGCCGGTCTGTCCGGGATCGTCGGGGTTCGCGACGATCTCGACCGGCACACCGGCCGCCCGGAGGACCGCGAGGTCACGGTTGAACATGCGCCGGGAGGCGTCCTCGCTACGGTCGGCGTACCCGGCCACGTTGTCCCTCACCCAGGCCGCGGTGAGCAGCCTCCGTCCACCGTTCTGTTCGGCGTCGAGAAACGCGAACGTGAGGTTGATCAGCCGCTCCAGGGCCTCGTCCTTCCGGGTCATGGTGTCCGGCGGTAGTCGGCGGCGTGGGTGTCCATGTAGGCGAGGAGCTCGTCAACCCGGGAATCCGTCGCGGCGAACGGATCGCCGAGCTGCACAACCTGGGGCTCGGGCCGGTTGACCCGTAGACGCATCCAGTCGACGGTCACCGGGGCGCCGACCGCCCGCGCGTGGTCGAGGAATCTACCGCGCAGAGCGGCGCGGGTGTCCTGCGGAGGCGTGTCGGCTGCCGCGTTGATGGCCTCGTCGGTGGTCCACCTTGCGATCATTCCCCGGTCCACCAGCGTGGAGTAGAGGCCTCTCCCGGGACGGACATCGTGGTAGGTGAGATCGATCTGGGCGAGTTTCGGGTGATCGAGTTCGATGCCGTGACGCTCCCGGTAGCGGGAGATCAGCTTGTGCTTGATCACCCAGTCGATCTCGGTGTCCACCGGCGAGAAATCACCGGTGTCCAGGGCAGTGAGCGTGCGTCGCCACAGATCGACGATGCGGGCGAGTTCCTCCGGTGGCGTTCCACCGTCGGCGGGCTCGCGGATGTCCAACCACCTCTCTGCGGCCGTGCAGTAGCGCTCCTGGAGTTCGAGCGCCGTGACGGTCCCTCCGCCGGTGAGCGGTATCTCGGTGCGGCCGCGGGTGTCTCGGGCGATGTCGCGGATGGCCGAGGTGTCATTGGCGAGTTCGACCTCGGGCAGGGGGAACCCGGCCTCGATCATCTCGAGCACGAGGAGTGCGGAGCCGATCTTCAGGGCGAACGTCGGTTCCGCCATCGAGGAGTCACCGACGATCACGTGCAGGCGACGGAATCTCTCCGAGTCCGCGTGCGGTTCATCGCGGGTGTTGATCATCGGTCGCGAGCGGGTGGTCGCCGAGGACACTCCCTCCCAGACGTGATCGGCACGCTGTGAGACGCAGAATCCCGTCCCGTACCGCTCGCTGGGGCTGCCGGGGAAAGGCCGGTATACCTTCCCGGCTCCGGCGATCAGCTGACGGGTGATGAGGAACGGGACCAACGCCAGTCCCAGCTTCTTCAGCGACAACTCACGTCGCACGAGATAGTTCTCGTGGCATCCGTAGGAGTTTCCGATGGAATCGACGTTGTTCTTGAAGACGTAGACGCGTGAGCCCGGGTCGAGGCTCCGCTCGACCTGCAGAGCGAGTTCGTCGATGGCCAGGTCGCCCGCGCGCTCGTGATTGAGCAACTGCGTGATCGAGCGGCACTCTGCCGTCGCCCATTCGGGATGCGAGCCGACATCGAGGTACAGGCGGGCGGCCGAGGATGTGAAGATGTTCGAGCTCGCGTGCTCGTCGACGACCGGGCGGAACATCTGGCGCGCGAGCTCGTCCGGGATCACTCTGCCGCCGCCCGGAAGAGTACAGGAGATCCCGTACTCGGTCTCGACACCCATGATCCTTCTGGTCAGAGCCCCCGATGCCGATTCTGTCATGGCGGTTACTGTCCGCCCTTCTGCACGTAGGACCGGACGAATTCCTCGGCGTTGGATTCGAGGAGACCGTCGATCTCGTCGAGGAGGTCGTCGGTGCCGTGGGTGTCTATCTGCGACTGCACCGGTCCCTGGTCGCCGGAGTGGTCATCGCCACGACCACGACCACCACCGGCGTGAATGGACGGATTGCCTGCCATTGTGTTCCTCTCCTTCGGCGTGTACCTGACACCGGGTCTTCGATACCTCCCGGGCTGGCCGGAAGGATGACATGCGTACGTTACGGATTCAACTGTAGCCACGACCGGAGACATCCGTCCCTAAGGCCGGCCGAACCGTGTCACCGGAGGGCCGACGGTGTTCCGTTCCGCTGCGGACACCGCTGTCGGGGGATCTGACTGTGACTGAAGCAGGTCAGTTGTGCCGGTGAAAGCTTAATGGTGACTGTGGGTCGGTTGGGTTTTTACCCCTGTCTAACGTTAGGCAAGCCTAACCCAATCTGTGTTAGATTATCTGCTGGTAAGCCCCACCTAAACTGCTCAGGCGGGAGGGGAAACCGGTCCGGAATCGTCCGGAACCAGTAAATGTGCAGGTGAAAAGCCTGCAAAATGCAAGTACAGGCATATCTATGAGGGCGGAGACCGCTGCATGGTGGATCGCTCCCACGATCAGACCGATCTCCCCTTCACGGATACGTGAAGCAAAACATAAGGAAAATCTGAATGGCTCAATCAACTCGCCGTATGTCCCGGGCGGGAGTGGCAGCGATCGCATGTCTCTCCCTGACCCTCTCCCCCATCAGTCCGGTCGGTGTCGCACTCGCTGACACCACCTACACCAAGGGCGTCGAAGCCACCGAGGGGGCGAAGCAGGTCTACACCGCCGACACGGACGCCCTCCACTGGGGCATCAACGAGATGTTCCGTGGAAAGGCGACTGCCTTCGAGGCCGCCGACGGCGCCCGCTACGACGCCGAAGCGAAGCAGTTCGTGTTCCCCTACGTCTTCAAGGACGACGCAGCGAAGACCGTCAGCTACACCGGATCCGTCACGATCCTCGGTGAGTGCGAGGATGACGCAGATCCGGCCCGGGGCACGTGCAAGGTCGACGTGACCCTCACCGACCCGGTCGTCACCGTGGACCCCGACGGCACGAGCTCCGTCTCCGCCACCGTCCACTCCACCAGGGACGGCGCCGAGTGGTTCGGCCCCGAGACCGTCGAACTCGCCACACTCGACTTCTCCGGCGCCCGGTTCAACAACAGTGACACAGACACCACCTGGGTCGATGTCGCAGCCACCGCCACCGACGCAGCGGCCGACAACGCCTTCCTCGGCACCGGAGCACTCGAGAACGTCGAGTTCACCTACCCCGGTGAAACCGAGGCGAAGCAGGGCATCGAGATCTCCGTCGAGAAGTACTCCGCCGCCAAGTCCGATCTGAGCGTCGGCGACATGATGGAGACGATCGAGTTCGACGACGGAACCGTACTCCAGATCGCCGACCACTACGGGATCGACGCTGCACTGTTCAACGCAGAACACTCCGAGAGCGTCTCCGTGACCGGCATCGAGAGCATCATGGTCGTCGCGGACACCGCCACGAAAACCCTGTACTGGATCGATGACAACAACTTCATCAAGACCGGCGTGCTCGGTGACGACGGAAACGTCACCGCTATCGCCGAGTTCGCTCAGCTCGGTGAAACCGGACACGTGACCGGCTTCGCCCGGCAGGCCGACGGCACCCTCGGTGTCGTTCTCGTCCCCAAGTACAACACGGAGCCCACTTACGCGCGCATCGTCGAGATCACACCCTCCGGAGAGAAGACGGTCACAGAACTACCTTCGGCCAAGGACCTCTACCCGGAGATCGACGACAGCGGCGAGTACTACAGCGATGAGGCCTACGGACTGTCCTTCGGTGATGACCGCAGTCTCGACGCTCTCCCCGACGGGACATGGATCTTCAACCATGACTACGAGGTCACGGAAGGAAAGGGTGCGACCCCGATCCACATCACGCCGAAGGCGGACGTCAAGGCGTCGCTCCTGACCGGCGCGGCCGATCTCTTCGCGGACTTCCAGGCCGTCCGGGGCATCTACGCGAACGGCGACATCGTCGCCTTCTACAACGCCCGGAAGGAGTCCGACGCGGACAAGCACACCGTCGTCGGTTTCTACCGCTACGCCGACGGCGAACTGACCCCGATCTACACCAACACCGCCGCCGCCGAGTTCGAGATCATCGGCGGAGTCGGCACTGACGGCGATTCCCTCTACATCCTCAGCTCCGCGAACAAGACACTCACCGCGTTGAGCGCAGTGGACGGAACCGTCCAGGACAGCGTGGTCCTGGACGAGGCGACCGAGATCTTCAAGTACAGCAACACCGACTACAACAACCTCATCTCGTCGGGCGACAATCTGATCGTCACGATCCCCCAGGATGGTTCCGGCTACGGGGACAACCACACCAAGCTCGCGACGATCGCCAAGACGATGTCGGGAACGACGGGCGATTCGAGCGTCGAGCGCGTCACCGTCGGCGAGTACGACGATGAGACCAGCTACGAGCCCATGGTCGACGGCACGGTTGTAGCGGCCACCGTCGGTACCCCCGCTGTCGCTCCGGCACCGACCTTCGACAGGGTCGCCACCGACGCCACCGAGACCGATTCCGCACCTGTCGGTACGGAATTCGGCATCGCGGAGAACGTTCAGGGGGCGACTGTCGGTGTTGACGGATCAGTCACTCTCGAAGCCGTCGAATCCCAGGTGGATACCGATGTCATGGTGACGGTCCGGGTCTACTACCCGGACACCACCACCGACGAGTACACCGTGACCTTCAAGGTGACCGCCGCGGCTGACCCGGTCGCGGACACCGGCAAGGTGTTCTACGGCAAGGACGCTCTCACCGTCACCGCCGGCGAAACCGGAACCGTTTCACCGACGTTCGTCACCGATGACGGGGACAAGGACGTCCCCTCCGCCACCTTCGTCTTCGAGGGCGACGTTCCGGAGGGCGCGTCGATCGACGAGAACACCGGTGTCGTGACCTACAGCCCGGCCGTGGCGACCGACGACGTCGAGAACGTCAAGATCCGGGTGACATTCGCCGACGCGAGCACCCAGCTCACCGGTGTCTCACTCAAGGCGGAAGCGGCCACACCGACCTACACCGAGCAGGTCTGGTACCCGGATGCCATCAACGTCGCACCCGGAGAGACTGCCACGACCACGCCGAAGCTCGGCGGAATCGAATCCGGCAGCGAGAAGAAGGACATCCCCGAGAACTTCAGTTTCAAGCTCATCGAGGACATCGCCGGGGTCAGCATCGACGCCGCGACCGGGACCATCACCTACGCGGCTCCGGCCGACGCCGATGAGCAGACCATCTACCCGCGGGTCGAGGTCACCTTCCCCAGCGGCAAGACGCAGCAGACCGGTCCGGTCATCAACGTGAAGAAGGACGAGCCCGCCGAGAGCGAGATCTACGTCTACTACAGCACGGTCATCGTGGATCCCGGCGAGGAAGCGGTGGTGACTCCCGAAGCTGCGACGATCAGCCCCTACACCGTCGTCGACATGCCCGCTGGCACGACGTTCAAGTTCGTCGACAAGGACGATGAAGCACGACCGGCCGGCATGACCCTCGATGAGGACACCGGTGTCGTCACCTTCACCCCCACCGAGGAACAGGCCGGACAGAGCTTCTTCTTCCACGTCCAGGCGACCTACGGTGACGGAACCTCGGCTCCGAGGCCCGGCACCGGACTGGTCAAGGTCAACGAGGTGGCCACCCCGGTCCCGGAGACCAGCTCCGTGTACAACCTGTTCTACCCGAACACGGATGTCACCGCCGGTGAGAGTGTCACCTCCACGCCCTTCGCCGACAAGGCCGACACCGACGACATCGAGAAGGGCGAGATCCCGGACGGAACGACCTTCGAGCTCGCCGCCGCCGGTAACCCCGAGGGGGCTGTGATCGACTCCGAAACCGGCGTCATCACCTACACCCCGTCCGCTGACACGGAGACGAAGAACGTCGCGTTCTCCGTGAACGCCGAGTACTCGGACGGCTCAACCGATTCCGCGATCGCGGTGTTCCTCGTATCCGCCGCCGAGCAGGAGGCCGATGACAACGCCATGTACACCCCGGTGTACGCGAACGGCGAGGTCGAAGCCGGCGAATCCGCGGCAGTCGCACCCGGCTTCGACATGACCGACACGGACACGGTCGAAACCACCTCCGCCCCGGCCGGAACGACATTCAAGTTCTCCGGGACCCCGGACGCCGGCTTCTCCATCGACGCCACCACAGGCGTCGTCACCTACGAAGCCGCTGAAGACGCGGAGGACGCGACCGTCCAGGCCGTGGTCACCGTGACCTACGCGGACGGAACCGAGGATGAGGCAACCATCCTCTTCGAGGTGAAGGGTGCCGAGGATGAGGCCCCCGCCCCGTCCGGATTACCGTCACTACTGGGGCTGCTCACCGGTGGAATCATGGGGTTGATGACGGTGGGTTCACTGTTCAGCATCTTCGCGTCGATCATCCACTTCCTCACGGCACATGTGTTCGGCGGTCTCCGCCTCACGTCGTCCTTCGGTAACCACTGACACAGATGATCATGAGCCGTGACCCATCCGGGTCCGGACGATGATCGAAACGACCCGGGCCCGGTCCGTGTCCCCGACCACAGGGGACCGGAACCGGGCCCGGGTTCTTTCTCTTCCCGGCTGAGAGCCGGTCCCGTCACCGGCCCGATCCGCCGAAAAGGCCCTCCTCGTTCGAGAGGTCCGGTCGGGTATCGCCCGGTGTCGGGCCTCGTCATGGACCGGTTTTCCCGGGTCCGGTGACCCGGAAAATCAACCGTTCGGTTGATGGGTGACTACCTACTCGGGCCGCCGATCGCACCCATCGGGCGCCTGGCTGGCCGGTGGAAGGTGTCGGCGACGGTTCTCCGTGATTCTCCCGTGTTTAGGCGGCTGCAAAAGTGATGGTGAGGACCGCCTAACCTCTGTTAGTGTTGTCACCAATCACCGGTGAAGTCACCCCGAAATTCCGGAAGATACTCCAACCGGTGGCCGAATCCGAACACCAGATCCCCTAAGGACCCATCAGTGCCCAGAACCAACTCCGGCCGACTCACCCGCATCGGGCTCGCCACGGTGACCGCAATCTCAGTCAGCCTCGGTGTCGCGGCTCCCGCGATCGCCGGCGTCGACGACACCATAGGCATCACCCCGCGTCCCGGCGTCACCCAGGAATACGCGGACTCGACGCCCGCCCTCGAGTGGGAGATCCGAGACTCATTCAACAACTACACCGGTGGGGCTACCCATCTGTTCGACGGTGCGGAACTCGTCGACGGAACGTTCCTCTGGCCGTACAAGTCCACCGACTCAGACGCGGAAGGCAACACCGTCGTCCAGTACGGAGGAACGGTCAACTACATGAAGTACTGCGAGGGCGACGAACCCGTGCGCGGTGGCTGCCAGCTGGATCTCACCGTCGCCGACCCGAAGATCGTCTTCGATGCAGCCGAGGGCACCGGAACTCTCTACGCGACCGTGAACTCCCGGGTCTACCTGACCGGCGAATGGCTGGGGGTCGAAGAGGTGGCGTTCGCGAAACTCGACTTCAAGGCCGGCCGCTACAACAACCAGACCGATACCACCACCTGGAAGAGTGTCGCGGGATCACTGCTCGAAGACGGTCAGAAGGCCTTCTCGAACTTCTACACCTCAAACCCCTACATCAGTTCGCTGTCCTTCTCCTACCCGGGCAAAACCGAGCTGAGCGGGTCCGGCGACGCCGGTTACTCCCTGGCCGAGAGCATCCAGCTCCCGGTCAAGGCCGGTTACTCCGAACGGCTCTACGGCCTGTCCGACGGATCGGTGCTCTACGTGACGAACGAGTACGGTACGGGTAAGGGCGTCGTCGTCTCCCACGACCTGGACACGGTCTCCGACACCTTCGAGTTCGTGACTACCAACGCGACCGACACCGCCTTCGACTCCGCGACGAACACCCTCTACTGGGTGGAGCAGAAGCAGGATCCCGCGACGGCGGTCATCCGTGGCGCGACCGTGTCCTCCTCCGGTCTCGGCGCCTCCACGGAGATCGCGACCATTGAAGGGAGTGTCTCGGGATTCTCGCGGGACTCGTCCGACGGGACACTCGGTGTCCTGCACCTGCTGCCCAAACCCGAGGACTCCGTCGACGA
Organism: Corynebacterium antarcticum; assembly: GCF_016595285.2. NCBI lineage: Bacteria > Bacillati > Actinomycetota > Actinomycetes > Mycobacteriales > Corynebacteriaceae > Corynebacterium > Corynebacterium antarcticum. The sequence goes on from NZ_JAENIP020000001.1 coordinate 102,875, forward strand.
CTACCCCGCCAGTTTCACGACGATCGCCTCCGACGGCACCACGACCACGGTGGAACTCCCGGATGCCACCGCGCTGTACCCCGATGTCGACCCGGAGCAGCACTACAACGAGGTGTACGGCTCGCCCTACGTCTTCGGTGCGACCTCGGGTCTCCGCGCACTCAATGACGGCACCTATCTCTACGTCTACGATCACGCCGTTCCCCGGAAGGATGGTTCGGTACCGGGTGCTCTCCCCGTCCACATCACCCCGGCCAACGACGGTGCGAAGGCCTCGCTCGTCGAAGCCTTCACACCGGCGATCGAAGACCGCAGCCACAGCTTCCGTGGCGTCGCCACGGACGGTACGAACATCGGGATCTACAACGACTACAGCAATTCCAATGTCGCGTTCCTGAAGTACGAGAACGGCGAATTCACCATGTCGTACCATGCCGAAGAACCGGAGAAGCTCGTCTCCATCGCGGGCATGACCTTCAACTCGGCGGGCCAGGCCCTGGTGGCGTCCGCGAAGAACTACTTCATGGTCGTTGACCCGGCCACGGGTACCGTCCTCCAGGAGGCGTCACTCTCCGGCAACATGAAGGGCACAGAGAAGAACCTGCCGCTCGCGACCGTCATGGTCGGCAACGATGTGTTCATCGTCGATCGTCGCGAGATCGAGTACGTCGATTACGCGGGTCTCCAGCGCCTCGAGCTCCCCGGGGCCGAAGGCCAGTACAATCCGGACATCGCCGTGGTGAACATGGGGCATACGCCGGACAAGCCGGACTCGAAGAGCACCGCGGATTCCGTGGACGCCTACTTCGAGGACGACACCCTCGAGGTGACCGCCGGTGAGTCCGTCACCTCCGCCGGTATGGTCTTCGACGAGACGACGACCACCGTACGCGAAGCTGCGGCCGCCCCGGAGGGAACCGAGTTCAGTCTCATCGGCGCTCCCGACGGTGCATCGATCGACGCGAAGACCGGCGCCGTCACCTACGCCCCCTCGGCGGACACAGCCGCAGGTGAGACAACCATCTCGGTGAAGGTCTCGTTCAAGGACGGCAGCGACGAAACCGTCGACCTGACCGTGAAGGTCAGCGCGGCAGCACCGACGACGACGTCCAGCCCGGCACCGACCACGACTTCCACTCCGGCACCGACCACGGACGGTAGCAGCGGAACGGGCTTCCTCGCGGGTCTCTTCAACGGATTCCATGGCATCAGCCTGCTGGCTCTCGCGTCGTTCGGTGGGATCCTCTCCCTCATCGTGAGCTTGTTCCACTTCTTCAACCTGAGCATCTTCCGCCGCTAGGCAGAACCGGAAGGGGCCCGGCACCGGATACACATCCCGGTGCCGGGCCCCTGCCATTCACCGGATCAACGGCCGGGACCACCGATGAGATCGACCGGTGCCAGTTTGCGCTCATCCACGAGGCGGAGCAGATCAGCGGCGTCGGTGGCCCGGACCACGAGTTCACCGCAGTTCTCCCGGGTCAGACAATCGAGTTCGGGCATCCGGAGGCGATGGTGACCGGTGACCCGGTCCCCGACCACGACCACGGTGTCCCAGCTCGCCGCGAGAACCTGGTCGGGCCAGCGCCGCATGATCTCGCCGCGGAAGAACGCACGCGTGTCGTCCGGGGGTGTGAGTGCCGCGGTCTCGATCATCTCCGGATCGACGAGACTGCGCATGCTGCCCCGCCGGACCAGTGCGTGATGGAGACCGCGGGCCGGATCGATGTCCGCGTACTGCAGATCCACCAGCGCGATCTTGGGGTGCCCGATACCGAGACCGCGGTCGGTGAACCGCCGGATGAGTGACCACTTGGCCGTCCAGTCGAGCCTGTCGGCGGTGCGTAGCGGGTCCACGTCGAGATCATCGAGGAGCTCCTCTGCCGTGCGCAGCACGAGACGGTCGGTGTCACTGACTGGGCGGCATCGGGCGAGGTACTCCCGGAGGATTGCGGTGGCCCGCAGCTCACGGCCATCCGCCAGCCGGAGGGTCTTCCGGCAGTCGAGATCCCGGGACACCTGCTTCACCGCGGCGACGGGGTCCGCGATTTCGAGGTCGGAGAAGCCCTCTCCGGCCTCGATCGCGTCGAGCACCAGCGACGTGAGACCGAACTTGAGCAGGTTCGACGTCTGGGACATGTTTGCGTCACCGATGATGACGTGGAGCCGGCCCCACCGGTCGGCGTCCGCGTGCGGCTCGTCGCGGGTGTTGACGATCCCCCTGTTGAGGGTCGTCTCGAGTGACACGGTCTGTTCGATGTAGTCGGCTCTCTGACTGATCTGGAATCCCGGCGACTCACCCCGTTCGCCCAGCCCGACGCGCCCGGCGCCGATCAGCACCTGCCGGGTGACGAAGAACGGGATGATGGCGTGGGTCAGGACGTCGAAGTCCGTGGACCGGTTCCAGCGGTAGTTCTCGTGACTCCCGTAGCTGGCCCCTTTCCCGTCCACGTTGTTCTTGTAGACCTTGAGCGCGGGGCACGGGGGCTGCCCCTCGATGACGCTCTCGTCGCGGGCGGTGTACTGGTGGACCGCATCGACCGCCCGGTTCATCACGAGGTCGCCGGCGGCGTCGTAGATCATCGCCTGCATCGCGTCGGAGGTCTCCGGGGCGGAGTACTCGGGGTGGGCGTGATCCACGTAGAACCTGGCGCCGGACGACGTGATCACGTTGGCGACACCGACGGTGTTGGGGTCGATGACCGGGGCCGTACGGAACCTGCGGAGATCGAAACCCCGGGCGTCCCGCAGCGGGGACTCCTCACCGAAGTTCCAGCGTGTCCGGCGCAGCGACGCTCCGGTGGCCACCGCGTAGGCGAGGACCGTGTGGGTGGAGGTGACGATCGGACTTGCCGTCGGATCGTCGGGTGTGGAGATTCCGTACTCGGTCTCGGAACCGATGAAACGCGACATGGTGTGTCTCTTTCTGACGTGGCGTGCAAAGACCCGGATCAGGCGTTCGTCTCGAGGACGCGGACACCGGTGACCCGCGCGCCGGGGCGTCCCGTGATGCGGGACCAGGCGTCCGGATTCGAGGTGTTCGGGAGATCCTCGTTCTCCATGTTCTCGGCATCGATGGCGCGGGCGAGGTGCTCGTCGGTGATGCCGTTCGTCGTGCCGGCCAGATGGTCCTTGATCGCCTCCTTCTTCGCCCGGTCGACGATGTTCGCGATCATCGCCCCGGAGATGAAGTCGTGGTAGTGGAGGACCTGGGTGCCGCCGTCCAGATACGTCAGTTCCACGAAGGGACGGGGGCGGAACAGGTACTCCGCCGCGTTGTCGATGAGTTCCTGCGGGTCCCCGGCCACGGGCACATTCTCATGGAGCAGCCGGTGGAAGATCTCTCTCGCTCCGGCCCGGTCCGGGCGCCGTACGCGGATCTTGACGTCGAGACGGCCGGGACGGAGGATCGCCGGATCGATGAGTTCCTCGCGGTTCGTTGCACCGATGACGATGACGTTGGACAGGCTCTCGACGCCGTCGAGCTCGGCGAGCAGCTGCGGGACGACGGTGGTCTCCATGTCGGAGGACACCCCGGTTCCCCGGGTACGGAAGATGGACTCCATCTCGTCGAAGAAGACGATGACGGGTCGTCCCTCGCCCGCGAGTTCCCGCGCGCGTTCGAAGATGAGCCGGATCTGGCGCTCCGATTCGCCGACGTACTTGTTCAGGAGTTCCGGACCCTTGACGTTGATGAAGTACGAGCGGGAGCCGTCGCCGATCCGTTCAGACAGTGAATTTGCCACAGCCTTCGCGATGAGGGTCTTGCCGCAGCCGGGCGGACCGTAGAGCAGGACCCCCTTGGGCGCCCGGAGGCTGTAGGCCCGGTAGAGTTCGGGATGGGTGAAGGGGAGCTCCACGGCGTCCCTGATGCGGGTGATCTGGTCATCCAGTCCCCCGATGTCCGACCAGGTGACGTCCGGTACCTCCTCGAGCGCGAGTTTCGCGACCTCGGTCTTCGGGATCACCTCGAATGCGTAGCCTGCGCGGGTGTCGATGAGCAGCGTGTCACCCGGGCGCGGGGGCTTCTCGCCGGTCAGCAGTGGGCCGGCGAGCCGGACGAGCCGCTCTTCACCGGTGGTGTCGACGACGAGAGCGCGGTTGTCCTCCAGGACCTCGGTGACTCCCGCCATCTCGCCGGAGTCGTCGAAGCCGCACACCTCGACGACCTGGGCCCCCTCCCCGAGCCGCACCCGCGCCCCGGGGACGAGTTCAGAGCGGTCGATGAGTGGGCTGACGGCCAGGCGCATGCGCCTGTTCGAGGTGAAGACCTCGGCGCAGGTCTCCTCCATGCCCGGAGTCGCCTCGAGATAGGTGCCGTACGTGGACGGTGGTGCCGCGAGTTGTTCCAGCTGCTCATTGAGGGTGGCCAGTTTGCGCCGGGAGGCGGTGAGCAGCTCGACGAGCTTGGTGTTGCGGGTCGCCAGTTCCCGGTTCTCCCGGCGGACGCGCCGTAGCTGCGTCGCGAGGTCCCGGTTCACGTCAGCCGCGGAGCGCGGCGCGGGAATCGTCTGCCCGGCAACGTCGGCGGTGGTGTCTTCCGAATCGGGGGTGTCGGCGGAGGTACTCATGAAACTCCAATCTAGACCACCGGGGTGAGCCGGCTGTTCTCTACACATTCTCGTCGGGTCGCGTCACTTCCGGGCGCGGCGCTGCGGTCGGGGCGCGACGGTGCCGTCCGCGAGGCGTCTCGCCCAGACGAGGAACGCGGTGTGGGCGTTCATCCGGTGCTCCGGCCTGGTGGCCAGTCCCTCGACCTTCCAGTCCCGGACGAGGGACTCCCAGGCGCGCGGCTCGGTGAAGCACCCCTGTGCGCGGATCCCCTCCATCACCTTCATCAGCTGCGGGACGGTGGCCACGTATGTCATGAACACCCCGCCGGGCAACAGGAGTCCGCGGACCGCGTCGAGGCACTCCCACGGTTCGAGCATGTCGAGGATTATGCGGTCGACCGGGCCACCGATGTCGTCCACGGTGACCTCCTTCAGGTCACCCAGTCGGGGGGACCACGTGGCGGGCCGCCCGCCGAAGAACTCGTCGACGTTCGACTCCGCGTAGTCGAGGTGGTCCTGCCGGATCTCGTAGGAGATCAGTTCGCCGGACTCACCGATCGCCCGCAGCAGGGTCATCGACAGGGCACCGGATCCGGCCCCGGCCTCGAGAACCCGGGCACCGGGGAAGATGTCTCCCTCGATGAGGATCTGGGCGGAGTCCTTCGGGTAGATGACCGCGGCGCCCCGGGGCATCGACAGAACATGGTCGACCATCAGGTGCCGGAAGCAGAGGTAGAGGCCCCCCTGGGAGGATTCCACCACGGTGCCCTCGTGCTGGCCGATGATGTCGTCGTGTGCGATGCCGCCCTTGTGGGTGAAGAAACTCTCCCCTTCCTTGAGGACGATCGTGAAGTGGCGGCGTTTCGCGTCGGTGAGCTGGACGCGGTCTCCCGCCTGGAAGGGTCCGGAATAGGCCATGGGTGTCTCTCGTTCGTGTCTCGTCTGGTCGTGGGGGCGGTCTGTCAGGCGCCGGCGTAGTAGGCGCCGAGGATCTGTGCGAGCGTATCGATGTCCCGGGCGGCGGCCATCTCCCGTGCGGAGTGCATGGAGAGGATGGGTACACCTGTGTCGAGTGTGGTGATACCCAGGCGTGTCGCCGTGATGGGCCCGATGGTCGTTCCACAGGGTACGTGGTTGCCGGAGACGAACACCTGGTTGGGTGCTTCGGCGGCGGAGCAGATCCGGTGCCAGAGGGCCGCGGACTCGGCGTCGGTCGCGTACCGCTGCTTCGCGTTCACCTTGAGAGCCGGGCCGAGACCGGCGAGCGGCCGGTTGACGGGATCGTGCCGGTCGGCGAAATTCGGGTGCACGGAGTGTGCGGCGTCCGCGGAGATGCAGGAGGAGCGTGCGTACATCCTCGCCCTGGCGTCGATGCCGGTGGCACCGAGCGCTTCGGCGGTGCGCTCGAGGACGTTCTGCAGGATGGGTCCGCCCGCGCCGGTCACCGCGCCGGAACCGACCTCCTCGTAGTCGAAGGCCGCCAGGACGAGGATGTCGTTCTGCCGGTCCGCTGCCCCGTCGTGCACGGCTTCGATCAGCGCTGCGGTGGCGGGCCAGACGCTGGACAGGTTGTCCAGACGGGGCGCGGCCAGGAGGTCCCGCTCGGCCCCGAAGAGCTCAGGGGCCTGGGTGTCGCAGGTGATCAGATCGTGGGCGATGATCTCCCCGTCGATTCCCGCCAGGCGGGCGACGGTCTCGAGCACGGTTTCCCGGGGGTCACCGGCGCCGAGGACCGGACATAGGTGGCGCTGCGGGTCGTACTCGAAACCCTTATTCACCTTCGGGTCGAGATGGATCGCGAGGTTCGGGACGCGGAGCAACGGGCCGGTGTCCACCAGGTGCCGTGTGCCGTCCGCGGTGATGACCCGTCCGGCGAGCCGGAGCTCGCGGTCGAACAGCGTGGACAGGACCGGGCCGCCGTACACCTCGCAGGCCGCCTGCCGCCAGCCGGCGGTTCCGGCGTCCGGAATCGACTTGAGTTTCAACCCGGGTGAGTCGGTGTGCGCTCCGACGATGCGGAATCCCGAGTCCGGTCCCGCCCCCTCGGGGACGTACCAGGCCATGACGGCACCGCCCCGGACCATCACGTGTCCACCGGGGGCCGCATCCCATGAATCGGCCTCGGCCTGTCGGGTGAATCCGGCGGCGGTCAGCTCCCGCCGGACCTGATCCGCCGCGTGGTACGAGCTCGGGGATGCGTGGATGAAGTCACTGACGCTGATCATGTACTCCATCCAACCATCACAGGGGAACGACCCGGCCACAGGCCCCGTCGCGGCAGATCTGAACGGCCGGACCGTCACCGGGCTCCGGGCCCTCGACCTCGAAGCAGCCACTGCCCGCACCGAGGATGACCGCGGCAGAGTCGAGTTGCGGGCGCAGTCGCCCGAGGGCGTCCGGCGCCGGGTGGGTGACCACTGCACGCGTCGGACCCGCGGCCGCGATCTCGCCCAGGCAGAGCCAGCCACCCGCCTGCAGTGGACGTGCACCGGCCACCTCCCCGTGCACCGCGAGGATCTCCCGGGCCCGGTCCGCCCAACGGTCGGCGGTGTCCGTGTCCCCGGTGGCGCCGACGACGGCCGCCCCGGTGAGGAAGGCTTCGCCGGCCACCGCGACACCGGCGGGGACCGCCGTGTCGAAGGGGTCACGGGCGCGGAGTCCGAGCACCGGTATCGCCGTTCCACTGTCGAAGTAGGTGCCCGGATTGTCTGGATCGGCGTGCCGGTCCTCGATCTGTCCCAGCGCATCCCGGAGGATGCGGAGACAGTCGGTCGTGGTGTCCGTATCGCCGGTGCAGGACGCCGCTGCTGCGGTGCGTGCTGCGGCGACGCCGAGCCACGCCAGGTCGGCGAGCGACGCGTGGCTGCCGTTCCGGAACCGCAGGAGGACGCCGTCGGGTGCCCGGTGCAGGCGGTCGAGAGCCCGGAGTGCGTCCGTGGCCGAGCCGCGAACCGCGGAGACGTTCTGTCCCGACAGGAGGTCGGCGGCCTCCGTGAGGGCGGTCACGACCATCGCGGTTCCCGCGGTGGTGGCGGTCTCATCCCGCCCCGGCTGCGGGTCCCGGTCCCGGGCCTCGGCGAGGCGATCCCGGATCCACAGGAACCGTCCTAGGTCCTCCGGGTCGCGGCGCAGACCCGGAACTGAACCACCCGCCTCGGCGTCGGCCTCGTCGATCCCGAGTACGGAACAGATCCAGTCCACGTCCGCCTCGGCCCCCGGCCCGAGCGCGGTGGACACACGCTCCCGCGTGTAGCGGTAGGTCGCCCCCTCCACTCCTTCGGTGTCCGCGTCGAGTGACGTGGCGAACAGCCCGTCTTCGCGGCGGAGCCGGGAACAGAGGAACTCTGCGGTCTGCCGCGCCGCCCGGGCCGCGAGCGGGTCACCGGTCGCGTGCGCGTGCGCCGACAGGGAACGAAGGAGCAGGGCGTTGTCGTCGAGCATCTTCTCGAAGTGGGGCGTCCGCCATGCCGCATCCACCGTGTAGCGGGCGAATCCCCCGCCGATCTGATCGAAGATCCCACCGCGGACCATGGACTCGACGGTCCTACCGACCAGGGCGTGCACACGGTCATTCCCGGTCCGCTCCGCCCGCCTGGTGAGTCCGAGGAGGGTGGCGGAGGGCGGGAACTTCGGGGCACCACCGAATCCGCCGTGCACCGGATCCTCCGCGTCCCGGAGCGCGGACGTCACCCGGTCGAAGATCCCGTCGACGGTGGGGACCGGGCGCACGGGTGCGGAGTGCAGCTCCATCATCCCGCGGACCTTCTCCCCCATGTCGACGACCTCGCCACGCCGGTTGCGCCAGGTTTCGTCCACGGCCCGGATGAGGCGCGGGAGACCGGGGCGCCCCGGTCGGTCCTCCGGTGGTACGTAGGTGTCGGCGTAGAACGGCCGCCCCGTCGGATCGGTGAACACGGTCATCGGCCACCCACCGTGACCGGACAACGCGATGGTGGCCTGCATGTAGAGCGCGTCCACGTCCGGGCACTGCTCCCGGTCGACCTTCACGCACACCGCGTGCTCATTGAGCAGTTCCGCTATCACCGGATCGGAGAAGGACTCGCGGGCCATCACGTGGCACCAGTGGCACGCGGCGTAGCCGATCGACACGAGGACCGGCACGTCGCGTCGAGCCGCTTCGGCGAAGGCCTCGGGGCCGAACGGCCACCAGTCGACGGGATCGCCGGCGTGCTGGAGGAGATACGTGCTGTCGCTGCCGCGGAGTCTGTTGACCATTCCCCCATTGTGCCCGGCACCCGGATCGCCGCCGCCCAACGAGTACCCCCGGATCGGGTGTTCCGAGTCGATCGTGATGCCTGTTTCGCCAGTTGAGGACGCATGACACAGGTCACCCTATCCCTACTCTGAATGCCGTTCACATTTCGCCGTACACTGGAGTTGAAGTACCAGCTCCCCGCAGGTCGGAGCCCGCGGGGAGGACCGACCACGCCAGGGAGAAGGATCGCCAATGGACACCACCACCCCGTTGCTCGCACTGGACGATGTCACCGTCGCCGTCGATGACATCACCGTCTGTCACAACATCACCCTCACCGTGAACCACGGCGAGAACCACGTCCTGATCGGCGCGAACGGATCGGGTAAATCCTCCCTCCTCAACGCCGTGATGGGTACGGGACCGTTCCGGGTCACCGGTGGGCGGATACTCCTCAACGGACAGGACATCACGGAGCTCCCGGTCGATGAGCGGGCCCGTGCCGGCCTCGGTCTCGCGGTGCAGCACCCCCCGAAGCTCCACGGGATCACGGTGGAGAAACTCGCGCAGGCCATCCGCGCGGGAGACCGTCTGCCCTCGGCGGCCGAGAGCCTGGATCTCTCGCAGTTCCTCGACCGGGACGTGCACTGCGGATTCTCCGGTGGTGAGATGCGCCGCTTCGAGATGCTCAAACTCCACCTCCAGCGGCCCACGATGTGTCTGCTCGATGAACCGGAGTCGGGGGTCGATCTTGAACACGTCTCGGTCGTGGGACGGGCACTCGCCGAGCTGCTGCAGACCCCGTGTCCAGACGGTTCCGCACGGAGCGCCCTCGTCGTCACCCACACCGGGTTCATCCTCGACCACCTCGATTCCCCCATCGCGCACCTGATGAGCGCCGGACGCCTGACCGACAGCGGGGACGCCCGCGACATGCTCGCCCGCGTCCGCACCGACGGCTGGGCAGCCTGACCCGGCACCGTTCACACTCCGACAACACTTAAGGACTGATCCCGATGACATCCACTGTTCCAGCCGTCACCCCGGTTCCCGGACTCGGTAGCGGAAGCGTGACCCCGGGGCTCCTCGCGGACCTCGGTTGGCACGACGAGGACTCCTGCGCGGCGACCTCGTTGATGGTCGACCACCACTTCGAACGCATCGTCACCCACGACGGGCAGGTGGAGATCATGCCGTTGTCCGATGCCGTGGTCACGTACCCGTGGGTGCAGCAGCTCATGTTCTCACTCGTCGATCCACTCGAGGACGATGTCCTGAGGCGGGCGTTCGAGTCTCAGGACCGGCCCCTGGGCACGTTCATGTGGGTCCATGACGGCGCGGTCCTCGATGCACCGCTGCAGAGCTTCTCGTTCATGACCGTCCCCCAGGAACGTCAGTTCGTCCACGACCTGACGGTCATCGGCGCCGGTGCCCGGGTCGATCATGTCAGCGGTTCCGGTGTCACGCCGAAGATGACCCACGGGCGTCACGTGTCGGTCTCCGAGACCTTCATCGGCGAGGGGGCGCGGCTCCGTTCGCTCGATGTCGAACGCTGGGGACCGCAGATGGACGTCCACTCCTGGTCCGGGACGCGGATCGCCCGCGATGCGGTGAACAGTTCGGTGTCGGTGGCGGTCTCCGGACTGCGCAACCATGTGTCCCACTCCGTCGTCGAACTCGACGACGGAGCCACCGACACGAGCCACTCGGTCGTGTTCGCGCCGGTCGGGACCCACCGCGAGATGGCCACCGAGATCCGGTTGCAGGGTGCGGGGTCCCGTGCCGAGCAGGTCTCCCGGATGGTGTCCGACGGGGGTGAGGTGTCCAACGACACCACGCTCGTCGGAATCGGCCGCGGGTGCTCCGGGTTCCTCGAGTGTGACGGGCTCATGCTCCGGGACACCGGATACATCGATTCCGTCCCCGCGTTGAGGGCACGGGTCGATGAGGCGCAGCTCAGCCACGAGGCGTCCGTGGGAATGATCGACGGAGACCGGCTCGACTATCTCATGGCACTCGGTCTGGACGAGGACACCGCCAGGGACCTCATCGTCCGTGGCTTCCTCGATCTCACAGAGCAGTCCGTACCCGATTCGCTCCGCGCCACCGTCGAGGGGCTCGTCACCGCTGCGCGCGAGGCTGAACTGTAGGGGCCGCGAACCTGTGCACCGGAGGCGGTGGGAAGTCCGCGGTGCACAACACACCGCCCGTCCGTGGCGATCACCGACCGGGACGGGCGGTAACGTGGTGTTCCATGACCTCACCGGCAACGACCAGTCCGTCCACCCGGCCCCGCCCCCTCGCACTGTCCCCCTCTCGAGCGAACGACTACCAGCAGTGCCCGCTGCTCTACCGTCTGCGCGCCATCGACCGCATCCCCGAACCGAAGACGGTCGCGCAGGTCAAGGGGACACTCGTCCACGACGTCCTCGAGCAGATGCACAAGTGGGAGCCTGAGCAGCGCACCTACCCGGCGGCCGTCAAACGCCTCAGACCCACCTGGGCTGCGATGTGCGCGGCCGACGAGGAGCTCGACGAGCTCGTCCCGGAAGAGGCCCGGTACGACTTCCTCGTCGAGTGCCGTTCCCTGCTGCGCGGCTACTTCGAGATGGAGAATCCCCGGGGTTTCACCGCGAAGGCGTGCGAGATGTACGTGGAGTCCGTCCTCCCGAACGGGGTACCGGTCCGCGGGTTCATCGACCGCGTCGACGAGGCCTCCGACGGACGCATCAGGGTCGTCGACTACAAGACAGGCAAGAAACCGATACCGCGGTTCAGTCAGCAGGCCACGTTCCAGATGAGGTTCTACGCCCTGGTCTACTGGCGGCTGCACCGGGTTCTCCCGGCGCAGCTGAGACTCATGTACCTCAAGGTCACCGACTCGATGTTCCTCACGCCGTCCGTCGAGGAACTCGAGTACTTCGAACGTGATCTCGGAGAGCTGTGGGCGAAGATCGAGGCGGACGGGCGCAGCGGAAACTTCCGCCCGAAGACCTCCAAACTCTGCGGCTGGTGCTCCCATCAGGCACTGTGCCCCGCCTTCGGCGGCACACCCCCCGAGTACCCGGGCTGGCCCGGCAGCACCGCGGACGCCCGTACCTCCGACGACTCCTGATCAGCTGTCGACCAGCCCCGAACGGAACGCCCAGATCACGAGTTGGACCCGCCCCCTCGCCCCGGTCTTGGCCATGACGTTGGACAGGTGCGTCTTCACCGTCGACGGCTCGAGATACAGGGTCGCCGCGATGCCGTTGTTGCTCTGTCCCCGGCACAGTTCACGGACGCAGTCGACCTCACGCGGGGTCAGCGGGACCGTGAGAGGCCCGGGGCCGGGCGCGGACCTGGTGCGTCGGTTCGCGAATTCCCCGATGACCCGCCTGGTCAACGGGGCGTCGAGGAGCCCCTCACCACGTGCCGCCCGCCGGACCCCCGCGACCAGGACATCCATGGGGCTGTCCTTGAGCACGACGCCACAGGCCCCGGACTCGAGTGCCCCGAACACGTACTCGTCATGGTCGAAGGTGGTCACCACCAGTACCGCGGGTGTCGGTTCGGCGAGCGCCGTGATCTCCCGAGTCGCCCACAATCCGTCCCCGTCCGGCATCCGGATGTCCATGCACACCACATCGGGCCGGAGGGCCCGCGCCTGGGTGAGCGCCGCGCCACCGGACGCGGCCTCACCGACGACCTCGATGTCCCCGGCGGCGGAGAGGATCGTGGTCAGTCCCGTGCGGATGAGTGCCTCGTCATCGGCGATGACGACCCTGATCACGACACCTCCCCCAGTCGAGTTCGACGATCCACCCGTCCGCGTCCCGGTCGTTGCGCAGACGTGCACCGATCGCCGCGGCACGTTCCGACATGCCGATGCTCCCCGTTCCCGGAGGTGCGTCGACGAAATGCCCCCACGTCCGTACGCTCAACCGCCGCTCCGTCATTTCCACGGTGACGGCACACCCCGGGGCGTGCCGCCTGGCGTTGGTCAGCGCCTCCTGCAGCACACGGTGGATCGCCCTCCGGGCGGCCCCCGAGGGCAGCAGTTCGTCGGACACCAGTGTCGCGGTGATGTCCGTGCCGGCCCTCCGACCCGCGTCGATCAGCGCGGCAGCGGTGAGGTCCCCGGTACCGCCCGGGAGATCGCCGGCACCGTCCTGTCCACCGGCGTTGGCGCGCAGATGCCCGACGGTCTCCCGGACATCGTCGAGTGCGGCCGAGGCGCTCGAGGAGATCCGGCGCAGTATCGCCGCGGCCGCGACCGGGTCGGTGTCGATGACCGCGCGCGCCGCGGTCGCCTGGACCGCGATGGCGGACAGGTGGTGGGCGGTGGTGTCGTGCAACTCCCGGGCGATACGGGTCCGTTCCTCGGCTGCGGCGGCTTCGGCGAGGGCCGCGCGGCGACTGTCGGTCAGCTCGGCACGCTCCCGGAGGATCTCCGTGTACATGTCCCGGCGCCGGAGAATGTAGGCGGACACCGCCACGAGTGTGCCCGTGACCACGGCACCCGCCACGGAAACCGCGGTGAGTGCGGCTCCGCCCGGGACAGGCGGGGCGGTGATGATCCGTACGGTGAGGGTGATCAGGAACGCCGCCGAACCGTTGATCAGACTGCGCCGGTCGAGGTCCCTCTCCCGGAACAGAGTGTAGAGAGCGACGGGAAGAGCGACGGAGTTCGCTCTGGCGGCGTCGGGTTCCAGCATCGCGAACAGGACACCGACGGCTATGTCCAGGGCGCCGCACGCCCATAACACACCCACCGGCCGCCGTCGGCGGAACAGCAGAACAATCCCCTGACCCGCGAACGACAGCGCGACCAGTGTCCCCAACCCGGCGGACGGCACCGTCAGCGGGATCCCGAGTGCCGCGGACTGGGACGCCATCACCACCCCGGCGAGGCCGATGGTGGTCGCCACCGCGGCGACGAGAACGTCGGTGCGCGTGACGGGGACGGTCGTGTGTGCGTGGTGTGGGCCCGGATTCGTGTCGGTCATGGTTACCGGAGATTGTATCGGTGGAACCTGACCACGCCGAGACCCGCGGCGAGGGCCGTCCATCCCAGGACGATGCCCATGCCCGCCAGGGAAGGGAAATCTCCGGTCGGATCCGACAGCCCGATCGCCATCCTCGCCGACTGCAGTGGAAGCCAGCCGAACACCCGGGTTCCCTGTCCCGTCAGAGCCGCTACAGCGGAGACGAGGAACTCGATCACGGCGATCGCCGCGATCGCCGCCGCCGTCCGGCCGAGACTGCGGAGAATCAGGCCGAGTCCCGCGCACGACACCGCCACCAGCGTCAGCACCGCGATCCCCCGCACCTGGAGCAGAAGGAGGTCAGGGACACCGACGGCGAGATCCACGCCGTGGAGCATCATTGCCACCACCGATACCGGCCAGCACAGAAGTGCGCCGATGACGGCGGGCGCGGCGGCGACGATAGCCGAGGTGCACAGAATCGATGTGCTGACCCGGGTCCGCGACGAGTCGACTACCTGCCAGCAGACCGCTCCGTACCGGATCGCCGTGGTCCCGATGAGAACACCGCTGATGATGACGGTGAGCTGCGGCAGGGTGAGTACGTCCGAGCTGGTCGACGCGAAGACATCGAAGGCGCCACGCTGGAGCTGATCCGACCCCGGACTGGCCGCCTCCAGTGCCGCGGCGACCCGTTCATCCTGGGCCGCCGCACCCAGATCGATGTGGGCGAGCAGCACCGGCAGCGCCCAGGTCGCCGCACAGCTGAAGACGATGGCGATGAGGGTGAGCACGCAGGATGCCCGCACCGGCGTCAGTTTCGTCGCGGTGTAGAGCTGTGCACGCAGGGTGTTCATCGGGCTTCTCCTCCGGTCAGCGCGAAGAACGCGTCGTCGAGGCTCCCGCTCGTGGTTCCGGACGTCATTTCCTCGAGGGGGCCGGAGAACCGCAGCGTGCCGCCGGCGATGACGGCGACGTCGTCGGTCATGGCGGCGGCCTCAGCGAGGTGGTGGGTCGTCGTGAGAACCGCGACACCCTGCCGGGCGAGGCCGCGCAGCAGGGTACCGAGCCATCTGATGCCCTCCGGGTCGAGCCCCGCCGAAGGTTCGTCGAGGACCACGAGCTGCGGATCCCCCACCAGTGCCGCGGCCAGGGCCGTACGACGTTTCATCCCCATCGAGCACCTCCCGATCTTCATCGCCGCCGCCCCGGACATTCCCACGGTGTCGATGAGGTCGTCCACGCACCCGGTCGGGACTCCGGCGGACAGCGCCCGCGCGGTGACGTGCTGGCGGACGGTGAGTCCGGGGATGAGGCCGCCGTCGTCGAGCAGGACGTTCGTGCGATCCGGGCGTTGGCACTCGCCCGCATGCCTGCGGACGAGACCGAGGCCCGCACGCAACGTCGTCGTCTTACCTGCGCCGTTGGGGCCGAGCACACACGTGACCCGCCCCGGTGCGGCGCTCAGGTTCATGTCCCGGACGACCCGGTCCGCGCCGTAGCGCACCTCAAGGCCCCGTATCTGGAATTCGTTGTCTGTCCGTGTCGTGGTCATACCCTGACGTTAGGGAACACCCACCGGCCACCACCTCCACCGCACAGGGGAAATCGGTTCCTCCCCCAAAAGGCGGACCCGGTGGGTCCGCACCCCGGGACCGGCCCCGGGATCAGAGGATGACCGAACCGAAGAGGAACCCCAGTGCCACCGCCAGCGCGATGCAGAGCGTCCCCGGGAGGAGGAACGGGTGGTTGAATACGTATCTGCCGATTCTCGTCGATCCGGTGTCGTCCATCTCCACGGCGGCGAGCAGTGTCGGGTAGGTCGGCAGGATGAACAGCGCGCTGACGGCGGCGAAGGACGCGACCGCGGTGAGCGGAGGGGCACCGATGGCGAGTGCTGCAGGCATCAGCGTCCTGGTCGTGGCCGCCTGGAGTAGAGCAGGGCGCAGGCGAAGAAGAGGACCACCGCGAGCAGCCAGGGGGTTCGGGAGAGGATGTCCCCTGAAGCCTGTCGGATGCTGTCGAGACGGGCGTTGATCAGGGTCGTACCGAGCCAGGCGACGCCCATGACGCACACACAGGCCGACATACCCGCGCGGAACACCTGGGTGCCCGGGATCTCGTCCGCCGGAATCCGGCACAGCACGACGACCGCCGTCGCACAGGCGAGCATGAGGGACATGATCGCCTCATTCCTCGGCAGCGTGGGTTCGGTGACGAGTCCGACCTGATCGGAGATGGCGGTCGCGTAGGTGACGACGAGGACGATCGCCGTCAGAAAGAGCCACACGGAGCGTTTCGCCGCGGGGGCGCCTCCTTCGCAGCCCTCGCTTCGGGTGCCTTGATCAGGCCCTTCTCGAGGCGCTCACGGTAGGTGGGGTCCTTGTCCGGATCGACGGCCAGTCGGTTGGCGACGAACGCGGTCGGGAACACGGCGAGGAACGTCGACGGGATCACGACGGCGAGCAACTGGAGATACCCGATCCCGTGCGGCTCGAGGATCGATGCGAAGAAAACGACGGCCGCGGAGATCGGTGAGGCGGTGATCGCCATCTGGGACGCCACGACGGCGACCGACAACGGACGCGAGGGGCGCTCCTTCGCGACCTCCGCGATGAGCGGGAGCGTTGAGAAGGCTGTGTGTCCGGTGCCCGCCGGGAGCGTCATGGTGTAGGTGACCACGGGCGCGAGATAGGTGACGTACCTGGGATTCCTGCGCAGTAGTTTCTCCGCCAGTACGACCAACCAGTCCAATCTCCCGGCACGTTGCATGGCGGCGATGGCGGCGACGACGGACATGATGATGCCGATGACGTCGAAGGGGATGTCGGCGAAGGCGAACTCAATACCGGTGAGTCCGAGCAGCAGCACGTAGAGCCCACCGGCGAGACCGATTCCTATGGAACCTAGTCGTGCCCCCAGTATGACAGCGGCCGCGACGATGATGATCTGCAGTGCGAGAATCACGACCTGTGCTCCTGGTGGATTGTCGCCGATCGTCCGGCGGGACGTCTTAAAACTCCATTAAACATACCTTTGGGGCCGTCGATGAACGGTGCTCCGCGGACCTTCACCGGAACATCGGAAAGCCCCCGCCGGAATGGCGGGGGTGGGTGTCCGATACCGTGGCGCGGGTCCTAACGATCGAGGTGGAGCTGCCCCCGGAACACCGGATGCATGAGGTTCTCCTTGCTGAGCACCTGATCCAGGGTCTCGGCGTCCATGAGCCCCTTCTCGAGGACGAGTTCCCGCACGGATCTACCGGTCTCGGCGGCCTCCTTACCAATAAGATCACCATTATGGTGGCCGATGAACGGGTTGAGGTAGGTCACGATTCCGATCGAGTTGTCGACGTACGCCCGGCAGACGTCCTCATTCGCCGTGATGCCCTCGACGCACTTGGTGCGAAGCGTCTCCACGGCGTTCCGGAGAATCCGGATCGACTGGAAGAGGGACTCACCGATCACCGGCTCCATCACGTTGAGCTGGAGCTGGCCCGCCTCCGCGGCCATGGTGACGGTGATGTCGTTGCCGAAGACCTTGAAGCACACCTGGTTGCAGACCTCGGGGATCACCGGATTGACCTTGGCCGGCATGATCGACGAACCTGCCTGCCGCGCGGGGAGGTTGATCTCGTTCAACCCCGCCCGGGGCCCGGAGGACAGCAGCCGCAGATCGTTGCAGATCTTCGACAGCTTCATCGCGGCCCGCTTCACCGCGCCGTGGGCGTGGACGTAGGCGCCGCAGTCACTCGTGGCCTCGATGAGATCCTTGGCGGATTTCATCTCCAGGCCGGTGACCTCGGAGAGCGAGGCGGTGACCTGGTGCCGGTAACCGGCCGGCGTGTTGACGCCCGTGCCGATCGCCGTCGCCCCCAGATTGATCTCCAGCAGTCGCTCGGCGGCGTCCCGCAGAACGACCCTCTCCTCGGCCAGATTGTGGGCGAAGGCGGCGAACTCCTCCCCCAGCGTCATCGGTACCGCATCCTGGAGCTGGGTCCTGCCCATCTTCAGGATGTCCATGAACTCATGTCCCTTCGAGGCGAACGCCGCCTGGAGTTCATCGAGTTCCTCGATCAGGTCATTCAGTGCGTAGTGGACGCCGAGCCGGAAACCCGTGGGATAGGCGTCGTTCGTCGACTGGCTCATGTTGACGTCATCGTTCGGGTTGATGATGTCGTAGGAGCCCTTCGGTTCACCCATGTACTCGAGGGCGAGATTCGCGATGACCTCGTTGGTGTTCATGTTCAGACTGGTTCCCGCACCGCCCTGGAAGACATCCAGAGGGAACTGGTCCATCGCCCGCCCCTCCACCAGGATCTGGTCGCAGGCCCAGACTATGGCATCGCACTTGTCCGCGGGCAGGGTGTGCAGCCTCCTGTTCGCGAGGGCGCACGCCTTCTTGACCTGGACCATCCCGCGGATGAACTCGGGAACGTCATTGACGGTGGTCCGGGAGATCCGGAAGTTCTCCATCGCCCGGACGGTGTGCACGCCGTAGTACGCCTCATCGGGTATCTCGAGTTCCCCGAGCAGATCGACCTCGGTACGGGTACCGGCGCCCGTGCGACCGGCTCGGGCACCGGAGTTGTCGGGGACTTTGCGGGCGGCAGCCTCCGGTTCCGGGGTGGGAGCCGTATTCTCCGCGGATACCGCGGAATCATCCTCCTTTCCGGTCTTCCGGGTGCCTGATTTGCGCTTTGATGACTTGGCCATCGTCGTGCCACCTCTCTACTGGACAGGATCCTGGTGCGGCAGGAGCCGCTCAGGTCCCCAGCATAATGACGTTCCGGTACGTCCGTCCGTCGGCCGCCCCGCCTGCTCACGGAGCGCGGCGGCCGGCGGCGCGGAAATGGAATGGAGCCCCCGTTACTGCACTGCAACGCGCCGCACCCGTGCACGGAGGTGGCAGGGGAACGGGAACGGGATCAACGCGCATCCGGAATCCGGCCACCCCCATCCCGGTGAGGCTTCATCATTTCCTTCAGATCGGGTCGGCGGTTCCGACGGGGGCGCCCGTCCGATTCGGGTGGATGTATCGGACAGCGAAAACCCCCGCACCGTCAGCAGCTGATGCGGGGGTTCGTACGACACCCGGTTCTTCCGGGGGTCAGAGCCTGGCGATCCGGATCTCCGAGGCGAGGATCGCCTGTGCACCGAGCTCGGCGAGCTCGTCCATCACGTCGTTGGCGTTGTTCCGCGGGATCATCGCACGAACGGCGACCCAGTCCTCCAGTGCCAGCGGGGACACGGTCGGCCCGGAGATACCGGGGGTGATCTCGGTGGAGGCGTCCAGGAGGGAACGGGGCACGTTGTAGTCCAGCATGAGGTAGTTCTGCGCGTGGAGAATGCCCTCGATACGGCGGAGCAGCACACGCTGTTCCGGCGTGACCTCCTCACCGGCACGTCCGACGATGACCGCCTCCGATGAGACCAGGGGGTCCCCGAACGGCTCGAGGCCCTGTTTACGTAGCGTCCGGCCGGTGGAGACGACATCGGCGATCACGTCGGCGACTCCGAGGCGGATGGAGATCTCGACGGCCCCGTCGAGGCGGATCACCTCGGCGGACTGCCCGCGGGTCGCGAGATCCTCACGGACGAGATTCGGGTAGGAGGTGGCGATCCGCTTGCCGTCGAGGTCATCGACCGACCAGGTCTCCCCCGCGGGAGCCGCATAGCGGAAGGTGGAACTCCCGAAGCCCAGGGGGAGGACCTCCTGGACGTCGGCGAGTGAATCCGCCGCCAGATCCCGACCCGTGATTCCGAGGTCGAGCTGACCGTTCGCGACGTAGATCGCGATGTCCTTGGGCCGGAGGAAGAAGAACTCGACGTTGTTCGCGCGGTCGGTGACGGTGAGCGCCTTGCTGTCCCCACGGCCGGTGTATCCGGCCTCGGAGAGGATCTCGACGGCGGATTCGGACAGTGAGCCCTTGTTCGGTACAGCTACTTTGAGCATGGTTTTCCCGGGAATCCTTCAGGGGTGGGTGGTGGACGGTGTGAGGTTGCGGGGTCAGAGATGTTTGTAGACGTCCTCGGGTTTGAGGCCCCTGGCGACCATCACGACCTGGGTCCAGTACATCAGCTGCGAGATCTCCTCGGCGAGTTCCTCGTCCGACTGGTACTCGGCGGCCATCCACACCTCCGCGGCCTCCTCGACGATCTTCTTCCCCTGGGCGTGGATACCCGCGTCGAGGGCCACCACGGTTCCCGAGCCTTCGGGGCGTTCGGCGGCACGGGAGAGCAGTTCTGCATGGAGGGAGTCGAAGTCTTTCACGCCGATCATTCTTGCACATCCAGCCCGCCGCATGGCGCAGGGGTGGGGGTGACGGACCGGAAGAGCGCGTCGATCGCGGCAACATCGACGCCCCGGAAATCAGCCCCGGTGAGTCCGGGGTCACCGGTCAGTTCCCCGAGCGTGGGAACATCCGGTGGTCCGTCCCCGGCGGGTCCGGGAACCCCGACCACGCGGCACCCCGCGTCGCGTGCGGCGGTCATGCCCGTCGGGGAGTCCTCGAAGACCAGACACTGCCCGGGTGACACTCCGGCGCGGTTCGCCACCTCCCGGTAGATGTCCGGGGCGGGCTTGCCCCGCGGCACCTCGTCACCGCAGACTGTGTCGGCGAAGTAGTCACGCCCGACGGCCGTGATCGCGAGGTCCGCGAGCTCGCGGGGCGTGTTGGTCGCGACGTACATGGCGGTGCCCCGGGCGCGGAGCCCGTCGAGGATGTCCCGGACACCGGGATTGAGCGTGAGGCGTTCGGAGAACAGTTCGGCGACCCGGTCGAAGAGAATCCTCCGGTACCGGTCGCGGGCGGCGGCGGCCGGGGTGATGCCGGCGTGCTCGGCGCACACCCGGAACGTGTTGTCGAATGTCCCGCCCATCGTCGCGGCGTGTTTCTCCACGGTCAGCCGGCGGCCCATTCGCTCACTCATCTCGTAGGTCGCGATCGCCCACAGGGGCTCGGTGTCGGTGAGTGTGCCGTCCATGTCCCAGATGACGGCGGCGGGAGAATTGTCCGCCGCGGGCGGATTCGGGTTGGTCACGGTGGGTCCCCCCTCCCCTAGTCGAATGCGGGAAGCTCGAAACCGTCCTCGGCTTCCTCCGTCTCGGGCGGGGTGAAGCCGGTAGCCGTGACCGCCCCGGTGATCAGCGAGTTCAGCTCCTCGAACTCCTCGGGTTCGATGACGGCGTCGCCGTGGTGGGCGTTGAATGTCTCCACCGCGGTGATGAAGCGGGTGATCACCGCGGTCACCGCGTCCGCGTCCGGGGGGTCCGGAAGGCGGTCGAGTTCGTTGAGGAATCCGTCGATGATCCGGCGTAGCTCCGGGAGTACCGCGGGGTCGAAGGGCTGCTCCCAGAACTCCTTCTCGTCCTTGCCGAGATAGGAACCGGTCGCGAAGGTCTCGAGGTCGTCGATGAACTCATCGACGACAGGGCTGAACTGCTGGCTGATGGGCGTGGAAGTCATGCCCCCATTGTGTACCAGTCGCGCCGTCCGGGTCGGCCCGACCCTCCGGCCCGTTGCGTCCGGGCCGGTCAGTGTGTTGCGGGCAGGAGCCGGACCCCCATCAGGGAATCGAGGGCGCGGGAAACCAGGTCTCCGGCGCCGGTGGGCCCCTCGGTGGCGTGGCGTCCGGACAGGGTCGTCGCCGCCCATGAATCCACCGAAAACAGGGCCCGGGGCGTGTCCAGGTCGTCCGCCAGCGCCACGCGGACCTGTTGGACGACATCCTCGGCGGCGGCGGTGTCGGTGGCCACGGTCGCGGCGGATCGCCACCGGGAGAGCCGGTTTTCGGCATCCGCGAGAACCTGCTCCGACCAGTCGCGGTCACTCCGGTAACCGCCGGCGAAGACCCCGAGCCGGATCGCCTCCGGCTCATGACCCGCCGCGGTGAGCCTGTGCACGAAGACGAGGTTGCCCAGGGATTTACTCATCTTCGTTCCCTCGAGCCCGATCATTCCGCTGTGCACGTAATGTCCGGCCATCCGCTCCGAACCGGTGGCGGCCTCGACGTGCGCGGCACTGTACTCGTGGTGCGGGAAGATCAGGTCGGTGCCGCCACCCTGGACCGCGAAGTGGGAACCGAGCCGGTTCACCGCGATCGCGGCACACTCGATGTGCCAACCGGGTCGTCCCGCGCCGAAGGGGGCCTCCCAGGCGGGCTCGCCCGGGCGCGCGGCACGCCAGATGAGGGCGTCCATCGGATCCCGCTTCCCGGGCCGGTCCGGATCTCCGCCACGCTCGGTGAAGTACCTCATCATGGTGGAACGGTCGTAGTTCGACTCGTAGCCGAAATGCGGGGTCGCGTCGAGCGAGGCGTAGAT
Source organism: Corynebacterium antarcticum (assembly GCF_016595285.2). Taxonomy (NCBI): domain Bacteria; kingdom Bacillati; phylum Actinomycetota; class Actinomycetes; order Mycobacteriales; family Corynebacteriaceae; genus Corynebacterium; species Corynebacterium antarcticum. The sequence goes on from NZ_JAENIP020000001.1 coordinate 124,936, forward strand.
GTCCGGGTACTCGTCGTCCAGGGCGTACGCGCTTCCGTTGTCCAGCAGGGTGGAGACGAGATCGATCACCTCGTCGACGATGTCGGTGACCGCGATGAAGTCCGTCGGCGGGATCACGCGGAGGGTGGTCATGTCGGATCGGAACAGGTCCGTCTGTTCGGTCCCGAGTTTCCGCCAGTCGACGTTGTCGCGGGTGGCGCGCTCGAACAGTGGGTCGTCGACGTCGGTGACGTTCTGCACGTACCGGACCGCGTGGCCGTTGTCCCTGAGCTGACGGTTGACCAGGTCGAAGGTCAGATAGGTGGCCGCGTGTCCGAGATGGGTCGAGTCGTAGGGGGTGATGCCGCAGACGTAGATGCCCGCGGTCTCACCGGTGACTGCGACCGGGCGGACCACCCCGTCCGCGGTGTCGAACAGTTTCAGGGGTACTGCGGTTCCCCCGATGACGGGGACCTCGGGTTCGGGCCAGGAATGCATGGGGACAACTCTAGCGCGGGTTACGGAGGCCGAGGGATGCGCCCCCTGCACCCGGGAGAACCCGGTCGATCACGCCTGGAGGACACCTGCCGCGAGCAGTCCCATGACGACGATTCCCACCGGGATCCGGTAGGCGGCGAACCAGGAGAAGGAATGCGTCGAGACGAACTTCAGCAGCCAGGCGATGGACGCGTAGCCGACCACGAAGGCGATACCGGTTCCGACCGCGAGTTGTGCGCCGGAGGCCGCCTGACCGGCCTCCGGCGCGAAGGCGTCCGGCAGCGAGAACAGCCCGGAGGCCAGAACCGCCGGAATGGCCAGCAGGAAGGAGAATCGGGCCGCGACCTCTCTGTCGAGCCCGAGGAACAGGCCCGCGGAGATCGTGCCGCCGGACCGGGACACGCCGGGGATCAACGCCAGGCACTGCGCGAAACCCATGATCACTGCGTCCCGGAGGGTCAGGTCACCGAAGGAACGCCTCTTGTTCCCCCACTTCTCGGCCGCGATGAACACGAAGCTGAAGAGCACGAGCATCGCGGCCGTGATCCACAGGTTCCGCAGGTTGTCCCGGATCAGGTCCTTACCGAGGTAGCCGATGATCCCGACCGGCAGGGTACCGATGATGACCATCCAGCCCATCCGGTAGTCGAGCCCCCGTCTGGACCTGTCGGCGAGTCCCCTGAACCAGCCGGTGGCGATCCGCCAGATGTCCCTGGCGAAGTAGACCAGCACGGCGGCCTCGGTGCCGAGTTGGACGACGGCGGTGAAGGACGCACCGGCGTCCTGGCCGAAGAGCAGCGAACTCACGATCCGGAGGTGCCCGGAGGAGCTCACCGGGAGAAACTCCGTCAACCCCTGCACCACGGAGAGCACGACGGTCTGTGTCCAGCTCATCTGGTCCGCCGCGGCGTCGGTGGCCCCGGCCGCGTGCAGGGGGCGCAGCACTTCGGCTGCGTTCCGGAGCGGGGATTCCGCGGCGGACAGGGACACCTGGGGACGGCCGGGCATCATGCCGGCGAGGAAACTCATCAGACTCACGCACCACACCGTACTCCGTGCGACCGCTAGGGTGGTGCCCGTGAGAGAGAATACGGCGGGTACGAGCGGACTACGGGTCTCGGAACTGGGCCTGGGGGTGTCAACCTGGGGGGACGCGACTCCGGCGGAGGACACCGGGGCGATCCTCCGGGCATTCATCGACGCGGGCGGGACGCTGATCGACACGTCCCCGGCCTACGCCGACGGCGTCGCGGAGAAACTGCTCGGTGACCTCCTGCGCCGTCGTACGGTCGATCGTGGTCAGGTCGTTCTCTCCTCTTCGTCCGGGGTCGACCCCACCCTTCCCCTCGGCCGAAGGGTCGACTGCTCCAGGCGGGCCCTGATGGCCCAACTCGACCGCAGCCTTTCGACCCTGGGAACAGACCATGTCGACGTGTGGAGCGTCGGGTTCTGGGATCCCCGAACCCCGCCGGAGGAGGTCGCCGAAACACTGGACTGGGCTGTGCGTACCGGCCGTTCCCGCTACGCCGGCGTCCGCGGATACTCCGGTTGGCAGCTGGCCGTCACCCACGCGGTGTGCGGTCACCGTACGATCATCGCCGCACAAGCCGGATACAGTCTTCTCGACCGGCGTTCCGAGGAGGAACTCATCCCGGCCGCCGAACATCTCGGGGTCGGTTTCTTCGCCGCCGCCCCGCTCGCCCAGGGTGTGCTCACGGGCAAGTACCGGCAGCGTATTCCCGCCGGTTCCCGGGGGGCGTCACCGAAACACGACGCGGAGGTCCAGGGCTTGCTGGTACCGAGGAGCGCGACCGTCGTCGAGGCACTGTGCACCGCCGCGGACGGGCTCGATATCTCGCCGGCCGCGGCGGCCATAGCCTGGCTCCGGGAACGCGGTGCCGTCACCTCCGCGGTGGTGGGCGTACGGACCGTGGCCCAACTGGATGAGGTCCTCGAGGGACTCACGGCCGGCCTGCCGCGGGCGATCAGGGACGCGCTCGACGAGGTCTCACTCTGATCCCCGACCGCCCGAAGGTGGGTGCTGAACTGGTGTTTCCTGCGTCACCCCGGGAACGGTGGCGCGCCCGGAGGCTCTGGTAACGTCCCCAGTGTGTCTACCCCACGTCCTGTCCTGATCGCGGTGCTCGCCGCCGCAGCCGTCACGGCCACGGCCTGCAACAGCGCCCCGTCCCCCGTCGACGAATCCGCACTCCCACAGCTCACCGAGGCGAAGATCGCGGATTCACCGCCCGCCGACAACCCGGACGGACGGACCTTCCGGGTACCCGGTGCCCTCGCGGAGTCGGAGCTCACGGATCTCGCCGTCGCGGACGGTGACGTACTCGCTGTCCGGGCCGGGGAGCATCTCGGGATCGGCACCGCGGAGCAACTCGCGACCGGCGACTACACCGATGTCGATGTCGCGGCCGGTTGTGGACCTCTGTCGGTGCGGGACACGAGGTTCGTCCTCGCGTGCCCCGACGGGGATGGCGGAGGCGTCATCCGTCTGTACGACGCCGCCTCCCCTGGTTCCCCGGAGGACATCCGGGTGCCGGTACCGGTCACCACCGCCGCGTTGACCGGCGACGGGAGGATCCTGGCGGGCGCGTCCGGAGCGGGCGAGGTACTGGTGGTCTCCCCCGGTGAATCCGGCGTATCCCGGACCGATGCCACGATCGACATCAAGGACTCCGTGGACCAGCTCATCGCGGTCCCCGTGTCGGACGAATCCGACCGCGCGGTCGTCATCGACCGCGGGAACACCGTGATCAGCGGCGTCGACTGGACCAACTCGAAACCGGGGGCAGCGCTGCGCGCCGGCCTGGGCGTGGGACGGATGAGCGCGGGCGAACCCGGCACCGGGGTGGTGTTCGCCTCCGACACCCGGGGCGGACAGCTGCTGGTCTACACCGTGAGCCCCGTCATCATGCTGCACCAGATGGCGACCGCGGGAGCCAGTCCCTGGGCACTGACCTGGGACAGTCCTGATCAGGTCGTGTGGGTCTCGGATACCGCGAACAACGAGATCACGGCGTATTCCGTGGCCGAGGGAGTGCCCGTGGCCGTCGGGTCACTCCGTTCCACCGCTGATGTCCGGGGGCTCGGGATGACCGCCTCCGGGGACCTCATCGCCGTCGGTTCCGACGGAATCCAGGTCGTCGACTCCGCCGCCCGCCACGATGCTCTCGACGTCTCCGGCACCGCCTGAACGGCCCACCGACCGTCGTAGGATGGTCCCCGGGGTGCACCGCACCCGCCCCATGATCGTCCCCCCATTCCGACCCACCGAGCCTGAGGATCAACCTTGTCCGATCTACCGTCACGCCCCCTGTACAACCTCGCGCTGAGGGCGATGTTCACCCTTCCCCCCGAGCGCATCCACAACTACATCATGAACGGACTCCAGGTGCTCCACGGAATGGGCCGCACCAACCGGTTGCTCGGGAAGGCCCTCGGAGTTTCTGACCCGGTACTCCGGCAGGAGGTCTTCGGCGTGGAGTTCCCCCAGCCGCTGGGCCTCGCCGCCGGTTTCGACAAGAACGCCTCCTGCGCCGACGCCTGGGGGGCCCTCGGGTTCGGGTACGCCGAGCTCGGTACCGTGACGGCCTCTCCGCAGGCGGGCAATCCCCAGCCCCGGCTGTTCCGTCTCCGGTCGGACCGCGCGATCCTCAACCGGATGGGTTTCAACAATCACGGTGCCGCTGCAGTCGCCCGGAACCTGCACCGGCGCAGGCTCGATGACGTCATCGGCATCAACATCGGCAAGACGAAGGTCGTTCCCGCCGAGGAGGCGGTGGAGGACTACCGGACTTCGGCGAAGATGCTCGGACGACTCGCGGACTATCTGGTGGTCAACGTCTCATCCCCCAACACGCCGGGACTCCGGGACCTTCAGGCCGTGGAGTCGCTCCACCCGATACTGCAGGCCGTCATGGAGGTCGCCGATACCCCGGTCCTGGTGAAGATCGCGCCGGATCTCAGCGACGGGGACATTGACGCGGTGGCCGATCTCGCCGTGGAGCTCGGGCTCGCGGGGATTGTCGCCACGAACACGACCATCTCCCGGAAGGGGCTGGTCACCGATGCCGCGAAGGTCGAGAAGATGGGTGCGGGCGGTGTCTCCGGCCCCCCGGTGGCCGCGCGGTCGCTGGAAGTACTGCGCAGGCTGCACGAGCGGGTCGGCGGGAAGCTGGTTCTCGTCAGTGCGGGAGGCATCGAGACCGCCGAGCAGGCGTGGGAACGGATCACCGCGGGTGCGGCGTTGCTCCAGGGCTACACCGGCTTCATCTACGGCGGACCCTGGTGGATCCGGGACATCCACAGGGGTGTGGCGGCCCAGATCCACGCCCACGGTCTCGACAACATCGCGGACGCGGTCGGTAGCGGCCTGCCCTGGATCGACGAACGCGCCTAGCCGGCGGGGATCATCTGGCGCTTGATGATCAGCCCCGCAAGCAGGGAGACGATCGCGTAGGAGGGGAGCCAGTACTGCCCCATCACCATGAAGGTGGCGTTGGGCAGTACCCGGCTCAGGACGATGAGGGTCAGGGCGACACCGAGTGTGACCACCCGCCCCATCGTGACGTACTGGGTCCGACCCGAGGTCGCGGAGCCACCGATGATGATGGCGGCGACGCAGATCAGCAGGAAGCGCGTGGTCACGTGGAACGGCGCCATCCAGCCGTTGAGGACGACCTCGAGGAACGTCCACAGTGCGAGCACGATGGCCAGTGCGATGAACGCACCACCCACGCGCAGGGCCGGGGGAACCGCTTTGACCGGCTGCGGTTCAGGATTGTCGCCGGAAGTTCTTTTCGTCATAACGACTCCCGACTCTAGCCGGTGCAGCGGAGTTGACCTCAACCGGAGTCAGCCCCGTGGTGGGGTGATGGTCAGGGGTTCTCGTGCCAACCCCAGAGAATCGCGCGGCCGATGCTGTGGAAGTAGAGGTTGAAACCTAGGACCGTCGGGGACGCGTCCGCCGGGACATCCAGCTCCTCGACATCCACGGCGTGCACCGCGAACAGGTAGCGGTGCGGGCCGTGCCCCTCCGGCGGCTGCGGTCCGTAGTAGCCGCGGGTACCACTGTCCCCCACCAGGCTGAGGGCACCTTCGACGCCCTCCACGGTCTCACCACCTGCACCGGTCGCGAGTTCGGTGACGGATGCGGGGATGTTCAGCACCGCCCAGTGCCAGAAACCCGCGGCGGTGGGCGCGTCGGGATCGAAGCAGGTCACCGCGATTGATTTGGTGCCCTCCGGGAGTCCCGACCAGGCGAGGTGCGGGGAGACATCGTTGCCCCCGAGGTGCTTCTCGGCGAAGGTGCCACCGTTGTCGAGGTCGTCGGAGCGCAGGTCGAACGACGGGAGGTCCTTCAGCGGGGCGTAGGGGTCTGGTCCGGGGAAACGGGGATCATCTGCGTAAGAGTTCATGCCCCAGTTCTAACAGAATCCACCCGGCGATGTCGTGGTCCGGATCACTCAATCCTCGTTCCGTGACCCACTCCAACGCGCATGGAGCTCCGCGTACCGTCCACCGACCGCGAGCAGTTCCCGGTGGGACCCGTCCTCCACCACGACGCCATGGTCCATGAGGATGATCCTGTCGGCCGCGACCGCCTGATCCAGACGGTGCGCGACGACGAGTGAGGTCCGACCTCTGGCCACCGCCTGCGCGGCGCGTTCGAGGCTGCGTGCGTTGTCGGAACCGGCCTCGCTCGTCGCCTCGTCCATGATGAGGACCGGAGGATCGACGAGCACCATCCGGGCGAGCGAGATCTGCTGCTCCACCTCCGGGGAGAGGTCGTCGTTGCCAGCACCGATCAGCGTGTCGAGCCCCTCCGGGAGCCACCGCTGCCAGCCGGCACTGTCCGGTGCGAGACCGACCCTGGTCAGCGCCGCCGTGAGTGCCGCGTCATCCGCGTCCGGAGCGGCCATCCTGAGGTCCTCCCGCAGCGTCCCGGAGAACAGGTGCACCTCCTGGCTGATCAGCGACACCTGACGCGCCGTCCAGGTGTCCGGGACCGTCGACGTGTCGACCCGGCCGATGGAGATGGTTCCGGAGGCCGGCCGCTGGAGCCCCGCGATCAGTCCGGCGAGGGTCGACTTCCCGGCACCCGACGCACCCACGAGCGCGGTCGTCGTCCCCGCCTCAAGGGTCAGGCAGAGACCGTCGATGATCGGCGCACCACCCGGGTACCGGAACACGAGATCCTCGATCCGCACCTCGGGTGATTCCGGGCAGTCGTCGGGAGCCGACGCGTCAATCGCGTTGTCCGAGAGAAGGGCCAGTGACACCGCGCGCCCGAGCGCGGTGAGCGCGTTCTGGATCTCACCCGTGAAGATCAGGACGTTGAACACGTGCATCTCCAGCCTGACCACGAGCACGACCGCGGCGGAAGCCGCCCCGGTGGTCAGCGCACCCTGTGCCACGAGATGGGTGGACAGCGCGATGGCCCCGGCGAGCAGCACACCGTAGGCCAGATAGCCGGTCCCGATGAGCCGGAGGAACAGCGGGATCCGGTCGGCCTCCCGCTGCACGGTGTCCCAGGAGTTCCGCTCCAGCCGCTGCGTCGCCCACCCCCGGACACCGAAGGCCCGGATGGTCGGCAGGCCCCGGATCGTGTCGAGCAGCATGTTGTTGCGGCGGGCCTGCGCCGTGGACAGCGCGTTGGTCGCGACCGGCAGCCCCGTCAGGGTCCGCTTCAGGGGCACCGCGAAGATCGCCGGGAGGAGTATCAGCAACAGCAGGTACCAGGGGGAGATCAGTGCCAGCGCCACGAAGGTGAAGGGGAACATCAGGGCGGTCACCACGAACCGGGTACCGATGCTCTGCACGGCACGGTAGGCCGTGTCGATGTCCTTGGTCAGCCGGGTCATCACGTTTCCGGTGCCGAGTTCGAGCACGTCCGGGATCGGGGCCTCCAGTGTCGCCGCCAGACAGCGGCGCCGGAGATCGACGGTGAGCCTGCGGGTCGCGGAGAACATCAGGTAGGCTGCTGCCGGACGGGTGACCAGCTCGACGAACATCAGGACACCGACCACCCCGAGAAGGACGGTGAATCCCTCCCGCCCCGAACCGAACCCCGGAACGGCAAGGCCGGAGATGAAGTCGACGGAACGTCCGAGCAGTGTCGAGGAACCGGTCATCGACGCGATGTTGAGACCGAACACAGCCGCGGTCAGCAGCCACCAGCCCGGTCCCGGGAAACCGGGCAGGGAGCGGAGGCACCGGACGATGTCCCGCCCGGAGGCCGGGGCCAGAGCATCATGGCGCCGGTCATAGGAGGAGAAGGTCGTGGCGGTCATCGCAGGAGCTCCGCGTCGGTGAGGACACGGTCAGCGACGGCCCGCCAGGCCCGTCCCCCGGTGATGATCACCGTGGGACGGGAGCCACGCAGCCGCGCTACCGCGCGGGCGACGTTGTCGAGCGTGACGGCATCCAGCCCCGTCGTCGGTTCATCCAGGACGAGAACCTCCGGGTCGACCGCGAGCGCACGGGCGAGCGCGACCCTCTGACGTTGCCCGCCGGAGAGGTTGAGACCCGCTTCCCCGATCGGGGTCTCCGGTAGCTCACCGTCCGGTCCGTAACCACCGAGCCTGGCCACGATGTCCCCGCAGCAGGCCGCGTCGAGAGCCGCCCGGATCCGGTCGAGCCCCAGGTTCCCGGTGGGATCGATGTTCTCCCGGAGGGTACCCTCGAAGATGTTCACCGCGTGCGGCGGGGCGAGGACCCCCGGTGCCGAAGCCATCTCCCGGGCCCGCTCCGCTGCGGTCCGCCGCCCCTCCGGCGATTCGGAGGCCCACACGGTCAGGCCCGTGCCGCACCGCGGCACGACAGCCTCAGCCTCCCCGTCTCTCTCGTCCGGCGGGGTCAGTGCCTCCGTGAACCTCCCTATCCGGCCCGCGGACGCCTGCGCCCGGGCCCAGACGTCGATGAAGAACCCCAGGGAGAAACCGGTGACGGTGAGTGCCGGGGGGACGAGCAGAACGACCGTGAGGAACTCCCCCGGGGTGATCCGCCCGTCGAAGGCGAGCAGCGCCGCCGCGACGACGAGACAGAACCCGAAGACCGCGGGAACCGCCTGCCGGATGACGGTCATGAATACGCCGACCCGTACCTCCCGGAGCATCACCGTCAACGCGTCGCCCGCCGTGGCGTCGAACCGCGCCCTGCTGGCGTCCACGGCACCCAGACCCTTGATGATCCGGGATCCCTGGGCGAAATCGGTGGCGAGGGAGATCGACCGCGACTCGGCGGCCCGCCGTTCCTCCGCCACCCGGGTCAGAGGCCCCGCTGTGCCCGCGGCCACGAGCGCGGTACACGCACCACCGACGACGACACCGACCGCGATCCGCCAGTCGACCGCCGCGATCACCACCGCCGAGCCCGTCAGGTAGAAGAAGAGCGAAAGGGTGAAGTCGAACGACTGCTTGACTTCCGCGAGGGCCGAGGTGTCCTCGTCGACGGTGTTGAGAACCGTGCCGGGGGTCAGGGTACGGGCCTCCAGGACCGTGAGGTTCCGGGTCAGCTCCAGTCTGAGGCCGTGGATCATCCGGGCCATCGACATGTCCTTGAGGCCGATCTTCGCGGCTTCCGTCCAGTACCCGACGCCCTGGAGCACGAGCAGCGCGACGACGGTTCCGATGAGTGCGGCGGTGTGGCCGGTGTCGATGACGGCGTTGGTCGACCAGCCGGCGATACGGGACAGTGCGATGCCGCACGATTCGGAGACCAGGGTCGCGGCGATGATGAGCAGCACGACGCGGGGATGATTCAGCAGCGCCGCGAGTGTCATCCGGAACGGGGACATTCCGGCTGTCCGCGCATGGAACGGATTCTCCGAGGGGGCGTCTTCCGGTACGAACCAGGACCAGGTGCGCTGTCTGGCCGGGGTCGGAGGGCTCATTGGCATGAGATGACGATACACCGGCCTGCGGACGGGCGACGCGCTCACCTCCGGGACATGCGAAGGCGTACAGAAGTTCAATTGAGGACGGAAAAACACCTCCTGTACTGGTGATTTGATCCCGTGCGCCGTTTCGGGCTACAGTATGCGAGTGCCCGGCCGGAGCGGTCGGAGCACAGTTTCAATCCACTCAGGTCCGGGTGGCGGAATGGCAGACGCGCTAGCTTGAGGTGCTAGTGTCCTATTAACGGACGTGGGGGTTCAAGTCCCCCTCCGGACACCACGGGAAAGCCCGGGGAACCTAGTTTCCCCGGGCTTTCCGCTACCCCCGGCAAACGTCGTTAGCCACGGCGGGACTCCGGCTGAGTAGCGGAAAGCCCGCCCCTGCCCCCGACGGCGGTCCGCTGTGAGGGGGTTTTCCGGTCCCTGCGGGATAGGATTCAGGCGGGCACTCCCTTCCGGCCATGCGCCGGATCCGGTCGAACACGGAGGACGACCATGTTCCGGAGAACCGCCGCCGTCACCGTCGCCACCGTCACCGCAGCAGTACTGTGCTCCGCCTGCTTCTCCACCATGATTCCCGATTCCGCGAACCCCGCGCCCGGGAACGCGACGTCCTCCCCCGCGTCGTCATGGCCCGATGCTCCCACGCCTCCGCCTGCGGGGACATCCTTCCCCGTGCCCGGAACGGACGGTGGCGCGAATCCCCTCGTCAGACCCGATGACGGCAGTCCCGTGGGATTCACCCCGACCGACGTCCAGACGGTCCGCCCGGGGCAACCGGTGTCCGGTGTCGGCGCCGACATCGCCATCGACAGCGTGACCCTGAGGAGGAACGTGACAGGGACCGTGGCGGTGATCAGGACGAAGGTCCGGAACACCCGGGGTGAATTGGCGGGTGAGGAGTGCGGGATGAAACCGATCGTCGTCATCCAGGATGCCCGCGGTTACCCCTCTGCTCCCCTGGTGGGAATAGGTGACATCCCCGATCTCGAGCCGGACCCGGACGCGGATCCCGTCACCCAGCTCAAGGACATCGCCGCGCGGCTCAAAGGCCTGACGTGTGCCGCAGAGTGGCGCGTCGGCACCACCACCGAATACGTCTGGGAGATCCCAATCGAATCCGGGGCAGAGCCGGTCGTGTTCGGGTTCTGCAGTCCGGCCACTGTGGGACCGACACTGAATCCGGAATTCACCTGGATCTCACTGAGACCCTTCCTGAACTGAGTTCCTCCGACGTCCGGGCGACCGGGTAGAGTCTTCCGGGACCGGACACGCCCGTCGGCCGGACATCACGGGTGTCCGAATCACGCTCGGCGGTCCGGCGTGTGGTCCGCAGACGGAAGGATTCAAGTCAGTGTCCATAGCGCCAGAAGATCTCGAGGTGTGTCTCGGCGTCATCGAGGAAGCCGGTCGGCTCGACCCCGACCACCCGGATTCGGTTCGCATCCAGCGGGCCGTCGCCGGACTGTTCAAGCAGGTCAAGAGATCGCGCAAACTGGCGGCACGGGAACGCCAGAAGCGTGCCGACGAAGCGGTCCTGCACGCGACCGCGACGGCGAATCCCCGGCGCATCGACGACGAGACCTCCGGGCTCCTCATCACTCCGGCCGACGGAGCACCCGCCCAGCTCGAACCCGGTGCTGTGGCGACCCCGCACGGCTTCGCGGGGCGTCTGCAGCGTGCCCAGAACTGTTACGTCTGCAAGCAGCCCTACACCCTGGTGGACTCCTTCCACCACCAGTTGTGCCCGGAGTGCGCCGCCGACAACCGGCGCCGTCGTGAGGCCCGGGTGGATCTCTCCGGGCGCAGGGCGCTGCTCACCGGCGGACGGGCGAAGATCGGCATGTACATCGCACTCAAACTCCTGCGTGACGGCGCGGATCTGACGATCACCACCCGCTTCCCCCGGGATGCGGTGCGCAGATTCACCGCGGTCGCCGACTCCCCGGACTGGATCCACCGGCTGCACGTCGTCGGTGTCGACCTGAGAGACCCGGCACAGGTCATCAGCCTCGCCGACTCCGTCGCCGCGGCGGGTCCCCTCGACATCCTCATCAACAACGCCGCGCAGACCGTCCGTCGCTCCCCCGGCGCCTACTCGGGACTCGTCGACGCGGAGTCCGCTCCGCTGGAGGGCATCGAACGGGAGGTTGACACGCTCTCCCTCGGTTCGACCTCGGCGCTCCACCCCGCGGCGCTCACCGGTTCCGGGACGGACGGGGACGCCGCCGTCGCGTCGCTCGGAGCCGCCGACGGCGGTGTGGTGGACACCGCTGCCGCCGCAGCACAGGCCCACGCCTCGCGGCTCGCCGCGCTGGCGATGACGGGTGGCTCGGCCGCGATGGATCGGGTCACCGACGGAACCGCCATCGACGCGGGTGGTCTGGTCCCCGACGAAGTCAGCCACAACTCGTGGGTGGCGCGCATCGGACAGGTGGACCCGCTGGAGATGCTGGAGGTCCAGTTGTGCAACGCGACGGCGCCGTTCATCCTCATCGACAGACTGCGTCCCGCGATGGAGGCCGCCACGGCCCGGCGCAGGTACATCGTCAACGTGTCCGCCATGGAAGGCGTGTTCGGCCGGGGCTACAAGGGACCGGGACATCCGCACACCAACATGGCCAAGGCCGCGTTGAACATGCTGACGCGCACGGCCGCGGGGGAACTCGCCGAGCACGGTATCCTGATGACCGCCGTGGACACCGGGTGGATCACCGACGAGCGCCCGCACACGACGAAGGTGCGGCTCGCCGACGAGGGGTTCCACGCGCCGCTCGATCTCGTCGACGGCGCGGCACGGGTGTACGACCCCATCGTCCAGGGTGAGAACGGCGTGGATCTCTACGGCTGCTTCCTCAAGAACTACGTGCCCAGCACGTGGTGACGGTGCCCCGCACGTCAGTCGATGTGCGGCCGCTTGACGTTCGGTGTGTACGACCGCGTGGCGTCATGCGCGTGACTGTGCGGAACCGGGGGCAGGACCTCGTACCGGGCGTGGACATAGCCCTCCCGCGTTGTCCCCGAGTCGAGCAGCCGGAGCGGGACATCGCAGTTCACGCCGCCGAACAGCGGAATGCCGTCCCCGAGGATCAACGGCACGGTCGTCACCGTCAGCTCGTCGACCAACCCGCGCTCGAGGAACTGCCGGATCTTTCCGGCGCTGTCGATGAACACGCCCCGGTATCCCCGCTCCCCGATCAGGGACACGACCTCATCGAGGCTCCGGGCCACGGTGACCCGGTCATCCGAGAAGGACTCCCTGGTCGTCATGACGATCACGTCCTTGCCGGGGTACGGCCATTCGGGGAGATCGTTGAGTTTTTCGAACGCGGGCCGACTGATGACGACGGCATCCGTCCCGCGGAACACCCTGGCGAAGTCACCGGCGTCTCCCGGTGCGTGCTCGACCGGGTGCTCGATCCCGTGATCCTGATCCAGGAGCCAACTGACGTCGCCATCGGGGCGGGCGACGAAACCATCCAGGCTGGTGACGATGAAGACGAGTCCCTTCCAATTACGCAGCATAACTTCGTTTTCCTCTCGGATTGCCGCCTCATTGCCCGTCAGTCCGCGGGTCGCGACCGGAATGGGGACGATGTCCCCGGATGAGGCTTACCTATACCCCCAGAATAGGTCCGCTTTCCGGTTCTGCGCCACCGGAACACCGGGAAGATGTCCGGGCCACCTCAGGTGGGGTGCGGCCATCACCCGCGTCCGAACCGGGACACCGGCGGACCCGCTCCACGGCCCCCCCGGGGGGCGGGTCTCAGACGGAAAAGGGCGGCACCACCGATTCCCGGTGGCGCCGCCCGCCCGTGAGCCGCGACGGTCGATCAGTCGTCGTGCTGCTCGTTGGGGTCGTTGTCCGCGTCTTCCTTGGTCGCGTGGATCGTGCCCCTGACGTGATCGGGAGCCGCGTAGATCGAGTAGACCTTGAGGGGTTCGGAGCCCTCGTTCACGACGTTGTGCCACTTACCTGCGGGAACGAAGATCGCCCAGTCATCCTCGACGGTCTGGTCGATGTCGAGGTTGTCGGCGTCGTCACCGATCATGACGTGGCCTTCCCCGGCCTCGAGGCGGAGGAACTGGTCGTGGTCGTCATGGACCTCGGCGCCGATCTCGCCACCCGCGGGAATGCTCATCACGGTCATCTGGAGGAACTTGCCGGTCCACAGGGTGTCACGGAAGTTGTCGTTGTCCTTGGTGGCCTTCTCGATGTCGAGGACATACGGATTCGGACCATGGTCGGTACGAAGGTCAGACATATGAGTCTCCTCTTATCTATAGGGTTTTTCTGTTTACGGCTTCCACTGTACCCACCCCGGGAGACCTTTGCATCGGACCATGTCAGGGCCCGCTTCTCCTGTGCTAGCGTCCGTCAGACGAGCGCGACACGACAGACCGGAGTGGTCTGCCGTGTCGTCTGACGTCAACGGCTCTCGCTAGTCCGTGGCGTCGAAGGCCTCGAGGATCTTCTCCGCGGCGAGGGTCGGGGTGATCCGCCCGTGCCGCAGCTGATCCTCGACGAAGGCCCGGGTCTCCTTGACCCGGCCGCTGGTATTCAGGCGCTGGAGCAGCGTCTCATGGACCATCGACCACATCCAGCCGACCTGCTGTTCCCTGCGGTTCTCCTCGAACTTCCCGCACTTGAGCATCGCCTCGTGGTGCTCCTGCACCGTGTCCCAGAACTTGTCCACGCCGTCGCCCTCGACCGCCGACATCGTCATCGTCGGCGGATGCCAGATCGCGTCCTCGCTCCGGACCATGCGCAGGGCGGCGGCCAGCTCACGCGCCGCCCGCTTCGCCGTCTTCGTGTTCGGTCCGTCCGCCTTGTTGATGGCCACGAGATCCGCCATCTCGAGGACACCCTTTTTGATTCCCTGCAGCTGGTCGCCGGCCCCGGCGAGGGCAAGGAAGGTGAAGCAGTCGACCATGTTCGACACGGCGACCTCCGACTGTCCGACGCCGACCGTCTCGACGAGGATGATGTCGAAACCCGCGGCCTCGAAGACGACCATCGACTCCCGGGTCGCCTTGGCCACGCCCCCGAGGGTTCCCGCCGAGGGCGAGGGCCGGATGAACGCGTCGTCCTGACTGGACAGCTTCGACATGCGGGTCTTGTCCCCGAGGATCGATCCCCTGGTCCTCGTCGAGGAGGGATCGATGGCGAGAACCGCCACCCGGTGTCCCTCCCCGATCAGCTTCATACCGAGGGCCTCGATGAACGTCGACTTACCCACGCCCGGCACGCCGGTGATCCCGACGCGCAGGGCGTCACCCGAGAACGGGAGCAGACGAACGAGGAGTTCCTGGGCCAGGACCCGGTGTGCCGGCGCCGTCGATTCGAGGAGCGTGATCGCCCGGGATATCCGGGTCCGGTCCCTGTCCCGGACGGCCTCGAAGAGCTCGTCGACGTCGATCCGGCGGCGGGCGCGACGGACCACCTCGGGGGCCACGGCCGTCGCCGAGCCGAGATCGGTTCCGGCGGTCGTGGCGAGCGAACCGAGATGGTGTTCGAGGAACTCGTCGTCGATGCTCATCTTCCGGGATCCCCCTACGCCTCTACCGGCGTGCCGTAGGAGCCCTCGGACGCCTCCGCCTCGGCCTGCAGTTCGTCCGGAAGATCGAGGTCGAACCCGAGGTTCGCGGACAGCTTCGTGATCATGTCGATCGCGGAATCCGCGATGACGGTGCCGGGCGGGTAGATCGCGGCGGCACCGAAATCGTAGAGATCCTGGAAGTCACCCGGGGGGATGACCCCGCCGACGATGATCATGATGTCTTCGCGTCCGAGCTTCGCCAGTTCCTCCTTCAGCGCGGGCACCAGGGTGAGGTGACCGGCCGCGAGGGAGGACACACCGACTACGTGCACGTCGGCGTCGACGGCAGCGCGAGCAGCCTCGGCGGGCGTCTGGAACAGCGGTCCGACGTCGACGTCCATGCCGAGGTCCGCGTAGGCGGAGGCGACAACCTTCTGGCCGCGGTCGTGCCCGTCCTGTCCCATCTTGGCGATGAAGATACGCGGACGACGGCCTTCCTCGGCCTCGAATGCGTCCGCCATCGCGATCGCGCGCTGGACGTTGCTCACGGCGCCTTCCTTTCCGACCTCGTCCTTGTACACGCCGGACAGCGTGCGGATCTCGGCCTCGTGCCGGCCGAAGACCTTCTCCATGGCGTAGGAGATCTCGCCGACCGTAGCCTGGGCGCGGGCGCAGTCCACGGCGAGCTTCAGGAGGTTGTGCTCGAGGTCGCCGGCCTCCTTGGATTCCATCCGGCAGGCCTCTGTGAGCTTGTCCAGCGCCACCTGGACGGCCTCGTTGTCCCGCTCGGCACGGAGGCGATCGAGCTTCTCGAGCTGCTCCTGACGCACCTTGGTGTTGTCGACCTTGAGGACCTCGATCTCCTCGTCCTCCTCGACGATGTACTTGTTGACGCCGATGAGCGCCTGACGTCCGGAGTCGATGCGGGCCTGGGTGCGGGCGGCGGACTCCTCGATGCGGAGCTTCGGGATGCCCTCGGCCGTGGCCTGTGCCATGCCGCCCGCGGCCTCGACCTCCTCGATGTGCGCGCGGGCACGGTTCGCGAGCTCGTTGGTCAGCCACTCGATGTAGTAGGAACCCGCCCACGGGTCCACCGGGCGGACGGTCCCGGACTCCTGCTGCAGGAGCAGCTGGGTGTTGCGGGCGATGCGCGCGGAGAAGTCGGTGGGCAGCGCCAGCGCCTCGTCCAGGGCGTTGGTGTGCAGCGACTGGGTGTGGCCCTGGGTCGCGGCCATGGCCTCGATGCAGGTACGCGGGACGTTGTTGAACACGTCCTGTGCGGTCAGCGACCAACCCGAGGTCTGCGAGTGGGTGCGCAGGCTCTGGCTCTTCTTGTTCTTGGGTTCGAAACCACCGACCAGCTCGCTCCAGAGGAGCCTGCCGGCACGGAGCTTCGCGATTTCCATGAAGGTGTACATGGAGATGCCCCAGAAGAAGGACAGTCGGGGTGCGAACTTGTCGACGTCGAGACCGACGTCCTTACCGGCACGGATGTACTCGACGCCGTCGGCGAGGGTGTACGCCAGCTCCAGGTCGGCCGTGGCACCGGCCTCCTGGATGTGGTAGCCGGAGATCGAGATCGAGTTGAACCGCGGCATCTTCAGCGAGGTGTACTCGAAGATGTTGGAGATGATCCGCATCGAGGGCTTCGGCGGATAGATGTAGGTGTTGCGGACCATGAACTCCTTGAGGATGTCGTTCTGGATGGTCCCCGCGAGCTGCTCCGGGCCGACGCCCTGTTCCTCGGCCGCGACGATGTAGAGGGCGAGGATAGGCAGGACGGCGCCGTTCATGGTCATCGAGACGGACACCGCGCCCAGGTCGATTCCCTCGAACAGCTGGCGCATGTCGAGGATGGAGTCGATGGCGACGCCGGCCATACCGACGTCACCGAGGACCCGCTCGTTGTCGGAGTCGTAGCCGCGGTGGGTGGCCAGGTCGAAGGCGACCGAGAGGCCCTTCTGCCCCGCCGCGAGGTTCCGCCGGTAAAACGCGTTGGACTCCGCTGCGGTGGAGAAACCGGCGTACTGGCGGATCGTCCACGGCTGGTTGGTGTACATCGTCGGGTACGGGCCACGCATGTAGGGCGGGGTACCCGGGAAGGTGTCCAGCGGGTGCGGCGGGCGTTCCCCGTCGCCGACGGTGGCGGCGTCGCGGTCGGAACGGGTGTAGACACGCTTGACGTCGATGCCCTCGGGCGTCGCCCAGATCTGTTCCGCGGCGGAACCTGGGTCATCGACCGACGAGGGAGCCTCGCCGGTGGTGCGTGGGATGTCGTGGAAATTCGGGATGGTGCTCATGGTGTGCGTCACGCTCCCAGCGTCTCGAGCAGGCCGGCCAGGGTGGCCGCGGCGTCAATGGTCATGTTCAGGTAGTCATCGGGGGTCTCCTCCGCATCGGCGAAGGACTTCGGGGAGCCGGCGACCAGCAGTCTGCCGACCCCGGCGGCGCGGGCCGCCCGGACGGCTTCTGCACCGGTCGCGGTGTACTCCGGATCCGCACCGCACAGCACGGCGATGTCCGCGCCCTCGACGGCCCCGGTGAATTCGTCTGTGCCCGGCACGAGCTGTCCGGGATTCACGACCTCGATCCCGCCGGAGGCCAGCAGGTTCGTGGCGAAGCCCGTCCGCACGTTGTGCTTGGCCAGGGGGCCGATCGGGATGAGCACGGCACGCGGTCGTGCGCCGTGCTCCTCGAGGAACGCGTCGGACCGGTTCCGCAGCGCCTCGAACTCGGCCGCCCACCGACGGACACCGGCGGGCTCCACCCGGCGGTCGGCCGGGAGTGGCTTCTCCGCGAGGTTCGGGAACTCGTTGATGCCCGTGATCTGCTTCCTCCGGTGGGCGACATCGGCACGGAGAGTCTCGTGGGACTCATCCAGGACCGACTGCAGGGCACCCGACCCGTGGTAGGCGCGGAACCCACCGTCGCCCTCGACACCGGTGAAGATGGACCACGCCGCGTCGGCGAGCTCGCGGGTGAGGTCCTCGATGAAGTAGGATCCGCCGCCGGGGTCCACGACGAAGCCGAGATGCGATTCCTCGAGAAGCAGCAGGTTGGTGTTCCTGGCGATCCGGTGTGCGAAGGACCGTGAGGTTCCCTGCAGACCTCCCTTGACCGCCGCGTCGAAGGGCAGGACCTCGACATCGGTGGCACCGCCGACGCCGGCGGCGAAGGCGGCGACGGTGCTGCGGAGCATGTTCACCCACGGGTCCCGCTGGCTGAACATGACCGGGGCCGTCATCGCGTGCTGGGGCGCTCCCCCGGCCTCCGCGTGGCCGACGACCTCGGCGACCCGGGCCCACAGCTGGCGGGCCGCCCGGAACTTGGCGATCTGGGCGAACTGATCGTCCGTCACGGCGAACCGGAACGAGATCTGGCGCAGGGCCGCGGCGGTGTCGAGCCCGGCGTCGACGAGCGCACGGAGGTACTCGACGCCGGTGGCGAGCGCGAAGCCGATCTCCTGGGCGTCGGTCGCCCCCTGGTTGCTGAAGGCGACGCCGTCTACGAGGATCGCGCGCACCTCACCGGGCCGCGCGGACGCCTCGACCGCGAGTTCGACGGCGGTCGGGAGATCCACGGAGTCGGTGGCGTCCACGCCGGCGGTCAGCGGTGCGCAGGACAGCTCGAGGGTGACCTTGTCCGGGCTGTCCGCCGCATCGACGAGGGTGTAGAGCTCGCGTGCGGCGTCGGGGGTGCCTGCACCGGCCGCGAGTCTCAGCGGGACCAGATCGAGGAGCACACCACTCAGCATGTCCCCGAGGTCGGACGGACCCAGATCACCGGTGAGATCGAGGATGAGGTCGGTGGTCCCGTTGTAGAGCGCGTGCAGAATCTGCTTGTTGACGGCGGCGGCATTCTCGACGGCGTCCCGTGCGAATGTCTCCGTGACCCCCCAACCCGCACGCTGGGCGTCCTTCACCTCGTTGCCCCGGGTGAAGGGGAACACCCCGGGGGCGGCCGCCTCGGAGAATTCATCGGCTCGGGTGTAGAGCGGTCGGACGTCGATCCCGTCATAGGTCGTCCTGATGAGCTTCTTCCACACATCGAGCGGAACATCAGCGACGTCTTTGCGCTGCACCCGGGCGAAGACGCCGGCCACTGACTTGTACCAGGCGTCCTGACGCTGGGTGAAGTCCCCGGGAAGCCCCGGGGACTTCACCGGCGCATTCAGTGGGTGCTCAGGTTCGTTTTGTGTAGTGGTCACAGTGAGGAAATCCTGTCCATCGGTCGTCGTGGCTGCCTTGACGGCAGTACCTGAGTCTAACCGGTGGACCCCGGTCCCAGGAGCCGATTCGGGAAACACGGCACCCCTTCGGGTGGTGTCCCTCCCCGAGATCCGGGGGCGCGCCGGGCCGGTACGACCGCCACCGCCGGGCGATGCGGACCCGTAAACTGGTAACGGTGATCGGATTTCGGAACAGGGGCCGGCGGGCGCTCCGTGCGCTCGCCTCGGGCACGACGCAGCTGTTCCGGGGATTTCTCGCGCTCCCGCTCCTCAAGCGCCTCGCGATCATCGCCTTCGCGGGAGCCGCCGCGGTCGCCGTCGTCTACGTCGATGTTCCCGGAGTCGCCAGGTTGCGGACGTGGTCCGAGGAAACCGGGGGTTGGTTCCCCCTCGCGTTCTTCACCGGGTACGTCGTCATCACCCAGTTCCCGGTTCCGCGGACCATCCTGACGCTGACCAGTGGAATCCTCTTCGGCCCGGCGTTGGGCATCATCATCGCGGTGACCGCGACCACAACCTCCGCGGCACTGTCCCTGTCGATCGTGCGGACACTACTCGGTGACTGGATCAGACCCCGACTGACCCATCCCACGGTCGTCGACATCAACGCGCGCCTCAGGGAACGTGGCTGGTTGGCGGTGGCATCCCTGCGCATGATCGCGGTGGTGCCGTTCTCGGTGCTCAACTACACCGCGGCGCTGACCCGGGTCCCGCTCCCGGTGTTCACCGTGGCCACTCTCCTCGGCTCCGCCCCCGGAACCGTCATGACGGTGATCCTCGGGGACGCACTCACCGGACAGGCCGATCCCGCTGTCGTGGTCGTCACCGTTGTCCTGACGCTGATCGGCGTCAGCGGTCTGGTCCTGGATTCGAGGCTCCCGGTGACCGGGAAGCTCCGCTAGGTGTCACCTCGACACCCGCCCCGGGCGGACCTGACTCCGGTTTCCGCGGGACAGGATCGGAGACAGGTGACGGAAACGGCGGGGGTCAAGCCCTGAGAGTAGACTTGTCCTGTCGTGCCACTGAGTCAGCCGCCGGTTCCCCGGCGGCCCCGGCAGACCGGGAAGGCACCGTAGAACGGGAGAGATGATGTTCGCAGTCCACGCGCGTTACCGCGGGCGGGAACGGCGTCGGGCGGATCTGGTCCGGCGCTCCGCCGAGGCACTGTCGACCCTCCACGGGGTCGGCACCTTCGAACTCCTCGGGGTCGAGGACATCTGCGCGGTGATCGACTCCGCAGAGGCCGTAACCGACACGACGATGGCTCTGCTCTCCGCCGGAGACTGGGCGATCGGGATCGGTGTCGCTCCGGGCACAGACGTGGATCACGCGGAGGTCCGGAAGCTCGCGACGACCGCCATCGGGCGCCGGTGCCGTACCGGCGTGGTACGGGTACGTTCCAGGGACGGTGGCGACATGGGCGACATCGCCGCGGTCTTCGCTCTCCTCGCCCATGTCCTGGCGAAGCGGACGACCGAGGGCCGTGAGGCCACCCAGCTGATGAGGGGCGGGATGAACCAGAACGAGGCGGCGGCGGAACTCGGTATCTCCAAACAGGCCATGTCCCAACGGCTGGCGGCCGCCGGCTGGTCCGCGGAGACCTCCGGATGGAAACTCGCCGTCGGACTCCTCCACAGGGCGGAAGGCGGGTCCGACGCCACCACCTGATGCCCGGGGAACGGCTCCGCGATCCGGAGGAGAGCCTCCGCACCGGGGAGTTTTCGGCGGCGCGGAGGCTCGCTGCTGTTCTCCGGTCAGTTGGTCTTCTCCGGGGCCGGATCGGGTGTCGGTACCGCGGGGACGCCGGGCGCCGGGTGCCCGGTGAACGGGGCGATCGGGATCTCGGGGTCGGGCGCCGCGCTTCTCTTGGCCTCGTGGGGTGAGGGATCGACCGGTTTGTTGGCCACGGCGTTGGCCGCCGCGACCGCGGCGGCGATCTCCGGGTCGGATTCCGTGGAGAACCATCCTTCGGTGTCGTCGTCCTCCGCGATCTCCCGGGTCCGGTCATCGACCTCGTTGGGCTCGAACCGGAAGATACCTTCATCGTCCTTGTTCGCCATGGCGCGGGCGAACTGCTCGAGGGAGTCACCGAACTGGTTGGGGATCATCCACACCTTGTTGGCGTCCCCCTCGGCCAGCTTCGGCAGCTTGTCGAGGTACTGGTAGGCCAGCACCTCGGGCGTCAACTGTGAGGCCTTGATAGCGGCATTGATCTTCTGAATTGAGCGGGCCTCGCCCTGAGCCCGGAGGTAGCTCGCGGCACGATCACCCTCGGCGCGGAGCATCTCGGCCTGTCGTTCGGCCTCCGCGGCGAGGATCGAGGCGTGCTTCTCGCCCTCGGCGGCGAGGATCCGGGCCTGCTTCTGCCCCTCGGCGGTCTTGATGTAGGCCTCACGTTGTCCCTCAGCGGTGAGGATCATCGCGCGCTTCTCCCGCTCCGCGGTCATCTGCTTCTCCATCGGCTGCTTGATGGACGGCGGCGGATCGATCGCCTTGAGCTCGACGCGGGCGATGCGCAGACCCCACTTCGTCGTCGCACCATCCAGTTCGCTGCGGAGCCGGCGGTTGATCACCTCCCGGGAGGTGAGGGTCTCCTCGAGATCCATGCCGCCGACGACGTCACGGAGTGTGGCGACGGAAATCTGCTCGACACCGTAGATGTAGTTGTCGACGCCGTAGATCGCCAGATGCGGCTCATTGATCTTGAAGGTCACCACGACATCGATGTCCACCGTCAGGTTGTCCTTGGTGATCACGGCCTGCGGAGGGAAGCTGACCACCCGTTCACGGGTGTCGACCTTCGCGCGGACCCGGTCGATGAACGGGATGAGGAACGTCAGTCCCTGTGCGGTCCGGGTGTAGGATCCCAGCCGCTCGATGACGGCGGCCTCCCCTTCCGGCACCAGTTTGAGGGACTTCGACACCACCAGTCCGATGAGGATGACGATGAGCGCCATCAGAAAAACTTGAACCAGAGCAGCTTCCATTGTGCTCAGATCTCCTTCCAGACGACGGCGATGGCGCCATCGATCTTGACGACGTTCACCCGGTCGCCCGGGGCGAACCTGTGTGTGGGGTCGAGGCTTCTGGCGGACCAGACATCGCCGTCGAGCCGGATCTGCCCGCTGTGTCCGTCGACGTCCTCCAGAACGGTGGCGGACGTACCGACGAGGGCCTGCGGTGAGATGTCGAGCATCCGGGTGGAGAGTGTCCGTCGACGCAGCGCCGGACGGGCGAAGATGAGGAGCGCCAGCGAGGAGACCGCGAAAGCGGCGATCTCCACCCAGAGGGGAACCTCCAGGACCGCGACGCCGGCGGCGGCCAGTGCGGCGCCGCCGAGCAACAGCAGGGTGAAGTCGCCCGCCATCAGCTCGAGGGCGGCCAGCAGGACCGCTGCTATCAACCAGATGAGTGCACCCACAGTTTTCACCCTACCTGAACCTCGGGACCTGCCTCTGGTCCGGAATCAGATCAGATCACGCTTGTCCACGCCGGGGATCGTGACGAAATCGACGAGCCGTTCGACCGCTCCGATGAGGGTCGAGTCGAGGTCACGGTAGCTCTCGACCGCACCGTAGACCCGGTTCCATCCCTCCCGGGGTGTCCCCCACTTCAGCCGGGCGCAGATCCCGGTCTTCCAGTCCTCACCGCGGGGAACATCGGGCCAGGACCGCATCCCGAGTCTCTCCGGTTTGACGGCCGCCCAGATGTCGATGAACGGGTGGCCCGTCACCAGGACATCGGGTCCGAGAGACCGTGTCAACCGGGTCTCCTTGGATCCCTCGACGAGATGATCCGCGAGAACACCGACCCGCCTGCCGGGCCCCGGGCGGAACTCACTGAGACGTTCCGGGAGGTTGTCCAGGCCCTCGAGATACTCGACGACGACTCCCTCGACGCGCAGGTCGTGGCCCCACACCTTCTCGACGATCGCCGCGTCATGGATTCCCTCGACCCAGATCCGCGACGGTGCCGCAACCTTGGCCGTGACGTCCACAACCTTCCGGGAGCCCGAGTTCGACCGTTTCGGCCCGGTACGGGGGACGTACCGGGTGAGCGTCACGCGCTGCCCCTCCAGGAGGAAGGCACCGTCCCTCAGCTTGAACAACCGCTCTCTGCCGTACCGGTCCTCGAGCCGGATGAAATCACCGTCGTACGTGCGTTCGAAGCCGGTGACCGCTCCGACGAACCCGTCGGCGACCACCTCCGCGACGAGCCCGGGTTCGGCCGGGACCTCGGGATACGTGGGTTTGCGGCGCCGGGGGTGACCCGCGAGAATGTCGCCACCGTACGGATCATTGAAACTCATGGGAATCCACCCTATCGGCTAAACTCTGGCAACCATGGATTTCCGCCCGCTGGTGTACTCACCCCTCCAGAACGCCGCCGTCTGGCTCGCCGGTTGGCTCTACGGCAGAGTCAGCTACGACAATCTCCTCGATGCATTCGGCGACTACGGTGCCAGGCACACCCTCGTCGTCCGGGGCCCGGATGGGGCCGGGTCCGCGGTCGGGGACGGGTTGATCGGGTTGCTCCGCCATTTCCGGGAGACCGCCGCTCCGGTTCTTCCCCTGCTCGACCCGGGAGAGCCCGTACTCAGACTCGTTTTCGGGGGGCCCGGTCAGGTTCCGGGACTCATCGCGGGTTCACCGGCCGCCGAGGCGGCGCGCGATCTGAACTTCAGTGCCCTCGTGATCCGGGACCCGGACCCGGAGATCAACCATGTTCTGCTCCCCGGACCGGGCCTCGGTGATCCGGGAGGCGTGATCCAATGGCGGTGGTACACCGAGCCGGGGCGTGTACCGGAGCCCGATCATCTCGGGCCGGGAGACGCGGACCGGATGCTCGCCGAGGCGACCTCCCGTGCCGCCGATCTCATCGAGGCCAGAGGTTTCAGACGGAGCCCCCTGCCGGATCCCCGCTTGACGGTCGGTCGCCTGGACGACTTCTATTCGGGTCCCGGTCTCCCGGACTCCGCCGCGCCCCGGGCGGTCCGGGTCTTCGCCCGGGCGGACCGGGTGGCCGCGATAATCGAGAGCGTCGTCACCGAAGCCGGCGATCACAGTCACGACGCGGAACTCACCCAGCTCCTCACGCATCTCCGCACCGCACGGATGGCCGGGGTCGCGTACGCGGTCGGTGAATACGGTCGCGGTTCCTGATCCCGTGGGTTCAGTTGCTGCCGTCGAGGAAATCCTGCACGACGGCGCCGAGTGACTCAACGAGCTCAGCGGTTGACAATTCCCGGGCGCCCGGCAGACGCAACAGATAACGGGTGACGATGATCCCCGCCAACTGCGCCTGGGAGAAGGCGATCCGCCGCTCGGTTTCCGTGCGATCGAGGCCCTTCTCCCTGAGCCTCGCACGAACTGGTTCCCAGAGAACGGACGTGAGGTACTCGGAGAAGGGAGTCGGATCCTCGAGTGCACCGCGGGCCATCGCGAGCAGTTGATCGGCGACAGGTGATTCCCACAGACCGACGATTTCCCCGACCAGTGCCGGGCCGAGTTCGTCGA
Organism: Corynebacterium antarcticum; assembly: GCF_016595285.2. Lineage (NCBI taxonomy): Bacteria > Bacillati > Actinomycetota > Actinomycetes > Mycobacteriales > Corynebacteriaceae > Corynebacterium > Corynebacterium antarcticum. Next base: position 149,608 of record NZ_JAENIP020000001.1, read on the forward strand.
AGGGCACCGAAGCGAGCACCGAGTGGACATCACCCGGGTCTTCGGGGAACTGAATCACAGCCCGGAACAGCCCCTCCTTGTTCCCGAAGTAGTGCGGGATAAGGGCGACGTCGCACCCGGCCCCCGCCGCCACGGCACGAAGCGTAGTGCCACGGTATCCGTGGGCCGCGAATAGTGCACCCGCGGATGCGAGGATTCGGTTGCGTGCTCTGCTCTTCTCCATCACCGGCATTCTAACGTCCGGATGGAACGTCCCCGGTGTTTCAGGTCCGTCGCGGCATGAACAGCGCGGCCACGAGCAGACCGCACACTGAGAACCCGGAGAGAATCAGCATGTCCCTCCCGAAGTCCGGATAAACGCCGGTTTCCACGGCGAGGTGTCGCTGTGCCTCCACCGCGTAGGTCAACGGTAGAGCGTCCGAGATCCACCGGAGTGCCCGGGGCATCGCCGACGTCGGGACGAAGATTCCCGCCAGGAACAGCTGCGGGCCCATCACCAGAGGAACCATCTGAACGGCCTGGAACTCGTTGCGGGCGAAGGTGCCCGCGACCAGACCCAGCACCGCCCCGGTGACCCCGGACAAGATGGCCACGACGGCCGTGCCCGGGACTCCGGAGGGCGGATCCACACCGAGGGCCCGGTGGGCGACCCCGAGCATGACCGCCGCCTGCACGACGGCGAAACCTCCGAAGGTCAGTGCGTAGCCGACCAACAGTTCGGTGCGGGTGAGACAGGTCGTCCAGAGGCGTTCCAGATTCCCGGCCGTGCGCTCCCGCTGGACGGCGACAGCAGCGACGATGAACATCATCACCATGGGCATGAGTCCCAGCAGCATCTGGGCGACAACCGTGAATCCCGGATGATCCAGGTAGACGAAGTACAGGAGCGTGAGGAGCAGTGTCGGGAGTATCAGAATCTGGGCTGCGAGTCTCCGGTCACGGATGAGCTCCAGGGAGAGCCGTCCGGAGGTCGACAGCGTTCGTCTCATCGCACTCACCGCTTCCACCCTTCTCCGCTTGAGCCGGAGCATTCCCGTACGAGTTTGAGGAACGCTGATTCAAGATCAGGGCATCCGGTACGGTGTCGCAGTTCGGTCGGTGTTTCGTCCGCGATCAGCTCACCCTGCCTGAGCATCAGCACACGGTCGCACCTGTCGGCCTCCTCGAGAACATGTGAACTCAACAGGAAGGTGACACCCTCGGCTGCGAGGCTCCGGAAGTGGTTCCAGAGATGTTCCCGGGTTAACGGGTCGAGCCCGACGGTGGGTTCATCGATCACGAGAAGTTTCGCCCGGGAGATGAGCGCACAGGCCAGTGAGACGCGTTTGCGCTGTCCTCCAGAGAGCCCGTCCGTCCTGACTTCGGCCACCTCCGCCAGCCCGAGCACTTCAAGGAGCTCATCGATGACCTCCCGCGAGGGGACGGAGTCATGTCCGAGGGTCCCGTAGTAGCGGCAGTGCTCGCGGGCACTGAGTCCGGGATGCACCGCGACCTCCTGCGGGTCGTATCCGATTCTCCCCCGGTTCGCAGGATGCCCGGCCCGGCGCCCCAGGACAACGAGTTCGCCCTGATGAGGCTGCAGACCGGTGATGGCACGGATCAGGGTGGTCTTACCCGCTCCGGAGGGGCCGACCACCCCACTGATACAGCCGGGAGAGACCGTGAAGGACAGAGGTCCGATGATCGTTCTCCGGTGGCGGTTCGGACCACGGCTGACCGTGAGGCCGGTGGCGGTGATGACGTGTGACATGCGCTCGCCTTTCAGTATTCAACATCTGTTGAATACGTGGACAGTGCACACGCTACACCAAACCCCCGACTCGTTCAACAGATGTTGAACGAGTCGGGGGTTTAGATCCACTGCGGTGAAACTATCTCGATCGCCGGGCACCGGCGGGCCGCGTGGCGGGGGCGCAGCAGCCGTTTGCGCAGTAGGCCCCGTTCACTGTGCACCCCTTCAACGGCGCTGACCCGAGGCGTACCGGCCCGGTTCCCTCGATCATCTCCATGGCCAGGTCGACCACCATCTTCGCGAACTCCGGGGTGGGGCCCGCTGTGGCGCTGCGTTCGATCGGGATACCGAACTGTTCCGCTTCCTCGGCGAGCTCGGAATCGAGGTCCCAAACGACCTCGATGTGGTCGGAGACGAATCCGATCGGACAGACCACTGCCGCCGGGAGCCCGCGGTCATGATGCAGCTCCGTCACGTGGTCGACGATGTCGGGTTCGAGCCAGGGTGTGTGCGGGGACCCCGAACGCGACTGCCAGACCACATCGAAATCGGTGGCCCCCACTTCCCTGGCGACCAACGCGGCGCTCTCGTGGACCTGGCGGGAATACAGCGGACCGTCATCGTCGACCCCTGCCGCGTTATCGGCCGCCGTGGGGATCGAATGGGCGGTGAACATGAGGCGGGCCGATGACCGGACGTCGTCAGGGAGCCGACCGTAGGCCGCACGGACCGCGTCAGCCATCGCCCGGATGAACAGCGGGTGATCGTAGAACTGCCGGAGTTTGGTGAACCGGATCTCCGGCAGCCCCTCAGCGGCGAGGCGTTCCCGCATGCCCGCGATGTCCTCATCGTACTGCCTGCATCCCGAGTAGCCGGCCCACGCGGAGGTCGCGAACACCAGTGCGTTGCGGATCCCGTCCCGGGCCATCTCGACGGCGGTGTCCGGGGCCATCGGATGCCAGTTCCGGTTGCCGAAGTACACGGGCAGGTCGATGGCCCTCTCCGCGAGCTCCACACGGACATTCGAGATGATCTCACGGTTCAACTGATTCAGCGGGCTCACGCCACCGAAATGGTGGTAGTGGACCTCCACCTCGTCCAGACGCTCCGGCGGGATCCCACGGCCACGGGTCACATTCTCCAGGAAGGGACGGACGTCGTCGTGGCCCTCCGGCCCCCCGAAGGAAAGAAACAGCAGGGCGTCGTAATCGGTGGTGCGAGCATCAGCCATGACGCCAGAATACCGAACCGCCCACCGGAAACGGGTATTCCGTCGGCGGGCGGTTCAGGTGACGTGGATCAGATCAGGCGGACGGCGTACGGGCTCATGCCGGACCAGCGAACCGGGCTGATCTGCACGTGACCACCCGACTGGGGCGCCTCGATCATCATTCCGTCGCCGAGGTAGATGGCGACGTGGTACTCCGCGTTCGGTCCCCAGAACAGGAGATCACCGCGCTGGATGTTCGAGGTCGAGACCTTGGTCCCGCGCTGGTACTGATAACCCGTGTAGTGCGGGAGCGCGATACCGACTCCGGCGAACGCGTAGAGCGTCAGGCCCGAGCAGTCGAAACCGATCTTGTTGTAGTCACCGTAGGAGTCCGCGACCCCACCGTCGCGGATACCACGGGTCGGACCCGCCGCATTTCCGCCACCCCACGCGTACGGCGTGCCGATCACCGACGTCGCCCGGGAGATGACGGCCTCGATCTTCTCCGAGCGCGAGCCCGTGACGACGTCCGTGGCGGTGTCCGTGACCTCATCGAGGTCGGTCAGGGTGACGTAGTCCACGATCGTGTCCAGCGTTCCGGTGACGGGATCCTCGGCGGTCCCGTTCCGTGTCGTGGCGGCGGGGGCTGCCTGCGTCGTGCTCGGAGCGGCGGTCGGCACGGCGGGCACTCCGGCACCGTCCGTCGCTGTGCCGTCGCCGACGGTCGCACTCTCATCGGCGGCGGTGGGCTGCGGAGTCGCCGACTGGCCGCCGACTCCACCGAGGCTCTCATCGATCAGGGCGGCGGTGTCGCGCACCGCCGCGATCAGCGTGGCGGCGTCGGACTCCTCCTGCGGATAGGGATTGTCCAGCGTGGCGTGATCCGGAGAATTGACCGCGACCAGGGCCGCCGCGGCAAGGGATTCCGCCGCATTCGCCGCGCGCTTGAGATCCTGCACGAGCTGCTCCGCGTCGGCGCCGGCACCAGCTTCGGACTCCGCCTGCTCCGCCACCTGCTGTGCCCGGACCGCCTGGTCCGCGGCTTCCCGGGCCTTCTCCCGGGCGGATTCGCGGTCGGGCGCGGCGAGCGCCTCGGCGGCCGCGGCGCTGGCTGCGGCTGCCGCCTCCTGACGCTCATCCGCCGTCTCCGCCGCCGAGGCGGCCTTCTGCCGTGCGGCCAGCTCCGCCGCCGCCTCGGCGGCCTTCTTCTCCGCTTCGGCCCGGGTGTACTCCTCGAACTCCCTGCGCTGGTTGAGGAGCTCACCGGACGCCGCACGGGCTTCAGCGAGGCGCTTCTGGGCGGCGTCGCGTTCCGCGGCGAGCCGGTCGCGTTCGGCGGCGGCCTCCTCGATCCGGCGCGCGTTGGCGTCTATCTCGGCCCGCACCGCCGCCTCGGCGGCCGCTGCTTCGGATTCGCGCTCCTCGGCGGCCTTGCGCGCGGCCCGCAACCGCGATTCCTCGTTGGCGTTCGCGGTACGCAGCTGATCGAGCGAGTCGAGAACACCCTGCTGCTTGGCTGCCGAGGTGCGCAGGAACGTCTGTCTGGCGAGAGCGTCATCGGCGTTCTTCGCACCCGCCAGGCCGCTGACCGCGAGGGACACCGTTCCCCGCCGGTAGGCGCTACGGGAGATCTCATCGAGAGTCTCCTGCTGGGAGTTCAACTCCGCCTGCGTCTCCTCCAGGTCTGCGCGGGCACCTCGGGCGGTCTGTCGGGCCAGCTCAGCGGTGGCCTGGGCGTCATGCAGGTCCACCAGCGCCTTGTTGACCGCTTCACGCAGGCGCCCCATCTCGTTCTCGAGGCCGGCGATCTGCTCCTGAGTGGTCGACAGGCCCGCCGCGAGGGACGCCACCTCCCCCGACTTCAATTCAACGGCCTGTTCCGCGGCGGCGATCTCCGCATCATCCGGATTCCGTGGTTCCGCGACGGCGGGTGTGAGGGTGAAGGCGAGAGACGCGGTCAACAGAGCACCGATCAAGCGCCGGGACGCAGCCGGTACCAGCCCCTGCGGTGCACCGGCGTCCGGGACGTGGCGGGTCGTGAGCATTGCCACTGATTAACTCCTATCCCCGCCCGGCCGGACCCGGTCCCGCTCGGCGGGATAGGTGGTGGCGGCGGCGACTGTTTCTCGCATCGTGGGCCGTGGTACCGGACCATGTGTTCCGGGTTCCTCGGTGGGCTGACATTCGGCGTCGCTCATGGGCCACATCATCTGTGGTTCCGGGTCGATCGGGCATGCTTCCCCACGTGCCTGGTCGCCCGTTCCCACCGGTTCATCCGCGTGGTCGGGGTGAACCACCACCGGATTGAAACCGTTGGGGACAGATTGACTCGATGAAGCTCATGAGCTGACAACTGAACGTTAATTCACTTGGAGGAACTTGGGCACACAATGACCCCAACAGTCACACTGGTAAAGCCTGAACACATGACTTCCAACATTGCTGACCTGTGCACTTAGCCGGACATGCGTCTTTAGTGATGTTTGTCACATAATCGCCCACCAACGGCGTGTCGCTACCTTTTTGGCCGACCGACCCCCGGGCGGCGACCCGGCAGACTTCGGGACATCATGCCGCAGAGCGCGACACGGACCAGAATAGTCAAGTCCAGAGGGTTGACAAAAACCAATACGCGGTCACTGCACGCAGTCCGCGGTACGCCCTCCACGGATGGTGCGGGATCGTAACGCGAGAACCGTGGCGAGAACAGCGACCAGAACGGTGGCCCCGACACCGATGTTTATCTCCTGCCACGGGACGGTGGCGTGGCTCAGGTCGTCGACGAAGGCCTGGGTGCCGGCCACGAGATCCGGATTGCCGAAGAGGTCGACCTGTGCGGATTCGATGGCCGCCCGGGAATGGTCCGTGCTGACCACGGCGCCGCCCGCCGGGGAACGGAGAATCACGGTGTCAGCCCCGGTGGCGATCAGGAGGTCCTGGGCGACATCACGCTGATCCGCCGCAACCTCGGGTGGGGAGTCGAGGTAGACGAACCGGAGCTCACCGAAGCCGCTCTGCCTCGCATTGTCAATCACGCCAGAGAGCGCACCGGACAGTCCCGGATACTCGATTCCCAGCGAACCGAGGGCGACCCCGTCGTCGGCGAGATCCGCGGTGATGTCCGTCAGCTGAATGTCGGCGGGGATCATGGGGCAGCGTGTTCCTCTCGGTGGGTCGACGGTGGGGTCACAGGGTTCAGGACGCAGCACCCCTCACCGCTCCGACTATTCCATGTCCTGTCAGCCCACACCGGGACCGACACCCGCGTCCGTCGGAAACGCCGACACACCGGGTCGACCCCGGGTGCGCCGGGGGTGGTCGTCGGTTTTGGCGCCGCACGCGGGGCGCACACACCGCCCTGGGGGTACCAAGTGAAACAGTCAGAAACGCGCCACCACGGCATTCGGTAACGAAATGATAGATTGCGGGGGTGGAAGGTAGCGGAGCGGGCCACGATTGTCGAACAGAACGCCCGTACTGTTATACTTTACCGCAGACGACGTTCATGTCGGCCAGCGGCCACGATGAACCGCTCTTTTGACCTGCGTCGGCGCCAGCCGGAGAGCCACCCAGCCGACGCTCCACTCACCCAAATAATTTAGGAACGGAGCTTACGTGACTGAGAGCCAGAACTCCTTCAACGCCAAGAGCACCCTCGAAGTCGGCGACAAGTCCTACGAGTACTACGCCCTCGATGCCGTGTCCGGCATGGAGAAGCTGCCCTACTCCCTGAAGGTGCTCGGCGAGAACCTTCTGCGCACCGAGGACGGCGCCAACATCACCCGCGACCACATCGAGGCGATCGCGAACTGGGACGCCTCCGCTGAGCCGAGTATCGAGATCCAGTTCACCCCCGCACGCGTGCTGATGCAGGACTTCACCGGTGTTCCCTGTGTCGTCGACCTCGCCACGATGCGCGAGGCCATCAAGACTCTCGGCGGCGATCCCGACGGCGTGAACCCGCTCAACCCCGCCGAGATGGTGATCGACCACTCCGTCATCATCGAGGCCTTCGGACACTCCGATTCGCTCGAGAAGAACGTCAAGATCGAGTACGAGCGCAACGAGGAGCGCTACCAGTTCCTCCGTTGGGGTTCCAAGGCCTTCTCCAACTTCCGTGTCGTGCCCCCGGGAACCGGCATCGTCCACCAGGTCAACATCGAGAACCTGGCCCGTGTCGTCTTCGACAACCAGGGCGTCGCCTACCCGGACACCTGCATCGGCACCGACTCCCACACCACCATGGAAAACGGTCTCGGCATTCTCGGCTGGGGCGTCGGCGGTATCGAGGCCGAGGCCGCGATGCTCGGCCAGCCGGTCTCGATGCTCATTCCCCGCGTCGTCGGCTTCAAGCTGACCGGCTCCATCCCCGCGGGCGTCACCGCCACCGACGTCGTGCTGACGATCACGGAGATGCTGCGCCAGCACGGCGTCGTCCAGAAGTTCGTCGAGTTCTACGGCTCCGGCGTCAAGGAGGTCCCGCTGGCGAACCGCGCGACCATCGGCAACATGTCGCCCGAGTTCGGTTCCACCTGCGCGATGTTCCCCATCGACGAGCAGACCACCAAGTACCTCCGACTGACCGGCCGCTCCGAGGAGCAGATCGCGCTCGTCGAGGCCTACGCCAAGGCCCAGGGTATGTGGCTGGACGAGAACACCCCGGAGGCCGAGTACTCCGAGTACCTCGAGCTCGATCTCTCGACCGTCGTCCCCTCCATCGCCGGTCCGAAGCGTCCCCAGGACCGGATCCTTCTGTCCGAGGCGAAGGAGCAGTTCCGCAAGGATCTGCCCAACTACTGCAGCGACGAGGTCCAGGAGGATGAGAGCCGCCCCGCCGTCCGCATGGACTCCGAGGGCGAGCTCGATTTCGACGAGGCGGATGTCGATGACCTCTACAACTCCTCGCGTGAAGGCCACGGCGAGAGTGCCGCAACCGGTGCGGAAGGCCGTGCGTCACGTCCGGTCACCGTGACCTCGCCCAACGGCGGCGAGTACACCCTCGACCACGGCATGGTCGCCATCGCGTCCATCACCTCCTGCACCAACACCTCCAACCCGTCCGTCATGATCGGTGCCGGCCTCATCGCCCGCAAGGCCGCGGCCAAGGGACTGAAGGCGAAGCCGTGGGTCAAGACCATCTGTGCCCCGGGTTCCCAGGTCGTCGACGGCTACTACAAGCGCGCCGACCTGTGGAAGGACCTGGAGGCCATGGGCTTCTACCTCGCCGGCTTCGGTTGCACCACCTGCATCGGCAACTCGGGCCCGCTGCCCGAGGAGGTCTCCGCGGCGATCAACAAGTACGACCTGACCGCAACCGCGGTTCTCTCCGGAAACCGTAACTTCGAGGGCCGCATCTCCCCCGACGTGAAGATGAACTACCTCGCGTCCCCGATCATGGTCATCGCCTACGCCATCGCCGGCACGATGGACTTCGACTTCGACAAGCAGCCGCTCGGCCAGGACCAGGATGGAAACGACGTCTTCCTGACCGACATCTGGCCCTCCACCGAGGAGATCGAGTCCACCATCGAGGAGTGCATCTCCCGCGAGCTGTACGAGGCCGACTACGCCGACGTCTTCAAGGGTGACGAGCAGTGGCAGAATCTGCCCACCCCCGAGGGCAAGACCTTCGACTGGGACGAGTCCTCCACCTACATCCGGAAGGCACCGTACTTCGACGGTATGACCATGGATCCGGAGCCGGTCCGGGACATCAAGGGCGCCCGGGTGCTGTGCAAGCTCGGCGACTCGGTCACGACCGACCACATCTCCCCCGCATCGTCCATCAAGCCCGGTACCCCCGCGGCCCAGTACCTGGACGAGAACGGTGTCGAGCGCAACGACTACAACTCCCTGGGCTCGCGGCGCGGCAACCACGAGGTGATGATGCGCGGCACCTTCGCGAACATCCGCCTGCAGAACCAGCTGGTCGACCAGGCCGGCGGCTACACCCGGGACTTCACGCAGGAAGGCGCTCCCCAGGCCTTCATCTTCGACGCCTGCCAGAACTACAAGACGGAGGGAATCCCGCTGGTCGTTCTCGGTGGCAAGGAGTACGGCACGGGTTCCTCCCGCGACTGGGCCGCGAAGGGCACCAACCTTCTCGGTGTCCGCGCCGTGATCACCGAGAGCTTCGAGCGAATCCACCGCTCGAACCTCATCGGAATGGGTGTCATCCCTCTGCAGTTCCCCGAGGGTGAGTCCCACGAGTCCCTCGGTCTCGACGGCACGGAGGTCTTCGACATCGAAGGCATCGAGGAGTTCAACAACGATTCGATCCCGCAGACCGTGAAGGTCACCGCACACAAGGAGGACGGGGAGGACATCGTGTTCGACGCGAAGGTCCGCGTCGACACCCCCGGTGAGGCGGCCTACTTCCGCAACGGCGGTATCCTCCAGTACGTGCTGCGGAACATGGCCCGCGACGCAGCCTGAGACAGTCCACCACCCGGATTCCCGGTCCACATGACCGCCGGTCCGGGGCGGTGAGTTGAGGCACGATCTGACCGACGGGGGCTGCGGTGATGTGCGACGGTGTCCACCGTCCGCGTCCCGCAGCCCCCTCGGCGTCTAAAACGCCAGTACAATCCACTCGTGTACCCGAACCCGACCGGACAAGGGTCAGCGGGATGGATCACAACGCCACAACCAAGGAGAACTGTCATGCCCAAGGTCAGTTCCTCGGATCTCTCCCACCGGCGCCGGGAGATCCTCGAAGGCGCCCGCCGTTGCTTCGCGGAGTTCGGCTACGACGGGGCGACCGTCAGGCGTCTCGAACAGGCCACCGGAAAATCCCGGGGAGCCATCTTCCACCACTTCGCCGACAAGGAGAACCTCTTCCTGGCGCTGGCGCGGGAGGACGCGGCCCGGATGGCGGATGTCGTCGCCGCGGAGGGGCTGGTCGAGGTCATGCGGGACATGCTCGCCCATCAGGACCGGTACGACTGGCTCTCCACGCGTCTGGAGATCACCCGTCTCCTGCGCACGGACCGGGTGTTCTCGGCACGCTGGGTGGAACATCAGGCCGTCCTGGACGAGGCCATCCGTTCCCGTCTCCAGGCGGGTGTCGATGCCGGACGGATGCGTACGGATGTTCCGGTGGAGGTCCTGCACACCTACCTGGTCACGGTGATGGACGGCTTCATCACCCATCTCGCCAGCGGAGAACCCACGGACTGCCTGCACCAGGTACTCGATCTGGTGGAGGCCAGTGTGCGGACGCAGTCCCCCGCCAGCCTCTGATCAGACCGGTCTGATCATTATTCCTGGTTTTCCGGTGTGATAACTCCCATATTCCGGTGAGGAGACAGTAGTATCACTCGGTATGGCCGTCACCGAGATAACAAAGCCGTTCCTTCTGCTGAGCACCCGACCCGAGGATGATGCCGCAGAGGCCGAGTACCGATCGTTCGTCTCGATGATGGAACTCCGGCCCGAGTTTCTCATCCAGAAACGTGTCGACCGGGAACCGCTGGGCCCGATCATCCTGGATGATTATTCGGGCATCATTGTCGGTGGCGGTCCCTACAATGCCACCGAACCCGACAAGACCGACCATCAGGTCCGGGTCGAGTCCTGCCTCAACACCGTCATCCGGGAGTGCATCGAACGGGATTTCCCGCTGTTCGGCGCCTGTTTCGGCGTCGGTGTCATCGGTAGCGTCGCCGGAGGGGTCATCGACCGGCACTACGGAGAGAAGCCGGGCTGCATCCTCGTAGACGTGACCACGGAGGGGCTCGCGGATCCGATCCTCGACGGGATGCCATCGCGGTTCCCCACCATCGTCGGACACAAGGAAGCGACCCGGGCCCTCCCCCCGGGTGCGACACTCCTGGTTCGTGGCGATGTCTGTCCCGTCCAGATGTACCGGATCAAGCGGCACATCTTCGTGACGCAGTTCCATCCTGAGCTGGAGCTCGATTCCTTCCGTGACCGGCTCGAGGTGTACCGGGAGGCCGGCTACTACGAACCGGAGGAATTCGACTCCATCATGGAGTCCTGCTCCGGACAGGATCTTTCCACCGACAACCGGCTCCTGCTGAACTTCGCCCGGATATACGCCGGCTGACCTCCCGAATCCCTACGGGATCAGTCCCTCGAGGTACCGGCGCGTGATGAGGGTCTGGACGGTGCGCGCCACCGGTGCCCCGACCTTCGCCGGCCACCACGCGTGCACCGAGAATGCCACGATCCTTCCGCGGACCATGCCGTCGTCCCCGATCACGACGGAGAAGGCCTCCTCGCCGCATTCCACGTGGCCAGGAAGCGTCCCGTACACGAGTCGCGCCTCACTCTGCCCCCTGTCCGCACGCAGGATGAGGCAGGGCGAGGTGGTCCCGGCGAAGTGTATCCGCACCACATCGCCGGGCACCGCGGTGCGCCAGGCACCGACCCGGACGCCCGCGTGGCGGTGGGCACGCCAGTCCATGAGCCGCTCCGACGCCCGCCGGAAGCAGTCCACCCCCTCCCCCAGGACGATCTCCTCGTCGAGGATCCGCCACGCCCCGTCGATCAGCTTCCCTGTGGTCTCCCGTCCACCGAGCAGATCCAGCGTCCCGAGCACCAGCTCAGCGGGATAGGTGAGCTCCTCGGCCCAGTGCCGCCACCGCCGGCCGGTCACATCATACGGCCCCATGCTTCTCCAGGGTAGGCTCTCCGACGGCATGGCACCGGATCACGGCTCTCGCCCACCGTCACGCGGAGGACCGGCTGCGACGGGTCAGGCCAGTTCGACGATCTCCATGTACTCGTCACTCCACAGGTCCTCGGTGCCGTCCGGAAGCACGATGACGCGTTCCGGATCGAGGGCCTCCACCGCACCGGGGTCGTGGGTGACCAGGACGACCGCACCGGTGTAGGTCCCCAGAGCCTGGAGAACCTGTTCACGCGACACGGGATCGAGGTTGTTGGTCGGCTCGTCCAGCAGCAGGACGTTCGCCCGCGAACTCACCAGCGCGGCAAGCGCCAGACGGGTCTTCTCACCACCGGAGAGGGTACCCGCCGGTTGCTCGAGCTGGTCACCGGAGAACATGAAGGCACCGAGTAGTCCCCTCAGGTCCTGCGCCCCGGCGTCGGGACAGGCCCGCACGGTGTTCTCCCACACCGTGGCCTCCGGATCGATGGTGTCGTGCTCCTGGGCGAAGTACCCGATCTTCAGACCGTGACCGGACACGATTCCCCCCTCCCCGTCAGTCCGCTCGACGCCTGCCAGAAGCTTCAGCAGCGTCGTCTTGCCCGCACCGTTGAAACCGAGGACAACGACCCGGGACCCCTTGTCGATCGCCAGATCAACACCCGCGAATACCTCCAGTGATCCGTACATCTTCGTCAGTCCGGTCGCATTGAGCGGGGTTTTACCGCACGGGGCCGGTTCCGGGAACGTGATGTGCGCGACCTTGTCTGATCTGCGGATCTCGTCGGTGTTCTCGATCATCTTCTCCGCGCGGGCGAGCATCTGCTTCGCCGCCGCGGCCTTAGTCGCCTTCGCGCCGAGCTTCGCCGCCTGCTTCTTCAGCGCGGATGCCTTCTTCTCCGCGTTGGAGCGCTCACGTCGCCGCCGCGCCTCATCGGTGGCACGGGCGTCGAGGTACTTCTTCCAACCCATGTTGTAGACGTCGGCCTCGCCCCGGACGGCGTCCAGGAACCAGACCTTGTTGCAGACGGCATCGAGCAGCTCCACGTCGTGGGAGATCATGATGAGTCCCCCCTCATGTCGGTTGAGGAACTCCCGCAACCACGTGATCGAGTCGGCGTCGAGGTGGTTCGTCGGCTCGTCCAGGAGAAGTGTCGTCGCGGATTTTCCTGATCCCGCTGACGCTGCGAACAGGATCTGGGCCAGTTCGACGCGCCGACGCTGGCCACCGGAGAGTGTCTTCAGCTGCTGGTCCAGGATCCGCGCCGGTAGTCCGAGTGCGTCACAGATCCGCGCCGCCTCACTGGCCGCCTCATAGCCGCCCAGAGTGTGGTACTGCTCCTCCAGGCGCGAATACTTGCGGATCGCGGTGTCCCGGCGGTTGTCGTCCGCCGTGGTCTCCATGATCTCCTGCTGGCGTTCCATGGCGGACTGGATCTTGTCCAGACCGCGGGCGGAGAGCACCCGATCCCGTGCGGTGACCTCGATGTTGCCCTCGCGGGAGTCCTGGGGGAGGTAGCCGACCGTTCCCGAGCGGGTCACCGCACCGGCGTAGGGTTCCGCTTCCCCGGCGAGTATCCGCATGGTGGTGGTCTTCCCCGCGCCGTTCCGACCGACGAGACCGATGCGGTCCCCGGGCTGTACCCGGAGCTGCTGGCCGGGGGCGGTGAGCAGCGTCCGGGCACCGACACGCACTTCAAGATCACTGGTTACAATCACAGCCGGACAGTGTATCAGTGGGCCTCCGGAAACCCCGTTCCCCGGAGGCCGTCGAAACCGCGGGAGGCGGCGAGGGTGAGTTCAACGACATCAGGGGCCGCCCCTCCACCGGTGCCGGAGCCCCACGACATGATCGTCGTCGGCCTCGGCCCCGCCGGAACCGCCCTCGCGCACCGGGCGCAGGCCCGGGGTTGGCGGGTACTCGGAGTGGATCCGGGCGAGAACTGGCCGAACACCTACGGGATCTTCCGCGACGAGGTACCCGGGTGGCTGGAGCCCCCGCCGGCACAGTCGACCAGCGAGCCCGTGGTGATCGGCTCCCTCAGACGGCACCGTCCGGGCCGTGGGTATCTGGTGCTGGACAACGATGAACTCCGAACCCGCCTCTCCACCTTTCCGGTCGTCCGGGCCTACGCCACGGAGGTCCGTGCGACCTCGGTCACCATCGGTGCACGTCGCTGCCACGCTCCGGTGGTCGTCGATGCGCGTGGGGTCCCCCGCCGCGGGCAGCCACCCGTGCAGCAGGCGTACGGCATCGTCGTCGCCACCCCGCTCACCCGCGACACCGCTGTGTGGATGGACCTGCGCCAACACGGTGGTTGTGGTCCCCATCCCACGTTTCTCTACCAGGTACCCGTGCGCGACGGGATCCTCTACGAGGAGACGATCCTGGTGGCCGACCGGGCGGTCCCCTGGCAGGACCTGGAGAGCTCGCTACGCCGTCGTCTGGGGGAGCTCGCGCCCCCACGGTCGGACATCATCCGTGAGGAGCGGGTGCTGATCCCGGTGGGAGTCCCCCGGTCGGTACCGGACAGTCGCGCCGGTGCGGTGGCTTTCGGAGCCCGCGCAGGCCTGATAAGTCCGATCTCGGGTTATTCCCTGGCGACGAGTCTGCAGCTGGTGGAGCCGATGCTGGACGCCCTCGCTCCCCTCCTGAAGGGTGGCCGACGGGGTACGCTGCCGTGGCACCGCCCCGGCATGCGACTGGACCGGATGCTCAAGGACCTGGGGCAGAAGGTCCTGCTCAACCTCGACGCCGACGAGTTCCCGCTTTTCATGGACGCGTTGTTCAGCCTCAGCCCAGAGACGCAGCGGGGATTCCTGGCTACCGGGACGCCGTTGGCGACGGCGAGGGGCATGATGGCGGTCTTTCGGGCGTCGGATCCCCCGATGCGCCTGCGGATCCTTCGGGCACTCCTCGGCGGCTGATTCTGGTACCGGTGGAACACCGCCGCGCGCCAGCCGCTCAGAGGGAGGCGACAGGATCGCGCCCACACGATGTCGGCTGGTCACGACGCAGCGTCGGGTGACGTCGGAACCGCTGGTGGACAACGGTTCCGACGTCACCGCACGTGGTAGCTCAACGGAGACCGGTATCGGCTAGTGCATCAACCGGTTCCACCAGCGGATGTCTCCCAGATCCCGCAACCCGGGGAAGATCTCCAGCAGGCCCACCGCGCGTGCGATGGCCGCGAGAACCGAACCGACGGAGGCGATGATCGCCAACAGCGGGTACTCCCTCGCCAGCTGTTCCGCCCCATCTTCCGGAGAGGGACCGGGACCGGGCGCCGGGAGCACCCGGAAGGTGGTTTCGGTGGACACCGCCGGAGACTCGGTAGTCGTGCCGGTGACGGCCTGCGTTGACGCGGTGACCAGCACCGTACGAGGTTGCCCGCCTTCAGCGACCGGGGACAGCGGGTAGGCGACGACGGCCAGGCCCTCGGAATTGGTGATCGCCGTGCCGACGACCTCTCCATCGACGGTGAAGAGGACCTCAGCTCCCGGAACGGCTCCACCCGGTCCGGTCAACCGAGCCGTCAACGGCACCTCACGGGTCGTTCCGTCTGAGACGATGTCGGACAGCTCGCCCAGGGAGAGCACCCTCTCCTCCACGACGCGATCGGCGGAAAGCACGGTCACGGAGCCCCGGGCGTCGGCCCCCACCTGCACAGGTGATTCGTTGCCCTGCGGCAGCACCAGTCGGGCGCGCAGGCTGTGCACGCTCTCAGGTTCTCCGGGGGCGACGGGTTCGAGGGTGAAGGGGACCTCGGTCCTACCGTCACCGGTGACCGGAGCGACCGCGACCCGGGAGCCATCCACATAGAGGACGACCTCCGACCCCGGGGGCAATTCCGTGTTTTCCGGGCGGACCCGACCACGACATCAGCCGTGAGCTCGATGGTCTCCGCACCGGATCTGACCGGACCGATGGGGTCGAGGGACAGCTCCGAGACGGCCGGCGGTGACGGTTCACCGAACTCGACACGGGGCAGAGTCTGGGTGATCGTGGTGTAGGGATCACCGACGTGATTGGGCCTGCCGATCCGCCAGGACACGGTCGGCGCGTAATAACCCCGGTCGAGGTCCTCGGAGGTCACCGTGTGAAAGGCGAACGGGCAGTCACCCTCATTATTTCCCGCGAAGGTGTTCCACCGGCAGTTCTTGCCTGAGGTGGTCGTCGGATCGAAGGATTCGAGTTCACCGCTGGGCAGAATGCCGACCGGAGTCGACGTGGGATTGACGACGTGGAAGTTGTACCGGATCCGATCGCCGACACCGAATGAATCGCCACCGTTGGTCACACTCGGGGTAATCGACACCTCGCCGGGGCCGGGAACATGGCCGTTCACCACCTCGATGCGGAAGGCATCCCGCTTGGTCACCATCGCCGGGTCATCGACGTGCAGCAGACCTTCGACGGGACCGCTGCGAGCGGTCTCGGGCGCCGACACCTCGAAGGAGACCCGGGTTCCACCACCCGCCGGGATACTCACGGACGGCGAATCGGCACACCATCCTTCGGGCAGAGTGACCTGGAGCGGCCGGTCCACGATGTCCCCACCGAACGGATTGACTACATCGGCGGTGACGGTGACGGTCTGTCCGGGTTCGATGGTCACTGGTTCCACCTGCGCATCGAGGCAGGAGGCGCCGAGCCACGGCAGGTTGAAACGGGAGAAGTGAATGTTGTTCGAATTCCCGTGATTGTGCTCCTCGAAGAGCAGTCCTACCGAACCATCCGGCAACGTTGCCATAGAGGTGTACTGGAGGTTGTCCGCCCGGAATTGTCGGGAGACCGGCCAGGACTCTCCTTCGTCACAACTGAGTCGGATCGTGCCGTTCGAACGCCCGGACGTCGATGCCGTGTTACTGAACAGGAGGACCTTCGCTTCAGCGGATCCCTCGGGTGCGTTCGGGAAGAGCCGGATCAGTGAGGCGTTGTTCCGTGGATCCGGCAACCGGGGGTCGGGTACCGGCTCCGTCCACGTCTCCCCGCCGTCGTGGCTGTAACTGATCTTTCGTATATCAGTACCGACCTGTCCGATGAGCGCGAGTTGTCCATGAGCGTCCCGTCCGAGAGCTCGACGATCTTGTTCTCGTCCATCCCCGTTCCGAAGGCCCGTCCGGGGAACCAACTCTCTCCGTGGTCATCGGACAACCACGTCACCGCCCGGAACTCTCCGGTGTCGGTGACCACCATCGCAGGCTGTACGAGGCGTCCCGCATGTTCACCGTACTGGAGCTGTATCCCGTTTCCGGAGGTCGCGAAACGACCCCGCCAGGGAGCGTCGCCCGTGATCTGGTCGGTGATCACGGTACCGGTTTCCCAGGTTGCTCCGTTGTCCGTGCTCTTCGCGTAGGCGGCGTGCAGTACTCTGCGGTCGTCCGGGTCCGTTCCCGGCGCCGACTCCCGGATGCCCACGTCGTAGCTCTTGACGTGGAAGTTGAAGACATCCCCGGTGTACCAGTCGACGAGCACAGAAGGATCCGAGTAGCCGTGGACCGGAGCCTCCGTCCCGCCCGCGGCGAGTTCCTCCTGTGGTGTCCATGTCACACCGTTGTCGGTCGAACGACGGAGGACGATCGAGTTGGGTTGCGGGGCGTCCCCGCAGGTTCCCGGACGCCCGTCCCAGGACGCGAGAACGGTGCCGTCCTTCGACACACCGAGGGAGGGAATCCGGTAGCAGTCGAAACCGTTCTCTCCACCGGTCGCGAGGACCTCGTCGGTGAAGAACGGGCCTGCGCCGAGATCTTCCCGTACGTCAAAACCCACGATCTCTCCGGGTGGTACCGCCCGGGCCACGTCTCCCAGCGGTGACACCAGGGTTCCGAGGGTGAGAGCGAGGGTAGCGATCACCCCCGTTGCCGCACGCTTGTCGATTGTCAGGTTCATTTTCTTTCCTCTCGGGGCTATCCCGGCTCGTCGGATCTGCTGACGGTCGAATGGGCCTTGGCGAAAGGAGGATACTGATCCCGGAGCGGGAGGACGTCCTGACCGTGGACAACGTGGGAACGTTCGTCTGTTCCCAGCCTAGGTGAGTTTCCGGAATCTGGTCGCCGATCAGCAACCGGAAACCGGGACTCCGCCAACCGGGACACCCGGTTCGGACATCTGAAACCCGGATCCTTTCCATTCCGGTCAACGTCCATGATCCGGGACACGGTTGGAACCGGGTCCATACGGATTGAGGTTGGTGAAACCGACTCAGCTGAAAAGCTGGTCTTCGGGCCCCGGAGGACACCCGTCGAGGATTTCGGAGAATTTCTCGGAAAACCTGTCGCACCGGTCACCGGATCGTGTCGGGGTGCCGGGTCTCCACGCACCCCGGGAGAAGGGCACGAAAGGCCGGGGGACCGATCTCCGCCGGGGAGTCCCGGATCCCCGGGCGCGGACGCGATCCTCACGATCGCTACGTGACTCCGCCGTCGAACATCGAAACGCACGGCCACCGCAGCAGAATGCGGCCGCGCGAGAATGTGGCGGAGCGAGCCTCCGTCACCGGAGGCAGGTTCCGGCAACCGTCGGTCACCTGACATCTGCTCCGGACACCCCTCACCGGCCCTCGGTCGTCCCGGGGCCGGTGAGGGGTGTCGTGCGAGGTCCGATCGTGGGCGGGCCATCGGGCCGGGGTCTCCGAAGGGCGTTTCCAGAGGCCGCGGCCACGGCCGCAGGTTATCTCAGAAGCCGAAGAATCCGTGGAGCAGAGACAGCAGCCAACCGAGGAACCCTCCGCCGCTGCCGACGGCCGGAGCCGTGTACGGCACCTCAGAGTGAGCCTCCGACATGATGATCAGACCGTCGCTCTCATAGCCGACCGGCAGGTCGGCGACGACGTGTCCTCCGCCGGGCAGAGGATCGAAATCAACCGAAGCCGTTTCATCGGCCCCGACCACCGCGGGGTAGGTCGTTCCGTCGATCGTGAAGATCACGGTCTCTCCCTCCGCAGAGAAGGGCGCCTTCGGTTCATTGGTCACCGACGCGGTCGCCCGCATCTTCGAGCTGAATGGACCGACAGGGACTACAGACAGTTCCAGTGACCGCGTCATGAAGATCGGGTCGATCGGGTGCGGCATATCACAGAGGGCGTCCGCACCGGGGACACACTCTCCGACGACCGGCACCGGAGGGGCCGCCGCGGCGATCCCGGTTCCGGAGGTGACGGCGAGAAGAACGGCCGCCGCGACAGCCGTACCGGCACGCGGCACTGATCGTGCGCGCCTGTCCTGACCGCGTCGGCCTAACCCGGCGTTCACCGGTTCGCTCCGAAGAGGCCGGCGAAGAAGTTCCCGAACATCCGGTGGAAGTTGGCGAGTATATCGGAGAAGAAGCCGAATCCGGGACCCGACGAACCGAATCCAACCGGATCACCGGTGAGGGGCACGACGATCTCGGCCTCCGCGGGTCCGTAGACGGCGTTGTCCTCGTAGTGGTGGTCAACGGTGGCTGTGACGTGCACTCCGGACGCCAGGGCCTGGGCGTCGGTGAAGGCGACGACGTGGTGGATCGTCGCGAATCCGCCGGCATCGGTCACCGCATCCACCGTGTACCCGGAAGCCGGACCGTTGACGTTGAAGGTGACGACCTGTCCGGCGATACCGTGCCCGGTACCGGGATCCGCGGACGTCAGGTGTGCGGTGATGCGGTATCTGCGCGCATTGTTCTCGAGCCCGCCGACGGGACCGGCTTCGAGGGTCATCTCCCGGGCGATGGACCGCTTGGCGGTGTCCGTCTGTGCTTCCGCGACAGGTCCGGCTGATGCCGGTGCCGCGCCGGCGGCCGGGACACCGGTGGCGATGAGCACCGCGGAGGCGAGCGCCGCCACACCCGTGGTGAAGAGTCGATGGGTTCTGTATCTCATGTGATTCCTCACTGTCGGAAGGTTTGCGGACAACACTAACCGACGGAGGGGCACCAGGAAAGCAGATCTGACGCAGGGGTATTCACACGAGACACCCCTCCCCGATGTGAGCTTTCCCGGTCCACAGGGTCCGGTTCACATCGACGGGAGGGGTTGGCGCGTCCGCGGGCGATGGGCTGCAGGTCAGACGGAGAAGCCGAGCGCGCGAAGCTGCTCGCGTCCGTCCTCGGTGATCATGTGCGGTCCCCACGGTGGGCGCCAGACCCATTCCAGATCGAGCTTGCTGGCGGTCCCCGACCCTACGACTGCGGTCTCCGCCTGTTCCTCCAGGATGTCCGTCAACGGGCACGCCGGGGAGGTCAGGGTCATCTGGACGACCGCCTCATCGCCGTTCTCGATCCAGATGTCGTACACCAGACCGAGGTCGACGACGTTGATGCCCAGCTCGGGGTCGATCACGTCGCGCATGTACTCCTCGACATCACTCGCCTTGGCGAGATCGTCCTCGGACTGCTCGGGGCGGACCCGCTCGATCTTCTCGCCGGAGCGGTCCGGGGGCAGATCGCCACCGTCGGACGCGGTCGCGTCCCGGTTCTCTGTCTGGTCGGTCATTTCTTCTCCTTGAGTGCTTGAGCGGTCGCGGCCTGGAACGCCTTCCATCCGAGCAGGGCGCATTTGACGCGGGCGGGATACTTCGAGACACCGGCGAACGCGATGCCGTCGCCGATCAGGTCGGCGTCCCCCTCCTCGGTGCCGCGGGAGGTGATCATCGTCTCGAACGCGGAGACGCTCTTCATCGCGTCCTCCACACTCGCACCGACGATCTCCTCGGCCATCACGGATGTGGAGGCCTGGCTGATGGAACATCCGACCGCGTCATAGGAAACATCCTCGACGGTCGATCCGTCCTCAGAGAGGTGGACCCGCAGGGTGAGTTCGTCCCCGCAGGAGGTGTTGACGTGGTGCACCTCCGAGTCGAACGGGTCCCGGAGTCCCTTGTGTTGTGGATGGCGGTAGTGGTCCAGGATGACCTCCTGGTACATCTGTTCAAGTCGCATCAGTTAACC
Source organism: Corynebacterium antarcticum (assembly GCF_016595285.2). Lineage (NCBI taxonomy): Bacteria > Bacillati > Actinomycetota > Actinomycetes > Mycobacteriales > Corynebacteriaceae > Corynebacterium > Corynebacterium antarcticum. The sequence goes on from NZ_JAENIP020000001.1 coordinate 170,108, forward strand.
CCGAAGAACTCTCGGGCCCGGAGAACTCCGGCGGCGAGCCGGTCGACCTCGTCGGGCGTGTTGTACATGTAGAACGAGGCGCGCGCGGTCGCCTGCACCCCGGAGGCACGGTGGACCGGCCACGCACAGTGGTGTCCGACCCTGATCGCGACGGAACCGTCGTCGAGGACCTGTCCGAGATCGTGCGGATGGATCCCGTCGACGGTGAAGCTGACGGCACCTCCGCGGTCATCCGTCGTGGTCGGTCCGATGATCCGGACTCCCTCGATACCGGTCAGGGCATCCAACGCGTGGGCCGTCAGCTTCCTCTCGTGGGCCGCGATGGCGTCCATCCCGACCTCGGTGAGGAAGTCGACCGCCGCCCCGAGACCGACAACCTGGCTGTTCATCTGGGTGCCGGCCTCGAACCGCTGCGGTGGCGCGGTATAGGTCGATCCCTCCATGGTGACCTTCTCGATCATCGAACCACCGGTGAGGAAGGGCGGGAGGGTCCCGAGAACATCCGAACGACCGTAGAGGACCCCGACCCCGCTGGGGCCGCACATCTTGTGCCCCGAGAAGGCGGCGAAGTCGATTCCCATCGCGTGGAAGTCCACCGCCTGGTGGGGCACCGACTGGCACGCGTCCAGCACCGTGACGGCGCCGACCGAGCGGGCACGCCGGACGATCTCGGCGACGTCCGACACCGCGCCCGTCACATTGGACTGGTGGGTGAAGGCCACGACCTTGACCTGATCGTCGAGTTCGAGAGAATCGAGGTCGATGCGGCCCTCGGTGGTCATTCCGTACCACTTCAGCGTCGCGCCGGTCCGACGGCAGAGTTCCTGCCAGGGAACGAGGTTGGCGTGGTGCTCGAGCTCCGTGACGACGACCGTGTCGCCGGCCCCGACCCGGTACTCACCGGAACGGTCGTCACCGAGGACGTGGGCCACGAGGTTGAGTGCCTCGGTGGCGTTCTTGGTGAACACGATCTCGGGTTCATCGGCTCCGACGAACGTGGCGATACGTTCGCGGGCCGACTCGTAGGCGTCGGTGGCCTCCTCGGCGAGGAGGTACGCTCCGCGGTGGACCGGTGCGTTCGTAGCGAGCACGAACCGCTCCTCCGCCCGCCAGACCCGCTCCGGACGCTGCGAGGTTGCGCCGGAGTCGAGGTAGGCGACGGTCGATCCGTCACGTCCCGTCCGCTGCAGGATCGGAAACTCGGCGCGGACCGCCGAGACATCCAGGCTGCCGTCGGGATTTCGGTACATCCGGAATCCTCCGGCCATCAGAGGAAGCGGTCGTAGCCGTTGGCCTCGAGTTCATCGGCCAGTTCCGGGCCACCCGAGGTGACGATCCGACCGTCGGCGAACACGTGAACGTGGTCGGGCTTGACGTAGTTGAGGATCCGCTTGTAGTGCGTGATCAGCAGCACGCCACCATCATTGCGGTCGCGGTAGCGGTTGATGCCCTCACTGACGACGCGCAGCGCGTCGACGTCGAGGCCGGAGTCGGTCTCGTCGAGGATGGCAAACTTGGGTCGGAGGAGTCCGAGCTGCAGGATCTCGTGGCGCTTCTTCTCACCGCCGGAGAATCCCTCGTTCACGCTGCGCTCGGAGAACGCGCGGTCGATGGAGAGTTCCTCCTGGGCTTCGCGGACCTCCTTGATCCAGTCGCGGAGCTTCGGGGCTTCGCCCCGGACCGCGGTGGCCGCGGTGCGCAGGAAGTTCGCCATGGAGACGCCGGGAACCTCGACGGGGTACTGCATGGCCAGGAAGAGGCCGGCGCGGGCGCGCTCGTCGACGTCCATGTCGAGGAGGTTCTCGCCGTCGAGGAGCACCTCGCCGCCGGTGACCTCGTACTTCGGGTGGCCCGCGATGGTGTAGGACAGAGTGGATTTTCCGGACCCGTTGGGGCCCATGATGGCGTGGGTCTCACCGGAACGGATCGTCAGATTGACGCCCTTGAGGATCTGCTTGGGTTCGCTGTGCTCGTCGGGGGCGGCAACCTGTGCCGTGAGGTTCTTGATTTCAAGAGTGCTCATTGTGGGTTCTTTCTTGGGCTGTGAGGTGTAGTTCTGCGGAGGGGCCGTGGGCCGCGGCGTGCCGGGCGCACGGGGACGTTCTCAGAGGCGCGTTCCCTCGAGCTCTTCGGCGATCTGCTCCTCGAGCTGATCGCGGACGGCCTTGACGGGAATCCGGCCGATGACCTCGGAGAAGAAGCCACGCACGATCAGTCGGCGCGCCTGGTTCGGGTCGATGCCGCGGGAGAGGAGGTAGAAGAGCTGGTCGTCGTCGAAACGGCCGACCGTGGCCGCGTGACCCGCTCCGACGATCTCACCGGTCTCGATCTCGAGGTTCGGTACCGCATCAGCCCGGGCCCCCTCCGTGAGGACCAGGTTCCGGTTCGTCTCGTAGGTGTCGGTCCCCTGCGCATTGGCGCGGATCAGGACATCGCCGACCCATGCGGTGCGGGCGTCCGGAAGATCCGAGGACGGATCCGCCTGGAGCGCACCCTTGTACAGCACGTTGGAGCGGCAGTTCGGCTCGGCGTGGTCGACGAGCAGACGCTGCTCGAAGAACTGGCCGTCATCGGCGAAATAGACACCGAGGAGCTCGGCGTCACCGCCGGGGGCGGTGAACTTCACGCTCGGGATGAGTCGTACGACGCCGCCGCCGAAGCAGGCGACGTTGTGGCGGAGCACCGCGTCCCGGCCGAGCTTCGCCCGCTGGTTACCGAGATGGACCGCCGTGTCGTCCCAGTCGACGTGGACGACGACGGTCAGCCGGGCGTTGTCGCCCACGATGTACTCGTGGTTGTCGGCGTGCGTGCCGTCACCGGTGTACCGGATGTTGACGACGGCCTCGGCGCCGTCCTCCACGACAATGCTGACGTCGGTGAACGAGGTGACGTCGGCGCCCCTGCCGGTGACCGTGACGGTGACCGGATCGGTGTTCGAGGAATTCCTGGCGAAGGTGACGAGGGTGGCCTCCTCCATCGCGGTCCACGCCTGGGCACCGACGCGGTCGACGGGCGCACCGGCGGTACCGATGCGTTCGTCGTCGCGGGACACCTTCTCGACAGTGACACCCGATGCGGACTCCGGGACGTCGACGGAGACGTCCGGGGTGGTCGCCTCGGGGAAGGTGCCGTCGTGCAGGCCCCTCAGGCGACGCAGAGGGGTGAAGCGCCAGACCTCGTCCCGGCCCCGGGGGACGTCGAAGTCATCGACGTTGAAGGAGGTGAAAAGGTCACCCTTGGTGTCGTGGTAGGTGGCGTTCTTGACACGTTCCACTGTTGTCTCGGTCATCGGGATTAACCCACCGATCCTTCCATCTGCAGTTCAATCAGGCGGTTGAGTTCGAGCGCGTACTCCATCGGTAGTTCCTTCGCGATCGGCTCGACGAAGCCGCGGACGATCATCGCCATGGCCTCGTCTTCGGCGACGCCGCGGCTCATCAGGTAGAAGAGCTGGTCCTCGGAGACCTGCGAGACGGTGGCCTCGTGTCCGAGGGAGACGTGGTCGTTCCGGATGTCGTTGTACGGGTAGGTGTCCGACCTCGAGATGTTGTCCACCAGAAGCGCGTCACACTCGACGTTGGAGGTCGAGTGGTGCGCGTTGGCGTTGATCTGGACGAGACCCCGGTAGGCCGCGCGGCCGCCCGACCTGGCGACGGACTTGCTCACGATGTTGGAGGACGTGTGCGGCGCCATGTGAACCATCTTCGCGCCGGTGTCCTGGAACTGTCCCTCGCCGGCGAAGGCCACGGAGAGCACCTCGCCCTTGGCGTGGGGACCGGTCATCCACACGGCCGGGTACTTCATCGTGACCTTCGAGCCGATGTTGCCGTCGACCCACTCCATCGTGGCGCCCTCTTCGCACTTGGTGCGCTTGGTGACGAGGTTGTAGACGTTGTTCGACCAGTTCTGGATCGTCGTGTAGCGGCAGCGGCCCCCCTTCTTCACGATGATCTCGACGACCGCGGAGTGAAGGGAATCGGACTTGTAGATCGGCGCGGTGCAGCCCTCGACGTAGTGGACGTAGGCGTCCTCGTCGACGATGATGAGCGTCCGCTCGAACTGACCCATGTTCTCGGTGTTGATGCGGAAGTATGCCTGAAGGGGGATGTCGACGTGGACGCCCTTCGGGACGTAGATGAACGACCCACCGGACCAGACGGCGGTATTCAGGGCCGCGAACTTGTTGTCGCCCGCGGGGATGACGGTGCCGAAGTACTCGCGGAACAGGTCCTCGTGCTCGCGGAGGGCGGTGTCGGTGTCGAGGAAGATGACGCCCTGCGCCTCCAGGTCCTCGCGGATCTGGTGGTAGACGACCTCGGACTCGTACTGGGCGGCGACGCCGGCGACGAGGCGCTGCTTCTCCGCCTCGGGAATACCCAGCTTGTCGTAGGTGTCCTTGATGTCCGCGGGAAGCTCGTCCCACGTGGTGGCCTGCTTCTCCGTGGAACGCACGAAGTACTTGATGTTGTCGAAGTCGATTCCGGAGAGGTCGGCTCCCCAGGTCGGCATCGGCTTACGCTCGAAGATGTCGAGTGCCTTCTGCCGGTTCTTCAGCATCCATTCGGGCTCGTTCTTCTTGCCGGAGATGTCCGCGACGACCTCGGCGCTGAGACCGCGCTTCGCGGCCGCGCCTGCGACGTCCGTGTCGTGCCAACCGTAGTTGTACGCGCCGATTGAGTCGATGATCTCCTCATCGGTGCGGGGGGCGTCGACAACCGGCTTTTCCTGGGCCTGGGTCATTTAGCCTCTCCTTTCATCAGGAGTGTGGGGTATGGGGGTCAATGTGAGCTGCCCGGCCGGAACGTTGGTCGTGCAGATGCCGTGTCCCTCGGCGATGGACGCCAGGGGTTGCACGTGATTCCCGAGCAACCTGGCGATCGCCTCATGCTCCGCCTCACAGAGTTCGGGGAACTCCGAGGCGACCTGGGAGATCGGACAGTGGTGCTGGCAGATCTGCACGCCTCCGCCGGCATGGTGCACCGTGGCGGCGTAGCCGTGAGCGGAGAATGCGTCCGCAACCGCGCGGGCTGTCGCGGGGACGGACTCCTCGTCGTCGGCGGGTGCTATCCCGTCGACGATCGTCGAGATGCGCCTCCGGGCGAACGCCCGGACGGCTTCCTCGCCGCCCGTCTCCCGCAGAGCCTGCAGAGCGGAAGCGGCGAGGGAGTCGTAGTCGTGGCCGAACGTCGCGCGGCCCCGGTCGGTGAGGCGGAAGGCCTTCGCCGGGCGCCCACGTCCGCGGCCACGACCGACGGGGCGGGTAACCTCGACCAGTTCATCGTCGACCAGAATGTCCAGATGCCGACGCACACCCGCCGCCGAGAACCCGAGATGGGCACCGATGTCCGAGGCGCTCACCGGGGCCCGCTCGAGCAGCGTCCGGAGAATCGCACGGCGGGTGTCTCCGTCCTGGGGACGGAACGAATCCGCCGGGGAGCAGGTGGGCCGGGACTCGGCCTGATCCTGTCGTGCTGTCGTCACCGTTGTCACCTCCTGCTCTCTCGTCCGTTGTTCAATCCGGGTGGTTCCCGGGATGCCGCCCCTCCTCCACCGGTGCCGGGGAAAGCGGGGAACGGACAGCCGGGATACGTCTGTCTACGGCGGGTCCGACCCACCGGTCATCATTAGACAACACAAGTGTTCCGTAATTCATTCCCGTTGTCCAACCGGTGAAGATACCCGGCGGACCCGCTGGCACGGACCGGTGACGGCCAATGCGGGCGGGGGACGCCGGCCCACCGGTTGACCACCGTTCAATACGCCGGTGCCCCATCATCACCCGACCACGGGACACCGACGACGGGGGTGACGGTGACCACTCACTGACACCCCCGCCCCTCCGGCGACGTCTTCCGCACGAACCGTACGGGGCGCCACCCGCGACGCCCCACGGTTAGAATGCCGGTGTGTCAGAAGTCCCCTCCCGCCGAACGGTGATCCTCCGCGCACTCACCGGGGAACTCCCCAGGCTCGGGTCCGCCGGCTCCCGGTCCGCGTCCCTTCACCGGACCGGAGGTGTCGAGGAATCCCGCGCGTACCCCGGAACATCCGTGCTCCCGGTCCGGTTCGCGCTGCTCCGCTGGATGGGGACGGTGGGTGCACTGATGCTGAGCTTCGGCGCACTCGGTGCCGGAGCGCTCCCGGTCACCGCGAACGTCTACCGGTCCTTTCCCGGTGGTTCGCTCATGCAACGCATGCTGCAGACATCGTCCACCGTCGCACTGACCGGGGTCGCTCTCATCGTCATCGCGTGGGTGCTGATGGCCCCGTACGTGGGCGCGAGCATCCTCGGTGAACGTACCCGGCTGTTCCGGGTCAGCGCGGGACAGCTGTACCGGACCTTCGCGGTGTGGATGACGCCCATAGCGCTGAGCGCACCGATGTTCACCCAGGACATCTACTCCTATCTGGCGCAGGGGGCAATCACCGCGAGAGGACTCGACCCCTACAGCGCCGGCCCGGTCGACCTCCTCGGTTCCGGCAACCCGCTCGCCCGTTCCGTACCGCTGATCTGGTCCCACTCCCCCTCACCCTACGGCCCCGTAGCCAGCGGCATCTCCGCCGTCATCTACCACATCGCCGGAGAATCCGTTTTCGTCGGCGTCTATCTCCACCGTCTGGTGGCGGTCCTGGGGATCGCCGCCTCCGGCTGGGCCCTGAGTCGCCTCGCGTCCCGGTGCGGCGTGAGCGTGCAGGCAGCCCTCTGGCTCGGGATGCTCAATCCGCTGACCCTCCTCCATCTCGTCGGCGGCATCCACAACGAGTCGGTTCTGCTCGGCCTGCTGCTCGTCGGCATGGAGACCGGTCTCCGGGGGGTGGACCGCGTCGCGGCGGTGTCCCGGCGGGACCGGTGGACGGGATGGAGTCTGTTCGCCGTGTCCGGGGTGCTCATCGCCGGCGCCGGGATGGTCAAGATCACGGGATTCATCGCGCTCGGGTTCACCGGGATGGCGCTGGCCCGCTCCCTCCGCTCGAGGGGGGTGCACCCGCTGGTCGCCGTCGTCTCCGCGGGTCTGTTCCAGGCCGGGGTGATGGTCGGCTCGGTCGTCGCACTCAGCGCCGTGACCGGAATTGGCCTCGGGTGGGTGACCGGCCAGGGTGGTGCGGTCGCGGTCCGGTCCTGGATGTCCGCGACAACCGCCCTCGGCGTCATCGCCGGGGGTACCGGTATGCTCGCCGGACTCGGTGACCAGACCACGGCCATGCTGTCGGTCACCCGCGCCGTCGGGGTCACCGTCGCCGGTGTCTTCATGCTCCGGATGCTCATCGCGGTCTACCGGGGCACGATCCACGCGGTGGGTGGCCTGGGGATCTCGACGTTCGTCCTGGTTCTCCTCTTCCCCGTCGTCCAGCCCTGGTACATGCTGTGGGCGATCCTGCCCCTCGCGGCCTGGGCGAACCGTCCACTGTTCCGGGTGTCCGCCACCGTCTACTCGGCGGTGGTCAGTTTCTTCGTCCTACCCCGCGGACTGCCCCTCCCACCCGGAACGGTGGCCGGTATCTACCTGTCCACGGTGCTCTCCACGGTCGCCGTGACGGCTCTGCTGTGGTGGGCTGTGCGACGTTGGCACCCACGTGTCCTAGACTGGCCGTCGTGACTGGGACAGATGATGTGCGACGACGGGCGCGCGACACGACTGCAGCCCCCGCGTTGGAGATCCGCGGACTGACGCGGATCTTCGGCGACGTCCGTGCCGTCGATCATCTGGACCTCCGGGTCGAACCCGGAACCGTCTTCGCGCTGCTCGGCCCCAACGGCGCGGGTAAGACGACGACAATCGAGATGTGTGAGGGATTCACCGAACCCGCGTCCGGACACGTCCGGGTCCTCGGTCTCGACCCCGCCCTCGAAGCGGATGCCGTACGGCGCAGGATCGGCGTGATGCTCCAGGGAGGGGGTGCGTACCCGGGCATCCGGGTGCGGGAGATGCTCGAGCTGACCGCCTCCTACAGCGCCCGCCCCCTCGACCCCGACTGGCTCCTCGACCTCGTCGGCCTCACCCGACACGCCCGGACGTCGTACCGCCGGTTGTCCGGGGGGCAGCAGCAGCGCCTCTCCCTGGCCTGTGCCCTCGTCGGCCGACCGGAACTCGTCTTCCTGGATGAACCGACCGCGGGGATGGACACCCAGTCCAGGCTCGCCGTCTGGGAACTCGTCAACTCCCTTCGCCGCGACGGCGTGACGGTCGTCCTCACGACCCACCTGATGGACGAGGCGGAGGCCCTCGCCGACCGCGTCGTGATCATCGACCGCGGCGTCAAGGTCGCCGAGGGAAGTCCGGCGGAGCTCACCGCACTGACCGGCGGCGGGGCGGCACAGATCCGGGTCGACACGTCCGCACAACTCGATCCTGACCTGTTCCGTACCTCGCTGATCTCCTCCGGGCACGAGGAGGGCGCGACCCTCACCGCGACGCGCCCGCTGTCCTACCGGATCCAGGCCCGACCGACACCGGACCTCGTCGCCGCCATCGCCGTGGCGGCGGCGGAACAGGACGTGCTCATCCGCGGACTGGGGATCGACCACAGGAGCCTCGAGGACGTCTTCCTCGACATCACCGGGCGCGAAATGAGGAGTTGACAGTGATACCAGAGCAACCCGACACCCGTACCGGTGGCGAACCCCGCTTCACACCAGGGACCTTCTCCCCCGATCCGCAGCAGGCCGGTGCCGTGCACATGCTCCTCGCGCAGGCTCTGATCGAGGCACGGCTCTTCCTCCGCCACAGTGAGCAGCAGTTGCTCAGTCTCGTGATCCCCCTCGGTTCACTCATCGCCCTGTCACTGATGCCGCTTCTCGACATCGCGAACCCGGTGGTGCTCGTGCTCCCGCTCACACTCGCGATCTCGGCGGTGTCCGCCGGATTCACCGGACAGGCCATCGCCGTCGCATTCGACCGCAGGTACGGTGCCCTGAAACGGATCGGCGCCTCGGGCGTACCCCGGTGGGTGATCATCGCGGGCAAGGTCCTCGGGGTACTCGCCGTGTCATCGGTGCAGACGATCCTGCTCTGCGGCACCGCACTCGTCCTGGGTTGGCGCCCGGATGCGGCCGCGCTGCCGGTGGCCGTTCTCACCCTGGTGGTCGGGGTCGCGACGTTCACCGCACTCGGACTCCTCATGGGCGGAACCCTCAGCTCCGAGATCGTCCTCGCGCTGGCGAACCTGGTCTGGTTCCTGCTCATCGGAATGGCCTCCTACGTCCAGATCCGGGCGGGAAGCATCGGCGACTGGGCCGACTGGACCGTCGTCATCCCCTCCGTGGCTCTGACACGGGGTCTGACAGATGCCCTGGCCGGTGGTTTTCCGGCCGTCGAACTGCTCGTGCTCGTCGTCTGGGCCGCCGTCGCCGGAGCGGTGACGGTCAAGGTGTTCAAGTTCACCGCCTGACCCGTGGGTGCCATCCCTGGACCGTCACAGACGCACGATAGGATCAGGGGCGTGAGAACCAGCCCAGCACCTTCCCTGTTCACCCACCCCCTCCAGTGGATCCGCTCCCTCATCGACGGTCCCGAGGTCCGGATCCAACGCCGGTTGGCGATGATCCTCCTCGTCTGTCAGGCGGGGATCACCGTGACGGGCTCAGTCGTCCGGGTCACCGGTTCCGGCCTCGGGTGCGTCACCTGGCCCAACTGCCAGCCCGGATCGCTCGTTCCCGTGGCCGGTGCGGCCCCGTGGATACATCAGGCGATCGAGTGGGGCAACCGCCTTCTGACCTTCGTGGTCGCCGCAGCGGCCCTGCTCGTGTTCATCGCGGTCGTCCGAGCCGCCCGCCGCCGCGAGGTCGTCATACAGGCCTTCATCCAGGGTCTCGGCGTGATCATCCAGGCGATCCTCGGCGGAATCTCCGTTCATCTTGAGCTCCGGTGGTGGTCGGTGGCCATGCACTTCCTTCCCTCGATGCTCCTCGTCTGGCTCGCGGCGATCCTGTGGGTCCGGATCGCCGAGCCCGATGACGGTACCCCCACCGAAACCTATCCGCGGCCGCTGCGACTCCTCGCGGTCCTGTCCGCGGCGACCCTGGCGGTCGTTCTCGGAACGGGGACGATGGTGACCGGCGCCGGCGTGCACTCCGGCGACTCCGGGGTCGGTATGGAGGGCCGGTTGGACATCGACCTCGCCAGGATCGCCAACATCCACGCCCACTTCATGTACCTGTACCTCGGGTTGACCGTGGGGCTCGTCATCGCCCTCGTCACCGTCGGAGCGGCGCTCCGGGCCCGCCGTATCGGGTGGATCCTCATCGGGTTCATCATCCTGCAGGCGGCGATCGGCATCATCCAGTTCAACTTCGGTGTCCCCCGGTGGACGGTCCCGGTCCACGTCGCGCTCTCCGGAACCGTCGTGGCGTTCACCGGAGTGCTCTTCGCCCACGGACGCGACAGGGTGGGAGGAGAGAGGGGAACCACCGGTTCCCGGGACGGAGACCGCCTCCGCCGCGAGCGCATCTCGGGACGGGATGCCGCGGCCAGCGCAACCTGATCACGGGCGGTGGGGCGGTCGCTCACGTTAGGATTGACCTATGCGAGCAATCCGGATATCCAGTCACGGCGGGCCTGAGGTACTGGAACCCGCCGATGTCCCCCGCCCCACGCCCAACGAGGACCAGGTTCAGGTGGCCGTCGACGTCGCCGGGGTCAACTACATCGACACGTACTACCGCGAGGGCGTCTACAACGCCGAGCTCCCGTTCATACCGGGACTCGAGGGAACGGGCCGGGTCGTCGAGGATCCCCGAGGCGAAATCGCCGAGGGAACCCTCGTCGCCTGGTGTGACGCCTTCGGTTCCTACGCGGAGTACGCCGTCGTCCCCCGGGACCGCCTCGTCGCCGTACCCCGCGGAATCGATCCCCACACCGCCGCGTCAATGCTCCTCCAGGGGATCACCGCGCACTATCTCACCGACGGCGTCTATTCCCTGCGCGACGGCGACACCTGTCTACTGACGGCGGGTGCCGGTGGGGTCGGGCTGCTCGCCACGCAGATGGCGGCAGCCCGTGGCGCGACCGTGTACTCGGTGGTGTCGACCGATGAGAAGGAGGAGCTCGCCCGCCGCGCCGGTGCCGCCGAGGTGTTCCGCTACTCCGATCGCCTCGCCGACCAGGTGCGACGTGCAAACGGCGGGAACGGTGTCGACGTGGTCTATGACGGAGTCGGCAGAGCCACCTTCGACCAGTCCCTGCGGGCGGTGCGTCCACGGGGCACCGTGTGCCTGTTCGGGGCCGCCTCCGGGCCCGTCGATCCCGTCGATCCGCAGCTGCTGAACACCCACGGATCGATCTTCCTCACACGACCCTCCATCGGCGCGTGGACCGCCCGGGAGGGAGAGTTCGTCATGCGGGCCCAGGCCGTGACGCAGGCGATCGTCGAGGGCCGACTGAATGTCCGTGTCGGATCGGTCCACCGGCTCGAGGACGCGGCGGTGGCGCACCGTGAACTCGAGTCCAGGGCCACCACCGGCTCAATCGTCCTCGAGGTCTCATGACGAAGTGCCCTGACCTGACCGGTCAGGGCACCCGTGTCGTGCGCTCAGAAGACGGTGGTGGAGATCCCGAGCATCTGCCCGACCGTCTCGAGCCCGAAGAAGGCGTCGAGCGACAGCGCGACGAAGACCGCCGCGAGGTAGTTGTTCGAGAGGATGAAGAGCTTCAGCGGTTTCACCTCCACTCCACGTAGAACGGCGCGGTGCAGCAGGTGGGCCATGATGATGAACCACGCGCCCGCCGCAACCGCCACGGCCGCGTAGATGAACCCCGCGGCCGGGATGAGCAGGAACGTCGTGATGACGGTCGCCCAGGTGTACAGCACGATCTGGAGGGTCACCTGTGCCTCGGTACGGACCACCGGCATCATCGGCACGCCCGCGGCCCGGTAGTCCTCCTTGTACCGCATCGCGAGAGCCCACGTGTGCGGCGGCGTCCAGAAGAAGATGATGAGGAACAGCACGATCGCCTGCCACCACTGGGGCGGTACCCCGACGGGTAGATTGTCGGTGATCACCGCCCATCCCACGACGACCGGCATGCAGCCCGCCGCGCCACCCCAGACGACATTCTGCGGGGTCCGGCGCTTCAGCCACTTGGTGTAGACGAAGATGTAGAACGCGATGGTGGCCATGACGAACAGCGCGGCGAGGAGCGACCGGCACAGCAGCCACAGCCAGAGGAAACTGACCACGGTCAGCGTCCACGCGAAGATGGTGGCGTTGCGGTTGGTCACGACCATCTTCGCGAGTGGACGTCGCTCCGTACGTTTCATCACCTTGTCGATGTCACTGTCGGCGACCATGTTGAAGGTGTTCGCGGCAGCGGCGCCCATCCATCCACCGATCACGGTCAGGAGGATCAACCCGACGTGGTTCTCGCCGCGGTCCGCCTGGAGCATCGCGGGAATCGTGGCGACCAGGAGCAGCTCGATGACTCTTGGTTTCGTCAGCGCAAGATACGCCTTTATCGTCTCCAAGGACCATTCCTCCAGCAGATGTCGGGTCGAAGCGTCAGCGGGTCTCGGGCTTCAGGGGTATGCCATCGGGGGCGACGACCGGTCAACCGGATCCCTTCACCGTGATTCCGGAACAGGAATGCGTGAAAGACGGACCCACCACTGACGTGGCAGTGTTCCCTCGGCAATAAATAGAGGGTACACACCTGGCCGATCTTAACCGCCCTCGACCCCAGTTCACAGTCGCCGGGACCTCTCTCCCCCTTCCGGGAGCGCCCCGACGTACCTCCACCGGTACCGGGTCACCCGGCCGTCACCCCCACCGCGGTACAGCGGCCGGTCAGCCCGCTGCCGGGTCGGCAGCACACGATACCGGGAGAGCCGTTAAGCTGGTTACGTTGACCGCCCCGGGACGCATGTCCCGCGGCTGACGAACTCGCCAGAATCTGGCCACCCGAACGAAACGAGGAACCAGACCGTGACCCTGTCTGATGAACTGAAGGAATCCACCCGCCGCAACTACCCGGAGGACTGGACCGACCTCGACACCCGCGCCGTTGACACGGCCCGAGTCCTGGCCGCCGATGCGGTGCAGAACTGCGGCTCCGGACACCCCGGGACCGCGATGAGTCTCGCTCCCCTCGCGTACACACTCTTCCAGCGCACGATGGACGTCGATCCCGCTCAGCCGACCTGGCCCGGCCGCGACCGTTTCGTCCTGTCCTGCGGGCACTCCTCGCTGACCCAGTACATCCAGCTCTTCCTCGGTGGCTTCGGCCTGGAGATGAAGGATCTCGAGGCACTGCGCACCTGGGGGGCGAAGACCCCGGGCCACCCCGAGTACCGGCACACCGACGGCGTCGAGATCACCACGGGTCCGCTCGGTCAGGGACTCGCCTCCGCCGTGGGCATGGCGATGGCGGCCCGTCGCGAACGGGGCCTCTTCGATCCTGAGGCTCCCGCCGGAGAATCCCCCTTCGACCACTTCATCTACTGCATCGCCTCTGACGGCGACATCGAGGAGGGCGTCACCAGCGAGGCGAGCTCCCTCGCGGGTACCCAGGCACTCGGAAACCTCATCGTCTTCTGGGACGACAACCGCATCTCGATCGAGGATGACACCCAGATCGCCTTCACCGAGGACACGGTCGCCCGATACGCGGCCTACGGTTGGCAGACCCTCGAGGTCGAGTCCGGCGAGGACGTCGCCGCGCTCGAGGCCGCGATCGCGGAGGCCAGGGCCGACACCTCCCGGCCGTCGTTCATCCGGGTCCGCACGATCATCGGCTACCCGGCGCCGAACATGATGAACACCGGAGCGGTCCACGGTGCGGCACTCGGTGATGACGAGGTCGCCGCGACAAAGAAGGTGCTCGGCTTCGATACAGAGGTCTCCTTCCACATCGACGACGAGGTGCTCGCGCACACCCGTTCCCTCGCGGACCGTGCCGCCCGGAAGACCGCCGCGTGGACGGAGAAGTTCGACGCCTGGTCGCAGGCCAACCCGGAGCGCAGGGAACTGTTCGACCGGCTCGCGGCCCGTGAGCTCCCGGAGGGCTGGGCCGATGACCTGCCGACCTGGGAGCCGGACGCCAAGGGTGTTGCCACCCGCAAGGCATCCGAGGCCGTCCTCCAGGCGCTCGGTGCGACGCTCCCCGAGCTCTGGGGAGGTTCCGCCGACCTCGCGGGCTCCAACAACACCGTCATCAAGGGCGCGCCGTCCTTCGGTCCCGAGCACATCACGACCGACACGTGGACCACGGACCCGTACGGCCGGAACCTGCACTTCGGTATCCGCGAGCACGCGATGGGCTCGATCATGAACGGTATCGCCCTGCACGGCGGCACCCGCCCCTACGGCGGCACGTTCCTGATCTTCTCCGATTACATGCGTCCGGCTGTGCGCCTCGCCGCGCTGATGGGGACCGATGCCTACTACGTCTGGACCCACGACTCCATCGGTCTGGGCGAGGACGGCCCGACCCACCAGCCGGTCGAGCAGCTCGCCAGCCTCCGCGCCATCCCCAACTTCTCGATGCTCCGTCCCGCGGACGCGAACGAGACGGCGGCGGCCTGGAAGTACTCCCTGCTCTACCGCGAGGGCCCGAAGGGCCTCGCACTCACCCGCCAGAATGTCCCGGTGCTCGAGGGGACCGCGGAGAAGGCCGATGAGGGGGTCGCACGCGGCGCCTACATCCTGGTCGAGGGTTCCAAGCCCACCCCGGACGTGATCCTCATGGGTTCCGGCTCCGAGGTGCAGCTCGCTGTCGCCGCTGCCGCGGCCCTCGAGGAGGACGGCATCGCCGCCCGCGTCGTCTCGGTCCCGTGCATGGACTGGTTCGAGGAGCAGGACGCCGACTACATCGAATCCGTCCTCCCCTCCTCCGTCAGTGCCCGTGTCTCCGTCGAGGCCGGCATCGCGATGCCCTGGTACCGCTGGCTCGGTACCGCGGGACGCCCGGTGTCCCTTGAGCACTTCGGCGCCTCCGCGCCGTACGAGAAGCTGTTCGAGGAGTTCGGCATCACGACCGACGCGGTCGTCGCCGCGGCCCGCGAGTCCCTCGCCGCCGCGCGCTGACGCCTGATTCGCGTCCCGTTCTCCGGGCCACCCCGCCCCGTTCTCGGGCGACGGGTGGCCCGGATCATTGTGTCGCGTGGACCATGACGCTGCACCAGCACAGAAAGCCGACTACCCTCGTGTTCCGGATACGAGGGAACGACCGTTTCCCCAAGCCTGCACTAGGAGCCCACATGACCCACATCGATGAACTCGCCGGGATCGGCACCGCCACCTGGCTCGACGATCTCTCCCGTGACCGCCTCGACAGCGGCAACCTGGAGGAACTCCTGACCACGAAATCCATCGTCGGTGTGACCACGAACCCCGCGATCTTCGCCACCGCGATGACATCGGGTACCGCATACGACGACCAGATCGCCGTCCTGAAATCTGAGGGCGCGGACGCCGATACGGCGGTCTACGCCATGGCCGTCGACGATGTCCGCCGCGCCTGTGACGTCTTCCGCGAGACTTTCGAACGCACCGGAGGTGTCGACGGTCGGGTATCCATCGAGGTCGACCCCCGCATCTCGGATGACGCTGAGGCGACCATCGAACAGGCCCGGGAGCTGTGGCGCAGGGTCGACCGCCCGAACCTCCTCATCAAGATTCCGGCGACCCCCGGTTCGCTTCCGGCGATCACCCGGGCCCTCGGCGAGGGGATCAGCGTGAACGTCACCCTCATCTTCTCGTGCGACCGGTACCGCGAGGTCATCGAGGCCTACATCGCGGGTGTCCGGGAGGCGGCGGAGAAAGGTCACGACGTCGCCGGGATCCAGTCGGTCGCGTCCTTCTTCGTGTCCCGCCTCGACGTCGAGGTCGACCGGCGCCTGGAGAAGATCGGGACCGACGCCGCCCTCGCACTGCGCGGCAAGGCAGGCGTCGCGAACGCGCGGCTCGCCTACGAACTGTTCCGCACCTCCTTCGCCGACGCCGCGCTACCCGAGGGAGCCACAGTCCAGCGCCCGCTGTGGGCGTCGACCGGGGTGAAGAACCCTGATTACCCGGACACCCTCTACGTCACCGAGCTGGCCGGCCCGCAGACGGTGAACACCATGCCCGAGCCGACGATTGACGCCACCCTCGAGCAGGGGGGAATCCACGGTGACACCCTCACCGGCCGCGCAGCCGAGTCCCGCGAGGTACTCTCCGCCCTCGAGGCGGTCGGCATCGACCTCGACGACGTCTTCGCCGTTCTCGAACGGGAGGGAGTCGAGAAGTTCGAGAAGAGCTGGAATGAGCTCCTCGACTCGATGCGCCAGCGCCTCTGACCGGACAGTTCCCTTCCCGACACCATCCACCCGCCGGTGACGACGATCCGGCGGGTGGATCCCACCACCGACAAAGCAGGCAGACACAACCGTGAGCAATACCCTGACCGGCCTCCCCGACAACGCACCCTGGTTCAATCCGCTCCGCGACAGCCAGGACAAACGACTCCCGCGTATCGCCGGTCCGTGCGGGATGGTGATCTTCGGGGTGACGGGCGATCTCGCCCGAAAGAAGCTCCTGCCAGCCATCTACGATCTGGCTAACCGTGGCCTGCTGCCCGCGGGGTTCGCTCTCGTCGGCTACGGGCGGCGGGAGTGGTCGAAGAAGGACTTCGAGGACTACGTCCACGACGCCGTGGTCGCCGGCGCCCGGACCGAGGTCCGGGCCAGTGTGTGGGAGCGGCTCGCCGAGGGAATGGAGTTCGTCAGCGGGACCTTCCGCGACGACGAGGCCTTCGATCGTCTCGGTGCGAAGCTCGCGGAGCTCGACCGTACCCGGGGAACGGCGGGAAACTGGGGATTCTATCTCTCCGTTCCGCCGGACTACTTCTCCGATGTCTGCCACCAGCTCAAGCGTTCCGGGATGGCCGAGGCCCCGGCCAACTCCTGGCGGCGGGTCATCATCGAGAAGCCCTTCGGCCACGATCAGGAGTCCGCCCGGGAACTCAACAGGATCGTCAACGCCGTGTTCCCGGAGGATTCCGTGTTCCGGATCGACCACTACCTCGGCAAGGAGACCGTGCAGAACATCATGGCGCTCCGGTTCGCGAACCAGTTGTTCGATCCGCTCTGGAACAGCCACTACATCGACCACGTGCAGATCACGATGGCGGAGGACATCGGTCTGGGCGGCCGCGCCGGCTACTACGACGGTATCGGCGCCGCCCGCGACGTCATCCAGAACCACCTCCTGCAGCTCCTCGCACTGACGGCGATGGAGGAACCGGTGAGCTTCACCCCGGCGGAACTCCAGGCGGAGAAGATCAAGGTCCTGCGGGCCACGGCACCGGTCCACCCCCTCGCCAAGACCACGGCGCGGGGGCAGTACACGACGGGTTGGCAGGGGTCCACCAGGGTCCCCGGTCTCCGCGAGGAGGAGGGTTTCGCCGACGACTCCAACACCGAGACGTACGCCGCGTGCACCCTGGAGATCAACTCCCGCCGCTGGGCCGGGGTTCCCTTCTATCTCCGGACGGGAAAGCGGCTCGGCCGGAGGGTCACGGAGATCGCCCTGATCTTCAAGCCGGCCCCGCACCTTCCGTTCGGTGACGTCATGACCTCGGCTCTGGGGCAGAACGCGGTCGTGATCCGGGTCCAGCCGGATGAGGGCGTCCTCATGCGGTTCGGGTCCAAGGTCCCGGGCTCCACCATGGAGGTCCGCGACGTGAACATGGACTTCTCCTACTCGGAGGCGTTCACCGAGGAATCACCCGAGGCCTACGAACGCCTCATCCTCGATGCCCTGCTCGACGAATCGAGTCTCTTCCCCACCAACGAGGAGGTCGAGCTGTCCTGGCAGATCCTCGATCCGATCATCCAGTACTGGGCCCAGCGTGGCCGGCCCGAAGAATACGAGGCGGGTACCTGGGGGCCGGTGTCCGCGGACAGAATGCTGGCCCGAGAGGGCCGTACCTGGCGCCGACCCTGACGTCCGCCTCCCTCCCACACCGCTCCCACGCCGTCACAGTCTGAAAGGCCCCCATGATCATCACAATGCCCGACACCGACACCCGGGCGATCGCCACCAAACTCGTGTCCATCCGTGAATGGGGTTCACAGGTCACGACGGGGCGGGTCCTCACCCTCATCGTCGTCGCGGACGCCGACGACGACATCGAGGCACTCATCGCCGCCACGAACGACGCCTCCCGTGAACACCCTTCCCGGGTTCTGGTCATGGTGACCGGCGACTCGACGGCGGACAGATCGACGGTCGACGCCGAGATCCGGATCGGGGGCGACGCGGGTGCCTCCGAGATCATCGTCATGAGGCTCAACGGCGAGGTCGCCGACCACGTCGAGGCCGTGGTCACCCCCCTGCTGCTACCGGACACCCCGATCGTCGCCTGGTGGCCGGGCACGGCACCCGTCAACCCCTCGACCGACCCCATCGGCCGGATCGCCGCCCGGCGGATCACCGATGCGCTCTACGATCCCCCGGAGGACTCGATCTACCGGCGTCGGAACCACTACCGGCCTGGTGATTCGGACATGGCCTGGTCCCGGATCACCCAGTGGCGTGG
This sequence comes from Corynebacterium antarcticum, assembly GCF_016595285.2. Lineage (NCBI taxonomy): Bacteria > Bacillati > Actinomycetota > Actinomycetes > Mycobacteriales > Corynebacteriaceae > Corynebacterium > Corynebacterium antarcticum. The sequence goes on from NZ_JAENIP020000001.1 coordinate 188,623, forward strand.
CGTCGTCGCGTCGACCCTCGACCAGCCTCCGCACGAGGGGGTCCTGGACGCCGAGGTCCACGGACCAGCGGACTCCCCCAGCGTCGATCTCGCGGCAGGGTGGCTCGCCGACCGGTTCGGTGTCAACATAGTCCGCCAGTCAACCGGTCAGGACGCCGTACCGGTCGACGCCGAAGGCCGTGAGTGCATCGCGATCACCCGCGTCGTGCTGTTCCGGAGCCAGTCGACGATCACCGTGGAGGTCCGCGACGCGGAGACGCTCTCCGTCTCGGTCGACGGCACCCACTACGGTCTGGTCGCCCTCGGCCGCCGTAGCCAGGCGGACTGCCTCGCGGAGGAACTCCGGCACCTCGACCCTGACCTCGCCTACGCGCGTGCTCTGCGGGGCCTCAACCGCGTGCGATACGTCGACGCATTCACCGACTGACCCCACGTCCCCCGGAAGGAACCCACCATGGTGGAGATAGCCCGTGTCCGCGACCTCGATTCACTCGTCGCGGCGGCCGCGGCCAGAATGACCCAGACCATCGCCGCCGTGCAGGCCGGTGGTGGCCTGCACGGTGACGGTGTCGCGCGTGTGGTCCTGACCGGAGGTGGTGCCGGAATCGGGCTGCTCAGGAAGCTCGCGGAGTTCGATGCGACTGCCCGCACGATGAGCGACGACTTCCCGGTCGTCCACATCGACTGGTCACGGGTCCACGTGTTCTTCGGTGACGAACGCAATGTCGATGTCTCCCACCCGGAATCGAACGAGGGGCAGGCCCGGGCCGCGCTGCTCGACCACGTGGACATCGACGACGCGAACATCCACGGCTACGGCCTCGGTGGGCGGGATCTCGACTCGGCCGTGGAGGACGCCCGGCGGGACCTCCGCACGTTCGCTCCCGGGGGCTTCGACCTCCACCTGCTCGGCATGGGCGGGGAGGGCCACATCAACTCGATCTTCCCGCACACCCCCGCGGTCCGGGAGGACGAGGACCTCGTCACTGCGGTGACCGACTCGCCGAAACCGCCGGCCGAGCGGGTCACGCTGACACTGCCGGCGATACGTTCGGCCGACCGCGTCTGGTTGCTCGTCGCGGGAGCGGAGAAGGCGGAGGCGGCCCGGGCGGTCATCGACGGCGCAGCGGCGGAGGACTGGCCCGCAGCCGGTGCCCGCGGGAGGTCGGAGACCGTGCTGTTCCTCGATGACGCGGCAGCCGGCCCCGACCTCTGATCCCGGCTCTGTCCCGGCACTCCCCCCCCCCGTGTCGGGCCCGGTGACGGTCAGGACCCGGAACGCGGGAACGCCGCACACGGCCACCGTCCCGACAGGATGGTGGGTGCCTGCGACTCCGGGGTAGCCCCGCGGCGTCGGTGGCTCGGGGAGCGACACGGTTTCCGACGACAGCCCACCCGAGTCAGAACACTTCTTCGCTGATTCCGGTTGTCGTACCCGAATCGCCATCCGCCCTCACCCGTGTCCGTGCCGGACCAGGAAAGTGGGTGGTTGCGGCGACAGCAATCATTGGAAGAGTCCGGGAGCACTGCGCGGTGTTGCCGGCGGACAGCGCGCGGCGCCTGTCGCGGCGCAGGACCAACCGTCCACACCGTCGGATGGTTCGTATGGAACGGGCCTTCCGAACGATCGCACCGCGGCGCACCGGCTGCAGCATGGCGCCGACCGCACCCCACTGTGGTTCTGCCGGTGTCGTCACTCCGAAGATGGACGACCTGTTCCGCGCGCCGGTGACCGGGGCTGTCGGAACGGTACACAATACGGGGTGTGATTGGGAGCCTGCCCCTCCGGTGATACGGCGTCGAGTATTGAATTGCGTTATTGCCCGAACCAGAGTGGCACAGGTAGGGATCTCCCGAAAGAAGTCGTCTCACGGGGTGATGAGGGTGGTTGTTGTGGCCGTAAACGCGGCGCAGTCATACACCTCCGCAAAGTGGATTGTCGCGGTCGTCGGCCTACTGCAGGTAGCCTCCACGGTGATCAATGTCACAGATTCTTTCAACCCACCTTTCGCCCGGTGGACTCTGGTCATCCACGGAATGGGTGTCATCGCGGCTTACGTGTTCGAGTCGAGGCGACTGCCTACGTGATCCTGTTCTGTGCTCTGGCACCCGTGATGATTATCCCGGCGCTGTACCTGCTGTTTTTCGGAGCCCCGTGATCGACCGACAAGGTTCAGTGCATCTCCGGGACTGGCCCGACCAAGTTCCCGTTTTCCGCCCGGCCCGGGCTTATTCTTCTGTCACGGCACACAAACCGTACCGGGGCCCTGCTCCCCTTTCATGCCTGAAACCGCCCCCGGGAACGCCGGGAGCGGTTTCGGTGGTTCCAGTGGAGGTGAATCCCAGCCGGGGCCGTCGGTTGTCGTGGACGGCGCGCTCATGCGCAAACCGTATCGGGTAAGACGAACAAGCACCCGCACCAATCACACCCTTCACGGGTCCCTCACGGTTCATCGGCGCCCCAGCCCCGCAACAGGTGCATCAGCAGCCCATCACTCACACACCGTCTGCCCCGTCATTCCTGGTACAACCCAACGGACGGGATCGGTCGAGTGCCGCGCGGCGTCACACCGGAGCCGCGCCGGATCCCGACCGCGGAGAGGACCCGCTCGGAGTGTTCTCACCCGACATAGGCGTGGATCAGGTTCAGGCCGACGATGCAGACGATCCAGATGATCGCGCAGATGATGGTGACCCGGTCGAGGTTCTTCTCGACGACGGTGGACCCCGAGAGGTTGGACTGCACGCCGCCGCCGAACAGGCTCGAGAGACCGCCGCCCTTGCCCTTGTGCAGCAGCACGAACATGGTCATGCCCAGGCAGGCCAGGAAGAGAACGATCTGAAGCGTAAGCACCATGGAAACGTGGATCCTTTAATCGTGGATGGGTCTGTCTTGTCCGGCCCCGGTCCGGGTGAAAGGGACCGCTGATGGTCGCGCCGGATCAACGGCCGCCGGATACCACCATACACGTCGGTGGACGGGAAACGACGGTGGCACCGGAGATCCGCAGCCCGATCGGGATCGGGGCCGCGGATCCGGTTCCGGAGCCCTGGCTAGCCCGAATTCCGGAGGGCGGTGGCCAGGCCATTCATGGTCAACTGGATACCGTCCGGCACGCCGTCGTCGGTGTCGCCGGCTCGGTAGCGGCGGAGCAGCTCCAGCTGGATGACGTTGAGCGGCAGCAGGTACGGGTACCTGCTGCGCACCGAGCGTTCCAGGGTCGGGTTGTCCGCGAGGAGACGGTCGGCCCCCGTCACGGTGAGGAACATGTCGATGGTCAGGTCGTACTCCTCCGAGATCGCCCCGGAGATGCGTTCCGCGATCTCACGGTCCTTGACCAGCGACGCGTAGAGCTCCATCAGCGGCATCTCCGCCTTGGCCATCACCTGGGCCATGTTCGACATCACGGAGGTGAAGAACGGCCAGTCCCGGTACAGCGAGCGGAGTTCCTCGAGACGGTCCGGGTCGCCGGCTATCCACTCGCGGAGCGCGGTGCCCACGCCGAACCAGCCCGGAATCATCGCACGGGACTGCGACCAGGCGAGCACCCACGGGATAGCCCGGAGATCACCGATGGAGGCCGTCTGTTTCCGGGACGCGGGACGTGAACCGATGTTCAGCGCACCGATCTCCTGCAGCGGCGTCGAGGTGGTGAAGTACTCGATGAAACCCGGGTCCTCGTGGACGAGTGTCGCGTACTTCCGGCGGGAGAGTTCGGCGATCTCGCGCATGATCTCGTGTGCACGTTCCGGCTGATCGAGATCATCGACGGGCAGAAGCGACGCCTCCAGCGTCGCGGAGACGAGCGCCTCGAGGTTACGCCGTGCGGTGGTCGGGTGACCGTACTTCGCCGAGATGATCTCCCCCTGCTCGGTGACCCGGACCGAACCGGAGACCGCTCCCTCCGGCTGGGCGAGGATCGCCTCGTAGCTCGGTCCGCCGCCGCGGCCGACGGTGCCTCCCCGGCCGTGGAAGAACCGGAGTCGGATCTGATTGTCCCGGCACGCCCGGACGATGTCGAGTTCCGCGTCGTAGAGCGCCCAGTTCGCGGCGAAGTAGCCGCCGTCCTTGTTCGAGTCGGAGTATCCGAGCATGACCTCCTGGATCTCGCCCCGCTGGCGGACGTAGGACCGATAGACCGGAACGGTCCAGATGTCGCGGAGAATCGACGAACCGGCCTGCAGGTCCTCGATCGTCTCGAAGAGGGGGATGATGTCGATGTCTCCGCGCGGCTGTCCCTGTTCTATCCGGATGAGGCCGAACTCCTTGAGCAGAACCATGGGCTCGAGGATGTCGGACACCGACTGGGCCATCGAGATGATGCAGTGGGGCACCATCCGCTCCCCGAACTTGTCCACCGCCTCGGCGGCGGCCGCGATGATCTCCAGCTCACGCCTGGTTTCCTCGCTGAAGTCCTGGGGGTGCGGCGGAATCAGCGGGCGTGGGGAGCCGAGTTCCGCGACGAGAATCTCCCGCTTCGCATCCTCATCCAGCGAACGGTATTCCCCGGTGACTCCGGCGTGGGCGAAGACCTCGGTGAGCACGTTCTCGAAGGATTCGGAGTTCTGGCGCAGGTCCAGCGAGTAGAGGTGGAACCCGAAACTCGCGACCGCCGATCGGATCCGACCGAGGCGGTCCTCCGCGATCAGTCCGTCGTAGGAGTCCCGCAGCGCGGTGTCGATGACGTCCAGATCCGCCGCGAACTCCTCGGGGCCCGGATAGGGCTCGTGGCACTTGTACCAGGTTCCCTCCACGGAATCCTGCCCGATGAGCTCGGCCTGGGTGGCAGCGATCCGCCCCCGGATACCGTGCACCGCGCGCCGGTACGGCTCGTCAACACGACTGGGTACATCGTTGTGGCCGCGGTCGGCGAGCTCGATGAGTTCGCGGCTGACCTCGGAGAGCCGGTCGGACAAGGACAGCTCGTGCTCCAGTTTGTGGAGCTGGGCGGCGTAGAACTTGAGCACGGTCTGGGCGGCGCGGGTCGTCGCGTAACGCAGGGTCGCTGCCGTGACATAGGGGTTTCCGTCGTGGTCCCCGCCGATCCAGGAACCGGGCTTGACCACCGCGGTCGATGGCACGGTGTCGCCGTACCTGGCCTGCAGTTCGTGCCGCACATCGTGGTTGATGGCGGGGATCTGCCGGAGAAGACTCAGCTTGTAGTAGCGGAGGCCGACCTCGATCTCGTCCTCGATCCGCGGTCGGACGACCCGGATGAGTGCGGTCTGCCACAGGATGGTGATGCGCCGCTGGATCGCCCGGTCGATCTCCCGGACGCGCGCCTCCGCCCGGGAGCTGCTCGGGCGTGATTCGATGTCGTGGCGTTCCTGCATCAGCGCGGTGATGTGCTTCTGGACATCGAACACGGTGCGGCGCCGGGTCTCCGTCGGGTGCGCGGTGAGCACCGGTGCGATCTCCGCACGTGCCACGGCCGCCGCCACAGCCTCTGCGGTGATGTCCGCGGCCTCGAGCTTGACCCAGGTCGCTTCGAGGGTGGAGTCGGGCGCCGGAGCACCACCGTCGAGGATCGCCTGGCGGGTGGTCTCGTCGTTGAGATCCTCGACCAGGTTGACCAGGAGCGCGAAGTGGGAGAAGGCCCGGACGACCTTGATCATTGTGGAGGTGTCACGGTCGCGGAACATCCCGACGAGATCGTCGAGGGTGCGCTCACCCTTCGCGACGCCGAAGGATGCTCGGCGGGCGCCTTCGACGAGATCGAAGATTTCGTCGCCCTCCTGCTGACGGATGACGTTTCCGAGGATGCGTCCGAGATGTCGGATGTCCTCGCGAAGTTGTTCAGGCACGGTGTGTTTCCTTATCGGTTGGCGGTGGAGCCGGAGTTCGGGCCGGGCGCCGGGGTGTTCACGGTCTGTCAGCTGCTCTGCGCAGACCGGTGCCCGCCGTCACTGCGACGGATCCGAGACCGGGATTCACGGTGTCGGTCCCACAGATGACGCCGGGCACTGGGAGGGGCGGATGCTGGCCGCACCCGCCCCGATGCGGGAACTAGGACTGCGGTCGTGCGGCGTTCGCGACGAGCTTCGCGAAGTCCTCGCCGTTCAGCGATGCTCCGCCGACGAGGCCACCGTCGACGTCGGGTTTGCCGACGATCTCGGCGACGGAGTCAGCCTTGACGGAGCCACCGTACAGGATGCGCATCCCGTCGGCGACCTTCTCGTCGGCGAGTTCGCGGATGGTCGCACGGATCGCGCCGCACACCTCCTGGGCGTCGTCGGCGGACGCGACCTTACCGGTGCCGATGGCCCAGACGGGCTCGTAGGCCACGACGGTGTTCGCGAGCTGTCCGGCATCCAGGCCGGCGAGGGAGGCGCGGGTCTGGGCGACGACGTAGTTGACGTGCTCGCCGGCCTCGCGGACCTCGAGGGGCTCACCGACGCAGACGATCGGGCTGATCCCGTGCTTCAGGGCCGCGGCAGCCTTGGCGGCGACGAGTTCATCGGATTCGCCGTGGTATTCGCGACGCTCGGAGTGCCCGACCACGACCCAGGAACAACTGAGCTTCGCCAGCATCTCGGCGGAGACCTCACCGGTGTAGGCACCGGACTCGTGCCTGGACACGTCCTGGGCGCCGTAGGTGATGCGGAGCTTGTCACCGTCGACGAGGGTCTGCACGGAGCGGATGTCGGTGAAGGGGACGGTCAGCGCGACGTCGACCTTGTCGTAGTAGTCCTCCGGCAGCGCGAAGGCGAGCTTCTGGACGACGCCGATAGCCTCCAGGTGATTGAGGTTCATCTTCCAGTTGCCTGCGATGAGGGGGGTGCGTGCCATGTTTCGGCCTTTCTCGATGGTTGGGTTGGATGGGTGTGTCCTGGGTGCCCGCCCGGACGGACGGGCGGGCGGGTGCGTCAGTTCTCCAGAACGTTGACGCCCGGCAGGGTCTTGCCCTCGAGGAACTCGAGGGAGGCGCCACCGCCGGTGGAGATGTGGCTGAAGCCGTCCTCGTTCAGGCCGAGGGTGCGCACGGAAGCCGCGGAGTCGCCGCCGCCGACGACGGAGAACGCCCCGTTCCCGGTGGCGGAGATCATGGCCTCTGCGACTCCCTTCGTGCCTTCGGCGAACGCCGGGAACTCGAAGACGCCCATCGGACCGTTCCAGAAGATCGTCTTCGCCTCGGCGAGGCGGGCGGCGAACAGCTCGACGGACTTCGGGCCCATGTCCAGACCCATCCAGCCCTCGGGGATACCCGAGACGTCGACGGTCCGCTTCTCGGCGTCCTTGTCGAACCTGTCGGCGGCGACGACGTCGACCGGCAGAACGATGGAGTCGCCGAAGCGCTCGAGGAGGTCGCGGCAGGTGTCGATCATCTCCTCCTGGAGGAGAGACTTCTGCACGTCGTGGCCCTGCGCGGCGAGGAACGTGTAGCACATGCCGCCGCCGATGATCAGCGCGTCGGTCTTGGGTGCGAGGGCCTCGATGACGCCGAGCTTGTCGGAGACCTTCGAGCCGCCGAGGACGACGACGTAGGGCTTGGCGGGGTTGGACGCGACCTCACCGAGAACCTTGATCTCCTTCTCGACGAGCTGGCCTGCGTAGTGCGGGAGGCGCTGGGCCACGTCGTACACGGAGGCCTGCGCACGGTGGACGACGCCGAAACCGTCGGAGACGAAGGCGCCGTTCTCGCCGGTCAACGCGACGAGCTGGTCAGCGAACTCACCACGTTCGGCGGCGTCCTTGCTGGTCTCGCGGGGATCGAAGCGGACGTTCTCCAGCAGCAGCACATCCCCCTCGGTCAGGCCGTTGGCCCGCTCGTGGGCGTCCTCGCCGACGACGTCGCCGGCGAGGGCGACGTACTGGCCGAGTTCCTCGGAGAGCGCCTCAGCGACCGGAGCGAGGGAGAACTTCTCGTTGACCTCGCCCTTCGGCCGGCCGAGGTGGGCCATGACGATGACCTTGGCGTTCGCATCGACGAGCTTCTTCAGGGTCGGGAGGGACGCCGTGATGCGACCGGAGTCGGTGATCTCACGGTTCTCGTTGAGCGGGACGTTGAAGTCGGAACGGACGAGGACGTAACGGCCCTCGACTCCTTCGGCGATCAGGTCGTTGAGGTTCTTGACGGTCATCGATTCTCCTTGAGTTTTGTTCTGTCTGTATCGGGTCAAAAGGTGGTGACGGAACCCGTCCCAGCGGGTTCGAGTGCGCCAACGGCCCGGGGCGTACCTCCGGAGAGGTACGCATCCCGGGCCGTTGGCGTTCTCAGGGCATCAGCCCGGACGGCGGAGGTTTCCGCGCCGGATCAGAGCCGGTCGCCGACGTACTCGGTCAGCGTGACGAGCTGGTTGGAGTAACCCCACTCGTTGTCGTACCAGGAGACGACCTTGACCTGGTCACCGATGACGCGGGTCATGCCCGAATCGAAGATGGAGGCGTGCGGGTCGGTGACGATGTCGGTGGAGACCAGGGGCTCCTCCGAGTAGGCCAGAACACCCTTCAGGTCGCCCTCGGCGGCCTTCTTGATGGCGGCGTTGACCTCGTCGACAGTGACGTCCTTGGAGGCCGTGAAGGTCAGGTCGGTGCAGGAACCGGTGGGAACCGGGACGCGCATCGCGAAGCCGTCGAGCTTGCCCTTCAGCTGCGGGAGGACCAGGGCGACGGCCTTGGCGGCACCGGTGGAGGTGGGCACGATGTTCACGGCTGCGGCGCGCGCACGGCGGAGGTCCTTGTGAGGGGCGTCCTGGAGGCGCTGGTCACCGGTGTACGCGTGGATCGTGGTCATAAGGCCACGCTCGATGCCGAAGGCCTCGTCCAGGACCTTCGCCATCGGGGCCAGGCAGTTGGTGGTGCAGGACGCGTTCGAGATGATGGTGTGGTTCTCGGGATCGTAGTCGGTGTGGTTGACACCGACGACGAAGGTGGCGTCCTCGTTCTTGGCGGGCGCGGAGATGATGACCTTCTTCGCGCCGGCCTCGATGTGTGCCTTGGCGGCGTTGGCGTCGGTGAAGAAGCCGGTCGACTCGATGACGATGTCGACGTCGTTCTCGCCCCAGGCGAGGTTCTTCGGGTCCCGCTCCGCGGTGACGATGATGCGCTTGCCGCCGACGACGATGGACTCGTCGTCGTAGTCGACGTCCTGGCCGAGGCGGCCGAGGATGGAGTCGAACTTGAGCAGGTGCGCCAGGGTCTTGTTGTCGGTCAGGTCGTTGACCGCGACAACCTCGATGTCGGCGCCACGCTCGAGAATGGCGCGGAAGTAGTTGCGTCCGATGCGACCGAAGCCGTTGATGCCTACACGAACCGTCACTGTGATCTCCTTTGTCCTGTTGGAACCTTGATCATCGGGATGACCCTGAACCGGGGAGTTCGGGCGTTCATCCCTGATGGCTCCCACTGTACCGACGTCCGTCGAACCGTGCAGTGAAAGCGGGCACACTCACACCGGAAGTAGACATATCCGGACATTCAAACGGGCAGCATCCCGGCACAAACCCGGAAAAAACCACACCGTTGGGCCCATCGATTTTGGAAACCACGATCACTTCCCCGGGGAATCCCACAGACGGGCACGGAATTCACCCCCGAAAAGCGGCCCACGGATGTTCCGGCGGACGCCCGAATCGTCCATCCGGTTTGTTGTATGGCATTGCTCACACCGACTATCCGGGAGGGGCCGGCGGCACACCGGTGTCCCGGTCACGTGTATCGGGGATCGCCCAGCCCACGAGCGTGGGCGGCATGACCTAGGGATTGTCCGTGAAAAGGCTGTCCTTGACCGCCTCAGTGGTCTTCGGGACACCGAGTTCAGCGGCCCTCCGGTCGGCCATCGACAGCAACCTCCGGATCCGGCCGGCGACGGCGTCCTTGGTCATCTGTGGATCGGCGAGTCGACCGAGCTCCTCCAGCGACGCCTGGCGGTGCTGGACACGCAGCTGCCCGGCTTCCGCGAGGTGGTCCGGGACGTCATCCCCCAGGATCTCCAGCGCACGCTCGACCCGGGCCGCCGCCGCGACCGCCGCCCGCGCGGAGCGACGGAGATTCGCGTCATCGAAGTTGGCGAGGCGGTTCGTCGACGCCCTCACCTCGCGCCTGGTGCGCTGCTCCTCCCACTCGAGCCGGGTCCGCTGCGCGCCCATCCGGGTGAGCAGCGCACCGATCGCCTCGCTGTCCCGTACGCTGACCCGGTCCGTGCCCCGGGACTCCTTCGTCTTCGCCGTGATGCCCAGGCGGCGTGCGCATCCCACGAGAGCGAGTGCCGCCTCCGGGCAGGGGCACGCGACCTCCAGCGCGGACGATCGCCCGGGTTCCGTGAGTGACCCGTGTACGAGGAATGCCCCGCGCCACGCCGCCTCCGCGTCGGAGACCGTCCCCGAGACGACCCTCGGGGGCAGCCCGCGGACCAGATGACCGGACGGCGAGACCAGGCCCACCCTCCGCGCGATATCGCGGGCGCCGTCCGTGACCGTGACCGTGTAACTCCGGGTACGACGTCCACCGCCCGATCCGACGGCGTGGATGACCGCCTCGTGCCCGTAGAGGTGCCGGATGGAGTCCCTGATCCGCCGCGCGATGTCCATCGACTCCACCTCGGCCTCGATCACCAACCTGTCGCCCACGACCTGGAGTGTCGCCGAGAACCGGAGCAGGGACGCGAGTTCCGCGTTTCTCGGGGCGTCACGTCTGACCGTGACGCGTCCCAGCTCTTCCTTCACGCGGGTGGTCAGTGCCACTGTGTCCGGCTCCCCTCATTCGCTGTTCTCCGACATGGCGCGGCGGTGTTCGCGGGCACTCCCGGTCCTGCGTCGCGCCCGTTGATACTACCGCCGCGGGTCTCCGGAGATGTGTCGGGTGTAGACGCGCCGGAGCGCGGCCGCGAGCTTGACCGGATCGTGCCGGTTGACCCAGCCACCGTCACCGTCGTCGGCCCGGACCGGTTCGAACGCCACATCCGCGCCGATGGTCGCGGCTGCGCGGGCGAGATAGCTGCGTTCCACGTCGCTCGAGATCACCGTGGAATCGATGATGATGTGGTCGACCCTCAGATCAGGTGCATGCTGGGTGAGCATGTGGATGTGCCGTTCCGTGGAGAATCCGGCGGTTTCGCCCGGCTCCGCGGTCAGATTCAGGATGACGACGCGGCACGCTTCGGTCTCGATCAGTGCACGGGCGATGTCGGGGACGAGGATGTGCGGTATCACCGACGTGAACCATGATCCCGGGCCGAGGGTGACCATGTCGGCGGAGCGGATCGCAGCGACCGCGTCCGCACCTCCCGGTGGATGCTCCGGGAAGAGTCTGACCCGACGGACGTTCCCGGTCGTGGAGGCCACGGCGACCTGGCCACGGACCGGGCGCACCGCCATCGGCTCATCCCCGAGACCGGCGACCTCGGCCTCTATCTCCAGCGGCTGTTCGCACATCGGGAGGACGCGTCCGTGGGATCTGGTCAGTTTCGCGACGGTGTCGAGCGCCTGCACCTGACTTCCGAGGACGTCCGTCAACCCCGCGATGAGCAGGTTGCCGACGGCGTGGCCGGCGAGAGCGCCGTACCCGCCGAACCGGTGCTGCAGGGTCTGCTCCCACAGCCTTCCCTCCTCGTCGTCCCGGGACAGGGCGGCGAGGGCCATCCGCAGATCACCCGGGGGGATCTGGCCGAGCTCCTGCCGGATCCGACCCGACGAGCCGCCGTCGTCGGCCACGGTCACGACAGCCGTGATCCTGTCGACGTCCAGATGGCGTCCGGCCCGCAGTGTCTGGAACAGGCCGTGCCCGCCTCCGAGACAGGTGAGACTGCCCGGAATCGGGGTTGCGGTGGTATCACCGGTGTCGTTCACGTTCGCCGCCCCTCAGCCGCGGCAGATGTCGCGGTGGTTCACCGAGACGTCGAGGCCGTCGATCTCATCCAGCTTCCGGGCGATCTCCGCGGCGACCGCCACCGAGCGGTGGTGTCCGCCGGTGCAACCGACCGCGACGGTGATGAAGCTCTTGCCCTCCCTGCGGTACCCGCCCACCATCGTGGAGAACATCGCGACGAAGTTGCCGATGAATTCCTGCGCCGCCGGTTGCGCCAGCACGTAGTCGCTGACGGGCTTGTCGACTCCCCGGAACGGACGGAGCTCCGGTTCCCAGTAGGGGTTGGGGAGGAAACGGACGTCCACCACGAGATCGGCGTCCGACGGTGCACCGTTCTTGAAACCGAAGGACTGGACGGTGACGTGCTGGCGCATGTTGTCGATCGTGGCGAAGGAGCTCTCGATCGCCCGGCGGAGATCATGCACCGACAGATCGGAGGTGTTGATCACCACGTCCGCCCGCTCCTTGATGCCCGCGAGGGCCTTCCGTTCCCGCTCGATACCGATGCTCAGGGTGTCGGAGCCCTGCAGCGGGTGGGTGCGGCGGACGGTGTCGAAGCGGCGGATGAGCATGTCGTCCCGGGCATCCATGAACAGGACCGTGGGGTTGATCCCCTTGTCCCGGAGTTCATCCATGACCTGCTGCAGTCCACCGTGGAAACTCCGGGAGCGCACGTCCGTCACCATGGCGAGTTTCTCCACCGGGGAGTCGTCCCGGCGACAGAGCTCGACCAGCTCCACCATCAGCTCGGCGGGCAGGTTGTGCGACACGTACCAGCCCAGGTCCTCGAGCACGCGGGCCGCGGAGCTGAGGCCCGCGCCGGACATGCCGGTCACGAGGACTGGATCACTCTCGATGGAGTGACCGGTCGACCGCTCGGGAGAATCTTCACGCGCATGGACTGTCATACCGGCATTCTATCGCAGCAGCCGGGCACGGGGACACGGAAATCGTGCGCATCACCCCGCTCTTCCGGGGCTACTCCGGGTGGAGACCACGGTAGACGGCTTCCGCGAGGGCGGGGCCGAATCCCTTCACCTCCGTGATGTCCTCCACGGCCGCGGCCTTCAGTTTCCGCACGCTGCCGAAGTGCCGGACCAGTTCAGCGCGGCGCGCCGCGCCCAGCCCCCTGATCCCGTCGAGCTCACTGACCCGCATTCTCTTGCTCCGCTGCTGGCGGTGGTAGGTGATGGCGAAGCGGTGCGCCTCGTCGCGGATCTGCTGCAGCAGGTAGAGTGCCTGGCTGTTGCGCGGGAGGATGACCGGTTCACCGTCTCCCGGTACCCAGATCTCCTCCAGCCGCTTGGCCAGTCCGACGAGCGTGACGTCCGTGATACCGAGTTCGTCGAACACCGCCTGCGCGGCATTGACCTGCGGCAGGCCACCATCGACGATGAACAGGTTCGGCGGATAGGCGAACCTGCGGGCGTCGGTGGTGTGCTCCTCCACCTTCTCGTCGTCGAAGCGGGCGCCGTCGAACTCCTCCGCGTCGGGGACGTCGGTGGCGTCGCGGTGGTGCCGCAGGAACCGGCGCCGCGTGATCTCGGCGATGGACGCGACGTCGTCGCTGTGGCCGTCCCCCGCCGCCTCCCGGATCCGGTAGCGCCGGTAGTCGGATTTCCTGGGCAGGCCGTCCTCGAACACGACCAGGGAGGCCACGACATCGGTGCCGGCGATGTGGGAGATGTCGGTGCACTCGATCCGCAACGGCGCCTCGGACATGAACAACGCCTCCTGGATGTCGCGCAGGGCGGCGGAGCGCGCGGTCAGGTCCCCGACGCGCTTGAGCTTGTGCTGTCTGAGGGCTTCCCGCGCGTTGCGTTCGACGGTTTCGGCCAGGGCGCGCTTGTCACCGCGCTGGGGTACCCGGAGATCGACCTTCGCCCCCTTGAGTTCACTGAGCCACGCCGTGGTCTCCTCGGGGTCCTCCGGCAGTTCCTGGACGAGGACCTCCCTGGGGACGGGAGAGAGATGCACGTCCTGCCCGTCGTCCCCGTGGGACAACTGGTCGACCCCGCGGCGCCGGATCTTCTCGGCCTCCGACCGGTCCTCCGCCGCCCGTTCGGCCGCCTCCCCGTAGAACTGGGTGAGGAAGTTCTGGATGATCCGCGGAACCGCGGGGTCTCGACCGTCCTCCCCCATCTCGAGCCCGGTGTCACCGGTCTTCTCCACCACCCAGCCGCGCTGACCGCGGATCCGACCGCCGCGGACGTGGAAGATCTGCACCGCCGCCTCGAGTTCGTCCGTGGCACAGCAGATGACGTCGGCGTCGGTGCCGTCTCCGAGCACGACCGCCTGCTTCTCCATCGCCTTCGTGATCGCTCCGAGGTCGTCGCGCAGCCGTGCCGCCCGCTCGAAGTCCAGGGCCTCAGCGGCGTCGTTCATCTCCCGCTCCAGCCTGCGCGTGACCCGGTCGGTCTGCCCCGACATGAAGGAACAGAAGCCGTCGACGATCTCGCGGTGTTCCCCGGGACTGACCCTTCCGACACAGGGTGCCGAACACTTGTCGATGTATCCGAGGAGACAGGGGCGACCGAGTTGCCGGTGCCGGTTGAGCACCCCCCTGGAACAGGTCCGCACGGGGAAAACCCTGATCAGCAGGTCGAGCGTCTCCCGGATGGCCCACGCGTGACTGTAGGGGCCGAAGTACCGCACGCCGCGACGACGAGGACCGCGGTAGACGAAGGCCCGCGGGATCTCCTCACCGACGGTGACGGCGAGCATCGGGTAGGTCTTGTCGTCGCGGTACTTGACGTTGAATCTCGGATCGAACCGCTTGATCCACGTGTACTCGAGCTGGAGTGCCTCCACCTCACTGGACACCACGGTCCACTCGACGGAGGAGGCGGCGAACACCATCTGCCGGGTCCGCGGGTGCAGCTGGGTGACGTCCTGGAAGTAGTTGGACAACCGAGCCCGGAGGTTCTTCGCCTTCCCGACGTAGACGACTCGTCCGGATTCCTCCCGGAATTTGTACACCCCCGGTTCCGTGGGGATGGTCCCCGGCGCAGGGCGGTAGGTTGCCGGATCAGCCACGGGCTACCGGACCGTCCGCGTGCATGCGTGCGTACACCACAGTCCTCCCTGATCCGCCCTAGTCCTCGGGCATGTAGGCGTCCTCGAGATCGCGGAACCGGGACACGGCCTCGACGACCGCCTCACCGTCCGCCGACTGGAAGGCCCACATCGGGACGAACTCGAATTCCGGGAGCTCCAGTCGCGCCCAGCGGGCGCCCTTCGGGAACGACAGCCCGTAGATCACGGACCAGGGGTAGAACCGGGTGCCGATGAAGTTCCGAACCTCGACACCGTCCCCGTTGGCCCGCACGCGCGGCCTGGCTATCCCGATGCAGCAGAACGCGATGACGAGACCGACCCCGACGAAGGACCACTGGTCCACCGTGGTCACCGCGGCGCCGGTGTCCCCGATCGCGACGGCGAACGCCATGAAGATGTGGACTGCCATGACGATGACGACCGCAACGACCGCGAGGACCTTCAGACGCCGCGAGGTGACGACCAGTTCCCAGGGGTTCTCCGTGGTCGTCGGGGCGTCCGCAGCGAGCATGCGCTGGATGTCGACGCCGCCGTTCTCGGCTCCGCTGGTCTTGCCCTCAGGGTTCACGTCCACTCAATCTCTGTCTCATCGGTCCGGCTGTGCTTCTGCGCCCAGTCTAGCCCGCCACCCCCGGATTCCGGCAAAGAGCGCGGCCGGGCCCGGGCTCGCGGGTCCGGGTCAGGCGCGCACCGCCAGAGTGCGCAGATGGCCCACCTCAGCGTTGGGATCGTCGGCGCCGTAGACGGCGGAACCGGCGACGAAGGCGTCGCATCCCGCTTCAGCGGCGGCCGCGATCGTGTCCCGGGAGATCCCGCCGTCGATCTCGATGGTGCAGTCCAGGCCCCGCCGGTCGATCTCGCTGCGGAGCGTGCGCACCTTCGCCAGCTGGTCGGGTATGAAGGACTGTCCGCCGAATCCGGGTTCGACGCTCATCACGAGTACCTGGTCGAATTCACCGAGGATCGGGAGGTGGTCCTCGATCGGTGTCCCGGGGCGCAGCGAGAATGCAGCCCGGACCCCTCTCCCCCGGATGTGCCGGGCCAGGGAGACCGGATCATCGGTCGCCTCCACGTGGAAGATCACCGTGTGCGCCCCGGCGTCGATGTGGTCGTCGACCCACTTCTCGGGCTCCTCGATCATCAGGTGGACGTCGAGCGGGATGTCCGTCGCGCGGTGCGCCGCGGCGGTGATCATCGCCCCGAACGAGAGATTCGGGACGAAGTGTCCGTCCATGATGTCGACGTGGATCCAGTCGGCGTCTGAGACGCGGGCGATCTCCTCCCCGAGGCGGGTGAAGTCGGCGGACAGGATTGACGGTGCGATGATCGGCTCTGACATGCCGCCATCCTATCGTCCCGCCCGCCGGGAACGCACGGTCAGGGCGTCAGTCGCGGCCGACCCGGAGCACGCTGAAGAACATCGCGTCGGTGCCGTGGCGGTGGGGCCACATCTGGACGCTCGCGTGCTCACCGGTGTCCGCCATCCCGCACGCGAGGCCCGTTGCGTCGAGTTCCGTGACACCGAGTTCCGTCAGTGCACGATCGACGACGCCGCGGGTCTCCCGGAGATCCGGTGAACAGGTCGAGTACACGACCACCCCACCGGACCGGACCAGCGACACGGCACTGGAGAGCAACTCGAACTGGAGCTCCGTGAGTTCCGCGATGTCGGCCTCCGACTTGCGCCAGCGTGCCTCGGGTCGGCGGCGCAGGGCCCCGAGCCCGGAGCACGGGGCGTCGACGAGCACCCGGTCGTATCCGGGCTCGAGCCCCGGGTCCCGGCCGTCAGCCGTGATCACGTTGACCGGCAGTCCGCTGGTCGCGGTGCGCACGAGCTTCGCCCGGTGTTCGGACACCTCCACCGCGTCGACGCGGGCACCGTCTATCCGGGCGAGGGCACCGATGAGAGCCGCCTTGCCACCGGGTCCCGCACACAGATCGAGCCACCGGCCACGGTCCGTGCCCTCCACCGGAGCCTCGACCACCGCGCGGGCGATGATCTGGCTGCCCTCGTCCTGGACGGTCGCGAGCCGTTCCCGCAGCGGTTCCAGGTCACCGGGATCCCCCGAGTCGAGGTGTACGGCGTACGGAGAATACGGGCCAGGCTCGCCGCCGGTGGCCAGGGCCAGTTCCTCCGCGGTGATCTCGCCGGGACGGGCGGCCAGGTGGACCTTGGGCCGTTCGGAGTCAGCGGCGAGTGCCTCATCGAGTTCGGTTTCACCGAGCACCCTGGCGAAGCTCTCCGCGATCCAGACCGGATGCGCGTTCGCGAAGGCGGTGGCCGCCACTCCACCCGCCGGGGCGAGTTCGCTCATCCACTCGTCCGGGCTCCGCCTCGAGATGGTCCGCAGAACGGCGTTGACGAATCCCTTCGCCCGTTCCTGCCCGATGCCTTCAGTGAGCCGGACCCCGGTGTCCACCGCGGCGTGGGCACCGACCCGCATGTTCAGCAGCTGGTAGGCGGACAGACGGAGGATGTCGAGGACCTCCCCGTCGATGGTCTCGAGCGGACGGCTCGATGCCGCATCGATCACTTCGTCGAGGACCCCGAGCTGACGCAGCGTTCCGTAGGTGAGCTCGGTGGCGAACGCGGCGTCCCGTTCCGTGATCCCGTGGGTGCGGAGCAGGCCGGGGAGGATCAGGTTCGCGTAGGCGTCGTCGGCGCGGACCGCACGCAGGACGTGCAGTGCCGCCGCCCGGGGTGCGTCGACCCCCGCGGTCAGGGGACGGACGGATCCACCGGGGGCCGTCTTCTTCGTCGAACCGGCACGGGTTCCCACGACGTCACCCCTGGGCCGGTTCGACGACTGTGTCCGCCCCCGTTTCCCGGCTCCTCCGCCGGTGCGCCGCTGGGTGCCCGCTCCACCGTCGGTGGCTCGGGAACTGTTGCGTCCGCTGCCGCTCCGTGCGCGGAATCCACCGGATTTCTCCAAACTCATACGAGTACCGTTCCTTCTTCCGGATGCGCGCCACGCGCCCAGTCCATTGCAGCCATCATCTTCTTGCCCGGGGCCTGGATCCGCCGGAGCAGCACCACCCCGTCTCCCGTTCCGACGACGACGCCGTCGTCGGTGACCCGCAGCTCCCCGGGCGCGGGTGACCCGGGTCCGGCATCCACCGCGGCCACCGGACCGATCTTCATGCGTTGACCATTCAGTGTGGTCCACGCCCCGGGCGCCGGGGTGAAGGCGCGGATCCGCCGGTCGATCTCCGCGGAGGTCGACGTCCAGTCGATCCGGGCGTCGTCCTTGGAGATCTTCGAGGCGTAGGTCGCCTCCCCGTTCTGCGGTGTCGGTTCCAGTGAGCCGTCCGAGATGCCGTCCATGGTGTCCACCAGGAGTTGCGCGCCACGGTGGGCGAGCCTGGTGAGCAGGTCGTCGGCGGTGTCGTCCGGGGTGATCGTCTCCGTGACCCGGGCGAACACGGGACCGGTGTCCAGCCCTTCCTCGATCCGGAAGGTGGCGGCCCCCGTCCGCCGGTCGCCGGCCGCTATCGCGGCCTGCACGGGAGCGGCACCGCGCCATGCCGGGAGGAGGGAGAAGTGCAGGTTCACCCACCCGTGGGGGGCGGCCCCGAGGAGATCCGGGGTGATGAGGTTGCCGTACGCGACCACGGGGATGCAGTCGGGTGCGAGCTCCGCGAGTCGTGCGCGCAGTGCGCGGCCGTCTTCGGAGTCGGGCTTCATGGTGGTGGGTCTGAGAATCTCGACGCCGTGGGCGGCGGCGAGCTCCGCCACGGGCGACGGACGCAGGGTACGGCCCCGGCCACGACGGGCATCGGGTCTCGTGATCACCGCCACGACCTCGTGGCTCGAGGCCAGCAGTTTCTCGAGTGCGACGACTGCGGGTTCCGGGGTGCCGGCGAAAACCAGGCGCATGGGTGGGGAGCATCCTTACTACGGGGATCGTCTGTCAACGTCCCATCCTACGGCCCTGCACCGGATCGGTTGAACTCCGCCGCCCCGTCCCCGGATGACGGTGATCAGCCGACGTGCAGCGGGTCGATCTGGATGCGGAGGGGAAGCTCGTCCTTGCGCACGGCCCGCGCGGTCCGTCCCGCCCTCAGCGCCCTGCCGAGTGCACTCCGGGGCCCGGATCCGAGAGGCACCCTGACGAGGAGCCGTTGCGGGGGTCCGAACCGCGACTCGTCGTACTCCCCCGGCAGTGGGGAACCCGGCGGGAGGTCGACCGGGCCCAGGATGTCCGCCCCCTCCGGTAGGTCGACCAGGTCGAGAAACTCGTCGAGGGTCGCCTGGGGCCCGTCCACCGCGGCCAGGTGGACAGCCGGGGGAAGATCAACTTCACGACGCTGGGCCAGTTCCATCGCCGCCGCGGTGACGGGATCCCACCGGATCAACGCCTGGACCGGGGCCAGCGCCGGGTCGGCGACCACGATCACCTCTCCTCCGTCCCCGTTGGGGGCGACGAGGGTCGCTGCCGCCATCCACTTCGCCAGTGTGTCCTCCGTCGCACGGAGGTCGGCCCGACCCAGGAGCGCCCAGGTGTCGAGCAGCAGGCAGGCCCCGTAGGAACCGTCCTTGACGGGTGGTTCGGCACCGGGGGTGGACACCACGAGCCGGGCGCCCGCCGGCACCTCGTCGAGGACCCGGGTTCCACCGGACGTCGAGACCGGGACCCTCGGGAACGCCCTGCCCAGCTCCTCCGCGGTCCGTTCGGAGCCGAGGACCACGGCACGGAGCCGGACCGACCCGCAGTTGCCGCACCGGTGGTTGGCGGCGGGCCGTCCGCACCACCGGCACGTCGGTACGCCGGGTGCGTCGTCGCCGCCGGCGGGGAGCCCGAGTGGGCCGTTGCAGGCGCGGCACCGGACGGGTGACCGGCACTGTCCGCACGCCAGGGTCGGCACGTATCCCTTGCGTGGGGTCTGGATCAGCACCGGCTCGTCCCGGCCCAGCGCCCTGCGGACCGCATCGAAAGCGACGGCAGGGAGCCTGGCGGACCTGGCAAGCGGGTCGCGCTCGAGTGCGACGTCACTGTCGGCGGTGGCCCGGACGCGGGGCATCCGCTGGCGCAGGACCTCGCGCGGGGCCACGAGATCGTGCATCCAGCCCTGCTCGACCATGAGCTGCACCTCGGTGGTGCGGGTGTGACCGCCGAGGATGAGCGCGCAGCCGCTCTGTGCGCTGCGGGTGGTGAGCACCTCGCGGGCGTGTGCGTAGGGTGCGCGGGGGTCGATCAGGTTGTCGTCCCCGTCATGGAGGAGCACGGCCAGCCTGAGGTCCGCGACCGGGGCGTAGGCGGCACTCCGGGTCCCGATGACGAGCCGGCCCTGGCCGTGGAGGACGGAAAGGAAACGTCGGTAGCGAGCCTGCGGCCCGAGAGCGGAATTCAGTACGGTGATCTGCCGCGCGGAGACCAGTTCCCGCAGCGCGGACTCCAGGGCGTCGACGTCGCGTTGGTCCGGCAGCACGATGAGGACCCCACCTCCGGACCGCGCGGTCGCGACGGCCAGCCCCGCGAGGGCCGACGACCAGTCGTCACCGGGGGCGACCTGCCAGGCTGCGCGTGCCGCGCGGCCGGCGAGGACGGCGTCGACGAAGTTCGGTCCGTGCAGGTAGCTGAGCCACGGGGAGAGATCGGGTTCGGTGACGGCGCCGAGGTCATCCCAGGGAGTGGAGGTGTCGGAGTTCTCCGCGGTGGCGTGCCGGGCCGGGACCGCGGAACGGATCAGATCGCTGCGGACCCCTCCGTACCGGTCACACAGGGATTCGACGAGAGCGCGGGTCTCTTCCGGGTAGACGATCTCCGGGGAGATCACCCGGTCCAGCCAGGCGAGGTTTCCCGCGTGGTCGCTGACGGACGTCCGAGAGAGCACCACCGCGTCAACGAGGCGCCCGGAGAACCGGATGCGGACCTTCACCCCGGGTCGGCAGTCGGCGTGCTGCTTCTCGTCGACGAGATAGTCGAAGGGCCGGTCCAGGTGCGCGAGCCCGAGAAGTGGCAGAACCCGTGCCACCGGCGCACTCGGAGCCGGGGAACGGGGTCTGGACATGCCGGCAATTGTATATCGCCGGCGCGACGGAACGGGTCAGAGGCCGGCTGCGGCCCGGAGCTCGTCGACCCGGTTGAGCTGCTCCCAGGGGAGATCGAGATCCGTCCGGCCGAAGTGGCCGTACGCGGCGGTGTCGGCGTAGATCGGGCGGAGCAGATCAAGCTCCCGGATGATCGCGCCCGGACGCAGGTCGAACACCTGCGCCACGGCTCCCTGGATGTCGGCGTCGGTCAGGCCGCTGTGCGCGGTTCCGAAGGTCTCCACGTAGAGCCCCACCGGGTTGGCCCGGCCGATGGCGTAGGCGACCTGGACCTCGGCGCGGTCCGCGAGACCCGCGGCGACGATGTTCTTCGCGACCCAGCGCATGGCGTAGGCGCCGGAGCGGTCGACCTTGCTCGGGTCCTTGCCGGAGAACGCACCGCCGCCGTGGCGGGCCATGCCGCCGTAGGTGTCGACGATGATCTTCCGGCCGGTGAGCCCGGCGTCGCCCATGGGGCCGCCGACGACGAAGGAGCCGGAGGGGTTGATGAGGATGGTCAGATCCCCGTCGACGAAGTCCTCGAGCTGTGCCTCGCGGATGACGTGGTCGATCACGTGGCTCCGCAGCTGCTCTTCCAGCCACTCCTGGCTGACGTCGGGATCATGCTGGGTAGAGATGACCACCGTATCCAGCCTCACGGGCCGGTCGTCGCCGTCGTAGGCGAAGGTGACCTGGGTCTTCCCGTCGGGCCGGAGGTTGGGGACGATACCCTCCTTGCGGACCTGGGTCAGTCGGCGCGCGAGCCGGTGGGCCGTGGCCGCGGGCAGCGGCATGTACTCGGGGGTCTCGTTCGAGGCGTACCCGAACATGAGTCCCTGGTCGCCGGCACCGCTCTGGTTGTCGTCGTCCCCGGTGTCACCGTTCCGGACCTCGTGGGAGGTGTCGACGCCGGCGCCGATCTCCTGGGACTGTTCCCCGATCGCGACGGTGACGCCACAGGTGGTTCCGTCGAAGCCGACCTCGGAGGACGTGAATCCGATGTCGCGGAGCTTGGTGCGCACGAGTGCGGGGATCTCGACGTACCCGGAGCAGCGGACCTCACCGACGACGTGGACGAGTCCGGTGGTGACGACGGTCTCGACGGCGACCCTGGAGTGCGGGTCGACCTTGAGCATGGCGTCGAGGATCGTGTCGGAGATGGCGTCGCAGATCTTGTCCGGGTGCCCTTCAGTGACCGATTCGCTGGTGAACAGACGGACGGCGGTGGTGCCTACAGCCACGGTACTTCCTTCTCAACTCGGTGATTTCCTGGTTCGGCGGGCTCGCGAGGTGTTCCGGGGCGACTGTACGGGAAGTCGCGGAGCGCACCGTTGGGACGCCGGATCCGGCGGCACCATGTTCAATATAGACCAAGCTGTCTAAAACTGCAACGGTGCCCTCACCCGCCCGTCACGGGTCCGCGGAGCGTGCGGAGCATCCCGTCACCGCTCCGTGGTGATCCGCACCACAGAATCGAGAATCAGGGAGGCCACCTCGAGCTTCGTGCCGTCCGGGACCTCCGTGGAGGAACCGTCGGGCGAGATCAGCCACCCGCGGTTGCGGTTCCGGCCGAACACCTTCCCCGAGCTGACGTCATTGCACATCAGAAGGTCACAGCCCTTCCGCCGGACCTTCCGGAGTGCGTGGTCCAGAACGGAGGCCCTCTCGTCGCCGGTCTCCGCCGCGAAGCCGACGATCACCGTGTCCGCCGGAATCCGCCCATCCCGGCGGGCCGCGGTGAGGCCCGCGAGAATGTCCGGGTTCTCGGTGAGCTCGACGGCGGTCGGCGCCGACTCCGAGTTCTTCTTGAGCTTCGCGGGCGCGGTGACCGTGGGCCGGTAGTCCGCGACGGCGGCGGCCATGATGATGACGTCCTGTTCGGCGGCCCGGGCGGTCACCTCCCCGGCGAGTTCCCGGGCCGAGGAGATTCGGATGACCTCGGCACCGCACGGTGCCGGGAGCTCATCGGTGGCCCCGGCGATCAGGGTCACCTCGGCACCGCGCTGAGCCGCGACCTCTGCGAGCGCGAAGCCCTGCCTGCCGGAGCTGCGGTTCCCCAGGTAGCGGACGGGGTCGATGTTCTCCCTGGTCCCACCGGCGGTGATGAGGACCCGGCGACCGGACAGGTCCTGCGGCAGCTCACGTCCGGCGAGCCGCAGGAGGGACAGGGCGATGATCTGCTCCGGATCAGGCAACCTCCCCGCCCCGGAATCCGCTCCGGTGAGACGTCCGTGCGCGGGCTCCAGCACGGTCACCCCCCGTTCGCGCAGGGTCGCGACGTTCGCGCGGGTGGCCGGGTGGTTCCACATCTCGGTGTGCATCGCTGGCGCGACCACGACGGGACAGGTGGCGACGAGACAGGTCGCGGTGAGCAGATCGTCGGCCCTGCCCGTCGCGAGACGAGCCAGCAGATCCGCGGTTGCGGGGGCGATGACCACGAGATCGGCCTCCTGGCCGACCCGGACGTGCTGCACCCGGTGGACGCGGTCGAAGACCCCGGTGGCGACGGGCTGACCGGACAGCGCCTCGAAGGTCGCCGCACCGACGAAGTTGAGTGCGGATTCCGTCGGTACGACACGGACGGCGTGCCCTCGTTCCGTGAAGCCCCGGACTATGTGGCAGGACTTGTAGGCGGCGATACCACCGGCGACGCCGAGAACGATGTTCCCGGGATGGTTGCTCGCGGTGTCGTGGGGTGCCGGAGTGTCAGAGGGCGACGTACTGGTCACGGGGTCCTTCAATCATCGGTGGAGATTCGGTCGGGGCGCCGGGACCGACGCCGGAAAACACGAGACCCCTCCCCCTCCGTGATGCGGACGGTCCGGCGGCTCCGGGGCCGACGGTGTCCGTGGAAGAGGGAAGGGTGCATGTGGAACGGCGAATGCGTCGGAACCGACGTTGAGGGTCTCAGCCTTCCTCGTGGTCGAGCATTCCGCGGTTGATCTCGCGGAGCGCGACAGTGAGGGGCTTCGCCTGACTGTCGTCGATCAGCGGGCCAACGAACTCGAAGACACCTTCATCACGCTGATGGAGGTAGCTGTTGATCTGACGCGCCCGCTTGGCGGCGAAGATCACGAGGGCGTACTTCGAGGACACCTTGTCCAGCAGTTCGTCGATCGGCGGATCGGTGATACCGACCGGCGGATCGAAGACGGCCTCGGTTGCGGTGATGTCATTGGTCACTGTTTAGCACCTTCAAGAGTCGGGGAAGAAAAAGTGTTGCTGGTTCGCCCGGGAGAACTGGATTCCCGGACCTGTCAGTCGCCGGTGAGGATCGCGCGGATCTGCGCGACAGACCGGTCCACGTCGTCGTTGACGACGATGTGGTCGAACTCGTCCGCGGAGGCGAGCTCCTCCCTGGCCGTCTGCAACCGGCGCTCGATGACGTCGGCCGGTTCCGTGCCACGTCCCGTCAGGCGTTCCACGAGCGTCTCCCACGAAGGGGGCGCGAGGAACACCGTCCGGGATTCGGGCATGATCCGGGCGACGTTGCGTGCCCCGACCAGATCCACCTCCACGAGCACGGGGCGCCGGAGTTCCAGCGCCTCGCGGACAGGCCGGGCGGGCGTTCCGGACCGCTGCAGGCCACCGTGAATCTCAGCCCATTCGAGCATGTCACCCGCGTCGATGGTCCGCTGGAACTCCTCCGGGGTGACGTAGAGGTAGTCACGGCCGTGAACTTCTCCGGGACGTGGCGCGCGGGTCGTCATCGACACGGAGAAGAACAGGTCGGGCACTTCATCGCGGAGCCGATTGACCACGGTCGACTTACCGACCGCGGAAGGCCCGGCGAGCACGACGAGGCGTGCTGGGGTCCGATCACCCGACATATCGACGACTAGTCCTCTTCGGAGAAGCCGAAACGCTCCAGAAGCGCGCGGCGCTGGCGGTCACCGAGGCCACGGAGACGGCGGGTCTGCGCGATCTCGAGCTCCTCCATGATCTCCTTGGCCTTGACCTTGCCCACCTTGGGCATGGCCTCGAGCAGTGCGGAGACCTTGGTCTTGCCGATGATCTCATCGCTCTGTGCCTGGGCGAGCACCTCCTTGAGGTTGGTGCCACCTCGCTTCAGCTTCTCCTTCAGCTCGGCGCGCGCCTTGCGGGCCTCAGCGGCCTTGGCAAGGGCATCCTTGCGCTGCTCATCAGTCAACTTGGGAAGGGCCACGGGGTTCCTCCGTTTTTCATTTTCTCGGACAGTGTCATTGGGTAGTCGCGGGGTCCGGTTCTACCAGTTCCCGCCGGCTCCGGCACCGCTAATCTCATCGGTGTCAGCCAGCGAACTTGGAACAGTCTAACACTAGTGACGCAAAGTCAAAGGTCGGGGCGGGAAAAGGCGCCACGGCGACGCGGCGAATTCCCGCTGACCAGCGGTTTCCCCACCACGCGCCCGGGCCTCAGCCGCCGAATGCCCCCGACTGCTCCGCACAGGCTTTCCGCAGGTCACCAACGTTCGGTCCCGCGCGCAGAATGCCGCGGGAAACGCTGGCGAAAGCCAACGGCTCGACGCCGCGGGTGAGTAGCTCCACATCGTCGGGTCCGGCCCCCTGGGCGCCGACCCCGGGAAGGAGCACCGGGCCACCGAGTTCCGCCAGGGCCGGGGCGTCGGTCACCGTCGCACCGACCACGACCCCGCAGGGGCCGAATCCCCCGCGGGCGACGAAGGGTGCGTTGTGGGCGGCGCAGGAATCGACGACGTACTGCGCGACGGACGTCCCGTCAGAGCGGCCCGCACGCTGCACCTCGGGACCCTCGGGATTCGAGGTCGCGGCGAGCACGAACACGCCCCTCCCCTTCTCCACGGCCAGGGACACGGCCGGGTCCAGGGAACCGAACCCGAGGTACGGGGAGACGGTCACGGCGTCCACGGCGAGCGGCGAGTCGTCGTCGAGCCAGGCACCCGCGTAGGCGGCCATGGTGGAACCGATGTCGCCCCGCTTCGCGTCCGCGAGCACCAGACACCCGGCGTCGCGCAGTGCGGAGATCGTCTCCTCCAGCACCGCATAGCCGGCACTGCCGTACCGCTCGAAGAAGGCGACCTGGGGCTTGACGAGGGCAGCGGTGTCCGCGAAGGCGTCCACGCAGATCCGGGCGAAGTCGGCCAGCCCGGTGGCATCGACCGTCAGCCCCCAGTCACGGAGCAGACCCGGGTGCGGGTCGATGCCGACGCACAGCCGACCACGGTCCGCACCGGCCGCGGCGAGCCGGTCCCCGAAGGAGGGGGTCACGGTGCCGCTCATTCCTTCTCCCGGACCATGTCGACGGCATGATCGAGCTGCTGCAGCGCACGCACGGTGAGCTCGCCGGAACGCATGGCCTCGATGCCCTGGACGGCCGCGGTGACGCCCTGGACGGTGGTCACCAGCGGCACTCCGACCGAAACCGCGGAGGAACGGATGTCGTAACCGTCGTGCCGCGCACCGGCGGATCCGGCGGGTGTGTTGAGGATGAGGTCGATGTCCCCGCCCAGGATCCGGTCGACCACGGAGATCCTGTCGTCGCCCTCCTTGACGTCGGAGTGCTTGTACACGACCTCGCACTCGATCCCGTTGCGGCGCAGCATCTGCGCCGTGCCGGAGGTGGCCAGAATCCTGAACCCGAGGGTGGCCAGTCGCTGGATCGGGAAGATCAGGGTCCGCTTGTCCCGGTTGGCGACGGAGACGAAGACCGTCCCCTCGGTGGGCAGGCCCCCGTAGGCGCCGTCCTCTGCCTTGGCGTAGGCGGCTCCGAAGTTGTCCGCCAGGCCCATGACCTCACCGGTGGACTTCATCTCCGGGGAAAGCAGGCTGTCGAGCAGGGATCCGTCCGCCCGCCGGAACCGGTTGAACGGCAGGACCGCCTCCTTGACCGCGATGGGTGCGTCGAGCGGCAGTGAACCGCCGTCGTGGCTGGTCGGGATCATGCCTTCCTGCCGAAGCTCGGCCAGTGTCGCGCCGAGGGAGATCCGGGCCGCGGCCTTGGCCAGCGGGACGCCCGTGGCCTTGGACACGAACGGGACGGTGCGGGAGGCGCGGGGGTTGGCCTCGATGACGTAGAGGATGTCGTCCTTCAGGGCGTACTGGACGTTCATCAGGCCCCGGACACCGATCCCGTGCGCCAGCTTGACCGTGGACTCGCGGACCTTGGCGATGTCCTCTGGGCCGAGCGTCATGGGCGGCAGCGCACACGCGGAGTCGCCGGAGTGGATGCCGGCCTCCTCGATGTGTTCCATCACGCCGGCGAGATAGACCTCGTCGCCGTCGCAGAGGGCGTCGACATCGATCTCGATGGCGTTGTCCAGGAACCGGTCCACGAGGACCGGGTGATCCGTGGTGATCTCGGTGGCGCGGTCGATGTAGTCGGACAGCGACTGCTCGTCGTAGACGATCTCCATTCCGCGTCCACCGAGCACGTAGCTCGGGCGGACGAGGACCGGGTAGCCGATCTCCTCGGCGACGGCGCGGGCCTCCCTGAAGGAGGTTGCGGTGCCGAAGGCCGGGGCCGGGAGCTCCGCCTTGCGCAGCACCTCGCCGAACTCGCCGCGGTCCTCGGCGAGGTCGATCGCCTCGGGGCTGGTGCCCACGACCGGGACACCGGCATCGCGGAGTTTCTCCGCCAGACCCAGCGGGGTCTGGCCACCGAGCTGGACGATGACGCCCGCGACGGTGCCTGACTGCGTCTCGGCGTGGTAGACCTCCATGACGTCCTCGAACGTCAGCGGCTCGAAGTAGAGCCTGTCGGCGGTGTCATAGTCGGTGGAGACCGTCTCCGGGTTGCAGTTCACCATGACGGTCTCGTATCCGACGCGGGAGAGCTCGAGTGCGGCGTGCACGCAGGAGTAGTCGAACTCGATGCCCTGGCCGATCCGATTCGGACCGGAGCCGAGGATGATGACCTTCTCCCGTTCGGTCTGGGGCGCGACCTCGGATTCCGCCGCCGGGTCGAGCTCGTAGGCCGAGTAGTGGTACGGGGTCTTCGCCTCGAACTCGGCGGCACAGGTGTCGACGGTCTTGAAGACGGGGCGGACGCCGAGGGACCAGCGCAGGCGACGGACCCCGTCCTCGCCGGCGAGCTCCGGGCGCAGTGCCGCGATCTGTAGGTCGGACAGTCCGTACCACTTCGCGGTGCGCAGCAGCTCCGCGGTGAGCACCGGTGCGTTCTCGAGGACCGAACGGAAGTCGACGAGCGCCTGCAGCTCGCCGAGGAACCAGGGGTCGATCCCGCTGGCCTCGTGGACCTGCTCGACGGTGGCCCCGAGCCGGAGCGCCAGCTCCGCGTCGTAGATGCGGCCCTCGGTCGGACGCTTCAGGTCGGCGAGCACGGCCTCGACGTCGGTGGCCCTGTCGCCGGCGAAGAACTCGTCGGGCTTCGTCCAGAACCCGGTCTGCTTGGTCTCGAGGGACCGCATGACCTTGCCGAGTGCGGCGATGTAGTTGCGGCCCAGGGACATCGCCTCACCGACGGACTTCATGGTCGTGGTGAGGGTGTCGTCGGCACCGGGGAACTTCTCGAAGGCGAAGCGCGGTGCCTTGACGACGACGTAGTCGAGGGTCGGTTCGAAGGCGGCCGGGGTGACGCCGGTGATGTCGTTGGTGATCTCGTCGAGCGTGTAGCCGATGGCGAGCTTGGCGGCGATCTTCGCGATCGGGAAGCCGGTCGCCTTGGACGCCAGCGCCGAGGAGCGGGAGACGCGGGGGTTCATCTCGATGGTGATGAGACGCCCGTCGTCGGGATTGATGGCGAACTGGATGTTGCAGCCACCGGTGTCGACGCCGACCTCGCGGAGGATCGCGAAGCCCTGGTCGCGCATGATCTGGAATTCACGGTCCGTCAGCGTCATGGAGGGCGCGACGGTGACGGAGTCTCCGGTGTGGACGCCGAGGGCGTCGACGTTCTCGATGGAACAGACGACGACGCAGTTGTCGTTGGCGTCGCGCATGAGCTCGAGCTCGAACTCCTTCCAGCCGAGGATGGACTCCTCGATGAGGACGTTGGCCTCGGGGCTGGCGGCCAGTCCCCCGCCGGCGATCCGCTCGAGGTCCTCGTCCGTGTAGGCGAGTCCGCTGCCGAGGCCGCCCATGGTGAACGACGGCCGGACGACGACGGGCAGGCCGAGTTCGGCGACGGTCTCGCGGACCTCGTCCATGTTGTGGCAGACCCGCGAGCGGGCGGATTCGCCACCGATGCGCTCGACGATGTCCTTGAACTTCTGCCGGTCCTCGCCGCGTTCGATCGCGTCGATGTCCGCACCGATCAGTTCGACGTCGTACTTCTTCAGGCTGCCGCGGCGGTCGAGGGCGATGGCGGCGTTCAGAGCGGTCTGCCCGCCGAGGGTCGCGAGGACGGCGTCGACGGGGTGGCCGGCGGCGCGTTCCGCCTCGAAGATCTTCTCGATGTACTCGGGCCGGATCGGCTCGACGTAGGTGTGGTCGGCGAACTCGGGATCGGTCATGATCGTCGCCGGGTTGGAGTTGATGAGGGTGACCCGCAGCCCCTCTTCCTTGAGGACCCGGCAGGCCTGGGTGCCGGAGTAGTCGAACTCGCAGGCCTGTCCGATGACGATCGGCCCGGAGCCGATGACCAGGACGTGGTTGATGTCACTACGTTTGGGCATTGGTTCTTAACCTTCCGTCGGGGTGCTGCTGGTGGACATGAGCTCGACGAAACGGTCGAACAGGGGGTTGGCGTCGTGGGGGCCGGCCGCGGCCTCAGGGTGGTACTGCACGGAGTACGCCAGTCCGTTGGTGAGTGCGACACCCTCGACGACGTCGTCGTTGAGGCAGGTGTGGGTGACCTTCGCGGGTCCGAAGTCGGTGTCGAACTCGACGCCCGCTTCACCCTTGAGCGCGAAGCCGTGGTTCTGGGCGGTGATCTCGACGGTGCCGGTGGAGTGGTCGAGCACAGGGACGTTGATGCCGCGGTGACCGAACTTGAGCTTGTAGGTCTCCATCCCGAGTGCGCGGCCGAGGATCTGGTTTCCGAAGCAGATCCCGAAGAACGGGATCTTCGCCGCCAGGACATCCCGGACCGCGGCGACCATCTCGTCGGCGGTGGCCGGGTCCCCGGGTCCGTTGGAGACGAACACGCCGTCCGGCGAGTAGGAGGAGATGGTGTCGAAATCGGTTCCCGCGGGGACGACGACGGTGCGGATACCGCGGGCGGCGAAGTTGCGCGGGGTGTTGGTCTTGATGCCCATGTCGAAGGCGACGACGGTGAAGCGGTGCTCGCCGTCGGGTTCGACGGTGTAGGGCTCGGTGCAGCTGACCTCACCCGCGAGGTCTGCGCCGGCCATGGCGGGCTGCTCATTCACGATCCGGACGAGTTCGTCCGTGTCCCGCTGAGCGTCGGCTCCGCTGAATATGCCCGCGGACATGGATCCGTGGTTCCGGAGGTGCCGGACGAGTGCCCGGGTGTCCACACCACGGATGCCGACGATCCCCTGGTTGTCCATCTCCTCGGCGAGGGTCCGCTCGGCGCGCCAGTTGGAGACGCGGTGGGCGAGATCCCGGACGACGAGGCCCGCGACCCAGATCCGGTCACCACGGGATTCGCCGTCCTCGTCGTTCCACCCGGTGTTGCCGATCTGGGGGGCGGTCGCGACGACGATCTGACGGTGGTAAGACGGATCGGTCATCGTCTCCTGGTACCCGGTCATGCCGGTGGTGAACACCGCTTCACCGAGGGTGGTGCCGGTGGCACCGAAACCGAAGCCGCGGTAGGTTCGGCCGTCGGCGAGGACGAGAACTGCTGGGATGTCGGTCCGCTTGGTGTCGACGGAGTCGCTCACGGGGCCGCCTTTCGGGGGTCTGGGATGAGAATCAGTTTTATTCATTGGGCTGTATTGTATTCAATCTCTTCGTCGGGTGCGCCGGGCTCAGTTCCGGGGCGCGGCCGCGACGCCGTCTTCGCAGGTGACCCGACCACGGAGGATGGTCGCACGGACCCGCGCGGAGAACTCCCGCCCCTCATAGGGGGTGTTCTCCGCCTTCGACGCCATCTCGGCCCCCCGTGCGGTCCACCGGGAATCGGGATCGATGACGCAGAGGTTGGCGGGTCCACCCTCGGCGATCGGTCGACCGTGGCCAGGGAGCCGGGTGATCTCCGCCGGGCGCTCGCTCATCACCTTCGCCACCCAACGCCAGTCCGCGAGGCCGGTCTCCACGAACAGCTGGGCGATGATGGCCAGCGAAGTCTCGAGACCGAGCATGCCCGGTCGAGCGTTCTCGAACTCGCAGCACTTCTCCTCGGAGCCGTGGGGGGCGTGGTCGGTGGACACACAGTCGATGATCCCGTCGAGGAGGGCCTGCCGCAGGACGTGGGTGTCGCTGTCCTCGCGCAGCGGTGGGTTCACCCGGTACCGCCCGTCGTAGGAGGTGAGGAGCTCATCGGTCAGCAGAAGATGATGCGGCGTGACCTCGGAGGTCAGCGGAATGTCGTGCTCGCGGGCCCAGGTGAGCAGCTCGACCGTGCCCGCGGTCGACGCGTGGCAGATGTGCACCCGACCACCGTAGTCGCGGGCGAGCAGTGCATCCCGGATCACGATGGACTCCTCGGCGGCGCGGGGCCAGCCCCGGAGTCCGAGCTCGGCGGCGACCTCCCCCTCGTGGGCCACGGCTCCCAGCGTCAGACGGGGATCCTCGCAGTGCTGGGCCAGCAGCACTTCGGTGCCGCGGGCGTACTCGAGGGCCCGGCGCATGATCAGCGGATCGGAGACGCACACACCGTCGTCGGAGAACATCCGGACCTTTGCCGCGGAGTCGGCCATCATGCCGAACTCGGTGATCTCCTTACCCGAAAGCCCCTTGGTGATGGAGCCGACCGGATGGACGTCACACAGCCCGGTGTTCTGTCCCTTGAACCAGACCGACTCGGCGATGATCGGCTGGTCGGTCACCGGGGTCGTGTTCGCCATGGTGAAGACGGCCGTGAACCCCCCCTTCGCCGCCGCGGCGGAGCCGGTCGTGATCGTCTCGGTGTCCTCGCGACCGGGTTCCCGCAGATGCACGTGCATGTCGACGAGACCGGGCAGGAGCACGCCGCCGGCACCGTCGACGCGACGGTCGGCGGCGGTGTCGGACGCGGCGTCGAGTGAGGTGATCACGCCGTCGGTGACCAGTACGTTGACCGGATCGCCCTCACCGTAGGGGCGGACGTCGGTGATGAGAAGGGTGCCCGGCTCCGCAGGGGCGAGGGTTCCGGTGGCGGGCCGGTCGGAGGGATGTGGTGCAGTCATGGGAATCACGTGTCCTGGGAGTGTCTGAGAAGGGTTCGGGGTGGGGCTGGACATCAGCCGGCGAGGAGGGTGAACAGGACGGCCATCCGGAGGTGGACGCCGTTGGACACCTGCTGCAGCACGGCTGTCTGCGGCGCGTCGGCGACGCTGTAGTTGATCTCCATGCCGCGCAGCATCGGGCCGGGGTGCATGACGATGCAGTCCTTCTTCAGCCGGGCGAGCCGGTCCTTCGACAGCCCGTACCGGTTCGCGTACTCCCTGTGCGAGGGGAAGAAGCCGCCGAGCATACGTTCCTGCTGGACGCGGAGCATCATCACCGCATCGGCATCAACGATCTCGTCGTCCATGGACCACGCGGTTCGCACGGGCCAGTTCTCCACACCGGTGGGCAGGAGCGTCGGCGGCGCGACGAGCACGACCTCCGCGCCGAGGGTCGACAGCAGGTCGACGTTGGAGCGCACGACCCGGGAATGCAGGCAGTCACCAACCAGGACGACCTTCCGCCCCTCGACGGAGCCGAGCCGCTGGCGCATGGTGACGGCGTCGAGGAGCGCCTGTGTGGGGTGCTGGTGCGCGCCGTCGCCGGCGTTGATGACGCTCGGTCCGTCGCCACCGGGCGTGACCCACTGCGCGAGCTGCTGCGCGGCGCCCGAGGACGGGTGCCGGATGATGAGTGCATCGGCACCGACGGCCTTCAGGGTCAGTCCCGTGTCCTTCAGCGACTCCCCCTTCTTCACCGAGGACGATGAGGCGGAGATGTTGATGACGTCCGCGCTCATCCATTTGCCCGCGGTCTCGAACGACGAACGGGTGCGGGTCGAATTCTCGTAGAAGACGGTGAAGATGGTCCGGCCGCGGAGCGTCGGGAGTTTCTTCACCTCACGCCCCTCGAGTGCCTCCCGGAACCGGTCGGCCTCATCCATCAGACCGATGATCTGGTCACGGTCGAGGTCCTTGATACTGAGCAGATGCTTCATGGGGTATCCCTCACGCCCCGTCGGGGCGGGTCAGTACGACGGCGTCGCGGCCGTCGATGTCTTCGAGCAGGACGTCGACGTCCTCGGAACGGGCGGTCGGGATGTTCTTCCCGACGTAGTCGGCGCGGATGGGCAGCTGTCGGTGACCGCGATCCACCAGGACCGCCAACTGGATGACGTCGGGCCGCCCCAGGTCGCGCAGGGCGTCGAGTGCGGCGCGGATGGTGCGTCCGGAGTAGAGGACGTCATCGACGAGGATGACCGTCGCACCGTCGATTCCCCCGGCGGGTACGTCGGTGGGCTGCAGCGCCCGGTGCCCGCGCGAACGCAGGTCGTCCCGGTAGAGCGTGATGTCCAGCGAACCGCAGGAGATGTCCACCCCCGAAAACTCCGCGATCCTGCTCTTCAACCGCCGTGCGAGGGGCACTCCCCCGGAGGGGATCCCCAACAGAATGACGCGGCCCGACTCCGCCGAGTCAAGGGCCGTCTTCTCAATGATCTGGTGCGCGATGCGCGCGACCGTCCGGTTGACATCGTCCGCTGACAGCAGTTCCGTCTTCACCGGTTGATCGTGTCCGCTCATCGTGACCTCCTTTCCCGCCTCACGGTGCGGTTCCTTAAAGGATGCCTATGCTTGAACTACGATGATCACCCTAGCACCACCGGAACCGACGGGAAATTCTTCGCCGGAACCACCCATCCGGCGGTGGAACTGACGACGGGAGCGCCAGCATGAGCCTGACGACCAGCCACTTCGTGCCCTTCGACAGGGAGGACGTCTGGGACTGGCACACGCGTACCGGAGCGGTCGTGCGCCTGTCTCCCCCGTTCGCCCCCATGACCCCGGTCCGGGAGGCCAGCCGTCTCTCCGACGGGACGACCGTGTTCAGCCTCCCCGCCGGCCTGAAGTGGGTCGCCCGGCACGACCTCTCGGGGTACCGCCGGGGCCACCGGTTCACGGATGTCTGCGTGTCGGCGCCACTACGGGCCCTGGCCAACTGGCGACACGTGCACACCTTCGCCGACGCGCCCGGCGGGACCGTCATCACGGACGAGGTCACCACCCGTGTCCCCGGTTCCACGTTGACCGGATTGTTCGCCTACCGCCAGCACCAGTTGTTCGAGGACCTGAAGTTCCTGGCGCGACTGTCCGCCCACACCCCCGGGGACCTGCGGGACGACGACGGAAATCCCCGTCGGCTGACCATCGCGGTCACCGGCTCCGGAGGTACCGTCGGCCGCGCCCTGTGCGCACAGCTCGGCACCGCGGGGCACACCGTCATCAGGCTCCGGAGGGGAAACGTGGACGATCGGGAGGACACGCGCGCGTGGAATCCCTCCGATCCCGACCCCGATCTGCTGCGTGGGGTCGACGTCCTCGTCCACCTCGCGGGCGAACCGTTGCTCGGCCGATTCACCGAGGGCCACAAGCGCTCGATCCGGGAGTCGAGGACGGCGCCGACGAGGTACCTCGCCGAACTCGTCGCAGCCTCCCCCACCTGCCGCACGATGATCTGCGCCTCGGCCATCGGTTTCTACGGCCACGACCGCGGCGACGAGGTCCTCACCGACGTGTCCGCTCCGGGAGAAGGATTCCTCGCCGAGGTGTGCCGGGACTGGGAGCGGGCGTGCCAACCCGCCACCGACGCCGG
Organism: Corynebacterium antarcticum; assembly: GCF_016595285.2. NCBI lineage: Bacteria > Bacillati > Actinomycetota > Actinomycetes > Mycobacteriales > Corynebacteriaceae > Corynebacterium > Corynebacterium antarcticum. The sequence goes on from NZ_JAENIP020000001.1 coordinate 223,355, forward strand.
GAAACGGGTCGCCAACATCCGGACCGGCATCGTGCTCGCCGGCACGGGCGGGGTGCTCCCCCTGCTGAAGATGCTGTTCTCGGCGGGACTCGGTGGAAAGTTCGGTGACGGGTCGATCTGGTTCAGCTGGATCTCCATCGACGACCTCACGGACATCTACTGCCGCGCGATCGTCGACCCCGCACTCAGCGGCCCGATCAACGCCACGGCCCCCAACCCCGTCCGCAACGCGGAGATGACCGAGGCGCTGGCCAGCGAGCTCAACCGACCGGCGTTCCTCCAGATACCGACCCTCGGGCCGAAGCTCCTCCTCGGCAGTGAGGGTGCCGAGCAGATCGCCCTCGCCAACCAACGGGTCGCCCCCACGATCCTCGAATCGCTGGAACACACATTCCGGCATCCGACGATCGACGTCGCGCTCGCCCACGAGCTCGGCGGCGAGGAACTGCTCGGTTCCACGGGGACCGCCCCGTGACCCGACCCGGTGTCCGGTCGGACCGTGTGAGCGGCAGGGCCCTCATCCCCGGTATCATTGGCCACACACGTGCGGCATCTCCACGCCGCCCCCATTCAGTGACACGAGGAGCTCTGCGCCACCGTGACCGACAATGACGACATTGACGACAATGAGAACGTCCCCACCCCGGTCAATCTGGACCGGGTCACCGAGATCCTGGATTCCCAGGACCTGAAATGGCTGTGGGACGAGGACTCGCCCGACATCCTCCGCACCGGCTTCCCCAACGCCGCCTTCGCCTTCTTCATCCGCGAGGACAAGATCCTCGCGGATGCCGTGTGGCGGGGCGCCCCCGCCCGGGAGCGCGCCCCGGAGATGCTCGCGGCGGTCAACGAATGGAACCTGACCCAGATCACCCCGATCCTGCATTTCTCGGAATCCCCGGACGGGACCCTGTCGGTGCACGCGCACCGGCGCCTCCTGGCCACTGAGGGAGCGACCCGGAATCAGGTCGGGGCGTTCACGATGTCCACCCTCGAGCTCACCGTGAACTGCTTCGAGTGGCTCGGTTCGCAGTTCCCCGATCTCGTCACCTGGCAGGAGCACAACCATGAGTAACGACGCCGAGAACACCGTCAACCCGTCCGCCGGAGACACCGCAGCGGTGGGCCCCGTCACCTTCGATGATGTCCGCGGCGTCATGCGGGGTTTCGGTGTCGAACTCGCCATGGCCGAGGAACCGACCATCGGTGGGGCCAACCTCAACGGCACGCAGGTGACCTTCGCCATCATCGGTGGCGGAGTTCTCCTCATCCGCGCGGATGTACCGACCGGTGGTGATCCGACAGCGGGTGATCCGACGCTGTTCCTCGCCGCCAACAGGTTCAACGCCCTGAGCTTCGACGTCAAGGCGACCGTCGTCGACCGGACCGAGGAGCTCATTCTCCGGACCGAGAGTGAGACCCTCCTCGCGGCTGGTATGACCGCACCGCAGCTCACCGCAGCGGTACGCTCCGGCGTCGACGTCGTTCTCGCGGCGCAGAGCGCGTTGACCGAGATCGCCGATTCCATCCGCGAGAGCGTCCGCGACGAGCCGTCCACCGACGCCTGACCACCCGGCCCCCGATCCCCTCCGAAGGCCCGATACCGTGAACCCCATCCTCGAGACCGCCTCCCGCGTCCTCACCTCAGACGGACACGTCGTGCAGCACGGCGAAGACCGCCTCACGATCGAGACCGACACGTGGGTCCTCACCTTCACGGTCTCGGACGGCGATTCCCTGATCGCCTCTGGCATGCGGAAACGCCTCACCACGATGGAGGATTCCGGCGCCGTCGTCGACCTGGTCCAGGCGTGGTACACGCACGGCCGGGACATACCGTCCGCCGGCTACAACACCGACATCGCCCCCGGACACATCGTCCTCGTGTCGTCCGCCGCGCTCATGTGCGCCGACCGCATCGGCGCGGAGACGGTCGCCGACTTCACCCGTTACGCGTACGACGGAACATGCACCCTCATGGGGTACGCCGAGGAGGCGCTGCCCGGAGGCGTACCGGCTAAGCCCGCGTTCGACGTGATCCCGGCCTCGGAATCGGCCCCCGGTAACGGACCCGTGGTCGATCCCCCGCATCTCCACGCCGTGTTGTCCGGCCTCGAGGCGACGGCCGTCGGGGTGACCCACGGAACCGCCCGCCGTGGCCCGGTACCGTGCACCATCACCGCCGCGGATCATTCCCCCTGGTACAGGATCGAGGGTCGGTGGCCGACGGGACTGCCCGTCGACGACCCGAACCTGCTGACGATGACCCTGCACATCTGCAACGAGTTCACCGTCTCCGCGGCAGGCCCCGTCATCGACTTCGTCGCGTCCCGTGGCCAGATAGTCCTCAAGGCGACCGCCCTGGTCTTCTGCCCCCGCGAACTCGACGACGCGGTTCTGGCGGAGACCCTCGACCGGAAGCTGCGCTGGATGCAGGCCGGCCTGCACCACGTCTCGGATCGACTGCAGGCCCCCGCCGTGTGTCCCCTCCCCTGAGGATCAGCTCTCCGCGAGACGCCGTTTCTCCTCCGCCACGTCGAAATCGGGTTCGGGCCACTCCAGGTCCATGGACCGGAGCGCATCCAGCAGGAGATACTTCACCACCATCCGCGCGTAGGGTTTGTCGTCCCCCGGCACGCAGTACCAGGGGGCGAAATCCGTGGACGTGCGGCGCAGGGCGATCTCGTACGCCTCCTGGTACTCCTCCCAGTGGCCGCGCTCGGTGACATCGCCCGGGTTGTACTTCCAGTGCTTGTCGGCGCGTTCCAGTCGTTCCTCGAGGTTCTCCCGCTGGAACTCTGGGCTGATGTGCAGCATGACCTTCACGATCCGGACACCGGATTCAGCGAGCTCCCGCTCGAAATCCACGATCGCACCGTAGCGTCGCTCGATCTCGTCCGCCGGCGACAGCCCGTGGACACGGTGAATGAGCACATCCTCGTAGTGGGAGCGGTCGAAGACGCCGATACGTCCGGGACGGGGCAGCTTCTTCCGGATCCGCCAGAGGAAGTCGTGTGCGAGCTCCTCCTCGGTCGGCTTCCCGAAGGCGGCCAGGTCCACGCCCTGCGGGTCGACGATCCCGAGCACGTGTCGGACCACACCGCCCTTGCCCGCGGTGTCCATGCCCTGGAGGACGAGGAGGACCGCCCCGGCACCGTCACCGTGCACCCGTCCGTTGGCGTAGAGCATCTCCTGGAGCTCCGCGAGCTCGTCGTCGATCTCGGAGAACTCCTTCTTCAGTTTGCCCTTGTCCCCCTTGAAGTTCGGGGTGGATCCGGGATCGACGTCCGCGATGACGAAGTCCTTCCCGACCCGGAGTTCCTTCGCGTCTTCCGTACTGAAATTTGCCATGTCGTCATGGTAGCCGCAACAACGGAGATACCCCGGCACCCGTCATCGGGTATCCGGGGAATCAATTCACCATTCGCGGTGTCAGCGGGCCGTGTCGGACCCTTCCGGAACCGGGTTGACCGCACCACCGGCGTCCGTGACCGGGAATTCGGCCTCGCCCCCGGACCGGTAACCGGGATCGTCCTCGTCATCCGTCGGGTCACCGGCGTCGAGGAAGTCCGGCGCCTCGGGCTCCGGTTCCCCGGCACGCAGCGAGTCGAGGTTGCCGGCCACCGAGTCGAGCACCGCGTTGACGTAGGCCTGTGCGGTGTCGGAGGAGTAGTCTCCGGTGAGCCGGACGGCCTCATCGATGGCGGCCACGGGCGGGACGTCCGGGTTGAAGAGCAGCTCCCAGACCGCGACCCGCAGGATCGCCCGTTCGACGGCCGGCAGCCGCCCGAACGTCCAGTCTTCGACCAGGTACCTCGAGATCGTCTCATCGACGCGGTCCAGCTCGTAGGCCGTGCCCTCGACGATCGTCCGGGTGTAGTCCGCGACCGGAGCGACGTCGGGCTGCGGCAGGCGGGACAGTTCCACCCGGTCCTCGACGATCGCGACGGGGTCGACGTCGCGGGCCTCCGCCTCGAAGAGGATGTCCACGGCGCGGCGACGCGCGCGGAAACGGGCACCGCGACGCTTGTGGGGCGGACGCCTTCCGGCGTCCGCTCGGTTGTCTTTGTCAGTCACAGCTGGATCGGCCCCCGGCGATCAGTTGTTGACGCGGGAGAGGTAGGAGCCGTTGCGGGTGTCCACCTTGAGGACGTTGCCGGTCTCGATGAACAGCGGGACCTGGATCTCGGCTCCGCTCTCGAGCGTCGCGGGCTTGGTGCCACCGGTGGAGCGGTCGCCCTGCAGGCCCGGGTCGGTGTGCTCGACCTTGAGCTCGACGGCGATCGGCAGCTCCACGAAGAGCGGCTCGCCTTCGTGGAAGGAAACCTGGACGGTCATGTTCTCGAGGAGGAACTTCGCACCGTCACCCATGAGATGGTCGCCGACCTCGATCTGCTCGAAGGTCTTGGCGTCCATGAGCACGTAGGAGGTGCCGTCATGGTAGAGGTAGGTCATGTCGCGGCGGTCGACCGTCGCCGTCTCGACCTTGACGCCGGCGTTGAAGGTCTTGTCCACAACCTTGCCCGAGACGACGTCCTTGAGCTTGGTCCGCACGAAAGCGGGGCCCTTGCCCGGCTTGACGTGCTGGAACTCGACGATCTGCTGCAGCTTGTTGTCGATCTTGAGCACAAGACCGTTCTTGAAGTCGGCGGTGGTTGCCACTCGTTGCTCTCCCTCGGATGTTGCGGTGCGGGAACGCACCCGGTGGATCCGGGCTTCCCACTGGTACGGCGTATCAGCTTACATCACGCCCCGGATCAGATCACCCGCAGGTCCTTCGGCAGTCGGGTGATCACTTCCGGCGAGCCTGCGGTGATGATGAGCGTGTCCTCGATCCGCACTCCGCCACGACCCGGGACGTAGACCCCGGGTTCGATGGTCAGGGTCATGCCCTCACGGAGTTCGCCCGACCCTGTGAGAGACGCCATCGGCGGTTCATGGACGTCGAGCCCGATCCCGTGACCCGTCGAGTGCACGAAGTGGTCGCCGTAACCGGCCGCCGCGATGATGTCCCGGCAGGCGGCGTCCACGTCGCGCAGCGGTGTCCCCGGGGTGGCGGCCTCCACGCCCGCGGTCTGGGCACGGTGCACGAGGTTGTAGATCTCCTCCGTGAACTCGGTGGTGTGCCCCATGACGTAGGTGCGGGTGCAGTCCGAGTTGAATCCGCGGTCGTGCGCACCGAAGTCGATCGTCACGAGATCCCCGGCCTCGATGACCCGGTCACCGGCGCCGTGATGGGGTTTGGCCGAGTTCGGCCCGGAGGCGACGATCGTGTCGAAGCTGACGCGCTCGGCCCCGAGCATCCGCATGCGGTACTCGAGATCGGCCGCTACCTGACGTTCCGTCCGTCCGACAGCGAGTTCCCCGGCGTCCAGCACCTGCGCGAGGGCCGTCGACGCGAGCTCCGCGACGCCGGTGAGACGCTCGAGCTCCAGCTGGTCCTTGATCAGCCGGAGATCCTCGATGAGACCGGTCACGGGGACGAGCTGGACGTCCTCACCACAGGCGTCGGACAGCCGGTCGAGCTGCGCCACCGTGACATGCGAGGCCTCGAAACCGACCCGCCGCGGACCGGTGACCTCACGGAGGAGCTCGACCCCGACATCCCGCGCCTTCAGGCACTCGATGTCCGGGACCTCCTCCGCGATCTGTGTGGTGTAGCGGCCGTCCGTCGCGATCCGCGCGGAGAGGTCCTTCGACAGCAGCAATGCACCGTTCGACCCGGAGAACCCGGACAGGTAGCGCACGTGGGTCAGATGGGTGACGAGTATCGAGTCGATGCGTCGCCCGGCCATCTCCGCGGCGAGTGCGCGCCGTCGGTTCGAGAATCGGGTATCAGCGAAAAAAGCCACAATGTCACCGTGCCTAACATGGTTGCGGGGTCGGCGGCCGTCCCGGCTGGACAACCTGGGGCAGGTACCGACACGACGTTCTTTGAACATAGGTTAACCCTTGTGCCCGTTCCCGGGCGCCGGGGGCGGGCGCCCGTTGTTAACGGGGGTGCCGCGCCGCGGACCCGGGCGCCCTCGATTCCCGGGCGGGAGAACCGGGGTGACCCTCCGTGGCCGAGCCCGCACCGGCAGCCTCCCGGTCACGGGAGAACGTTCACCGCGCTACATGGCCAGCTTCCGGAGCGCGAAGGAGTATCCGTCCGTACCCAGTCCGGCGATCACCCCACGCGCGATCGGGGAGAGATAGGAGTGGCCCCGGAATGCTTCGCGGGCGTGCACGTTCGAGATGTGGACCTCGATGAAACCGGCGTCGTCGGCGACCTCGGCGAGTGCGTCACGCAGCGCCACCGAGGTATGGGTCAAGCCTCCGGGGTTGATGATGACCGGATTTCCGGCGTCGGCCGATTCGTGTATCCAGTCGATCAACTGCCCCTCCCAGTTCGACTGCCGGCACCGTACCGTGACGCCGAGTTCATCCGCCAGGGCGGTGAGCTGCCTCTCCACGTCCCCGAGGGTCGTCGAACCGTAGATCTCCGGCTGGCGTTTCCCCAACCGGTCGAGGTTGGGACCGTTGTAGACGTCTATGGTGCGCATGGAGACGATCCTAGCCACTGATCGCAGCGTACGCGGCACGGAGACTGTCCGTCGACGGCCCCTCCAGCCGGATCGTGGAGCCGACGTCCGTGAGCGCGACGAAGCGGATGTGGCCGTCGCGGTTCTTCTTGTCCCGGGTCATTCCGGCGTAGAGCTCGTCGAAGCATCCGGGGACGTAGGTGGTGGGCAGCCCCACGGATGAGAGGATGCGGCGGTGCCTGTCCACCAGGTCGGTGTCGATGTGCCCCAGTTCGCGGCTCAGTTCGGCGATGAACATCATGCCGACGGCCACGGCGCGCCCGTGCCGCCAGGCGAAGTGCTCACGCAGCTCGACGGCGTGGCCGAAGGTGTGCCCGTAGTTGAGGATCTCCCGCAGCCCGGCCTCCTGGAGGTCCTCAGACACGACCCGTGCCTTCACGGCGACCGACCGGGCGATGAGTTCGGGCAGGTGCCCGTCGGCCCGCAGGCACGCCTCCGGATCCGACTCGTACCGGGCGAGGATCTCGGGGTCCGCGATGAACCCGGTCTTTATGATCTCCGCACTTCCGGCGACGATTTCGTCCGCGGGAAGAGTCCCCAGGCGCTCGAGATCGATGAACACCGCCGCCGGCTCATGGAAGCAGCCGACGAGGTTCTTCCCCGCGGCCGTGTTGATCCCCGTCTTTCCGCCGACCGCGGCGTCGACCATCGCGAGCAGCGTCGTCGGGACCTGGATGACCGCCACGCCACGCATCCAGGTGGCGGCGATGAATCCCGCGAGATCGGTGGCCGCACCACCGCCCAGCCCGATGACGACGTCCCGACGTCCGAGCCCCGCGCGGCCGAGTGCGTCCCAGCATTCGCCTGCGCTCTCCAGGGTCTTCCCCGACTCGGCGTCCGGTATGACGTGCCGGACGACCTCGAGTCCGGCGTTCGAGAGGGCCTCCGTCAGTCCCTCCGCCACTGCGCTGAGAGCCTCCTGGTGGAGGATGGCGGCTTTCCGTGCGCCGGGCGAACCGGCGGCGAACTCCGCGACCGCTCCGTCCAGACCGTGTCCGATCCGGACGGTGTACGGGGCGGGGCCGGTGACGGCGATGGTCGATTCAAAAGATCCGGAGGTACTCACTGTGGTGCCTTTCGCGCTGGATACGTGAGGTTGCGGGTGGGGGGTGCCTAGACCTCGGAGTCGAGGTAGCCCAGAACGTCGGCGACCACCTGCTGAGGGGTACGTTCGTCGGTTCGGGCGCGGAAGCTCGCCACCTCACGGTAGAATTCACGGCGGCCGTCGAGGAGTTCCGTGTAGCGCGCGAGGGCGTCGTCGCCGTCGAGCACCGGACGGTTCCCGCCCGCCGTGCGGCGAACCCCCTCCTCCGCTGACACGTCGAGCCAGATGACCTCGTGCTGGTCTAGCAGTTCCCTGGTCGAGCGTGTGACCACCGCGCCGCCGCCCAGGCTGACCACCCCGTTGTGGTCCAGGGCTTCCGCCACGATGCGGGCCTCGAGTTCACGGAAGGACTCCTCGCCCAGGTCCGCGTAGATGTCACCGCAGGGTTTCCCCTGCTCCTGCTCCATCATCTGATCGGTGTCGATGACCGTCGTATTCAGCGCACTGGCCAGTCTGCGACCGATGGTGGATTTCCCGGCGCCGGGCGGACCGACGAGTACGACACGGGGTTTGGACATCAGTTATCGAACTCCAGACGCTCGGCGACACGGTACAGGTAGCTGGTGATGTTACGGGAGGTCTCACCGAGGCTGTCGCCCCCGAACTTGGCGAGAACAGCGCGGGCGAGGACTAGCGCGACCATCGCCTCAGCGACGACGCCCGCCGCCGGGACCGCGCAGACGTCACTGCGCTGGTGGATGGCACTGGCGGCCGCCCCGCTCGTCATGTCCACGGTCTTCAACGCGCGTGGAACGGTGGAGATGGGTTTCATCGCGGCCCGGACCACGAGGGTCTGTCCGTTGGTCATTCCGCCCTCCAGCCCACCGGCCCTGTTCGTGGTCCGGGTGACACCGTCGTCGGTCCGGATCATCTCGTCGTGCGCGGCGGAACCGCGGCGGCGCGCTTCGGCGAATCCGTCCCCGATCTCCACGCCCTTGATGGCCTGGATCCCCATGAGAGCCGCGGCGAGCTGAGCGTCGAGGCGGTCCTCCCCGGAGATGTGGCTCCCCAATCCGACGGGTAGCCCGTGGACCACGACCTCGACGACGCCACCGAGGGTGTCGCCGGCCTTCTTGGCGGCCTCGATCTCGGCGATCATCGATTCCTCGGCCTCGGCGTTGAAGGCACGCACCGGTGACTCGTCGATCGCGTCGAGGTCACTGAACGCCGGAACCGGTGCGCCGTCGACGACCTTCGAGTCACCGATGGAGATGACGTGAGAGAGCACCTCCACGCCGAGTGTCTCGCGGAGGAAGTTCCGTGCCAGGGTCGCAGCGGCGACCCTGGACGCGGTTTCCCGGGCGGAGGCGCGCTCGAGAACGGGCCGTGCCTCGTCGAAGTCGTACTTGAGCATTCCCGCGAAGTCCGCGTGCCCGGGACGGGGTCGGGTCAGTTTCGCCCCACGCCCGGAGTCCATCGCACGTGCGACCTCCTCGTCGTCGAGGTCGACCGGGTCGGCGGACATGATCGTCGTCCACTTCGGCCACTCGGTGTTTCCGATCATGATCGCCACCGGACCACCGATCGTCTGCCCGTGGCGGACGCCGGTGAGCATCGTCACCTCATCGGCCTCGAACTTCATCCGGGCCCCGCGACCGTAGCCCAGTCGACGGCGGGCGAGTTGGGTGGAGATCTGATCAGTCGTCAGTGGAACCCCCGCGGGCATGTGCTCCACCAGTGCGATGAGAGCCTGACCGTGGGATTCCCCTGCTGTAGTCCATCGAAGCATGCGCTCATTCTTCCATGCGATCAGTTCACCGGAACACCAGGGTCCCCGAAACGCCCCCGGTCACGGTCACACGGAGCCGGGAACCGCGGAGACCAACACGATGAGGGTGCCCGCGAACATGGCCGGACCGTGTGGAATGGAGCTGCGCCCGGTTCCGACGAGAACCACCGAGGTGAGCAACCCGGACAACGCCGCCGCCAGGAGACCACCGGAGATCCCGCCGATGACCGTGGCCAGGATGCCGAGCGGCACCGCGAGTTTGATGTCCCCTCCCCCGATACCGCCACCGGTCAATCCGGCCAGGAGCAGGTAGATCAGGGACCAGGCGAGACCGGGGACGAGAAAAACCGGTGCGAACCAGCACGTCACCAGGAGTGCGGACACCGCCGGGGGCACGGTCAGACCGTCGGGGAGCCTGCGGTGACGGAGATCGGAGCGCACGAGGAGACCGGCCCAGATGACGAGGACGGGGATCGACGGCAGCAGAGTCATCCACGGGAATCTAATCTCCCGGGGCACCACGGTCCGCGGGCAGTGCGGTGCAGCTGTGAACCACCGACCCGGAGGATCAGAAGATCGCACCCACGAACGTCACGACACCGAAGATCAGCAACGGGAGCACGGCGAGGTGATAGCACGCGAAGGTGAGGTTCATCCAGGTAGGCGGGCGATTCGTGTCAAATCTCTCCAGGTGACAGGCGTAGATGACGGCGTTGACGACCAGTGCGATCGTGGCGAGCGTGAGATAGCTCAGCTCCGCGAACGGTCGCTCCGGGGGATTGAACCCGGACAGAAAGACCACCGGGAGGTAGCCGACCGGAACGAGCAGCGCGATCAGGAGATGCCCGAACCAGGGGCTGTTTCCGCGGCGTCTCCCGCTGTTCATGATCCGGAGCTCCGGTCGCGGAGTGCGTCCGTCAGTGCCGCGCGCATCGCGTCGCGGGGCGCCGGTTCCCCGGTGAACTGCTCGAACTGGCTCAACGCCTGGCCCGCCAGCATCACGTCACCGCCGACCACGGGGACACCGTTGCCCGCTGCCGCCCGGGCCAGCGGTGTCGGCCACGGATCGTAGATGACGTCCAGCACCGGTACCCGTGCGAGATCCCCCTCGATCCCGTCCAGTGCCGCCGCGGGAACGGTCGAGATGACCACCGCCGCGTCGCGCACGGCCGCTCTGACCCGGTCGCGGTCCGGAACCGTCCAGTGGAGCTCGATCCCGAGGGTCTCCGCGAGCGGCGCGAGTTCAGCGCTGCGGTCAGACCGGTTGATCACGGTCACGGCCCGGTACCCCGACTGGCCCAGTGCCCAGAGCGCGGGTCTCGCGGTCCCCCCGGCTCCGACGAGCACGGCACGTTCCCCGGCCGCGGGGTTCCGGACTCCCAGATCCCCGAGCGCGGCCGACACTCCCTCGCAGTCCGTGTTGTCCGCGCGCCAGCCACCGGCGATCCGGACCAGGGTGTTCGCGGATCCGATCGCGGCGGCCCGGGGTGTGACCTCCCGGGCGACGTCGAGGGCCGCGAATTTTCCGGGCATCGTGACCGAGAAACCGGCGAACTCGGCCGGGGCGTCCGACACGATCCGCCGCACGTCGTCCGCACCGCAGTCGATCCGGGTGTAGCACCAGTCGTCGAGTCCGATCGCCCGGTATCCGGCCATGTGGATGACGGGCGAGAGACTGTGCTCGACCGGACGGCCGAGAACAGCGGCCCGGTGACGGATGGGATCACTCACGGATGGTTCTTCCTTTCACTGGAGTCGGCGCCCCACGGGTGCTCCGGATCGGGCGTAACGGACTCCGGTACACCGCCGACGGAGGCTGTCAGCGGTTGGAGTCGAGGACCCCGTTGTCCACCGACTGCTGGGTGTCCCGCAGGTGGTCCTCGAAGGTGTCGTTGAATACGGTCGTGCCGTCACTGTCGATGGTGACGAAGAAGAGCCAGTTTCCGTCGGCCGGATTCTCCATGGCCTCGATCGCCTCGATGGACGGTGCCGCGATGGGGGTCTCGGGAAGTCCGTCCATGGCATACGTGTTCCACGGGGTCCTGCGGGCACGGTCCTCGTCGGTGGTCGCCACCTCGACGTCGGTGAGGTCGTAGTTGACCGTCGAGTCGAACTCGAGCCGCATGGGCTCGGCGAGCCGGTTGAGAATGACCCGGGCGACCTTGTCGAAGTCACCGGCCGGCGCCTCCCGTTCCACCAGGGACGCAGCGGTCAGCAGCTCGTAGGGTGTGAGGTGCATGGCGTTCGCACGGTCGACGATTCCGGTGGAGTTGTATTCATCGGTACCCGCACTGACGAGTTCCCGCAGGATGCCGGTGGCATCCTGTTCCGGATTGATCACGTAGCTGCCCGGGGTGATGAGCCCCTCGAGACGCTTCGGGTCGCCGTTGCGGGCACGAACCTGTTCGAGAGCCCACTCGGGTGCCCCGAACTCAGCCGGATCGGTGGTGGCGGCCACTCTCTCGAGCTCCTCCGCCGTGACGCAGTTCGGGGAGCCCAGGGTGCAGGTCACCCCGGCGATCTTCGTGTAGATGCCGGGACGGGTCTCGCCGCCGATGACCCGGACATCCATCAGGGTCGCCCCTCCCGGGATCTCCAGCATCTCCACCTTGTTCGCGGGATCCACGAGGGCGGCGACCGCGGACTTCGCGCTCATCTCCCCCTGGAGCCGGTAGAACCCCGGCTGGACCCGGGCCGCGTCCGGGTTCGCCCCGGCCGCGGCCTGGAACGCACCGTTGGATTTGACGATCCCCCTCTCCACGAGTTCGGGGCCGAGCGCGGACACGGACGACCCCTCCTTGATCTGGACGAGTTGTACGATCTCGTTGCCGGTGCCGTTGAAGTCCTCCGGCGCGTTAGAACCGCTGCGTGATCCCACGATGTACACGACCGTCCCGATGATGATGAGGACACTGGCTATGACGATGGCCATGCCGGACTGCCGCCGACGGACGTACCTGGGTTCCATCCGGCGCCCCTTCGGGCTGCGCCTGGGGCGTGCTCTGTTCATCTATGAACCGTCCTCAACGTCGGTGGCCGACAGGGCATTCGCCCGGGCGTCGAGCCATGATTGGAGAATTTCGACGGCAGCGGCCTGGTCGATCACACTGCGTCCGTTCCTGGTCGTTCGTCCCGACATGTGCAGTGCCCTGGTGGCCAGGACAGAGGTCAGCCGCTCGTCGGCGAGTCTGACGGGGATCTTCCTACCCTGATCGTCCCATCCGGTCAGCCGCCGGTCGATGCGGAAGGCGAACTCCTTCGCGTGCTTGACGGAGGACGAACCGTTGCCGTGGAGATCCCGCGGCAATCCGACGACGACCTCGACGACACCGTATTCGGTGATCAGCTCGATGAGCCGGTCGATGTCGGAACCGTCGCGGTCCTTCAGGCCCGTCACCCGGGGAACGGTCTCCACCGGGGTCGCCAGCCGACCGTCCGAGTCAGACACCGCGACGCCGATCCGTACTGTTCCGACGTCGATCCCGAGACGCCGTCCCCTACCGGGGTCATCGACTCCGGGTTTGTCTGGCTGTATGGGCATGCTCTCGGCTTCGTCTTTCGTCTCGGGAGTATGGGCACTGGGACGGGGCATTCACACCTGCGCGTGTGCTTCGTGGAGATGGCCGTGCGCTCCGGTGGGGTGCGCACCCCACCAGGCACCGACCGTAACAGAACCGTCACAGCGGCGCGTCGGACACGCAACCCCAAATCTATAGCATTTCGGCTCCGCCACAGGCCTGCGCCCGGTGGGGCGGTGGGTGTGGCGTGTCCCCGGGCCCCGTCCGGCGGCACTCCGGAACCGGATCCGGGTGGGGGCACCGCGACCGCGGATCGCTGAGCGACCGTGGCCGTCAGCGGTGGCGGAGGTCGTCCTCCACGGCGCTGAAGCCCGCGTCGATGCCGGAGGCGTCCGAACCCGATCCCTGGGCCATGTCCGGCTTGCCACCTCCGCGGCCACCGACCGGCCCGCCGAAGACCCTGATGAGATCACCGGCACAGACACCTCGTTCCACGGCGCCGTCGGTGGCTGCGACGAGGAACGGTACCTTGCCCCGGTCATCAGCTGTCGCGAGCACGATCACCGCGGGTTCGGTCCCGATCCGATTCCTCAGATCAGTGCCGACGGTACGCAGGTCGCCACCGGCGGTACCTTCCGGAAGACGCACGGTGAGCAGGGTGAAGTCGCCGACCTGGCGGGCCTGCTTCAGGTAGTCGGCGGTGGCGGCCGCGAGCTGCCTGCGGTGCAGCGCGGCGATCTCCTTCTCCGCCGCCTTCAGCTTCTCGGTGAGCTGTGCGATACGGTCCGGCAGCTCGTTGCTGGGCGCCTTCAGGGAGGTCGCGAGGCCTTCCACCAGGGCGCGCTCACGGGACAGGTACCGGAACGAATCCAGACCCGAGTAAGCCTCGATCCGCCGGACACCGGAACCGACCGACGCCTCACCGAGGACCGACACCGGTCCGATCTGGGAGGAGTGGCCGACATGGGTGCCGCCACAGAGCTCCATCGAGAACGGTCCGCCGATCTCGACGACGCGGACCCGGTCGCCGTAGTTCTCGCCGAACAGGGCCAGCGCCCCCATGGCCTTGGCCTCGTCGAGGCTCGTCTCGAAGGTGTTGACCGCCCAGTCGGCGTCCACCGCCTGGTTGGTGATGGTCTCGATCTCGGTGAGCTGCTCCGGGGTGAGCGCCCGCGCGGAGTTGAAGTCGAAGCGGAGGTAGCCCGGCTTGTTCATCGATCCGGCCTGGACGGCGTTGGGTCCGAGAACCTGACGCAGGGCGGCGTGGATGAGGTGGGTACCGGAGTGCGCCTGACGGGCGGCGTGCCGCCAGCCTTCGTCGACTGCGGCGAGTGCCTGTTCACCGACGCCGATCTCGCCGCTCTCCACGGTGGCCTTGTGCACCCAGAGCTTCTTGCCGATCTTCTGGACGTCGTTGACGCGCAGCCTGGTGTCGCCGAGGGTGATCGCGCCCCGGTCGCCCAACTGTCCGCCGGCCTCCGCGTACATCGGCGTCACGTCGAGGATCACCTCGACGTCCTCGCCCTCAGCCGCGCGGGTGACGGTCGCACCACCCTGCAGCAGCCCCAGAACCCGGCCCTCGGCCTCGAGGTTGTCGTAGCCGACGAACACCGTGGGGTGTTCGTCGACGAACTCCCGGTAGACGGAGAGGTCGGCGTGACCGTGCTTCTTTGCACGGTTGTCGGCCTTCGCGCGGTCCCGCTGTTCCGCCATGAGGGCGTCGAATCCGGCGCGGTCGACCTCGAGGCCGGCTTCAGCGGCCATCTCCATCGTCAGGTCGATCGGGAAACCGTAGGTGTCGTGCAGCGCGAAAGCCTGGTCACCGGCCAGCGTCTTCGCACCCGACGAACGGACGCTCTCGGCGGCACGCTCGAACAGGTGGGTACCCGACTCCAGGGTCCGGAGGAAGGCCTTCTCCTCCGTCACCGCTGTGTCGAGGATCCGGCCCCGGGACTCCGCGATCTCCGGGTAGGAGGGGGTCATCGTGTCCATGATGGTGGAGATGAATCGTTCCATCGTCTCACCTGTGGCACCGAGCAACCGCGCGGACCGGATGATCCGGCGCAGCAGGCGGCGCAGGATGTAGCCACGTCCCTCGTTACCCGGGGTGACGCCGTCGAGGATCAGCATCATCGCGGTCCGGGAATGATCGGCGATGACCCGGAACCGGATGTCATCGGCGTGCTTCGCCCCGTAGGTCGCGCCGGTCAGCTGCTCGGCGACGTCGATCACGGGTCGCAGGAGATCGGTCTCGTAGACGTTCTCGACGCCCTGCAGCAGGCAGGCGACGCGTTCGATGCCGAGACCGGTGTCGATGTTCTTCTTCGGCAGCGGGCCGAGGATCTCGAAGTTGTCCTTGCCGATGCCCTCCCCCCGCTCGTTCTGCATGAAGACCAGGTTCCAGATCTCCATGTAGCGGTTGTCGTCGGCCTCCGGACCACCGTCGGCACCGTACTCCGGACCACGGTCGTAGTAGATCTCCGAGCAGGGACCGCAGGGGCCGGGGATTCCCATGGACCAGTAGTTGTCCGCCATGCCGAGCCGCTGGATGCGTTCCTTCGGCAGTCCGATCTTGTTCTCCCAGATGTCCGCCGCCTCATCGTCATCGAGGTAGACGGTGACCCACAGACGGTCGGGATCCATCCCGAAGCCGCCGTCTGCGACGGAACCGGTGAGCAGGTTCCACGCGTGGGTGATCGCACCTTCCTTGAAGTACCGGCCGAAGGAGAAGTTGCCCGCCATCTGGAAGAAGGTGTTGTGCCGGGTCGTGATACCGACTTCCTCGATGTCCAGGGTGCGGACGCACTTCTGGATCGAGGTTGCGGTACCGGACGGGAAGGGCGGGTTCTGCTGCCCCAGGAAGTACGGCTTGAACGGCACCATCCCGGCGTTGACGAACAGGAGGTTGGGGTCGTCGAGGATCAACGGGGCACTGGGTACCTCGACGTGTCCAGCTTTGACGAAGTGCGCGATGAAGCGCTCCCGGATCTCGTGGGTCTGCACGGTTCTAGAATCCTCGCTGTCATGTTTTGGGATCGGTCCCGGACAACCTTACCCGCTCCGTCCCCGCCTTCCGGTCCCACCCCGGGGTCCGGCGGAGGTCACCGGACCTGGCCGCGGCCCCTGCCCCGGAACGTGCGTGGCGGTCAACGCCACCGGGTCACTTCCGGTTCCCGCGGATGATCCGGCGCAGACGCCCGACGACGTCACCGAGCCGTTGCTCGCCGCCGTGCCCGGTGGGCCGGTAGTAGCACGCGTCCGCCAGCGAATCCGGAAGATACTGCTGATCCAGGATGCCGCGGGGATCATCGTGCGGATAGCGGTAGCCGACGGCGTTGCCGAGCTTCTTCGCCCCGGCGTAGTGCCCGTCCCGGAGATGCGGCGGAACGTGCCCAGATCGTCCCTCCCGGACGTCCCGGAGCGCGGCGTCGATAGCGGTGATCACGGCATTGGACTTGGGCGAGGTCGCCAGATGGATCGTCGCCTGGGCGAGGGTGAGACGTGCCTCGGGCAGCCCGATCAGTGCCACCGTCTGTGCAGCGGCGACCGCCATCGGGAGAGCTCCGGGGTCGGCCATCCCGATGTCCTCGGAGGCGAGGATGACCAGGCGCCGGGCGATGAACCTGGGGTCCTCCCCCGCCTCGATCATGCGGGCGAGGTAGTGGAGCGCGGCATCGACGTCGGAACCGCGCACCGACTTGATGAATGCGCTCGTGACGTCGTAGTGCTGGTCACCGTCGCGGTCGTAGCGGACGATGGCGCGATCGACGTTCTCCCGGACCGTCCCGACGGTGAGTTCTCCACCGTCGGGCACCGATTCCGCGGCCGCCTCCGTGTAGGTCAGGGCCCGACGGGCGTCGCCACCCGCCAGCGCGACCAACTGGTCGACGGCCTCGTCGGTGGCCGTGACGCGCCCACCGAGACCACGCTCGTCGACGAGCGCCCGCCGGACCACCGTCGCGACATCGTCGTCCTCCAGTGGCTGCAGCTGGAGGATGAGCGACCGCGACAGCAGTGGCGCGACGACCGAGAAGGACGGGTTCTCCGTCGTCGCCGCCACCAGCAGGACGATCCGGTTCTCGACGGCCCCCAGCAGGGCGTCCTGCTGGGTCTTGGAGAACCGGTGCACCTCGTCGATGAACAGCACCGTGCGGCGCCCGTCGATGAGGTCTCGCCGGGCCCGGTCGATGACCGTGCGGACCTCCTTGACCCCCGCATTGAGCGCGGAGAGCCCGACGAAGCGACGCTCCGTTTCCGCGCTCACGAGGGACGCGATCGTGGTCTTCCCGGTTCCCGGAGGCCCGTAGAGGATGACCGATGCGGCACCGGAGCCCTCGACGAGCCGGCGCAGCGGCCTACCGGGGCCGAGGATGTGCTCCTGACCGACGACCTCATCGAGGTTGCGGGGACGCATTCGCGCGGCGAGCGGCGCATGTTCCCCGGGGTGGAAGTACCCGGTGCCGGTGTCGGCCGCGCCGTCGTCATCGTCTCCGCCGGGAAACAGGGTGGCCTGTGCCATGGAGGGTGGCTCTTCCTTACTCTTCGGGTACGCCGGAGGCCGGCCGGGGTGACCGGTCCTCCCGCGGGGGTGCGTCAGCCCCGGTCCAGTGCGTCGAGTCGTTCCACCACGGAGGCGGCGAAGCGGTGGACATCCGGGAACCGGGGATCCTGTCCGCGTTCGGCGTAGTGGGCGAGGGCGGTGAACGTCTCGTGGAGGTCGTCACGGGCCAGCCCGCTGTTCTCCGAGATGTCGCCCAACGCATCGGCGAGGACGTCATAGCCCTCATCGATGCCCACGGCCTCGGCGGTGGCGGCGGCCTCCACCTCGGGATCCGGGATCTCGGCGTTCTGTGCCTCTGCCCGCTCGCCGTACTCGCTGATGACCTGGTTCATGGAACCGTAGTAGAGATAGCAGACGCTCGACATCGCCCATCCGATCATCGCGGTGACGATCCTGGCCTGCAGGCGCGCCTCGTTGGTGACGTTGGGCCAGATCTCCCGGACCTCCTCGACCCACGATTCCGTCAGTGCGTCCGCCTCGTCGTCGGTGATCGGACGGGTGAAGAGGAACTGCGGGAATCCCGCGATGACGCAGGCGATGTCGAAGGTCGCATCCCGGAACCCGGCCCATTCGTAGTCGAGGAACTGGGTACGGTCGGCGAGGATGATGTTGTCCGGGGACAGGTCGAACGGGGTGAACGCCCGGTGCCTACCGCTGACCAGACGGCGTTTCGCGTCGGAGGCGAAGTGCCGCACGCTGGCCGGGATCTCGATCCCCGCGGCGTCCAGGAGCTCGAGCCCCCGGTCGATCGAGGCGGGCAGACCCCGTTCCCGTGCGTACTGGAGTTCCTCGGTGTCCGGGTACGTCCGCAGCATGCGTTTCAGGAGAATGTCGAATCCGGCCTCTCGGTCCGCGGTTCCGGCGTGCATCCTACCGATCGCCCGTCCGAGACTGCGGATCAGCGGGAGCCGCTTCTCGCCCTCGGCATCAGCCAGCAGATCGGCGTAGGTCTGGCCGTCCCCGGAATCGCTGATGACCAGGATCCTGCGGTCGATGTCGTAGGCCAGGAGGACCGGACCAGGGCGGACGTCCGCGGGCAGGGAGGTGGTGAACTGGTAGGACACGACCTCGCGGATCAGGGCCGCGTCGTCGATCCTGTCCCCCGTCGGGGGCGTGTACTTGAGGACGACCGAGCGTTGCTGGAGGAACGGCGACACAGCGACACGGGCCCGGAGCACCACCGCGTTCCCGGATCCCCCGAGGGACACGACGTCCCCGAGTTTCTGGGTACCTCCGAAACGTTCGGACAGCAGCTCCTGGGCCACCTCGACGATCTCTTCGGTCGCGAGCATGGGAAAACTCCTTCATGGTTCATTCGCCGGTGAACCGGCGTGGTGAGGGAGCGCGTGACCACACGATCGCTCCCTCGATACTCCCCCTCACTGTATCCGGCGGGAGGAACAGGCGTCGGCCCTCCGGGCGCCGGTACCGCGGATCCGGCTCCGCGAAATCCCCGGAAACAGCACCTGAACAGCATCGGAGGCACAGGGAAAGCGGGGACACGGTTCCCGCGGAGCCGGGCGATACGGTAACCGGGGGTGCGGAACCACCATCGGGCCGGTCAACCTGCGGCCGGCCTATGACCGATGGTGACCCGGTCTCCCCACCCGGTCGGCGGGGCGGTCGGGCGGGTGTCAGCTCCGGTTGGTCTGACCCTGCTTCTTCGGCTTGGCGTCGATCCCGGATTCCTTGCGCTGCTCAGGGGTGATCGGCGCCGGGGCGTCGGTGAGCGGATCGACTCCGCCACCCGACTTCGGGAATGCGATCACGTCGCGGATCGAGTCGAATCCTCCGAGCAGGCTCATGATCCGGTCCCAGCCGAAGGCGATCCCGCCGTGCGGCGGAGCACCGAAGGCGAAGGCATCGAGCAGGAAGCCGAACTTCTCCTGGGCCTCCTCATCCGTGATCCCCATGACCTTGAACACCCGCTCCTGGACGTCCCGGCGGTGGATGCGGATCGATCCGCCACCGATCTCGTTGCCGTTGCACACGATGTCGTAGGCGTACGACAGTGCGGAACCCGGATCCTCGTCGAAGGACTCGAGGAACTCCGGCTTCGGAGAAGTGAAGGCGTGGTGGACCGCGGTCCACTTGGAGTGGCCGAGGGCGACATCGCCGGACGCGGTGGCGTCGGCGGACGGTTCGAACATCGGCGCGTCGACGACCCAGGTGAAGGCCCAGTCCCCGTCCTTGATGAGGTCGAGCTTGCGGGCGATCTCACCGCGTGCCGCACCGAGCAGTGCCCGGGAGGACTTGGTGTCTCCGGCGGCGAAGAAGATGCAGTCGCCGGGCTTCGCGCCGACGTGTCCGGCGATACCGGCGCGCTCCTGCTCCGTGATGTTCTTCGCGACGGGCCCACCGAGCTCCCCGTCCTCCCCGACGAGGATGTAGGCGAGGCCCTTGGCTCCGCGCTGGCGGGCCCAGTCCTGCCAGGCGTCCAGCTGACGGCGGGGCTGGCTCGCGCCCCCCTCCATCACGACGGCACCGACGTACTCGTTCTGGAACACCCGGAACGTGGTGTCGGAGAAGAACTCGGTGCACTCGGTGATCTCGATGTCGAAGCGGAGATCGGGCTTGTCCGATCCGTACCGGCGCATCGCCTCCGCGTAGGTCATGCGCGGGATCGGGGTGGTGATCTCGTATCCGATCAGCTTCCACAGCTCGACCAGGACCTGCTCGGCGAGCTCGATGACGTCATTCTCGTCGACGAAGCTCATCTCCACGTCGAGCTGCGTGAACTCGGGCTGGCGGTCCGCGCGGAAGTCCTCGTCCCGGTAGCAGCGGGCGATCTGGTAGTAGCGCTCGAGACCTGCGACCATGAGCAGCTGCTTGAACAGCTGCGGCGACTGCGGCAGCGCGTAGAAGGTTCCCGGCTTGAGGCGGGCGGGAACGAGGAAGTCACGGGCACCCTCGGGCGTGGCCCGGGTCAGGGTCGGCGTCTCCACCTCGGTGAAGCCGTTGGCGTCGAGTACCCGGCGTGCCGCCTGGTTGGCGGCGGCGCGGAGGCGCATCGCCTTGGCCTGGCTCGGACGACGCAGATCGAGGTAGCGGTACCGGAGTCGGGCCTCCTCGCCGACCTCCCCGGAGGCGGCCGAGTCCTCGATCTGGAACGGGAGTGGTGCGGACTCGTTCAGGATCTCCAGCTCGGTGACGTTGACCTCGACGTCACCGGACGCCAGGTTCGGGTTCTCCGATCCCTCGGGGCGGGGCTCGACCACACCGCTGACCCGGACGCAGAACTCGCTGCGCAGGTGGTGCGCCTTCTCGGCGACCTCGGATTCCCGGAAGACGACCTGGGCGACACCGGAGCGGTCCCGCAGATCGATGAAGATGACACCTCCGTGATCGCGGCGGCGCGCCACCCATCCGGTCAGCGTCACCGTCTGTCCCGCTGATTCCTTCCGCAGGTCGCCGGCAAGATGAGTGCGCAACACGTGTCTGGTGTCCTTCCACTAGGTAACAGAGAAATTCCGATCGACCTGCGAGTCTACCCCCACCCCACGGCGCCCCGTCCTCCCGGGCGGAGATTCCCGCGACCCGGGCTCCGACCCCGCGGGAACCGGGCCGCTGACGAGCCACGATCAACCGGGATCCGGCCCCGCACCGGTGTGGCATGATCGTCGCATGACCTTTCGTGATGATGTGGACCTGAGTTCATCCCGCGCCCGACGCTCCGGCGGTGGGATGAAACTCGCCGCGGGTGGCGGTATCGGCACCATAATCGTGGCCGTGGCCTTCTTCCTCCTCGGAGGCGATCCGGCGGAGCTCAACGAGGTGCTGAACCAGCAGCAGGCGCAGACGCCCGGTGACGGCTCGACCGGAAACGAGACCCTCGAGCACTGCCGCACCGGTGCCGACGCCAACCGGTACGCCGACTGCCGGGTGTCCGCGACCGCACAGTCGCTCGATGCGGTGTGGGCGACCAATCTCCCGGAACAGGCCGGTATCGAGTACTCGCAGCCGGGCCTCGTCATCTTCGACAACTCCACCCGGTCCGGCTGCGGCATGGCCTCCACCGCGACGGGACCGTTCTACTGCCCCGTCGACCAGACCGCCTACTTCGACGTCAGCTTCTTCGATCAGATCGTCCAGCTCGGTGGGGAGAACGCACCACTCGCGCAGGAGTACATCGTCGCCCACGAGTTCGGTCACCACCTGCAGAATCTGGAGGGGACACTGGGGCTGAGCGACTACAAGAACCCGGGCGCCGATTCGAACGCGGTGAAGATCGAGCTCCAGGCCGACTGCTACGCCGGGGTCTGGGCGCACTACGCCGATGACGGCGAGGGAGCCTTCCTCGAACCGATCACCGACGAGCAGGTCCGGGACGCGGTCCAGACCGCGCGTGCCGTCGGCGACGACAACATACAGAAACGCAGCCAGGGCGAGGTCCGGCCGGATGCATTCACCCACGGGTCATCCGAGCAGCGCGAACGGGCTTTCCTCGCCGGTTACCGGTCGGGGTCGATGAACTCCTGCGACACCCTGGACCGCGGCGGGTACCGGATGTAGGTCCGGTGTCTTCCACGACATAGACTGTTGACCATAGAAGGTCTCCTACCTAGAGTTGTCTAGCGGCCAGCTCACCGAACAGACAGGTTCCGTCACACAATGAGCACCTCCCCGAGCGCTCCCGTTCCCGCACGATTGAGTTTCCTCGACAGATGGCTGCCGGTGTGGATCATCGCCGCGATGGTCCTCGGAATCCTCCTCGGTCGGTTCATCCCGTCACTCGGGCGGCTCCTCGATTCCTGGTCGGTGGGCGGGATATCGGTCCCCATCGCGCTGGGCCTGCTGGTGATGATGTACCCGCCGTTGGCGAAGGTGCGCTACGACAAGACGGGCGAGATCGCCGCGGACCGCCGGCTGATGACGATGACCATCGCGCTGAACTGGATTCTCGGCCCGGCTTTGATGTTCGCCCTGGCGTGGCTGCTGCTCCCCGATCTCCCCGAGTACCGCACCGGGCTCGTGATCATCGGCCTGGCCCGGTGCATCGCCATGGTGCTGATCTGGAACGACCTCGCCTGCGGCGACCGCGAGACCGCCGCCGTGCTGGTCGCCATCAACTCGGTCTTCCAGGTCGTGATGTTCTCGGTGCTCGGCTGGTTCTACCTCCAGGTGCTCCCCTCCTGGCTCGGCCTCGAGACGACCAGCGCCGAGTTCTCCTTCACCGCGATCCTCGTCTCCGTCCTCGTGTTCCTCGGGATCCCCCTGCTGGCGGGTTTTCTGTCCCGTGTCCTCGGCGAGAGGATCCGGTCCCGCCGGTGGTACGAAACGAGGTTCCTCCCCAGGATCTCCCCACTCGCCCTCGGCGGCCTGCTCTACACCATCGTCGTGCTGTTCAGCCTGCAGGGAGGGCAGCTCACGGCGAACCCGTGGGCGGTCACCCGGATCGCGGTTCCCCTCGTCCTCTACTTCTTCATCATGTTCATCCTCGCCACGGTCGTGTCCCGGACCGCGGGTTTCGGCTACGCCACCTCCACGACGATCGCGTTCACGGCCGCGGGCAACAACTTCGAACTGGCCATCGCCGTGTCGATCGGAACCTTCGGTGCGATGTCCGGGCAGGCACTGGCGGGTACGATCGGCCCCCTCATCGAGGTCCCCGTTCTCCTGGCGCTGGTCTACGTGGCGATGTGGTGGGCACCACGCCTCTTCCCCGGCGACCCGACTTCGCCGCCCGGAACCGCCGTCCGCACACGGGTCCGCTGACGCATGCACACACCGGAGGTTCACCCGATGCCCGGACTCATCCGCTGGTCCTGTTCATCTGCACCCGGAACGCCGGAAAATCGCAGATGGCCGAGGCGATAACCCGGCTCTACGCCGGGGACCGGGTTGAGGTCCACTCGGCCGGCACGATGCCGAAGGGGTCCATCAACCGGACGTCGGCGGCGACGGTCGCCGAGATCGGCGCGTCCATGGAGGGGGCGGTCTCCACCGGCGTCGACCCCGACACTCTCCGGCGTGCCGACCGCGTCATCGTCCTCGGCACCGAGGCCACCGTGGAATCCGTGCCCGGCATGCGGAGCGAGCCCGAGGTCTGGGTGACCGACGAGCCCTCCCACAGGGGGATCGAGGGAACCGAACGCATGCGGCTGATCCGCGACAACATCGCGGAGCGGGTCCGGCGGCTCCTCCGGGATTTCGGTGTCCCCCCATCGGACACCGGAGCATCCGGAAGCTAGCTCCGCCGGATCTCCGACGCGGTGTCCGTCTCCGGTGCAGGACGCGCCGGTTCCCCGTCCGTCAGCCCCAGCCTGCGGCGCTCCTCGGCGATGATCTGCCTGGCGAGCTCCGGCTCGGAGATGTCCACCGCGTCGGACACCTCGGCCGCGTCCGAGGTGCGCGCGAATGAATCGAACACCCCGCGCTTGCCCGCGAGTATCTCGAGCATCCTCTCGTCGACGGTGTCTGTTCCGATGAGGCGGTGCACGTGGACCGTCCCGGTCTGGCCCATGCGGTACGCCCGGGCGATCGCCTGATCCTCCAGGGTGGGTTTGACCTGGGGTTCAGCCAGCACGACCACTGATGCCGCCTGGATGTTCAGCCCCTGCCCACCGGCGAGGACCTGCGCGAGGAGGATACTGCCGCCGGGTGCGGAGCCGAAGGCGTCGACGAGCTCCTGTCTGCGTTGCGGGGGAACCGAACCGTCGATGACCCCGACGACCGACTCCCCGAAGGCGCCGGCGATGATCTCGAGTACGTCGAGGAAGAAGCTGAAAACCAGGACCCGTCTCCCGGCGGTGCGGGCATCCGCGATGATCTCCGCGAGTCGGGCCAGCTTCGCCGGTTCGCCCGCGGGGGTGAGCCACGATGCACGGCGCATCCCCATCCACGATCCCTCGGCCACGTTCTCCCGGTAGAACCGCTGGTCGTTGTCGGTCAGCTCGACCCACTCCGTCTCGTCCACCCGCTCCGGGAGCTGATCGAGTACCTGGATGACGTTTCTCCGCAGGTACGCCGGCGCGATCAACCGGCGGAACGGCTCCGCCTCCAGCTCGGCCATCCCCCGCGTGACCAGATCGGGCCGGACGATGCGGATGAGATTGACGAACTCACTGACGCGGTTCTCCAGTGGCGTTCCGGTCAACAGCATGACCGTCCCCGAGGCCTGCGCGAGAGCGGAGCACGCGATCGTCCTCTTCGCCCGCGGATTCTTGATCATGTGCGCCTCATCGATGATGAGCACATCCGGTCCCCCGAGGTCCAGGGTCCGTGCACCATCGTAGGTGCAGACCAGCACCCCTCCCCGCTCCCGCCACGCCGCCGCTGCGACCCGTTTGTCCGGTCCGTGCGCGACGAAGACCTCCAGCGTGCAGAAGGTGCCGAGCTCCCGCGACCAGTTCACGACGACGGAGGCGGGGCACACCACGGCGGTGTGACCCGGTCCACCTCCCCCGGCTGCGAGTTCCGCGGCGAGGTGTGCCGCGACAGCGATCGCCTGAATGGTCTTGCCCAGCCCCATCTCATCACCGAGGATGATCCGGCGCTGGACGACCGCGAACCGCGCACCGTAGGACTGGTAGCCCCGGAGGTGGAGATCGCGGAGGAAGTCCCGATTCAGCCGGACCTCCCGGATCCGCTCGATGAGTGCCGCGTCAAGCAGCGCCGGATCCTCCCCGGTGACGGTGTCGAGCCGGAGGAGATCGGCGAGGAGTGCCTGATACCGGGCCGGACGGGAGAGGTAGTCGTCCCACGCGGCGGAGCCCGGATCGGTGACGTGATCCGGCAGCAGCAGAGCCGGGCCGGCCGCCGCCCACCGGAGATCGTCGAGGAGCTGGTCCAGGGCGCCACTCCCCCGGACGATGACGTCGAATCCGTCCGGGGCCGGTCCGACCGGTAGCTCCCGGAAGAAACTGATGAGGCGGTCCCTGCGGGAGCGCTCGGTCTCGTCGAGCACGGCGACCTGCTCGTACCGTGACAGGACACGGGTCAGCGCCACCGCCTCCGGGACCGGGTCCGCGCCGATGTGCAAGGTCGGGTTCGTCGTCGCGGCCTCGGATTCCAGGGTGCGCGCCGCCGCCAGCAGGCGGTCGGCGGTCCGGCGGCCGATACCGTTGACCGCCATCAACCTGTCAACCGGCGTGTCGAGGACGTCCGCGACGGACGTGATGCCGGCCTCGGCCAGCCCCGTGAACCGGAGTCGGTCGTCGGTGACCCGCTTGAGCGCCTCCGGGGGAAGCTGCTCCATCAGTTCCCGGGTGTGACGGCGCCCCAGGGCGGCCAGAGCCTCGTCCGCCTCCGCCCGGAGGGCCGGTTCGGAGTCCGGGTGGCGGAGCACCCGGTCGACGGCGGTTCGGGCTCCCGACAATGCGGCCGGTTCGATCCGACCGAACTCGACGCCCCCGTAGCCGGTTCCGGCGCCCCTGATCACCGCGCGCCGCGCGGCCTCGATGCAGTGGTCGCCGGGTGCACCGGGGCCCGGGTTGAGGCGCACCCCGTCCCGCCGCTGCTGATCCGCGGCACGCTGCGCGCCGGACAGAACGTCCCGGACCGCGGTCACCACCCAGCTGGTCCGGGTGTCGGCGAGGAGAAAGAGGAGGTCGGTGGCGGCGTTCTCCGCGGCGGGATCGGGTCTGCCCAGACCGAACAGTCTGCCCAGCACCCCGGTTCCCGCCCGGGACGCCGGCTCCCGCAGGGCATCGATGCGCACGACGACCGACACGAGCTCACGGACGAGTTGGGCGAACCCCGGGTGATCGTGCTCGACGGTGGCACGGGTGTAGAGGTCCCGCGGCCACTCCGGGGAGTGCGGCGGGAGAATGTCGACGGTACCGGCGGGTGTCTCACAGTGCGCACCGGCTCCCGGATCCACCGACGGTTCCTCCTCCTGGACCGCGTCGAGGAGGCGCACGGCCCGGGTGGCGAGGGATCTGATGTCATCGGTGTCTCGCAGGAGGGCCCGCAGCTGGGTTCTGTCCATGGGACCATCCTGCCCGCTCGTCGTCGTACCGGAAAGTCGGGCTGCACCGGAACTGGACAGAACCGGTAGTGGCGACTATCACTTTAAGAAGGGTCCCCATCCACGGGCCGCACCACCGTCCCCCACAGTTGGAGAAACCGTTGCGCGCCGACGCACTCGAACGCCGGAACCGAATCATCGACACCGCGTGTGAACTCTTCCGCCGTCAGCCCGAGACAGTCCCCCTGGAGGTCATCGCGGAGCGGGCCGACGTCGGTATCGCGACGCTGTACCGGAACTTTCCGGACCGGGAGTCGCTGCTGCACGCGTGCGGCGCCCGGCTCTTCACCCGGGCGATCGAACTGCAGCATTCGGTCCTCGGGCAGTTCGACCGGGATCCGGAGGGCCAGTGGCTGCGCTACGTGGACTCCCTGGTGGACATGGGCCTGGGCACCCTGGTCGCCGCCTTCGCCCCCGACGATCTGACCCTCCTGCCGTCGGATGTGATGGACCTCCGCCAGCGCACCGCGAAACTCGGGAACACGATCCTCGAGGAGGCGAAGAGACACGGACTCGTCGAGGCGTCGATCCAGCACGACACCTTCATCATCGGTCTGCTGACCGTCGCCCGTCCCCCGGTTCCCGGTGTCCTGTCCCTCGAACCGAACATCACCACGAATCTCGTGGAGATCTTCCTCTCCGGGCTACGACACGGAACCCTCCGTCCGCTCAGGTACTGACACCGGAATCACCAGAACCAGGCCACCGGGGCGCCCTCCGGACCTCTGCAGTCGAACAGGATGTTCCCCTTCTCCACGCACCGGACGGCCCGCCCGTCCCCGACGTCCACGGTCCGCGGCTCCGCGAAATGGACGTTGTCCATCGCGTCCTCGTCCCCGAACGCCGCAGCCAGCGCCGCTTCGGCGGACCCGCAGCTCCCGGGATCCGGGGCGGCGACGTAGTGCACCCCGTAGAAACCACCGGCGGCACAGATGACGGCAGCCTGTCCGAGCACCTCGGTCCGGTCGCCCGGGTACAACGGATCCGCGGGCATCTTCGCGGCCAGCCCGGGGTCGTAGTCGGCTCCGCCCCACCGCTTCGCCTCGAGGTTCGCGGAGTCCCGGACGACGCCGGCTCCCCCGGCGTCACCGGTGGCTGCCGTGGCGTCTCCGGTCGCCTCCCCGGTCCGCACCGGATCCGAGGTCTCCGCGGTCACCGGGGCCGGGCTCGTCGTGTCCGGCGTCGTGGTGGCCGCCACCGACCCCGAGGTCCGTGCGGTGGGCGCGGACGTCTCCTCCGGTGCACCGGTTCCCGCCGTACCACAGCCCGCGATCAGCCCGATCGCGGCCAGAAACACCATCGCCGGGACCGTTCCACGGTTTCCGCTCATTGACACGCTCCTCACGGGATCAGGGGCCGGGCCGGAAGAACACGGCGCCGTTGATCGGGCTGATTCTACAGTTCCGCTCCCGGTGCCCGAAAGGCGGGCGGACCGCAGTCCAGCTACAGTGGTGATCGTGTCCGACGCCCCTGAGTCCACCAGTAGAACGCTCTCCCCGACGGAGGGGGACCAGTCCCCCGCCACGGAGTTCCTCGCCGCCTTCAACCAGATCGAGGCCTTCCTCCGCGACGCACTCGACGCGCGGAAATCGGACTCCTTCACCTGGATGGTCAGCCAGCTGGTGAAGCGGAACCGGTTGACCCGGTCCCAGTCCGACGCGCTCCACGCCTTCGCGGATCTGCGCAACGCGATCAGCCACGGTGAGTTCCGCGACGGACGCCCGATCGCCGATCCCCGCCCCGACACCGTGGCGGAGATCCGCCGCCTGCGGGATGTCCTCCTGGCGGCACCGACCGTGACCGGAGTCGTGAAGCAGGACCACATCATCCGTTTCTCCCCGGAGTCCCGGGTGACGGAGGTGCTCTCCGCGATCCGGGAGCACGGCTACGCCCAGTTCCCGATCTACGACGGGGGCGGCTACCACCGACTGCTCACCGCGCGATCCGTGGCCCGGTGGGTCGCCCACGACCTCGCGGACAACGGCCGCCTGGACGCCGTGACCGTCGGCGAGGTCCTCCGCTTCGCCGAGCCACGGGACCGGGCCGTCCTGGTGCCCAGGACGACAACCGTCCCGGAGATGCTGGAAATTCTCGGCACCCGGGATTCCGGGGGCCGGCTGCCCGATGCCGCGATCGTGACCGAGCACGGTAACCGGGATCAGCTGCCGATCCTCATCGTGGTCGCGGCGGACATACCCACCCTCCTCGATGCCGTGGCGTTCTGATCCACGGCACCGGATGGCCGGTCCCGGCGGCTAGGCGCTGAGCCGCTCCCGCAGGTGGGTCACCAGCTCCGCCAGGGGGACATCGATCTGCTCGTGGGCGGCGAGGTCCTTGACCGCGACCGTGCCCGCCCCGAGTTCCCGGTCCCCGAGAACGAGTGCGAACCGGGCTCCGGCCCTGTCCGCGCCCTTCATCGCACCTTTGAGGCCGCGGTCCCCGAAGGACATGTCGGCACTGATCCCGGCGACCCGGAGACGGTCGATCTCCACGGCCATCCTCCTGCGCGCAGCGGCCCCCATCGCGACACCGTAGACCGCCACGCGGGATCCGTCGGAGACACTGATGTTCTCGGCCTGGAGTGCGAGCAGGGCACGGTCGACGCCGAGCCCGAATCCGATGCCGGAGAGCTCCTGTCCCCCGAGCTGCGCCATGAGGCCGTCGTATCTGCCGCCGCCGCCGATACCCGACTGCGCGCCGAGGCCGTCGTGCACGAACTCGAAGCAGGTGCGGGTGTAGTAGTCCAGGCCACGAACCAGGCGCGGGGCCGGGGTGTAGGGCACACCCATGTCGTCGAGCAGGCCCGTGACCGTCTCGAAGTGCTCGAGGCAGTCGGGGCACAGATGGTCCGGCATGAGCGGCGCGTCCGCGGTCATCTCCTTCACCTCGGTCCGCTTGTCGTCGAGGACCCGCAGCGGATTGAGTTCAGCCCGCTGCCGCGTCGCCTCGTCCAGGGGCAGCCCGAGGAGGAACTCCTGCAGTTTCCGCCGGTACGCCGGGCGACAGGCCCCGTCACCGAGACTGGTGATCTCGAGCCGGAACCCGGTCAGGCCGATGCTCCGGAAGCAGCGGTCCGCCAGCGCGACGGTCTCGGCGTCGAGCGCCGGGTCGTCCACACCGATCGCCTCGACCCCGACCTGCTGCAGCTGACGGTACCGACCGGCCTGCGGGCGTTCGTAGCGGAAGAAGGGCCCGGCGTAGGACAGCTTCACCGGTAGCTGACCGCGATCGAGGTTGTGTTCGATCACCGCGCGCATGACGCCCGCGGTCCCCTCCGGGCGCAGCGTCACGGAACGGCCACCCCGATCCTCGAAGGTGTACATCTCCTTGCTCACGACATCGGTGGATTCCCCGACGCCCCGGGCGAACAGACCCGTGTCCTCGAACACCGGCAGCTCGATGTGCTCGTAGCCCGCGAGTCGGGTCTGCTCCGTGAACGTCTCACGCACCGTCAGAAACTCGGGGGAGACGGGCGGAACATAGTCCGGTACACCTTTCGGGGCGGAAAACGGCTGAATTTTAGGGGAATCCTTCACGGATCCAGAGTATAGAGGATCCGGTTCCCCGCACCCGATTCGGCCGGACCGACCTCAGGCCCCGGAACCCGGTGACTTCAGTTCCGATTCAGCGCGAGGAGGAAGGGGTTCGTACGGCGCTCCGCGCGCATCGTCGTCACCGCTCCGTGCCCGGGGAGAACCTGCAGTCGGTCATCGAGGGCGAGAACCTCCTCACGGAGGGTGCGGTCCATGGCCGCCGGGTCCGAGGCCGGGAGGTCGGTGCGTCCGATCGCGCCGCGGAACAGCACGTCGCCGGACAAACATATCCCCGCACCGATTAACAGGGTGCTCCCCGGTGAATGCCCCGGGGCGTGACGCACGGTGAACTCGGTTCCCGCGAGACTCAGTCGGGTTCTGTGGTTGAGGTCCCGGACCGTCGCCGGGCGGATCATCTGGTCCGCGGCGAACAGCTGGACCGACGCCGCTGACACACCCGCCGACGGATCGTCGAGCATCATGCGGTCCTCCGGGTGGATGTAGACGGGAACACCGGAACGGTTCGCCAGGGTTCCCGAGTCGCGGGTGTGGTCGATGTGCCCGTGGGTGAGGACCACGGACTCCAGGGTGAGCCCGCGCTCCTCCAGGATCTCGAGGACGCGCTGCGCCGCGTGCATTCCCGGGTCGATGACGACGCACCGATCCTCCTCCACGAGCAACCACGTGTTGGTCTGGTACGGGCCGGCGGCGAATCCGAGAATCTCCATGGCGTCATCGTAACGGCTCAACGCGCGGCCGGACACCCGGACCCGTGAGTGCGGCCGCGTGAAGCACTCGGGCTAGGATGGGCGGGATAGTTCACCACCACCACCGGACAACCACGACATCGGTTGCCGGCCGACCCGATCCGACCAGGGGACACAACGTTGAGCAGTAACAGAACCCGCCGAACAGAAGCGATGAAGAAGCTGGAGCAGGAGCTGAAGAGCCGCGACCGCTCCGAGAAGACTAAACCCCTGACGGTGGCGCTCGCCTCTCTGGCGGTCATCGCGCTCATCGTCGGCGGAATTTGGTTCCTGAACACCCAAACTGGCTCAGATGACTCCACCCTGGACGCCTCGGAACAGACGACGCAGACGTCGGCGGCTAACGAGGAGCCCGTCACCCTCACCGGTGCCCGGTCGACCGCCCTCGGCGAGACCGTGTCCTGCACCTACGATTCGGCGGGTCAGCCGGCGGCGCGCGAGATCGACACCCCGACCCACACCACGGACGTCCCCGCCACCGGCACGGTCAACCTGACGTTGAACACCAACAGGGGCCCGATCCCGCTGACGCTCGACCGGGCCGCGTCACCCTGCACGGTGAATGCCATCGAGCATCTCGCCTACCACAAGTACTACGACGACACGATCTGCCACCGCCTGGTCACCGCCGGCATCCACGTGCTCCAGTGCGGCGATCCCACGGGAACCGGCACCGGAGGCCCGGGCTTCGTCTTCCCCAACGAGTACCCCACCGACGATGTCGATGATCCGAACGCCCCCGTCGTCTATCCCCGCGGTTCCATCGCGATGGCGAACTCCGGCCCCGGCACCAACGGTTCACAGTTCTTCCTGAACTACGAGGACTCGACGCTGCCGGCGCAGTACACCTACTTCGGCACGATCGGCGAGGAAGGGCTCGCCACTCTGGACACGATCGCCGAAGCCGGGGTCTCCGGTGGCGGCGGCGGCGAAACCCCCGCCGAGGAGGTCCGGATCACCACCGCGGAACTCGGTTAACCGCCGCCGGGTGGATTCGGACGGAAAGCGGCCGCGGGTTCGGTGAATCCCGCGGCCACTTTGTCAACCCGATCACCGGGACGACACGGCGTACCAGTACTTTTACCCGCCAAACACCCCGAAAACCACACCCACTGTCAACCCTGAGAGCTTGACAATTCCGGGCAAAGGCTGTGTTAACCATGAATTCATGGCGTGAGACAGATCAGGTGTGGTGCATGCTCCACGAGAGCGGTTAGGCTGTTGATCAGTCCCAGTGCTAATCGATATCAAAAAAGGAATCTCCATGAAGCTTCTGTCCCGCAAGTCCCTCGTCACCGCCGCAACCGTCGTCGCTGTCTCCGTCTCCGGCCTCGCCGCACCGGCCATGGCCGCAGAAACGCCTGCCAAGAACCAGGCAGTCGGGTCCTCGGCACTGTTCAACAAGGACAACGCCAAGAAGAACGACGCCAAGGAGGACAACGCCAAAAAGGACGACGCCAAGAAGGACGACGCCAAGGGTTCTTCGGAGGCAGCTTCTGAGATCAAGAGCTGGGTCCAGATCCTCACGGCCGTCGCCTCCTTCTTCGGCGCCATCATCACGGTCGGTAACGCCGTCAAGAAGGTTCTCGGCCTCTAGTCACCATCGTGTGACGGCCCGACCGGTTCATCGGTCGAGTTTGTTTGAGGGGGCAACCCACCTTATCCCGGTGGTTTGCCCCCTCTTGCTGTACCTGTCCCCCTCCTCAAGCTTCGGAGGAATTCCTCACAACTTTCTCCCCACGGATAACGGGCCCGAGTGTTCCGTGTGGTCATCGCCAGGCCCTTACACGCCATGCGCCCCAGTCCATTCGACAACCCGCAGCCGTGGTCATCCTCTCCGCACCGGTCGCAGACACGGTGACGTACTGACACCGTCTCTGCCAGCAGGACCGCTCCACCGCAAAAAAGCACCTGAATTCAGCAGCTCCCCTCGTACGCCACGGCTCGATCACACCCCGGTTAGAGCCGGCCCGGCATCACACCGGTGATGATCACGGTTGTGCCCCACCGCCCGGTCGCGAAAAGCAGCACTGCAGCACTCCGGAGGTCGCTCCCAAACACACGGATCACCCGGCCTCGGTGTTTTCCGCAGTGTCCTACCGGCCTACGTTGGTCGTCTTCCCGGACGACGAGCTGTGATTCCCACCGGAACGGAGATACCCGCGGCATCCGTACTCTCATGCCGATTCTGAGGATCTCTCGGAGCTGTAGACACCCTCGTCGTGCGCCACCACCGGCGTGGCCCGAACAACCTTGACGTGCTGCGTGCGTCCGTTGATGTTCTCACTTGTGCCCACCGGACCGTTGGAGAGGTCATCAGGGGAATCCGGTACGCTCCCCTTCGTACCGAGACGGATGAAGGACCGTCGTCATCGGTGTACACGCGATGCTGAGGTCCCGGAGCTGACCCCGGACCTGGCTATACCCCCCACGTGTACCGCGGTCGGAGCGGCAGAATATTCCCCCTGCGGTGCCTCCCTCGAGCGTCTCCCCTTCTCGGGGCTCCCTGGTGGAACCTCGGGGCCTCTGGTTTCAGCCGTCGAGCTGGCCGATGGTCGCAGGAATCTACCGACCGTCACCTCAACGCGAAGGAGGCCCCGCCGATGGGTGGTGGGGCCTCCTTCGCTGTTGCTGGCCGCGACCGCGACGTCAGTCGGTGGAGACGCGGTAGACGTCGAACACGCCCTCCGTGTTCCGCAGCTGGGTCATCAGCGAACCGAGCTGCTTGGTGTCCGACACCTCGAACGTGAAGCGGCAGACCGCGACGTGGTCCTCGGCCGAGTAGGAGTTCATCGCGGTGACCGTCACCCGCTGCTCGTTGATGACGCGGGTGAGTTCGAACAGCAGCCCGCTCCGGTCCAGCGCCTCCAGCTGCAGTGTCGCGGCGAACACGCTGCCCGATCCCTCAGAGGCCCAGGCCACCGAGATGAGACGTTCAGGTTCCTCGTGCAGCTTGGACGCATTCGTGCAGTCCGTGCGGTGGACGCTGACGCCCCCGCCCCGGGTGACGAAACCGAAGATCGCGTCCCCCGGTACCGGGCCGCAGCACTTGGACAGCTTCGCCATGACATCGGGGCTACCCTCGACGAGGATTCCCGCCCCGTCCACGGACGCCTGGGGCCGGGAACTGACGAGCTCACTGAACGGGGTCCGGGCGGCGAGAGCGTCCTCGGCCTCGTCCGGCGAACCGAAGTTCGCCATGAGCCGGGACGCCACGTGCTTGGCGGAGACTGCGCCGGAACCGATGGCCGTGTACAGCGCGTCGACGTCCGGGTAGTGGAGTTCCGTG
Organism: Corynebacterium antarcticum; assembly: GCF_016595285.2. Taxonomy (NCBI): domain Bacteria; kingdom Bacillati; phylum Actinomycetota; class Actinomycetes; order Mycobacteriales; family Corynebacteriaceae; genus Corynebacterium; species Corynebacterium antarcticum. The sequence goes on from NZ_JAENIP020000001.1 coordinate 257,409, forward strand.
GCGACGGTCTTCATCGACTGTGCGGTGAAGAGCCTGTGCATGGGCAGTCCGCCGCGCTGCACCTCCGCGGCGAGGGCGTCGCGTCCGAGTTCGAGGGACTCCTCCCTGCGCTCCTTCGCGAACCACTGCCGGATCTTCGCCTTCGCACGGGGTGAGACGACGAACTTCTGCCAGTCCGCACTCGGTCCCGCTCCCGGATCCTTCGAGGTGAATACCTCGACACGGTCACCGGATTTCAGCTTCGATTCGAGGGCGACGAGTCTGCCGTTGACCTTCGCCCCGATGCACCTGTGCCCCACCTCCGTGTGGACGGCGTAGGCGAAGTCCACCGGTGTGGCGTCGACCGGGAGATTGACCACGTCGCCCTTCGGGGTGAACACGAAGATCTGGGTGGCCTGGAGGTCGTAGCGCAGCGAGTCGAGGAACTCGTTGGGGTCGGCGGCCTCCTTCTGCCAGTCCAGCAGCTGACGCATCCACGCCATCTGGTCGACCTCGGACTGCTCACCGGAGTGGGACCCCTTGGTCTCCTTGTACCGCCAGTGGGCGGCGATACCGAACTCGGCGTTGTAGTGCATCTCGTGTGTGCGCACCTGCACCTCGAGGGCTTTGCCGCCCGGCCCCATCACGGTGGTGTGCAGCGACTGGTAGACGCCGAAGCGTGGCGCGGAGATGTAGTCCTTGAAGCGGCCCGGCAGCGCCGAGTAGAGCGAGTGCACGGCGCCGATGGCGGCGTAGCAGTCGTTCAGGTTGTCGACGAGGATGCGGATACCGACAAGATCGAAGATCTCGTCGAAGTCCCTGCCCCGCACGATCATCTTCTGGTAGATCGACCAGTAGTGTTTCGGCCGGCCCATGACACTCGCGGCGATGGAGTTCTCCCGCATCGTCGACTGGACGTCGGCGATGATCTCGGCCAGATACCGGTCGCGGGACGGTGCCCTATCCGCGACGAGACGGACGATCTCGTCGTACTTCTTGGGATAGAGGATCGCGAAGGAGAGGTCCTCCAGTTCCCACTTGATGGTCGCCATTCCGAGACGGTGCGCCAACGGGGCGATGACCTCGAGTGTCTGCCTGGCTTTCTTCGCCTGCTTCTCCGGCGGCAGGAAGCGCATCGTCCGCATGTTGTGCAGGCGGTCGGCGACCTTGATCACGAGGACCCTGGGGTCCTGGCTCATGGCGACGATCATCTTCCGGATCGTCTCCGCCTCGGCGGCGGCGCCCAGCGCGACCTTGTCGAGCTTGGTGACACCGTCGACGAGTCGTGCCACCTCCTCGCCGAACTCGGCGGTGAGGTCCTCGAGGCTGTAATCCGTGTCCTCGACGGTGTCGTGCAGGAGTGCGGCGACCAGCGTCGTGGTGTCCATCCCGATCTCGGCGGCGATCGTCGCGACTGCGAGGGGGTGGGTGATGTAGGGGTCACCGGACTTGCGGTACACGCCTTCGTGGAGCCGCTCGGCGGTGCGGTAGGCGTGCTGCAGCGTGTCGATGTCGGCTTTGGGGTGGATCTTCCGGTGGATGCTGACCAGCGGGTCGAGGACCGGGTCCACCTTCGTCCGGGTACCGGTGAGACTCCGCGCGAGTCGGGCCGACATGCTCCGCATGTTGACCTGCTGCCTGCTGTTGCGCCCCTGGTTCATCACCGGTCACCGGCTGCCGGTTCGTTGACCACGACGAGTGGACTGTCGCCGAGCCGGTCGCGGCCCCCCAGTCCGGGTACCTCCAGGACGACCGCATGCCCGGCGACGGTGGCCCCGCAGTTCTCGAGCAGCTTCCGGGCCGCAACGAGTGTGCCGCCGGTGGCCAGGACGTCATCGACGAGGACGACGCGTACCCCGTCCAGGTCCGTGCCCGTGCCCGCCGGCACCTCCAGCGCGGCCGTGCCGTACTCGAGCTGGTATTCCTCGGTGTGCACGGGCGGTGGCAGCTTGCCCTGCTTGCGGATCGCGAGGATTCCCAGCCCCAGTCGGTACGCGACAGCTGATCCGAGGAGGAATCCCCGCGCGTCGAGCCCACCGATCAGTTGTGCGCCGAAGCGTTCGCAGGCATCGGCGAGTTCATCGACGACCAGCTGGAATGCCTCCGCGTCCGCGAGCACCGGAGTGAGATCCTCGAAGAGGATCCCCTCCTCCGGGAAGTCCTTCACGTATCGGATCTTCGCCGCGAGCGCTTCACGGGCATTGTCGTAGGTCATTGTCCTTCACTCTCCTGCCACCGGTCCATGTTCCACCCGATTCCGGAATTCCCGGTATTCACCACAACGTTACCTACGTTGCGGTCCACCACAAATGTTCGGGGCTCCGCAGCCAACGGAATCGTCGGGACATCCTGCCAGAGCCGTTCCTCCGCGGCGCGGAACTCCTCGAGATCATCACTGGTCACGTTGATCGACCCGTACTCCCCCTCCGGAACGAGAGCGACCAGCAGAGCGTCGAGGGTGCCTTCCGTGACCCGGGGATTCCACCACTCGTCGTAGGAGGACCGGACGAGGTCGCCCAGGGTGGAACCGTCCGAGCTCGCGTCGATGACCGTGATTCCCGCAGGTTCGCAGGACATCCGGATCGCCTCGACCATGGCCGCGAACCTCGGATCCGGACCGAGGTATCCGATCCGGATCGTCGTCCCGGACAGCGCCCGGGCCACGGTGAGATCGACGCCCAGGTGCGCGTCAGCCACCGGTCGGTCGTGGTCGGTGGCGGGACTGCCCGCGGGCGAGAGGCGAACCCCCATCGGCGGGACCGGCTGTCCGGCCACCTTCGAGGACGCCTCGGCGACCTCGGGTTGCGAGATGCACGCGGCGAACGCCGCGCGGTTCTGCGGGGTCGACAGCACGCCACCGTCGCCGAGAACCAGCTGTTCGATCCGGACACCGGTCACGTACTCGACCTCCGCGGTGTTACCGGGTTCATCCCTCTGGATCCAACCCACCGGGGTGCCCCCGGTGAAGTCGGCCAGGATGGCGGAGGCCTCGTCCCGCCGGGCCGCGACGTCGGTTTCCCGGGGCCAGACCAGCACCGACTCCGGCTCCGCGGGATCACCGTTGAAGCGTTCGTTGCGGCGCAGCAGCACCGTGCCGTCCCCGTCGACGCGGTCGATGGTGAACGGGCCGGAGGAGACCTGGAGGGCGGGATCGAAGTTGTCGAGATCGAACCCGGTGTTCCACACCTCCGCGACCGGGCGCAGAGTCGCGACATCCTCCGTGGTGAGCGCGGTGACGAGCTCCTCCTCCGTCAGGTCGGCCTTCGCCGCTATGGCGTGGGCGGGCAGGACGGTTCCCGGCCCGAAGAGGTACCGCCACCTGGACCCCGTCCCCTCGTTGAAGATGACGGTGAATTCCCTCGACCCGGCGGCGCACTCGAGGTTCTTCACCTGAGCCGTGAGCGGCAGGAATGCGTCGAACAGGCCCGGCAGGGTTCCCGCCTTGTAGGAGAGCAGGAAGTCCGTGCAGGTGACCGGAGCTCCGTCCGAGTACGTCGCCTCCGGGTTGATGGTGTAGACCACCCTGGGTTCCGGTCCGGGCAGGGGTTGGGCGGTCACCAGGTCACGGTTCGGGATCTGCTGCCCGGACGGGCCGTGCACGAAGGCCGGCGGGTAGAGGCGACCGGCGAGAGTGTCCGCGCTCGTGGAGGCACCGAGCAATCCCGCGGCGTTCGTCGTCGCGAGCGGCGAGGAGGTCGCGAGGGTGAGGCGTCTGGGTTCCGCTGGCGGGGAATCGTCGGGCGCGCCGTCGGGGGACGTGGCGCACGCCGCGATGAACAGCAGGGCTCCGCACAGCGCCGCGCACAGGCGCGCGGGAATTCTGACGGATGGGCCCGTTTTTCGGAGCAGCACGTCGGCCATTGGAGGCAGTCCTTGTCGGTCGTCGGGGATTCCGCCACGTCGGATACGTCCGACGGACCATCCCGTTCTCTGACCCCCGGATGGAGGGGCCGGGGATCGCTCCACGTGGAACTCATCACAGTATAGGCAACGGTGCGCCGGTTCCCCTCATCGAGCGGTCGTCGCCGCGCAACGGGAACCGGCCGCCCGACGTGGTGGACGTCGGATGGCCGGTTCCGTGGGCAGGTTCGGTCGGTTCCGGGCTAGCGCCCCGGGCGCCAGCTCGCTCCGGCGGATCCGTGGCCCGGGTTCACCGGGGTGACGGGGGTCGACACGGTCCGTCGTGCGGAGGGGCCGTCGTCGTGGGTGGACGCCTCGGAGGTGACCTGCCGGCCCTCCCGTTCGGCCAGCACCCGGTCGTTGTGCTCCCGTACCTTGCGCTGCCGGTTCTTCAGGGAGACGAGGATGGGCGTCGCGAGGAACACCGAGGAGAAGGTTCCCTCGATGACGCCGATGAACTGGACGAGCGCGAGGTCCTTCAGGGTGCCGACACCCATCAGCCAGACCGCCACGACCATCAGCGCCGCGATGGGCAGGGCTGAGATCACGGTCGTGGCGATGGACCGCATGACCGTCTGGTTGACGGCGAGGTTGGCCTGCTCGGCGTAGGTGCGCCGGGAGGTGTTGAGGAATCCCGCGGTGTTCTCCTTGACCTTGTCGAAGACGACGACGGTGTCGTAGAGGGAGAACGCGAGGACGGTCAGGAGACCGATGACGGTGGCCGGGGTGACCTCGAAACCGATCAGGGCGTAGATGCCCGCGACGACCGCACCGTCGACGAACAGTCCGCCCATCGCGGCGATCGCCATGTCCCGTTCGAAACGGACCGTGATGTAGCCGAAGATCAGCACGAGAAAGACGCCGAGGGCCAGCAGCATACGGTTGGTGATCGTCGATCCCCAGGATTCGGACACCGTGGAGTCGCCGACGACGTCGGGGTTCGGTTCCCCGGTCGCGTCCACCGGCTGGAACGTGTCGAAGAGCTGCTCACGGGCTTCCCCGATCTGCTGCTCGTCGAGCCGCTCGGAGTTGATCTCGAGGATGCGGGAATCGCCGGCGCCGACGACCTGGACCTTCTGCGGGGTCACGCCGGTCGCGTCGGTGAACACCTCCGCGGCCGCCTCGGTGGAGATTCCCTCGGCGGGCATGTTCATCTTGGTGCCGCCCTCGAAGTCGATGCCGAGGGTGAAACCACGGACGATGATTCCGAGCAGGCAGATCACGAGGACCACGCCGGTGATCGAGTACCACAGCCGGCGACGACCGACGAAGTCGATGCCGCCCTCACCGGTGTAGAGACGTCTGAAGATGGAAGAGCTCATGGGTTACTTCTCCTCGTTCTCGCCGGACTCGGCACCGGAGGTTGATGGGGCGACCGAACCGGAACCGGCGGTGTCCCGGTGTCCGTCCGTAAGCCGTGCGGTTGTCTGTGCATCGGTCTCTCCGTCGAGAGCGTTCTCCGCGTGGTCCCCGGCGAGCCACTCCCCGCGCTCGCGACGCTGCCCGGCGACCTTCATCACGCCCGCGAGGCCGTTGATCCTCGGGTCGGCGAAGGACGCCCTCCGGGAGGCCAGGATGACGAGCGGTGAGGTGACCAGGAAGATCACCAGGAGGTCGAACACGGTGGTCAGGCCGAGAGTGAACGCGAAGCCCTTGACGTCGCCGACGGCGAGGACGTAGAGCACGACCGCAGCGATCAGCGAGACGAAGTTACCGGACAGGATGGTGTGCTTCGCCCGGGCCCACGCGCGGGGTACCGCGGAGCGGAAGGTCCTCCCCTCCCTGACCTCATCCTTGATCCTCTCGTAGAACACCACGAAGGAGTCCGCCGTGGTGCCGATGCCGATGATCAGGCCGGCGACCCCCGCGAGATCGAGGGAGTAGCCGATCCACCGGCCGAGGAGCACGAGCGAACCGTAGATGAGTGAGCCCGCGGCGAACAGGGTGAACACGGTGAGGAATCCGAACACCCGGTAGTAGGCGAGGCAGAAGATGCTCACCAGGATCAGCCCGATGATGCCGGCGATGAGTCCGGCCTTCAGGGAGGCGAAACCGAGTGTCGCGGGGATGGTCGTCGCGGTTCCACCGCGTTCACCGTTCTCTCCGGCGAAGGACAGCGGGAGCGCGCCGTAGCGGAGGTTGCTGGCGAGGTCCATCGCCTCCTGCTGGGTAAAGGACCCGGTGATGGAGGTTCCGGAGCCGACCGGGGTCGGCGACTGGATCACCGGCGCGGAGATGACCTCGGAGTCGAGGGTGATGGCGACCTGTCGCTTGAGGTATTCCTGGGTGAGGGCCGCCCAGGTGGCGCCGCCCTGCTCGCCGGGGCCGGACTTGAAGGAGAAGTTGATCTCCATCTGCCCGGTCTGGGAGTTCAGGCCGCCGTTGATGGGGCGGTTGGTGTCGATCTCGTTTCCGCTGAGCCGCAGTCCGTCGACCGGGTCGGTCTCCCCGACGAGGAGGGGTGACGGACCGAGAATGTACTTGGCGCCGTTCTCGACGTCGCAGGCCACGAGAGGCTTAGCCGGATCGTCTGTACCGGCGATGGGATCGAGTTCCTCGTTGCAGACCAGGAGGGATGCGGCGGCGAGCTGCGTCGTCGGATCCTCGGACTGCCGGTCCGCGCGGAGCATCGAGGTCACCTCGGCGCGCCGGTCCGCCGCCTCGATCGAGTTGGCGGGCGGCTCGGGCGCGGTCGCGTCGACCGTCGGGGCCTCGATCTTCTCGACGTCGATCTCGGGCTTCGCGGCCTCCGACTCGGTGCCGCCCCCGTTCTCGCCCTCGGCCTGGGCCTGCATGTCCGCGATGGCCTCGGCCTGCTGTTGCGCGTTCAGGTTGAGCTGTTCGGTCAGGTCGTTGACCGCGATCTGGGCTTCGTCCAGCGAGATCACTCCGAGGGAGACCCACCGCTGCGCCATCTCCGTCTGCTCGGTGAGCAGCTTCTCCGGATCGGGTTGACCCGGTTCGGAGACCGGACGGAACAGCAGCTGGGAGGTCTGGCCCAGGGCGCGGGCCTGCGAGGTGTCCTCACCGGGAACGGTGATGACGAGGGTGTTGCCGTCCGTCACGACCTCGGCACCGGAGACGCCCATGCCGTTGACACGGTTCTGCAGGATGTTCCGCGCCTGGTCGAGCTGGTCCTTCGTCGGTTCCTCACCCTGGGGCACCAGGGTGACCCTGGTGCCGCCCTGGAGGTCGATGCCGAGCTTGGGCTTCGCCGAGTGGTCACCGGTCAACAGGACCAGTGAGTAGACGAAGATCAGGATCACCAGGTAGAGGGCGAGCGCGATCACCGGCCAGTTCTTCTGCCCGACGCGTCTGCGCCCAGATTGCGAAGCCAATGGAGTGTCTCCTTGTGTCTCAGCGACTCTGCGGATCTACCGCGTTCCGGCGGCTGGCGCCGGGGAGTGCTGGTCGGGGTCTTGCACGGTTGACGGGCCGCCTCCCTGTTGAGTGGGAGGCGGCGGGCAACTGTGACGGTGTGTCTGTTCAGTGTTCCGGGACGGAGACCGGATCACCGGGGTGAATCCCGGACTCCGATTCCGAGGGGCCGATCTACCGCACTGTCGTACGGCGAATCGGCCCGGTGTCACGGTTATAGTACGGCATGGGTGGCAGCTGTACGGCTACACCCCGGCTCGGCACCGGTGGCCGCGGCCGACCGGCGGACGGTAACCGCACCGTAGCGACCGTGGATGAGGTCAGCCAACCCACATCCGTGTGGCCAGAGTCACTTCCGGTCGGTGCTGTCGTCGGTTTCCGGGGCGGTGGTCGCAGACTCGTCGGACTGCACGTCGCCGTCCTCCCAGAACCGCTCGTCGCCGGTGGCTGCGGGCGCGGCGGCGGTGGGATCGACCTTCCGGATGATGGCGCTCCGCTCCCAGGTCATGTTGACCCCGACAGCGATCTCGAGATCGACGAGCTCGTCCGACATCCCCCGGACGACACCGTGGACACCGGAGGTGGTCACGACCCGGTCGCCGTCGTGCAGGGAATCCTGCAGCTCCTGGATCTCCACTATGCGGCGACGCTGGCGGCGGGCCTGGATGGTGGTGGGCACGATGAAGATTGCGGCGATTGCGGCGAGAAGTAGTAGTTCCATGCGCACCACTATGCCAGACGCCTCCCGGCCCCCCGGACCACCGCCCCGGGCCCCGGCTCAGCCCCGCAATGAGCCGGGCTCCACGCCGGGGGTTCCCTCCGGAGGGGCGAGTCCGAGATGCCGCCAGGCGCCCACGGTGGCCACCCGTCCCCGCCCGGTGCGGGCGATCATGCCGGCGCGGACGAGGTACGGTTCGCAGACCTCCTCGATCGTCGCCGGTTCCTCGCCGACGGCGACGGCGAGGGTATTCAGGCCGACCGGACCACCGCCGTGGCCCCGGATGAGTGCGTCGAGAACGGCCCGGTCGATACGGTCGAGCCCCATCGAGTCCACGTCGAAGACGACCAGGGCCGCGCGGGCGGACTCCATGTCTATGTGGCCGTCGCCGTGGACCTCAGCGAAGTCCCTGACCCGTCGCAGGAGGCGGTTCGCGATGCGGGGGGTGCCGCGTGACCTGGAGGCGATCTCCGCCGCGGCGTCCGCGTCGACGGTGACCCCGAGGATCCGCGCTGCGCGGGTGACGACCCGGGTGAGGTCTGCGGTACCGTAGAACTCCATCTGCGCGGTGAAACCGAAGCGGTCGCGCAACGGCCCGGTCAGCATGCCCGACCGGGTGGTCGCGGCCACGAGGGTGAAGGGCGCGAGTTCCAGGGGGATCGAGGTCGCTCCCGGCCCCTTCCCGACGATGACGTCGATGCGGAAGTCCTCCATCGCCATGTAGAGCATCTCCTCCGCCGGCCGGGCCATGCGGTGGATCTCATCGATGAAGAGCACGTCCCCCTCCATCAGGTTGGACAGCATCGCGGCGAGATCGCCGGCGCGTTCGAGGGCCGGGCCGGAGGTCATCCGCAGTGAACTGCCGAGCTCCTGGGCGATGATCATCGCCATCGTCGTCTTGCCGAGGCCGGGGGGCCCGGACAGCAGGACGTGATCGGGTGCCACGCCTCTCTTCCGCGCACCGGTGAGCACCAGATCGAGCTGGTTCCTGACCTTCGGCTGGCCGATGAATTCCTCGAGGGACCGTGGACGGAGTGTCGTTTCGACGTCACCGTCGGCGGGCTGCCGGTCGGGGGCGACCGGGGCGTCCGCCGGGCGACCCGCACCCTGTCCCGGTCGCGTGCCGTCGGGCAGCCGGAACTCGGTCTTCTCGATGTCGGACATGGCACTCACCCTAATCCCCCGCCGACGGTTCCCCCGTCGGGGGTTTCCTCACGCACCCGCTGCTCCATCATCCACGCCCCAGGTGGGCGAGGGCCGCGCGGAGCGTACCCGCGGTGTCCAACCCGGGATTCTCCGAGGAAACCGTGGCGACGGTCGCGGCCGCGGTGCGCTCGGGGAAGCCGAGACCGACCAACGCCTCGATGACCTGCTCCGGAACCACGGAGTCCACCGTCGGGGCCGGGGTCTCCGGGCCGGGTTCGGCCGCGTAAGCGCCGACCTTGTCCCGCAGATCCACGATCATGCGTTCCGCCATCCGCTTCCCCACCCCGGGGATCCGCTGGAGACTCTTCGCGTCGCCCCCCGCGATCGACGTGGCGAGCTCGGCGGGGTCGAAGACGGACTGCGCGGCGAGCGCAAGCCTGGGCCCGAGACCCGACACGCTCTGGAGGAGAGCGAACATCTCCCGGCTGGACGCGTCCGTGAATCCGTAGAGGCTCATCGCGTCCTCGCGGACGACCAGGGTGGTCAGCACACGGGCGCGCTCGCCCCGGCGGAGGGTCGCGAGCGTCTGGGGCGCAGCCGTGAAGGCGTAGCCGACACCGGCGCACTCGATGACCGCCGTGTTCAACCCGATGTCGATGACTTCACCGTGCAGTGAGGCGATCATGAGGGCAAACTCCTGTCGTTGTGGTGCGGCGGTGTCGCGGCACGGGTGATGGTCGGCCGGGCACCGTCGATGAGTCCGTTCCGTTGGCGGAAGATCATGGGGGCGCGCCAGCAGTGGCAGACGGCCAGTGCGAGTGCGTCCGCGGCGTCGGCCGGTTTGGGCGGTTCCGACAGGCCGAGGATGCGTGTGATCATCGCGGTCATCTGCTTCTTGTCCGCGCGCCCGTTCCCGGACACCGCCTTCTTGACCTCACTGGGGGTGTACATGTGGACGGGTACCTCCCGTTCCGCGGCCGCGAGCACCAGCACCCCGACGGCGTGGGCGGTGTGCATGACGGTGGAGACATTGCCCCGTTCGAAGACGCGCTCGACGGCGACGACGTCCGGACGGTACTCGTCCATCCACTCACGGACGGCACGCGACAACCTGAGGAGCCGCAGTGCCAGGTCGTCGCCGGAGGGCGTGCGGACGACGCCGACCGCGACCGGCAGCACCACGCGCCCCCGCCCCGCCTGGACGACGGACAGCCCGCACCGGGTCAGCCCCGGATCGATACCCATGACCCGCAGTCCCTCGAGATTCATCCGCGGCACCGATCCTTTCCGCCGAGAAGGCCCCGGGACAAGTTGGAGAAATGTGAAGGTCCGACCCCGGAGCCGCCAGCTGGGACAGGCGGCGGCCGCCGGACGGGTGTTCTGCACCGGAAAACCGCCGGACACCGATCCAGATTAGCACAGATTTTCTAATCGGGGTCGATCTCCGGCGGCCGGTGGGTGGCTGATTCAGTCCTCCTCGAGCTCCGCGAGGACCTCATCGGACAGATCCATGTTCGTGTAGACGTTCTGGACGTCATCCGAGTCCTCCAGACCATCGATGAGCCTGAAGATTCGGCGCGCGTCCGCGGCCTCCAACGGCACCTCGACGGAGGCGCGGAAATCGCTGTCCGAGTCATCGACGGGGATGTCCGCCACCGCGAGGGCCTCCTTCACGGCCGGGATGTCGCCCGGGGCGGACACGACCTCGAAGAGGTCACCGACCTTGTTGACTTCCTCGGCGTCCACTCCGGCCTCCAGGACGGCCATCAGCACATCGTCCTCGGTGCGGCCGTCGGCGCTCACGGTGACGACGCCCTTCCGGCTGAACAGGTAGCTCACCGCACCGGAGTCGGCCATCGAACCACCGTTCTTGGTCATGCGGGTCCGGACCTCGGTGGCGGCCCGGTTCCGGTTGTCGGTGAGGCACTCGATGAGCACCGCCACACCGTTCGGCCCGTAGCCCTCGTACATGATCGTCTGCCAGTCGGCGCCGCCGGCCTCCTCGCCGGAACCACGCTTGCGGGCACGCTCGATGTTGTCGTTCGGAACCGAGGCCTTCTTGGCCTTCTTGATCATGTCGTCGAGGGTCGGATTCGCCGACGGATCGCCACCTCCGGTCCGCGCCGCCACCTCGATGTTCTTGATGAGCTTGGCGAATTCCTTGCCGCGCTTCGCGTCGTTGGCGGCCTTCTTGTGCTTGGTGGTCGCCCATTTGGAGTGGCCGGACATCGTCTACCCTTTCCTCTGCGCGGTACCATCCGCCCGGTGCCCGGAACTTCGGACCACGGACGACGGTGCGGAGTTCTCACCCGCTCCCTCCGATGTCTCTCATGACACGGCGGCACCACTGAAGTACGTCGTTGGATTGTGTCCCGATTATACGCGGGGCGGCGGCGGGACCCACCGCGCCCCCGGGTCTCCGGCGGATCAGATGGTCGCCGCGACCATGTCCCGGAACAACTCGTGCACCCGTGTGTCGCCGGTGCATTCGGGATGGAAGGACGTCGCGAGCGCGTTGCCCGAACGGACCGCGACGACCGCGCCCTCCGCGGGACCGTCGGGGACGACCGCGAGAACCTCCACGCCCGACCCGACCCGCTCCACCCACGGTGCCCGGATGAACACCGCGTGGACCGGATCGGCGATCCCCGAGAAGTCGAGGTCCGTCTCGAAGGAATCGACCTGACGCCCGAACGCGTTGCGGCGCACGGTCACGTCGAGGACACCGAAGCAGTGGGCGTCGGCACGCGTGTCGAGGACCTCCCGCGCGAGCAGGATCATTCCGGCGCACGTGCCGTACACAGGAAGGCCCCCGGAGAGCAGTTCCCGCAGCGGCTCGAGGAGCCCCCCGAGCTCCAGCAGCTTCGACATCGTGGTGGACTCACCACCGGGCAGGATCAGCCCGTCGATTCCCCCGAGATGTTCGATCCTGCGCACCTGACGGTGTTCGACGCCGATCCTGTCGAGGGCCTGTTCATGTTCCCTGACACCGCCCTGCAGTGCCAGAATCCCGATCATCAACGCTGTCGCGTCCTTTCCTTGGGTGCCAGTGTGGACATGGGAATCGACTGGGTTCCCGGTCTCAAGGTACGCGCCAGACCCTCCTGGGTGACAACGGCGACGAGACTGCCGGACCTGTCGAATATCCGTCCGTGGGTCAGCGCCCGCCCGCCCGACGCGGAGGGCGACACCTGGTCGTAGAGCAGCCAATCATCCGCGCGGAACGGACGGAGGAACCACATCGCGTGGTCGAGGGACGCCTCCTGGACCTCGACGCCGGCGTGGGGCACGAGTGCGGACTGGAGGAGCGTCATGTCCGACATGTAGGCGAGCGTGCACACGTGTGCGGTCTCGTCATCCGGGAGCGGTGTTCGGGAACGGAGCCAGACGACCTGCTGGCTGGCGGTGTAGGGATTCTGCCGGTACTGCGACGGATCGACGACCCTGATGTCGAAGTCACTCCACTCGTCGAGCAGCGCCCGGAATGATTCACGCATCCCGGAGGTGTCCATGACGATGTCCTCGGGATCGGGTACCTCCCGCATCCGGTCGGAGTGCTCGACACCGTGGTCCCCGGACCGGTGGAAGGAGGCGGACATCGTGAACAGATTCTTGCCGTCCTGGATCGCCTTGACCTGCCGGGAGGAGAAGCTCCTGCCGTCCCGGAGCCGGTCGACGATGAAGACGGTGGGTCGGTCCGATTTCCCGGCGGCGATGAAGTAGCCGTGGAGCGAATGCACCGAGAGCCCGGGATCGACGGTCCGCGTCGCCGCGACGAGTGCCTGAGCGGCGACCTGGCCGCCGAATGTGCGGAGCAGTGTCGATTCGATGACGGTCCCCCGGAAGAAGTCCCGGTCGACCTGCTCGAGGTCCAGTACCCTGTTGATTCTGGCCACGGGAAAGCTCCCACTCCTTCGTTCTGGTGTCGTCCGGCCTGCGGGAGGCGATCCCGACCGCGGTTGGATACAGGTCGGACCCACCGGAACACAGTGCCTGTTCCAGCGGGTCCGGGTGCGGAAAAGCTACCTTCCGGCTCCGATGCTCGTCAGTCCGATCTCGGCGATCCTCCGGACGCCGGCCTCATCGTCCGGTGCGACGAGTGACTGGTTGTGGAGGAGCTCGGACAGACTGGACGCCTTGTCCCCGACGAGGACCGGATCCGAGTCGATCGTGTCGTTGATGTTCCGGACCTCGGAGAGCAGGGTGTCCGTGTCGGCTCCGTCGACCACCTCGGTCGAGTCGAGGACGATGTAGCGGCAGTTCCGGAGGCGCTTGCTCTTCAGCACCATCAGGGCGTTCTCGGCGCTGCGCCGGAACTCCTTCCGGTTGAGGCCGGCACCGGATCCCGGGCCCAGATCGTCGAAGAACAGTTCCAGGCGCTGCACACCCCCGTCGAAGTCACCGGAGATGAACGTTGTGTCCGAGTCAGCCTCGGTGTGCTTCTCGGCGTCGGCGCTCAGGAGAATCTTGAATATGAGCGGAACACTGCCTTCGTGCTGACCCAGCAGAATACGGTCACCGCCCTCAGCTTCTGTCGCGGCGTAGATGTAGCTGCGGTTGGCCATGGATGAAACCTCCTGCTGAAGATGAACGTGCGTTGTTGCCAGTGTAGTCCTACCCGATTCAGCCGGGGGGCAGGTGGTCACACACCCGCCCCCGACCGGATCACCAGCCGCGTTCGGCGAGCCGATGCGGCTGGGGGATGTCGTCAACGTTGATGCCGACCATCGCCTCGCCCAGTCCACGCGACACCTTCGCGATGGTGGCCGGATCCTCGAAGTTCTGTGTGGCCTGGACGATAGCCCTGGCGCGCTCGGCGGGGTTGCCCGACTTGAAGATCCCGGATCCCACGAACACCCCGTCCGCACCGAGTTGCATCATCATAGCGGCATCCGCGGGCGTCGCGATCCCGCCGGCGGTGAACAGCACCACGGGCAGGGTGCCGGTCTCCGCGACCTCGCGGACCAGCTCGTACGGCGCCTGAAGCTCCTTCGCGGCGACGTAGAGTTCGTCCTCCGCCATGGAGGACAGGCGCTTGATCTCGGCACGGATCGTACGCATGTGGGTGACGGCGTTGGAGACGTCCCCGGTTCCGGCCTCTCCCTTGGAGCGGATCATCGCGGCACCCTCGTTGATCCGGCGGAGTGCCTCACCGAGGTTGGTTGCACCGCAGACGAACGGGACGGTGAACCCGAACTTGTCGATGTGGTTCGCGTAGTCCGCGGGTGTGAGCACCTCGGACTCGTCGATGAAGTCCACTCCGAGGGACTGCAGGACCTGTGCCTCGACGAAGTGTCCGATGCGCGCCTTCGCCATGACCGGGATGGACACGGCCTCGATGATTCCCTCGATCATGTCCGGGTCCGACATGCGGGACACGCCGCCCTGCGCGCGGATGTCCGCGGGCACCCGCTCGAGCGCCATCACCGCGGTGGCGCCGGCGTCCTCGGCGATCTTTGCCTGCTCCGGGGTCACGACGTCCATGATCACGCCGCCCTTGAGCATTTCTGCGAGTCCGCGCTTGACTCTGGCGGTGCCTCGGGTGGGTTCGTTGTTGCTCACTGCGTTTTCCGTCTCCTGTGTGCGTCGGTGGGTCCTGGAAAGTACCCGCTCATAGTAGAACGGCCCGCCCCCGAAGGCACACAACAGGTGGACTTAGTTTCACGCCCACGCCCCCATCGGGCGGGACTTCAGTTCTCCCCGTCGTCGAGTGACAGTGCGAAATACTCCGGGAGCTGGGCGGTTCCACCGAGCCGCAGAACCCGGACGAGAGGGCGGGTCCGTAGCGCCCGGGTCCTGGTGACGTAGTCGTTGTAGAATCGGTAGGAAGTGTCCACGCGGAAGACGGCGCGCTCCAAGAGTTCCGGGGGGTCGCCCTCCATGTCCCGGAGGTGGGAACTGATCCGGTGTTCCAGTTGGACGCGCTCGGTGAACCGTCCCGGAGCCAGGGGGACGTCGATGGCACGGCGGGTGTCCTCCACAGCCCCCGGAGCCAGGACCCCGACGAGATCGGCTCGCCTGTCCAGGGCCGCCTGGAGACTCGACAATGCGGCGTCCGTACCGATGTGCAGCCGGTTGAGCCGTTGAGCGGTGAAGTAGCACCAGCACACGAACGCGGTGACCAGCACCGCGATGACGATCCAGATGATCAGCACAACCGCACCCCCGTGCCGTCGTCGACGGTCCGGTAGACCTCGAGAACCTTGTCGGCGACCGCCCGGCAGTCGTACTTCGCGGCTCGCCGGTGTCCCGCGTCGATCAGGGCACGCCGGCGGTTCCCGTCGTCCAGGAGCGTTCCCAGCTTCTCTGCCAGGTCGCCGTCTGATCCGACGGCGAACAGCAGTCCGGCCGGCTGCTCGGCCTCCACGTCGCAGACCGCGGCGAATGCCTCAAGGTCGCTGGCGATGACAGCGGCGCCGGCGGCCATCGCCTCCACGAGGACGATCCCGAAGGACTCCCCGCCGGTGTTGGGGGCGACGTAGATGTCCGCGGCTCCGAGTATCGCCGCCTTATCCGCGTCGCTCACCCGGCCCACGAAGCTGACTGATTCCATGGACCTCGGCGTCCCTCCGCCGATGACGGTGCAGTGGACGTCCCGGTCCAGCTTCGCGAGCGCCCGGAGGAGGATGTCGAGGCCCTTCCGGGGTTCGTCGATGCGCCCCAGGAAGACGATCTCGGGTCTCCTGTCGTCGGGACCGGATGATCGTCCCGCAGCCACGGCGCGTTCATGGTCGGCACGGGCGGCCGCGAAGAACCCGGTGTCGACCCCGTTGGGGATCAGGATCGGGTCACCCCCCAGTTGTTCGACCTGCCATCGCCGCGCCATCTCGGAGACGGCTATCCCTCCCCGGATCTTCTCCAGCATCGGACGGAGCACCGGAAGTGCCAGGCGGAGCAGCCGCGACCCGCTGGATGAGGCGTGATACGTCGCGACGATGGGGCCCTCCGCGAGCCGCAACGCCGCCATCGAGAAACTCGGTGAGTTCGGCTCGTGGATGTGCAGAACGTCGAAGTTCCCCTCCCGGATGAACTTCCGGAGCCGACGGTCGACCCACGGACCGAAGGACAGTCTGGCGACGGAACCGTTGTACCGGAACGGAACACTGCGCCCGCCCCGGACCACGAAGTCCGGGACCTCGGTGTCCGGTGAGCAGGGGCCGATGACCTCGACGTGGTGGCCGGCCTCGATGAATCTGCGGGCCACATCGATGATGTGGGCCTGCACACCGCCGGGTTCGTCGAAGGAGTACGGACAGACGACACCTATCCTCATCCGGCGTCCCCTTCCCGCCGATCCAGACCCCGCTCGAGGCGGTCCGCATCGAGATCCGCGAGCCACAACGGCTGCAGCATGTGCCAGTCGGCCGGATAGGCAGCGATGTTGGCGGCGAAGATGTCGGCCATCTTCTGCACGCCTGCGGTGATGTCGGATCCCACGCTGATCTCATCCGACACGCTGAAACCCCATCCATCAGGGGTGAAGTAGCTGTGGGCGACGTGCAGGGCGGCACCGGTGTCCCTGGCGAGGCGGACCGCCCCGCTGGGCATCCGCGCGATTTCACCGAAGAACTCGACCGGCACACCGGTCTTCCTGAGGTCCCGTTCCCCCATCAGGCACACGGTACCCCCTGACTCCAGGCGCTCACGGAGTATCGGGAAGGGGGCGGGTCCGCCGGTCAGCGGGAGCACCTCGAATCCGAGTCCGGTCCGGAAGCGGACGAACGCATCGTAGAGAACCTCGGGCCGCAGCCGCTCCGCCACCGTCGTGAAGCTCCCGTAGCGTTGGGCCATCAGAACCCCCGCCATGTCCCAGTTTCCGGTGTGCGGGAGAACCAGGATCAGACCCCGACCGGATGCCACCGCCGCGTCGAGGGTCGACAGCCCGACCACGTTCGGCGCGAGCCGCCCCAGAAGATCATCGTCCTTCGCCAGGATAGGCAGTCTGAATGCCTCCAACCAGTAGCGCGCGTAGGAACGGACCGAGGCCCGAACCAGGCTGCGGGTCACGTTCTCGGGACCGACCACCCTGCTGAGGTTCGCGCGGAGCTGCTCCATGCCCCGCCCCCGGTCCGAGGCGAGGTCGGCACCGATGGTGAACAGCATCCGTGCGACCGGAGCCGGCAGCCACCGGACCACACGCCACCCCAGGAGGTACCCGACCGCTGCAGGGTCCCCGGAACGGACCGCTCCCCCGAACTCGGAGACCCACCCGCGGGGGTCCGGATCATTGTGGTTGCAGTCCATGAACAGGTGTCTCCTAGGTTTTGTAGCTTCGGGCGCCGGCCGGTGGAGCGGTTCGCTCCGAGGCGCCCTGTGACCGTGCCGCGAATCTGAGTCGCTGGATGACGGTGAGGACCGTGCCCACCGCGAGGGCGGACAGGGCGATCTCGATGGCCCACGGTACCCCCAGACCGGTGAGCCCGATCCCGAGGAGACCGAGTATAAGCCGTTCCGGGCGTTCGATGAGCCCACCGACGATCTTGAGCCCCGAGGCTTCGCCGCGGGCCTTCACGTAGGAGATGACCTGGGAGCCCACCAGAACGATCAGCGCGGCGACGACCACGGGCGCCGCGGCCCGGTGTGTGTAGATGAGCCACCAGGTGATCGCCCCGAACAGCGCGCCGTCGGTGATCCGGTCGCATGTGGCGTCCAGGGTGGCGCCGTACTTCGTACCGCCGCCACGCATCCGGGCCATCGTCCCGTCGATCATGTCGAACGCGGAGAACAGACCGGTCAGCACAGCCGCGGCGAACAGGTGCCCAGTGGGAATGAGGGTCACGGCGAGGGCGATCGTCAGCGACGCCGACGCCACCGTGATGGTGTTCGGGGACAGCCCCAGCCTGAGCATCGCCCGCGCGACGGGTTCCACCACAACCGCCGCCGGACGCCGGCCTCGTGCACTAAGCATTCGTCTCTCCCGATGTGTTCTCCAGTGCCACCCACGCATCCGCCAGCAGCTTCCTGGTGTCACGCAGCAGCTGCGGCAGCACCTTGGTGCCGCTGATGACCGTCATGAAGCTGGCGTCGCCGGCCCACCGTGGGACGATGTGCAGGTGCAGATGATCCCCGACGGAGCCTCCGGAGGCCTTACCGAGATTCAGGCCGACGTTGATGGCGTCCGGGTTCGACACCGATTTCACGGCCCGCACCGCAATCTGTGCGAACGCCATCAACTCTCCGGACTCCTCGGCGGTGAGGTCCTCGAGGTTCGCCACCTTGCGGTAGGGGACGACCATCATGTGCCCGGAGTTGTACGGGTACAGATTGAGGACGCAGTAGACCGACTCACCCCGGGCGACGATGAGTCCCTCCTCATCGTCGAGCTCGGGAATCCTCAGGAAGGGATCTCTCCGGTCGGTGGAGCCACCGCCATCCGGCCGGCCCTCCGCACCGGAATCGGCGATGTAACTCATCCGGTACGGCGCCCAGAGCCGGACGAGGCGGTCGGGAACCCCTGCGCCCCGGTCGACCACGGCCCCTTCGGGCAGCCCTCCGTCGTCAGCGGCGTTCCGCAAGGTGATCCTCATTCGGCTGATCGTTGATCCGGTCCCGCACCCAGGCGGTGATCAGTTCGACCGCCTCGTCGATCGGGACCCCGTTGACCTGGCTGCCGTCCAGGAACCGGAAACTCACCGCCCCTGCTTCGACATCCCGGGCTCCGGCGAGGAGCATGAAGGGGACCTTGCCGGTGGTGTGGTTGCGGATCTTCTTCTGCATCCTGTCGTCGGAGGTGTCGACCTCCGCGCGGATGCCTGCGCGACGGAGCCGCTCGCAGACCGACTCGAGGTGCGGCGCGAAGTCATCGGCGACGGGGATGCCGACCACCTGGTGCGGTGCGAGCCATGCGGGGAACGCACCGGCGTAGTGCTCGAGGAGAACACCGAAGAACCGCTCGATCGAGCCGAACAGGGCCCGGTGGATCATGATCGGGCGCTTCTTCGTCCCGTCGGAGGCCGTGTACTCGAGGTTGAACCTTTCGGGCAGGTTGAAGTCGAGCTGCACGGTCGACATCTGCCAGGTCCTCCCGATGGCGTCCTTCGCCTGGACGGAGATCTTCGGCCCGTAGAACGCGGCCCCGCCCGGGTCCGGGACGAGCTCCAGCCCCGAGTTGTGCGCGACCCGCTCGAGAATCGCGGTGGATCGCTCCCAGATCTCGTCGGATCCGACGCTCTTCTCGTCGTCACGGGTCGACAGCTCCAGGTAGAAGTCGTCGAGACCGTAGTCCCGGAGCAGCGAGATGACGAACTCCAGGACCGTCGTCAATTCGGTCTCGAGCTGATCGTCGGTGCAGTAGATGTGGGCGTCGTCCTGGGTGAATCCCCGGGCGCGGGTGAGTCCGTGGATCACGCCTGACTTCTCGTAGCGGTAGACGGTTCCGAACTCGAACAGGCGCAACGGCAGTTCGCGGTAGCTCCGCCCGCGGGACGCGAAGATCAGGTTGTGCATCGGGCAGTTCATGGGCTTGGCGTAGTAGTCCTGCGCCTGCCTGGTCACGTTGCCGTCGGTGTCCGTCTCGCCGTCGAGCTGCATCGGCGGGAACATGCCGTCGGCGTAGAAGTCGAGGTGACCGGACTTCGCGAAGAGCTCGCCCTTGGTCAGGTGCGGCGTGTTGACGAAGCTGTAGCCGCCGTTGATGTGCCGCCTGCGGGAGTGCTCCTCCATCTCCAGGCGGACGATGCCGCCGTTCGGGTGGAACACCGGGAATCCGGATCCGATCTCGTCGGGGAAACTGAACAGGTCGAGCTCGGTGCCCAGACGCCGGTGGTCGCGCTTCTCCGCCTCGGCGAGCATCGTCTGGTACTCCTCGAGGGCCTCCTTGGTCTCCCAGGCCGTCCCGTAGATCCGCTGGAGACCGGCGTTGCGCTGGTCGCCGCGCCAGTAGGCCGCGGAGCTGCGGGTCAGGGCGAAGGCCGGGATGTACCGCGTCGTCGGGACGTGGGGCCCACGACAGAGGTCATACCACTCGGGTTCCCCGGTGCGTGGGTTGACGTTGTAGTAGCCGGTCAGCTCGCCCGCACCGACCTCCGTCGCCTCATCCGAATCGGGGTCCACGGAACCCTTGTCCTGGATCAACTCGAGTTTGTAGGGTTCACCGGCGAGCTCCTCGCGCGCGGCGTCGAGGCTCGGGTAGACCCGGCGCTCGAACTTCTGCCCCGACTTGATGATCTTCTTCATCCGCTTCTCCAGCGTGCGGAGATCCTCCGGGGTGAACGGTTCCGCGGCATCGAAGTCGTAGTAGAAACCACCGTCGATGGCGGGACCGATCCCGAGCTTCGTTCCGGGGAACTCGGCCTGGACCGCCTGGGCGAGAACGTGGGCGCAGGAGTGCCGGATGACCGACCGTCCGGCCTCGGTGTTCGCGGGGACGGGGAAGAATGCGGAATCCGCGTCGGGAACGTGCGAGAGGTCGAACAGGGTCCCGTCCGCGTCCGCGACACAGACGATCGCGCCCTCACCCTTGTTCGGGAGCTCCAGTTCCCGCATCGCCGCACCGACGGCGGTGCCAGCGGGAACTCGGAATGACGGGTGGGATCCGGGTTGAGAATTATCTGTCGTGCACACGATGCTGGTCGCGCTCCTTCTTGCGCTCGGCGGGACCGGCATACCTGGCCGGCTCCCGTTCACGGTGGTGGGACAGTCCCGTCCGGCAACGGCGTACACCGCGTGCGAACGGTCCCCGCGCCAGGGCGTCAGGTGGACCGACGCCGACCCGATTCACCTCCGGGATGCGCGATGCGTCACGGCGGTTGGACCGGACCGGCCGAACTGTCAGCCATCATCTTAGCCCGCCCGATCAATCCTCGAGCAGCGTGGCTCCCCAGTAGGCGTCGCGTCCGGTGTCGTTCCGGGCTGTTCCACGTTCCTCATCCGCCACCCCGGGCGGGCAGGCGAACACCGCCGAACCGATGTGGGTGATCCACTGATTGAGCCTGTCCTTCTCGTCCAGCCGGCGCTGGATCGGGACGAACTGATCGAGGGGATTCTTCTGGAAACAGATGAAGATGAGTCCCGCGTTCGACGTCTGTCCGCTCTCCGGTTCCGGAGGAAGGTCGTAGTTGAAGGCACGCCTCCGGATCTTCTGGTGCGGCGCGTCCTTCGGATTCGTGGAGCGGGCGACGTGGCTCGCCGGATCGATCACCGGTAGACCGTAGGAGTCGGTCGCCTCGAAGTCGGGCGTGTCGAACTCCCGCTCGCCCGTCAACGGCGCCCCGCTGTCCAGGGTCCGCCCCATGACGACCTCCCGTGACGTGCGGTCGAGCATCTCCCACTCATCGAGGTCCATAGCGACACGACGGACGACGAGAGCGGTACCGCCGCGGAGCCAGTCGGGCCCCTCGTCGATCCAGACGATGTCGTCGAACTCCTCCCGTGTCCGCGGATTGACCGTACCGTCCTTCTGACCGAACAGATTCCGTGGTGTCGCGTTGTCCGGGCGGGTTCCGTCGGAATTGAGGAATCCCTGCTGGAACCAGCGCACCGAGACGTAGTCGACACCGGCCCTGATCATGTGGCGGGTGGCGTGGGACAACGTGACGGGATCGTCAGAGCACAACTGGAGCACCACATCGGCCCCTCCCCACCGGTCATCGAGCCTGTCGCGGGAGAACGCCGGAAGCGGTCCCAGCCATTCCGGCCGGGCGTCGGCGCGTCCGATAATGTCGAAGAAGGTGGCCCCGAAACCACAGGTGACGGTGAGATTGGCGGGGGCGTCGACCATCTCCGGTTCAAGGTCGCCGAGCGGTGCCCTGCCCTCGCACAATCTGCGCGCGTCCTCCGTCCACAGCCGCATGAGCCGGCGGGCCGCCCCCCTGTCCGCCTCCCCCCGGAAGCTGAAGGCCACGAGGTTGAGGTGGGCCTGGAACGGGGTCGCTATGCCGGCCTGGTGTTCGCCGCCGAACGGGACCTTCTCACTCCCGAGCCTTGAGGCCTCCCCTTCGCGGTCGCCGGGCACCTCGACCCCCGGTTCCAGATCGCGCGCGGCGCCCGAGGCACAGGCGGCGAGCCCGGCCCCGGCGGCACCCGCGGACAGCCCCGCCAGAAAACCGCGGCGGGACAGTGAGTGCGGGACGGAACAGGATCTGCTCTCGTGAGGCATGAGATATCGCCGGTCTTTCAGAGTGGAACGGTTGCGGGTTGGAACTGGTGGTCTGGTGGGCCCGACACCCTGCGCGTCGAATGCCGGATCATCGTCCCGGCCGAAGGCCACGGCTCCGCCTTCGGCGGACCGTGGCCCCGCACCGGAGCGGACTCACTTGTCGTTGTCGTGATGCATGTCGTGGTCACCGTGTGCGGAGTCCGATCCGTACTCCTCTTCTCCTGCCGCGATGGCACGAACCGGCACATCCTTGACGACGACCTTCGACCCATCGGAGAACTCCAGGGTGACGTCGACGGTCGAACCTGCCTCGACTGCCCCGTCGTAATTCAGGATCATCAGGTGGTCGGCACCGGGTTCGAGGACGTGCTTACCGCCGGCCTTGATGGTGATGCCGCCCTTCTTCTCCTGCATCTTTCCGTCGACCACCTCATGGATCTCGTAGTCGGACTTACCGAGCGACGTGGTGAACCCGGTCAGGTTGATCTCGTGATCCGTGTGGTTCTCCAGCATGCCGAAGATCGCGGTCATACCGGCGCCGGCGGGCATGGCCTTCACGAAACCGTCGTGGAGGTGGACGGTCTCCGCCGTGAGTGTTCCCTCGGCGGCGTCCCTGGCGTCCTCGGCCCCCTCCTTCACCTTGTCGCCCGCGTCCTTGGCTGCATCCTTGGCGTCCTCGGCCCCCTCCTTCACCTTGTCGCCCGCGTCCTTGGCTGCATCCTTGGCGTCGTCACCGGCCTCGGCGGCCGCCGAGGTGACAGCGGATGCCGCGTCATCGACGGAGTCCTTGGTGGAATCCGAGCAGCCGGCGAGCGCGAACGCCGCAACGGCGAGGGTGGCGATGGAGATACGGCTGAGTGTACGGGTGGTCATGTGGGACTCACTTTCTCTTTTTGATGATCATGCCTGCGACCATGAGAAGAAGCAGGAGCAGACCGCCACCGACGGCGACGGCTGGAACTGGTGACGGGGACTCCGCTGAACCTGACCGGTCAGTGGAATCCCCCGAACTGGTTGCCGGTGATGAACCGGACGGCTCCGAGGGGGACGCCGCACCGTCCGACACTGTGAAGGTGGTCCGTCCCCGGGTGGCGTGACCGTCGGAGGACGTGATCTGGAAACCGACCGTGTAATGCCCCGGCCCAGGATGGATGTCGTCAGGCACTGTGACCGAGACGACCTGGTTGTCCAGCGCAGGTTCATCGCTGAACAGGACGGTGGAGGTGTCGGTGTCACTCACCGCAACTGTGTTGAAGCTGTCCCGGGGAATCCCCGAGAACTCGAGGACGATCTCGCGGGGGAACTCATCGACCGTGGCACCGTCGGCAGGCGTGGAGTCCAGGACAACGTCATGCGCGACCGCGACACCCCCGGACCAGGACGGACCCAGTCCTGACTGGCACCCGAACACCACGACGGGGGTACACAGCGCAGTCACGACCAGAGCCGCACGTCTGCGGTGCCGATGTCCGTAATGTCGGGTCACAATCAACTCCATGATCGTCGGATGGCGGCCTACCCCGGCCGGAAGCGTGGGACACCGTGGGGTTCCCGTCCCGTGAGAGCCTCCCACAGTAGTCGGCCACGGACCCGGAAAAGTTCCCGGAAACGGGAATCCACCTCAGCATCTCCACCACACCGTGGCCTCCGCGGCCCGGTGGCCTTTCGCGGTGGCCACGGCGGCGGATCTCCGTCATCCCCCATGGTACGCCGCGTGTGCGGAGGAACGGATGACGGGGGAAGCCTGCCATCAGCACGAACACACGAAGGCCCGGACACCTTGCGGTGTCCGGGCCGATAACGTGGTCCCAGCTGGGATCGAACCAGCGACCTTTCCGGTGTGAACGGAACGCTCTTCCACTGAGCCATGGGACCTCGGGCGAGTGCATCTCGTCCGCCCAGTAAGTTAACACGGTCACCGTACTCCCACCTAATCCGCTGGTGACCCGCCGGTGCAC
Organism: Corynebacterium antarcticum; assembly: GCF_016595285.2. Lineage (NCBI taxonomy): Bacteria > Bacillati > Actinomycetota > Actinomycetes > Mycobacteriales > Corynebacteriaceae > Corynebacterium > Corynebacterium antarcticum. The sequence goes on from NZ_JAENIP020000001.1 coordinate 281,584, forward strand.
CTGTAACTCTCCCGATCACGCACCCCACGGTGGATACCGGACCCGATCCTCCGCGGAGTGGAGGACCCGTGCCGGGAGAACCCCGGCCACGGGGCACCGGGAGACGACTCCGGGGGCGCCGGCCAGGCGCACCCCAGCAGCCGATTTGTGCCCCGGTCCCGAATAGGGCTAGAGTTTGGTCTCGCACCACATCGGGTCCACGGACCCACATATTGTTGCGATGCGGATGTAGCGCAGTTGGTAGCGCATCACCTTGCCAAGGTGAGGGTCGCGAGTTCGAGTCTCGTCATCCGCTCTGGTATGGTTTTCGTACCTGCACAGCCACGGTGGAATGGCCGAGTGGTGAGGCAACGGTCTGCAAAACCGTGCACACGGGTTCGATTCCCGTTTCCACCTCCAGTTTCACAGTCCTGCGCGTTTAGCTCAGCGGGAGAGCGCTTCCCTGACACGGAAGAGGTCACTGGTTCGATCCCAGTATCGCGCACCGGAGTAGCACAGCTCCCTAAAACAGTGCGTGCGGATGTAGCGCAGTTGGTAGCGCATCACCTTGCCAAGGTGAGGGTCGCGAGTTCGAGTCTCGTCATCCGCTCCGGGGATACCGTTCACGGTCTCCCTTCCCGCGCGTTTAGCTCAGCGGGAGAGCGCTTCCCTGACACGGAAGAGGTCACTGGTTCGATCCCAGTATCGCGCACCGGAGTAGCACAGCTCCCTAAAACAGTGCGTGCGGATGTAGCGCAGTTGGTAGCGCATCACCTTGCCAAGGTGAGGGTCGCGAGTTCGAGTCTCGTCATCCGCTCTCCCCCACAGCGGCCCGGCGTTCATCGTCGGGCCGCTTTTCCATGTCGTCCCCCACCCCGTCCCTCTCTCTTTCAGGACACCGGCCGGGCCGACTACCCTCGCACCTCATGAGCGACTTTCCCCGCACGATCCCGCCGGAGGTCCTGGTCGGCCCGGTTGAGCCGGTCGGACACGGACAGATCCGGGCCGTGTCCGCCATCACGCTGACCGGGGCGACCGCGGTGACCGGGACATCCGGGCCGCTGGGCAACTCCACCGACGCGGCCCTGCTCCGCGCCCTACGAGCCTGGAGCGACGTCGTCCTCGTCGGCGCGGAGACCGTCCGTGCCGAGAACTACGGGGGCGCCTCGGTCACCTCCGACACCCGGGCCGGGCGGGTATCCGACGGTCGGGCGCCGGTGCCACCGATCGCGGTCGTCACCCGATCCTTCAATCTGCCGCCGGATTCCCGCCTGTTCCACGACACCGAGGTGGACCCGATCGTTCTCGCACCGGAGTCCGCGTGCGGGGACCGGGCGTTGTCCGACGCGCGGAAGGCGGTCGCCGCCGCCGGTGGGCGGATCGTGTCGACGGGAAGCGGTGCACCCGCCGAGATCGTCCGACGCCTCCGGCGGCTCGGATACCGGAGAATCGTCTGCGAGGGTGGAGCGCACCTGCTCGGCCAGCTGGTGCGGGCCGGGTTGATCGACGTGCACCACATCACCATCGACCCCAGTCTCACCCTGCCCGCGCATCCACCATTGATCGTCAACCCCGATTCCGGACCAGGCGAAACCCCGGAACGACACCCCCTGAGCCTCAGTGGAATTCAGGCGACGTCCGACGGGTGTGTTTTTCTCCGGTACAGCCGGAAACACACCGACCTCACTCCCTGATCAGGGAACTTTCCGCGGTATGGTGGGGCGGTGACCGACCTGACCAGCTCCCGTTTGACCACGCTCTGGACCTCGCCCGGCCCCCGGGTTGTCCCGGCGCCGCCGACGCCCAGGACCACCGATTTCGACCGCGTGGCGAGAATGGTGCTCTGGCCCCTGTCGCTCATGCTGATCGTCCACCGCGTCCTGGTTCTCTCGGTCAACGGGTCGGTGACCGACGATTTCTCCACGGTCTACTACGCCCTGCGCCGTTTCCACGACGGTGTGCCGATCTACAACGAGACCTACCACCACGTTGATCCCCACTATCTCTACTCCCCGGGTGCCACGCTCGCGCTGTCGCCACTGGGTCTGCTGACGGACTTCGATTCCGCCCGGATGTGGTTCATCTGCCTCAACGCGGCCGCGATAGTGGCGGGTCTCGGCATACTGACCCGGATGTTCGGCTACGCCCTGTCCTCGGCCGTGTTCCCTTCGGCGGTGTGCTTCGCGTTCCTCACCGAGGCGGTCCGGAACACCCTGGTGTTCTCGAACATCAACGGCATCCTCCTCCTCGCCCTCGCCGGATACCTCCACTGCCTGCTCCACGATCGGCGGTGGGCGGCGGGAATCCTCATCGGTCTCGCGATCCTCATCAAACCGATCTTCGCTCCTCTGCTCTTCCTCCCCTTCGTGAAACTCAACTGGCGCACCGTCTGCACCGGCGTGCTGGTCCCCGTCGTCGTGAACGCCGTCGCCTGGCCCATCGTCCCCGGTGCCGGCGACTACGTCACCCGGACCATGCCCTACCTGGGCGAGGTTCGCGACTACGCCAACAGCTCCCTGCCCGGCATCGCCACCTACTACGGCATGCCGTGGTGGCAGGAGAAGTTCTGGTTCGCCTTCTTCGCCGCAGTGGTCGTGGCGGGGGTGATCGTTCTCCTGCGCTGGCGGTACACCGATCCCCTGCTCTGGGTGAGCACCACGAGCGGGCTGCTGCTCGCGGGCGTGTTCCTGCTCTCCTCCCTCGGGCAGATGTACTACTCGATGCTCCTGTTCCCCCTGCTGTTCACGGTACTGCTCCGACGCTCCGCGATGCACTCCCCCGTCGCCTGGATCGCCGTCTACTGTTTCCTCTCCGCCGACGTGTGGTTCTCCGACGAATGGCTCGATCTCGGCCGGGCGATGCACTATCTCAAGCCCACGGTGGGCTGGGCACTGATCGTTCTGACGATCACCGTCTCCGCGATGGTCTGGTGGTGGCAGGAGCGCAAGGGCGTCGCGGCCACCGCCTCAGAGCCCCCGTCCCCGTCCCGGGAGACCGACCACCCCAACCCAGACCCGCAACCGGAAGGACGACGATGACCAACTTCAGACTGATCGGTGACGACGAGTGGCGCCGGCGACTGAGCGCCGAGGAGTTCCGTGTACTCAGGCGTGCCGGAACCGAGGCACCCCACACCGGTGAGTACACCGACACGTTCACCGAGGGCGTGTACTCCTGCCGCGCGTGTGGAACGGAGCTGTTCCGTTCCACGGAGAAGTTCGCGGCACACTGCGGCTGGCCCGCGTTCTTCTCCCCGTTGGCCGAGGACCGCGTCATCGAACGTCGGGACACGTCGCTGCCCGGGCGGCCCCGCGTCGAGGTTCTCTGCGCGGCCTGCGGGTCACATCTCGGACACGTGTTCACCGGCGAGGGCTACGACACCCCCACGGACCAGCGCTACTGCATCAACTCCATCTGCCTCACCCTCGAGGAGATGCCCGTCACCTAGCACCGTGCAGAACAGTCGCCCGTCCGGTTCAGTTCACGGTCACGGGAGGACCGAGATGATCTCCTCGACGTCATCGACGCGACGGCCGGAGAAGAACGGGATCTCCTCGCGGACATGCCGACGCGCCTCGGTGTAGCGCATCCGGTACATCAGGTCGACGATGCGGTGCATCTCGGGGGCCTCGAACGCGAGGATCCACTCGTAGTCTCCGAGGGAGAACGCGGGCACCGTGTTCGCCCGTACGTCCGGGAAGTCCCGGGCGGCCATGCCGTGCTCGACGAGGATCTTCCGGCGCTCGGCGTCGTCGAGCAGGTACCAGTCGTAGGAACGGACGAAAGGGTAGACCGAGATCCAGCGCCCCGGCTCCTCCCCCATGATGAAGCTCGGGAGATGGGACTTGTTGAATTCAGCGGGGCGGTGCAGCGCGGTGCCGGTCCAGAACGGCTCGGAGCACCGACCGAGTGTCGTGGTGCGGCGGAAGTCGTTGTACGCCCGCTGGATGTCCTCGATCTCCTCGGCGTGCCACCAGATCATCACGTCGGCCTCCGCGCGGAGGCCGGAGATGTCGTAGATTCCCCGGACCGTCACGGGACCGTCCGCGAGCCCGCGGAAGAACTCTCTGGTATCGGCGACCGCCTGCTCCCGGTCGTCGCCGAGTGCCCCGGGAATGATCCGGAAGGTGGCGAACTGGGAGTACTGCTGCATCGAGTTGAGTTTCTCGAAATCCTTGCGCTGGGCCACAGTGTTCGGGCTCCTTTCATGGTGGGGTGGCCCCCGTCACGGGACCTCCGGGAGACGCCGCCCGCGGGTGTGTCCCGTCGGCGACTGCTGTCCTCCATCATAAGTTGGATGTCCGTCCACGGCCGCCACCACCCCGGTCGGCGCGCCTCCCCGCTCATCGCGCGGGCCGGGGTTAGGTTTGGACCCGTGACCGAATCCGAAGCCCCCAAGCATCCCGCGGCCGCCGGGACATCGGCCGACACCGACGCACCGCAGCTGTTCAATGAGGCTGTCGAGTCGATGCACCGCGCACGGCTCCGCCCCGAGGTGACACTGGGAACGATCCGTCCACCGCAGCGGCTCGCCCCGTACAGCCATGCTGTCGGTCTCGAGGTCGAACGCCCCACTGACGGGGACGGTGTCGCGACGGACAGCGAGGGCGATGCATTCGGTCGGCTCATCCTTCTCCATGATCCCGGTGCCGAGGAGACGTGGGAGGGCCGGATGCGGCTCGTCGCCTACATCCAGGCGGACATGGATGACTCCGTCGCGGCTGATCCCCTTCTCCCCGACGTCGCCTGGGACTGGCTGAAAGAGTCACTGGGCCATTCAGGTGCCGCGTACACGAACCTCGGCGGTACGGTCACCTCGACCGCCTCGGTGCGGTTCGGGGACATCGGCGGCCCACCCCGCGCCTTCCAGGTGGAGATGCGGGCCTCGTGGACGGCCGTCGACGACGATCTCTCCGGCCACGTCACCGCTTTCGGCGAGTTGCTCGGCCATGTCGCCGGCCTACCGCCGGAGGGGGTCATCCCGCTCGCCAATCTCCGCGGAACGTCCCGGTGACAACCCGGTCCTGAGCGGCGTTTCCCCGGCTCAGAAGTAGACGGCCACCGGCCGGCCGGCCACCTCCGTGACAGTCAGATCGACGTCATAGAGGGAGGCCAGATTCTCCGTGGTCATCAGCTCGGCGGGCGTGCAGCTGTGCACCAGCCGGCCGTTCTTCATGGCGAGAATCCGGTCCGAGTACGCGGCCGCGAAGTTGATGTCGTGGATCACCACGACGACGGTGCGCCCCAGGTCCTCCGCAGTCCGGCGGAGCAGCTTCATCATCGCGAGCGAGTGCTTGATGTCGAGGTTGTTCAGGGGCTCGTCGAGCAGGATGTAGTCGGTCTCCTGGGCGAGCACCATCGCGACGAAGGCGCGCTGCCGCTGACCACCGGACAGTTCATCGAGGTTGCGCTCCGAGAACTCCTCGAGTTCCAGGTACGCCATCGCCCGGTCGATCGCTTCCTCATCCTCCCGTGTCAGCCGCCCGGCGCTGTGCGGGAAGCGACCGAAGGCGACGAGTTCCCGCACGGTCAGTCGTACGGCGACCCGGTTGTCCTGACGGAGGACGGAGAGGATCCGGGCGAGCTTCTTCGACGGAGTGGTCGACACATCGTGTCCGTCGACGCTCACCGATCCACCGTCGGACTGGATCAGCCGGCTGATTATCCCCAGCAGGGTCGACTTGCCGGCGCCGTTGGGACCGATGACACTGGTCACTCCGCCGGCGGGGATGTCCACGCTGACGTCGTCGACGACCTTCTCGGAGTCGTATGTCTTGGTCACACCGGAAATCCGGATCAACGGCCCAGGCCTTTCTTTGACAGCAGCAGGTAGAGGAACAGCAGTCCGCCGGCGAACTCGATGATCACCGACAGTGAGGTGTCGAAGGAGAAGAGTCGGCCGAGCACCCACTGGCCGACGACGAGGAACACGACGCCCAGCGCGGATGCCACGGGAATCGTCCACCCGTGCCGGTCGCTCCGGACCAGCAGGTAGGCGAGGTTGGCGACGAGAAGCCCGAAGAAGGTCACCGGACCGACGAGCGACGTGGAGACACTGACCAGCACGGAGCACAGCACGAGGGCCGTGATCACCTCACGACGGTGGTTCACCCCCAGGGAGACCGCGGTGTCCCGCCCGAGGAGGAGCACATCCAGTTGCCTGCGGCGACGCAGGAAGATCCCGACGCACACGAGGGTCACCAACCCCGCCCAGGGCAGCAGGTTCTTGTCGACCACCGAGAACGTCGCGAAGAACACGTCCTGCAGGACCTGGTACTCGCCCGGATCCAGCATGCGCTGCAGCAGCGCGGACAGCGAGCGGAAGAACACGCCGACCACGATCCCGATGAGTAGGAGCAGGTCGATCGAGGTCCGGCCGCCGGCGAACACCGTCCCGAACAACAGGAGCGAGAACCCCACCATGATGACAGTGTTGACGAGGAACAGCACGGCCGACGGCACCGTCGAGAAGTACAGCGATCCGAGCCAGTAGACGATGATCGTCTGGATGAGCAGGTAGAGGCTGTCGAAGCCCATCAGCGCGGGTGTCAGGATTCTGTTCGCGGTGATCGTCTGGAACACCACCGTCGACGCCCCGATCGCAACGCCGACGATCACGAGACCGGCGACGGTGGAGACACGCAGTTTGAGCGCGAACTTCCACGCAGAGGGAAGCTCCCAGGTCAGGAAGAAGACGACCCCGAGCACGGACAGCAGGACCAGTACGGTGACGAGGAGTGCGCGGAATCTGTCGGCCCTGCGGCGCCGGACGCGTCTGGCCTCGGCGAGGGAGTCGGGGCTCGCGGTTTCAGCAGCGGACACGGGAGTTCCTCCGGTAAAGGATCGCCAGGAAGATGGCGGCTCCGATGACACCCATGACGGTGCCTACGGGCATCTCGTAGGGGAAACGGATCATCCGGCCGAGGATGTCGCAGACCATGCACATCATCGCGCCGATCAGGGCGACCCAGGGAAGCGAACGCCTGGTGTTGTCCCCCATCACGGCACTCACCAGGTTCGGGACGACGAGCCCGAGGAACGGGATCGCACCGACGACGGTGACCGTCACCGCGGAAACGACGGCGACGACGGCCAGGCCGAACGTCTCCACTGCGCGGGCGTTGATGCCGGCGTTGACGGCGTAGGAGTGGCCGAGACCGAGGATCGTGAATCGGTCGGCTGCCACGTAGCTGACGATCACCAGGATCCCGATGATCCACAGCAGTTCGTAGCGGCCCCGGAGCACGCCCGCGTAGCTACCCAACTGCCAGGAGCCGAGGGACTGGAGCAGCCCGTAGTTGTAGGCGATGAAGGTGGCCACCGCCCCGATGACACTGCCGAGCATGATGCCCACCAGCGGGACGGTGAACAGGCCGGGGTTCGGTATCCGCCGGATGGCCCCGAGGAAGAGGGTGGTTCCGGCGAGAGCGGTCAACGACGCCGCCGCCATCTTCCACCCGATGGGCGCGGCCGGGAAGAAGAGGCTGACCAGGAGCAGGCCGAGTGCCGCGGACTCCGTCGTACCGACCGTCGACGGTTCGACGAACCGGTTGCGCGCCAGCAGCTGCATGAGCAGCCCGGCCACGGCGATGGTCGCGCCCGAGAGCAGGATGGCGACGGTCCGCGGTATCCGCGAGACCACCATGATCCGCCAGTCGGAGTCGGCGACGCCCACCAGCAGACTGACGGCGGACAGTGCCGCCAGCGTCAGTACCGCGGGAAGCAGCAGGGTCGTTGAGTTGAATCTCATCCCGGCCGGCTATCCCCTGTATGCGCTTCCGACCGACTCGACCATCTGGTCCACGGTGTGCAGCCCGCCGGGAACCAGGTACCAATCGGTCGGATCGAGGTAGACGATGTTGCCGTTCTTGGCGGCCTTCGTGTTGTTGATCAGTTCGTTGTCCAGGGTGGCCTCGGCGGTGCTCCCGTCACGTCCGACCGCAGCGTCGCGGTCGATGACGAAGAGGTAGTCGGGATCGGCGTCCGCGACGAACTCGAAGCTCACGGGATCACCGTGGGGACCGGCGTTCTCCAGACTTGCGGCGGGAACGAAGCCCAGGTCGAAAACCAGGCCGAAGCGTGAATCCTCCGAGAAGGTCGACAATTCACCGCCGTTGGTCATGATGACGAGGGCGGTCGGCTCAGCGGCGGAGATCTTCTCCCTGTAGGCGGCCGCCTTCTCCTCGATCTCCTCTCCCTTTCTCTCCGCCTTCTCCCCGGCACCGAAGGCTGACCCGATGATCTCGGCGGACTCGGCGTTCGACTCGAGGAAGTCACCGAACTCAACACTCATGTCGATGGTGGGGGCGATCTCGGACATCTGCGCGTACGTGCCGGCGGAACGGGTCCCGATGACAATGAGGTCCGGTTCGAGTGATGCGATCGCCTCGTAGTCGGGTTCGAAGAAGGAGCCGATGGTCTGCCTGTCCTCGTACCCCTCGAGAACTTCCGGATTCGCGCCGCCGGAGGCGACCGCCACGATCCGGTCACCGAAACCGAGTGCATCAAGGAAGTCGACGCCGGCGTAGTTCATGACGACGATCTTCTGCGGCTCAGCGGTGATCTCGGTCTCGCCCTGGCGGTGCTTCACCGTGACGGGGTACTGGGCCGCGACCTTTCCGTCGTCCGCCTTCGCGGCGGCCGAGCTGGTGGTGCTGGATCCGGTGGTGGCGTTCCGGTCTGCGTCATCGCCGGCGGACGAGCAGCCCGCGAGTGCGAATGCCGCGACCACAGCAGCAGCGGTGACACGGGTCCTGATTGTCATGTTCTTCCTTTTCCTTCAGCTGATCGCGTTGTAGGGGCCGCCCTCCTCACACCATTGGACGGCACCGGATTCAACCGGTGTCGGGTATCAACGGGCGACCCATGTTCCTGCCGGACACCGGAGGAGAGCCGTCGTCGGACACGCGAAACACAGCCGAACGACCGACGTGGCATCAATCCATTTGTGGACGGCCGTGCCAGGATAGCCCAGGCTCCCCTGATCTCTCCACCGAGGGAAACCGCACCTGTCACAACCACCCCCGAACGTTCACCTTCCTTATTTGAGCCTAAACTACGAATTAAAGGTTGGGGGTTGAGCCGTACCGTTGCCTGTACGGACCATGAACGACATCTCACCCACTACACTTGGGTGTCATGCCTGTACCGCTGATCTCGCCGACCGGGGGAACTCCGGTCCTGATCGACTCCGCCGCAGCACTCAGCGGCGTCGCGGACGCGTTGGCCTCGGGACGTGGCCCGATCGCCGTCGACACCGAACGCGCCTCCGGATACCGCTACGACGAACGGGCCTTCCTGGTCCAGCTCCGTCGCCGCGACACCGGAACCGTACTCATCGACCCGGAGGGGCGACGCGCCGAACTCCGGGAGGCACTCGCCCCGGTCCTCAACTCCGCGGGTTGGGTCATCCACGCGGCCCCCAGTGATCTGCCCTGTCTGGCCCGGCTCGGGCTGTACCCCGCCGATCTCTTCGACACCGAACTCGCCGGCCGACTCGCGGGAATGGACCGCGTCAACCTGGCCGCAATGGTCGAGGACATCCTCGGCTACACGCTGTCCAAGGGCCACGGGCAGGAGGACTGGTCAACGAGACCGCTGCCCGCCGAATGGCTGGATTACGCGGCCCTGGACGTCGAGCTGCTCAACGAACTCGCCGAGGCCATGGCGGAGATACTCGATGCCGACGGAAAACTGGACTGGGCCGTCCAGGAGTTCCGGTACATCCGGGACACCCACGGACGAAACGCTCCCGCGAAACCTGCGACCTGGGCGCAAGCCAAGGGGGTCAACGGCCTGAACCGCCCCGAGCAGCGGGCCGTCGTGCGGGAGCTGTGGCTCGAGCGGGACCGGATCGCGAGACAGCGCGACTGTGCCGTCCACCGGATCCTCAAGACGCGGACCATGATCGAGATCGCGCGCAGACTCCCCGGATCGAGCGGGGACCTCGCCACCATCAGTGGTTTCCCGCGGCGCGACGAGCGGGCGCGGACACGGTGGATGTCCGTCATCGACAGGGCACGTCGAAGCCCCCGTTCCTCCTGGCCTGAACCCCCGCGACACGATTCCGACCATGTACCGGGGAGGTCGGCTCTGGCCTCCTACCCGGAGGTCAGGGAAACCCTGTCCCGGGTCCGGGACGCGCTGTCGGAGATATCCCGTGAGGTCGAGGTGCCGCTGGAGAACATCCTCGCCCCCGCCACCCTGCGGGCGGTGGTGTGGCACACGGTGGAGACCGGACTGATCCGGTCGACCGGACAGCTGGTGGACCACCTGGAGTCGCTGGAGGCCCGCCCCTGGCAGGTCGAACTCACCGTACCGGTTCTGGCCCGCGAGTTGCTCTGAGCGGTCCGCGGATCAGGCGTCGCCGCCCCGTCCGTCCGGTTCCGTCTGGGGGCCGCCGAAGCCGATGGTGCGGAGCCAGGAGTCGACCTGCGTGGCGACACCGTCCGCGTCCAGTCCGAGTTCCCGCAGAATCTCTCCCCGGGAGGCGTGGTCGAGGAACCGTTCCGGGACGGCGAGGCGCCGGAGCGGGGTGTCGATCTCGCTGGCGTCGAGCGCCTCGGAGATCAGGGATCCGATTCCCCCGTGAATGACCCCGTCTTCGAGGGTGACGACGAGATCATGGTCGGCGGCGAGTGCGAGGACCGACGGCGCAACGGGGATCACCCACCGGGGATCGATGACGGTCACGTCGACCCCGCGATCCCCCAGCTCCGTCGCCGCTGCGACCGCGATATGCGCCATCGCCCCGACGGAGACGATGAGAACGGAGGGCGCGCCGGACTCTTCCGGGTCCTCCCCGTCGGCCCCGCCTGAGTCCTCACCGGGGTGGACGCAGTCCGAGTAGACGAGGACATCGACCCCGTCGCCGAGGGTGAATGAGGCAGTGAGCTCATCGGGCAGCGGCCCCTTCGGGAAACGGACGACGGTTGGACCGTCATCGATGTCCGTCGCCTCGCGGAGCAGCTCGGACAGGCGCCGACCGTCGCGGGGCGCCGCGACCCTGATTCCGGGGACGATCCCGGTGACCACCATGTCCCACACACCGTTGTGGCTCGCGCCGTCTGATCCTGTGACACCGGCGCGGTCGAGCACCAGCGTGACCGGGAGTCCGAGGAGGGCCACATCCATCAGCAGCTGGTCGAACGCCCGGTTGAGGAAGGTGGAGTACACCGCCACCACCGGATGCAGGCCGCCCAGTGCCAGACCGGCGGCCGAGGTCAGCGCATGCTGCTCCGCTATACCGACATCGAAGAAACGGTCCGGATACGCCTCCCCGAACCGGGACAGGCCCGTGGGGCCGGCCATGGCCGCGGTGATGGCGACGACGTCGTCGCGCTCCGCGCCTATCTCGACCAGATCGGTGGAGAACAGCCCCGTCCAACCGGGAGCCGGGATCCCCACGGCACGGCCCGTGGCGGGGTCCATGACTCCGGTGGAGTGCATCAGATCGGCCACGTTGTTCTCCGCGGGGGCGTATCCACGCCCCTTCTCGGTCACGCAGTGCACGATGATCGGCCCCTGGTGTTCCCGGGCGTAGCGGAAAGCGTTCTCCAGACTCTCCAGATCGTGGCCGTCGACCGGGCCGATGTACTTCATCCCCAGTTCGGGGAACATCTCGCTGGGAATGACGGAGTGCCTGACGCCCTCCTTGACCGCCCGGAGCGCCTCGAACGTGCGTCGGCCGACCCACCCCATCGAATTCAGGGTGGTCTTCCCCTGTTCCATGACGCGGTCGTAGAAGGGCTGCATCCGCAGTGACGCGAGGTTCTCCGCGAGACCACCGATGGTCGGCGAGTAGCTGCGACCGTTGTCGTTGACCACGATCACCACGCGGCGATCGTGACCCGCCGCGATGTTGTTGAGAGCCTCCCAGCACATGCCTCCGGTGAGCGCCCCGTCACCGACCACAGCGACAACCGTGCGATCGGTCTGACCGGTGATCTCGAAGGCCTTGGCCAATCCATCGGCGTAACTCAGCGACGCCGAGGCATGGGATGACTCCGTCCAGTCGTGCTCACTCTCGCTCCGGCTGGTGTAACCCGACAAACCACCCTTCTGCCGCAGAGAGTCGAAGCGGTCCGCGCGCCCGGTGAGGATCTTGTGCACGTAGGACTGGTGGCTCGTGTCGAAGATCATCGGATCAGCCGGGGAGTCGAACACCCGGTGCAGCGCGATGGTCAGTTCTATGACACCGAGGTTGGGCCCGAGGTGCCCACCGGTTGCGGAGACCTTCTCCACGAGGAACTCGCGAATCTCCTCCGCGAGTCCCTCCAACTCGAGATCACTGAGAGTACGGAGGTCAGCGGGAGTGTGGATGCGGTTGAGGATCTCCATTGGCGTGAGTCAGACACCTTTTCTTTCATCGGGCTCGGCCGGTGGGTCGCCGGGAGCCCCTGTTCGGGAGTGCCGTCCGGCTGGGAACGGCGCGGTCGTCGGGCAACTCGTTCGCACTCGTGTCGCCTCCTCCGATCAGGGGACGCGGTGTGTCCCCGCCGGTGCTCGTGACGTGATCCGGCACGGACCCACGCCGTGGTGGCGGGAGTCAGTCCGGCCCGTGAACGTCAGAATGCGGCGGGACAACCCGGGTGCGATCGTTCCGTCAATCCTACCCCGCGGCCGTCGGCAGCTGCCATCAGGGACAGGGCTGCCGGGCCCGGGAATCGGTTGCGCAGGTCGGGGAACGGACGCCTCAGCGGGCGTCCGGGACGAGCAGACCGAAGGCCTCGAGGTGGTGGGTTCCGGGGAAGGCTCCGGCGACGGCCAGCCTGGACAGGTGGTAACCGCTCGAGTACCAGGCGGCGATGTCCCGGGCGAACGTGGCGGGGTCGCATCCCACGTGGATCACCGCGGCGGGGTGCGCGGCGGCGATGGCTGACACGGTTTCCGTGCCCGCACCGATCCGCGGCGGATCGAGCACCACAGCGCTGGGCGCCGGAAGCTGCGGTACTTCCGCGGCTACCTCCCCCGTCCTGAATTCCACCGGCAGTTCCGCGAGCGCCGCACGACCGCATTCGGCGGCCATCCTCGACTGCTCGACGGAGATGACCGAGGCATCGGCGCGACCGGAGCTGTCCCGCAGGACATCGAGCAGCGCGGGAGCGAACAGGCCGGCGCCACCGTAGAGATCCCACCCGACGGATGCCGCGGGGGCGTCGGTCTCCGCATCGGCGGCGTGGTCCAGGGCGCCCGTGAGCCAGGACCTGACCGTGGCGGTGAATGTCTCCGGGGCTTTCTCGTGTGCCTGCCAGAAGGCGGTGGCCGGCAGATGGTAGGTGTGTTCACCGACCTTCTCGGTGCAGACGCCACTTCCCTCCAGGGTGCGCCGGATCGCCTCCGTCCGGCGTCCGCGGGCGGCCCGCCGCGACTCGACCACGTGCCGGGCACCGGTGGAGTCGACGGCGACGATGAGTTCGGCGCCGGGGGTGAAACGCGCGGAACCGGGACCGACGATGCCGTCGAGCATGCCCGGCAACGCCTGCATGCAGGGGATCGAGAGCAGATAGTGACTGCCCGCGATTCTCGTCCCCGCATGTCCCGTGGCGTCCACGCCGAGCCGGACCCGCGTCCGCCAACCCGTGACGGGCTCGAGGGGAATGCTCTCGACGGCGGGGAGGTCGTCCCCGAGACGCCCGATCCGACGTAGCTGGTCGAGTAGCACCGCGCGTTTGAGTTCGTCCTCGGACGCGGGGGCGACATGGCCGTAGTCACAGCAGCCGGCGCCCCGTGCCGCAGCCGGACAACGCTGTCCGACACGGTGCGGTGACGACTGGACCACATCAATGATCCGCGCCGCGGTGAAGCGCTTCTTCACCTTGGTGATCTCCACACGCAGGACGTCCCCGGGGAGCCCACCACGGACGAACACGATGCGGCCGTCCGGCAGTTGTGCGATCCCCTCGCCGCCGTGGGCCGGGCGGTCGACACCCACGGTGACGCGGTCACCGACCTCGACGCTGCTCTGTTCCGCTCCGGCGGAGCTGTCGGGGGAGTTGTTCTCGGTCACTGGAGATCCAATCGGTTCGGGTCGGTTCAGGGTTGGGGGGAAGCGTCGGTCGTGTCCGGGGCCCGGGCACGTGAGCGGTGACGTCAGGCGGATTCGGAAGGCGCGGACTCCACGGGATCCGCGGGATCCGGCGAGGCGGACTCGATGGCCTTCGAGGCGTGTCGCACCGCCCACACGGTCAGGAGGGCCGCGACGCCGGTGAGCGGCCACCCCATGGCGATGCGGGCGATCGCGAGCGCGCTCGTCGCATCCGCATCGTAGAGATTCCTCTGCACCAGGAATCTCGCGAGAAACACAAGGGACCAGGCGATCGTCGCCCAGGAGTAGGCCCGTCGCGCGCCGGGGATCGTGCGCCAGGACATGTCGTGCCCGTTCACGCCGCGCCAGGCGACGCCGACCATGGGCCAGCGCACCACCACGGAGGTGATGAATACGACAGCGAAGAGCAGGGACATCCAGATGCCGTAGAGGAAGTAGGCCTTCGCCTCACCGGTGAACAGTGCGAACGCCGCACCGATCGCCACTCCGAGCAGACCGGAGATCGCCGGCTGGAGGTTCTCCCTCCGGGCGAGCCGCCAGGTGAAGATCGTGGTGGCGACCATGAGCGAGGCGATGAGAGCCCAGGTCAGCCCGAACCGGTTGTTCACCGGAATCAGGACGAGAATCGGGAGTGTCGATGACACCAGCCCCCCGAGCCCACCCATCTGCTCGAGCAGCGTCGGGGCCGGGGGTTCGTCTGTCCCGGCCCCGTCCACCACGTCCTGCCCCTCGAGGCGGTCGCCGTCGACGGACACTAGCGCCCCGACTTCCGGATCTGCTGCATCGCCGATGCCTCAGCTCCTCGATCCGGGAACGTATCCGCCGCTGGCTGACCGGCGACGTCGTCACGCTGTTCCCCGGACGCTGCGGCCTCGGCGGCCTGCTGCTGCGCGGCCTCCGCCGGGGTGGCGGTGCGCGCCCGGAGATCGCGGGTGTCCATCTTTCCGGTCTCCTGCGCCTTCTTCAGTCGCTCCTGCATCGCCTGGGTGACCTGCTTGGCCAGCGTCTCCGGAAGCGCGACGGGGAGCGACTGCCCGGCGGGCATCGGCCCGTCACCGCGGTAGACGAATGTCCGTGCGGTGACGTCCCTCCCCAACTGAGCCAACTCGTCGGCCGATCCGGTGGGTGCCGCGAGGGTCATCCGGAGCATCCACCTGGGCCCGTCGACGCCGATGATCCGGATTGCCGCCTCTCCTGCGGCCCCGACCACCTCACGGCCCCAGGGGCCGTGCTCGATGTGAACCGTGAGACCGTCCTTCCGCATCCCCTCGGCGATCTCCCTGGTGGATTCCCTCCACTGACCGGCTGACCGGGGAGCCGCGAAAGCCACCGGGGTGATCCGGCCGTGCGCCGTGATGATGTGCAGCATCCGCGGGCCGTTCGGCCCCATCTCCACCTGCACCTCGGAACCACGTGGCAGCGGAACCCCGAGCGAACCGAGATTGAGCACACCATCGGCGAAATCGGAGAAGTCGAACTGCCGGATGTCGACGGAGTCGCCGTCGAACGGTCCGACCTCGCCGGTGACCGCATCGTGGAGCGGGTCCGGACCGTCGGGATCGGCGCCGGCAGGCTCCGGGGAGTCGGCCGGCTGCTCCGCCGGGGCCCCGCCGTCACCGGCGGAATCCTCCCGGGGCACGGTGGTGTCCCTGAGCTCTCCGTCCGAGGGATCGTCCCGGTGTTCCTTCTTCTTTCCGAATCCGAATAGCGCCATGTGCTTTTCAGTCTCCTTCCCCGTGTCTCCCGAGTTCCGGTGCCGGTGGCACGCTGGATCGGTCACGGGTCTAGTTGTTTGTCGTCGTGTTCCGGTCTGCCGACCGGACGGTGTCGCGGTCGCGCCCGGGCCAACGGTACCGGTTCCATTATGCAGCCACCGGAGAGGTGTCCGTCGTCGGGCGGGATGGCCCTTGACCCCCTAGTGGTCTCCGGGGATTTCCCCGACACCGGTGGAACCGTACCCGGATGCACCCCGCACCGTTTCATCCAGCGTGTCCGTCTCGACGAAATCGCAGAGCTCCACGCGTTGGATCAGCAGTTGCGCGATACGGTCGCCTGGCTCGATCGTGATCGCCTCACGCGGATCGAGATTTATCAGACAGACCTTGATCTCACCCCTGTAGTCGGCGTCGATCGTTCCGGGGGTGTTGACGATCGACAGTCCGCGGCGCAGCGCCAGACCGCTCCGGGGATGGATGAGGCCCACGAAACCGAGGGGAAGCGCCAGCGCCAGCCCGGTACCGACCAACGCACGTTCACCTGGTTCGATGACGGTCCGCCGCAGCGCGGCGAGATCCACCCCCGCATCGCCCCGGTGCGCGCGACGGGGGCTGACGGCGCTCGGGTCGAGCTTGAGGAAACGGATGGTCGGGGCGGCGTGGGTCGTATCAGTCACACCCCAACACTACGCAACATGCGGCGGTCACTCGCGCCCGGCACCCGGCCCGACCGGCCCACCGGGTGCAGTAGAATGGCCCGCGTGAGTGAATCCGTATCGAACGCCACCAGGGTCGTCTACCGCGAGCGGCAGTGGGTGCCGTGGTCGTGGTGGATCTTCGGTGCCCTGATCGTCGCACTCCTCACCGGCCAGCTGGCCCACAACCGATCCGAGATCTGGCTGTGGGCCCCCGGGATCGTTCTGACGGGAACGGCGATCTGGGTACTGCTCTCGCTGTCGGGGACCGTCATCTCGGTCGAACAGGACGAGGAGGGCGTTCGTTGGCTGCACGCCGGTGATGCGGTACTGCCCGACGACGCGATCTCCCGGACGTTGGCCGTCCCCGCGTCCGCGAAGAGAAACGCGATGGGAAGACAGCTCGACCCGGCGGCATTCGTCGTCTCCCACGGATGGGTCCCCGAGATGGCGATGTTCGTTCTCGATGATCCGGAGGATCCGACTCCGTACTGGCTCATCGGGTCCAGGGACCCGGAGGCGTTGATCGCCGCGCTCCTGCCGGGTGACCACGGCCACCAACCCGCCGCCTGAGTCAGGTCCCCCAGGTCCACCGCGCACCGTCCCCAACGACAGAGGGCCCGGACGTGATCGTCCGGGCCCTCTGTCGTTGGGCGGCACTCCGACCGATGTCGGGAATCAGGCGCAGTCGAGGCAGATCTCGTCGCCGTTGTCCTCGACGTGGGAGAGCCGGTTCTGTCGTTGCACGAGGAAACAACTGCCGCAGGTGAACTCGTCCGCCCGGCGGGGAACGACCTGGATGTTGAGTTCCTCGCCCGAGAGATCCATGGCGGGCAGTTCGAAGGGCTCAACGATCTCTCCGTCATCGTCGAGAACCGTCTGTGCGCTCTCGGAGGCCTTCAGCCCCTCGAGGGAATCTGTCTCGATGTCATCGTCGGGCCGCAGCCTCGGGGCGTCGTAATCGGTAGCCATGATGTCGGCTCCTTTGTCTCACAATGGGGTCGGGCGGGGCAGATCAGGCAGCGGGACCTGACCCGCGGTCGTATTGCATGTCGACGCGCATATTAAGCCCTAAAACCGCCCTTGTCATATTCAGCCGTCCACGACAGGGTTTCAGCAGTTCACGGGCACGGAAGCGGAGCCCCTACCCGATCCCGACGGGGTGCGGGGTCGTCACTCCGCGCGCCGGACCGTCCCCGTGACCCCGCAGCGCCCGAGGAGTGCGCCGAAGTCGTCCGCCAGGGGGCCCGCCGCCGCCCAGATCAGTTCTCCGTCCGCCGACCTGGACCCGAGTGCAGGGGCCTCGACGCGGGCACCCGCCTCTCGGGCGATCACGGTTCCCGCCGCGAAGTCCCATCCGTTGAGCGCGTGCTCGTAGTAGGCGTCCACCCGACCGGCTGCAAGCTGGCAGAGATCGAGTGCGGCGCTGCCCATCCGCCGGATGTCCCGCACCCGGGGGAGCATCCGGGTGAGCATCTCCGCCTGCTTCCCGCGTAGTCCGGAATCGTAGGAGAAGCCGGTGGCGACGAGAGCCAGGTTCGTCTCACTGATCCCGTTGCACCGGAGTCGCCGGGTCCGGCCGTCACCGGTGGTGAGGAACGAACCGTGACCGGTGGCCGCGGAGTAGAGCTCACCGGTCGCCGCATTCAGGATGACACCGGCCACGGGCGTCCCGTCGACGGCCGCGGCGATCGACACCGCGTACATCGGCACGCCGTAGAGGAAGTTGACCGTGCCGTCGATGGGGTCGACCACCCAGTCGACGGAGGTCGAGGATACACGGTGCGCGCCCTCTTCACCGATGAGACCGTCCCCCGGCCGTTCTTCGGCGATGAGGCCCGTCACCAGCTCCTCGACGGCCCGGTCCACCACGGTGACAGGGTCGACCTCCGAGGATTTGAGCGTGACGGACGCACTGAGGTCGTCGATCCGGGAGAGTTCGTCGACGATGAGCCGGTGGGCCTGACGGGCCCAGTCCACGGCCAGGTCCCGGAGAATCTCCGGGTCCGTGCTGCGCTGTGTCTGTCCGTCTGCGGAAGCGTTGGTTTCAGTCATGGTTCCATTGTGCCGCCGGGGACGCCGGACGTCACAACGGAGGATCCGGAGGGCACGACCGGTCGGCTTTGTACAATGGCGCCATGACGAACATCGGTTTTGGAATAGACGTCGGCGGCTCAGGTATCAAGGGTGCCCGGGTCGACCTGGACACCGGCGAGTTCATCGACGACCGGATCAAGATACCCACGCCCAAACCCGCGACGCCCGAGGCCGTCGCCGCGACAGTGGAGGAGATCGTTCGTCTCGCTGACTGGGATGGCCCGGTCGGGATAACGCTTCCCTCCGTCATCAGGGATCAGCGGGCCCTGACCGCAGCCAACATCGACCCGTCCTGGGTCGACACCGATGTCAACGCCCTATTCCACGAAACTCTCGGTCGCCGCCGCATCAGTGTCCTCAATGACGCGGACGCCGCGGGTCTCGCCGAGGTCTCCTTCGGCAATCCCGAGGCCCGGACGGGATCGGTGATCCTGCTGACCTTCGGGACCGGTATCGGCAGTGCGTTCCTGATGGACGGGGAACTGTTCCCGAACACCGAGCTCGGGCACCTGCTGATCGACGGAGTCGAGGTCGAGCACCTCGCGTCCTCCGCGGTCAAGGAGCGGGAGGACCTCGGTTACGGACAGTGGGCCCGCGAGCGCGTCTCGCCGGTACTGAGGGAATTCGAGCGGTTGTTCTGGCCGTCACTCTTCATAGTGGGCGGCGGAATCTCCCGGAAGGCCCACAAGTGGGTACCGAAACTGGACTGCTCCACCCGGGTCGTCCCGGCGGAGCTGCGGAACCGGGCCGGAATCGTCGGGGCGGCGATGGCCGTGGACCGCGACCTCACCCCGTAGCGCTCGTGCGGCCCGGTCCATCCCGCCGTCCGGAACCAGGTTCCGGACGGCGGGCGTCGTGGTCGCGGGTGTACCGTCGGCGGCGTACACCCCTCAGTTGATCTATACTGGCGAGTTGACCGTGAATTAACTTCGTCTCACTGTACCCGTCCAACCCGACCAGGAAACCGGCTCCCAACCGGTGGTAGTACAGCCCGCTGTTTCGGGTGGGAGCACAGTGAGGTCACCTGATTCACCCATGTGACCGGCGCGGGCGCCCGTGGAACCCATTGTTCCGCGGTCCGCCGTTCCGGAGCTGACCTCCCGACGGAACCCAGCTCCGGATGATCATCCGGCACCGGACACAGAACACGATCTCAAGGCGAAAGGGCGCACGTGGCAGCCACTGATTCTTCAGACCTGGCCCGACCGGAGGACACCGACATCCCCTCCTCGGACACACCCGCAGCACGCAAGACGGCAAAGAAGACAGCCCGGAAGACCGCACGCAAGGCATCGGCCAGGAAGGCCGCCCCCCGGACCGCCCGGGCGGCGTCAGCGGCGTCCACCTCCGGGAACGACGACGCCGGGGAAGCCCAGGAAACCGCCTCCACCACCCCGGCGAAGAAGACCGCCAGGAAAACGGCACGGAAGACCACCCGGAAAGCCGCACCGAAGAAGACCACTTCCCCGGCCACGACCGGCACCGACTCCACCGCCGATGCCGCCGACGACGGGGAGAAGACCGCACCCGCGAAAAGTACGAGGAAGACCGCCCGCAAGGCCCCGGCCAAGAAGACGGCGAAGAAGACGGCCCGCAAGGCCCCGGCCAAGAAATCGGCGGCGAAGAAGACCACCGGGAAAGCTGCGACGAAGAAGTCCGGCTCGGACCCGGGTACACCTCCGGACGACGCGGATGAGGTGTTCATCACCACCGATCCCTCTGACGAGGACGACGACTTCACGGCAGCCGATCTCCCCGCGGACGAGGACAACGAGGACACCGACGCCGACGATGTCGTCGATACCGACGACGACGATGACGAGGACGGTTCGTCCGTCTGGGACGAGGATGAATCAGCGGCACTCCGTCAGGCCCGCAAGGACGCGGAGCTGACGGCGTCCGCCGACTCGGTCCGCGCATATCTCAAGCAGATCGGTAAGGTCGCCCTGCTCAACGCCGAGCAGGAGGTCTCCCTCGCGAAGCGGATCGAGGCGGGACTCTACGCCACCTACCGTATCGAGCAGATGCAGGAGGCGTTCGCCGCCGGCGACAAGGACGCGAAGCTCACCCCCGCCGTCAAACGGGATCTCCGCGCGATCGCCCGCGACGGCAGGAAGGCGAAGAACCACCTGCTGGAGGCGAACCTCCGCCTCGTGGTCAGCCTGGCCAAGCGCTACACCGGACGAGGCATGGCCTTCCTCGACCTGATCCAGGAAGGCAACCTCGGTCTGATCCGCGCGGTCGAGAAGTTCGACTACACCAAGGGCTACAAGTTCTCCACCTACGCCACCTGGTGGATCCGCCAGGCGATCACCCGCGCGATGGCGGACCAGGCGCGGACGATCCGCATTCCGGTCCACATGGTCGAGGTCATCAACAAGCTCGGTCGTATCCAGCGTGAGTTGCTCCAGGACCTGGGCCGTGAGCCCACCCCGGAGGAGCTCGCGAAGGAGATGGACATCTCGGAGGACAAGGTTCTCGAGATCCAGCAGTACGCTCGCGAACCCATCTCGCTCGACCAGACGATCGGGGACGAGGGCGACAGCCAGCTGGGCGACTTCATCGAGGATTCCGAGGCTGTCGTCGCGGTCGACGCCGTGAGTTTCACCCTGCTCCAGGACCAGCTGCAGGATGTCCTGCAGACGCTGTCCGAACGTGAGGCGGGCGTGGTCAAACTGCGCTTCGGCCTGACCGACGGTATGCCCCGGACCCTCGACGAGATCGGTCAGGTGTACGGCGTGACCCGCGAGCGGATCCGGCAGATCGAGTCCAAGACGATGTCGAAACTCCGCCACCCGTCACGGTCCCAGGTTCTGCGGGACTACCTCGACTAGACCGGCACTCCGCCCGAGCACCCGTCGACACGGCCCGGGTCCGCGATCACAGGTATCGCGGACCCGGGCCGTTGTGTCGGCGCCCTCCTCCCCTGACCGGGTTCCACGGGGAAGGGTTCAGCGCTCGACCTCGCCCGACTCTCCCCGGTCGTCGACGATCGGGGCACGGCCGGACACCGGCGGGCTCCAACGCCGTGGGAGCCCGGCTCTCCCGTAGGCGAGCCTGCGGTGCAGCCACTCCAGCGGGCCGGGACGACCGAGACGTTCGAGTACCACGGCGATCACCACCGTCACGAGCCAGACGACGATTCCTGCCGTGGTTCCCGCGGCAGCGCTGCCCGGGGCGACCAGATGGAGCCCGAAGGAGGAGAGGAATACCACGCACAGCACCGACTGGAGGACGTAGCCGGTCATCGACCGCCGCCCGAGGGCGATCAGTGCCCTCGTGCAGAAGCCCGGTCGATACTCCTCCCCCGATGCACGCGCGGCATCGATCATCCTCTGGAGGGGCAGGGTGCCCAGGGCGATCGCCGCGACGAGTCCGGGACCGGTGAACATCCCGACGATCATGTTGATCGACCCCAGTCGTGGCGCCCAGCCGGCCGGAGCCCAACCCGCCATCGACAGGCCCCACGGAAGCCCGACGAGGACCATGACGGCGACCGCGACCCCGACAGCGGTCCACAACACCCGAAGATGCCTCTCCGGATGCGTGAGAACGCCCTTTCTCGCGGCGACGAACCCGACGATGATCACGGGCGCGACCGTGGCGGCCTCCACGGGAAACATGAACAGGGAGCCGATGAGGGTCATCCCACCGAATGCGACGTATTCACCGTAGCTGCCGAAGTCCAACGATCCGTGCATGTCGAATTCCGAGCTGAACATGATCATCGGGATAAGGAACAGCAGCGCGATCGCCTGGAGCACCGCGGCGATGATCAGCATCGTCCGGTCCCTGAGAGGGATGAGGAAGGCGAGGATCACACCCGTCAGCCCGTAGAAGGTCATGATGTCGCCGTAGTAGAGCACCAGCATGTGCACGGCACCGAACGCGGCGAGGAAACCGTAGCGCCGGGCGAGGACCGACCGCGCCCCATTGACCGGGAAACCCCGACGCCACAGACTGAGGGCGAGGAGCCCGAATCCGTAGCCGAGGAGCGTGGAGAACATCGCGATACCGCGGACGTGGATGAACAGTGCCCCGAACACCACGGCGAGACGGTCGTAGAGGCTGCCGTCCGCGATTCCACCCGCCGCCGACGCCAGATCGGGTTCGTCGCCGACCGGGGCCAGCCAGGTACTGGTGATGTTCGCGATCGCGATCCCGAGGAGCATGAGTCCCCGGGCGAGGTCCGGGCTCACGAGCCGTGCCCGCGGGGGCACCGTTGATGCGCCGGTCGCGCTGTGTGAGTCATCTCCGGACTTCTCCGGCGGTCTGTGCGAGGGGGATGTGCTCACTGTTCTCCTGGTAGGGATGTCGGGGACGTTGTTCTCACGAGGTGCCGAGCCTACGCCCGTTCCACGCACCCCGGTGGCGCGGACTTCTCACCAGTCCCGCAGGTAGGCGATCCGGTCACGAAGCTGTTCCGCCGTGCACAGTGCGGTCGGCGGGCCGCCGCAGTTCTGCCGGACCTCGTTGTGGATGGCTCCGTGCGGGCGCCCGGTCCTGCCGGACGTGATGGACACCAGCGTGTTCAGTTCTTTACGCAGCCGGGGAATCTCGTCCGACGCCGTGGATTTCGTCTCCTCCGCCGACTGGTTCCACTGGACGGCCTTCATCTCCTGCTCGTGGCGGTGTTCCCCGGCGCGTGCCTCCACCTGTTCAGCCTGGCGCTGCTTCAGCAGCTGGCGCATCTGCTCCGCATCGAGCAGCCCGGGAAGACCGAGGTAGTCGGCTTCTTCGGCGGAACCGGCGATCGTGCCGGTTCCGTAGGTCGAGCCGTCGTAGATCAGCGAATCGAGTTCCGCCTCCGCGCCGATCGACTCGTAGGACTTCGTGTCGTCCGGCTCATTCTTCTCCCTGTTCGCCTCGGCGAGAAGCTCGTCGTCCCAGCCCTCCTTCACCCGGTCCGGTTTCCCGAGAACGTGGTCCCGCTGGGTCTCCAGCCGGGAGGCGAGGTCCAGGAGAACGGGGACCGACGGCAGGAACACCGACGCAGTCTCCCCGGGCATCCGGGAACGCACGAACCGCCCGATGGCCTGTGCGAAGAACAGCGGGGTCGATGCGGAGGTGGCGTAGACGCCGACTGCGAGACGCGGCACGTCGACGCCCTCCGAGACCATCCGGACCGCGACCATCCACTCGTCGGTCGAGTTGGAGAAGTCCTCGATCCGCTGCGACGCCCCGATCTCGTCGGAGAGCACAACCGTAACGGGGGTCGAGGACATGGTCCCGAGGATCTTCGCGTAGGCCCGTGCCGTGGTCTTATCCGTGGCGATGACCAGCCCACCGGCATCCGGCATCCGCTCACGCAGCTGCATCAACCGCGTGTGCGCACCACGGAGGACCGCCGGAATCCAGTCACCCCTGGGGTCGAGGGCGGTCTTCCAGGCACGGGCGGTCTGCTCGGCGTTGAGTGGTTCCCCGAGCCGCGCGGCGAACTCCTCCCCCGCCGAGGTACGCCAGCGGGCCTCACCGGAATAGGCGAGGAACACGACCGGACGCACCACTCCGTCGGCGAGCGCGTCGGCGTACCCGTAGGTGTGGTCGGCGCGGGACTTGAGGTAGCCCTCCCCGTCGTCGGTGTACCGGACGAACGGGATCGCCGCATCATCCGAACGGAACGGGGTTCCGGTCAGCGCGAGCCGGCGTTCGGCGTCGTCGTAGGCTTCCCGGATACCGTCGCCCCAGCTCTTCGCGTCACCACCGTGGTGGATCTCGTCGAGGATCACCAGGGACCTGTGCGCCGTCGCGACGGCGCGGTGCTTGTACGGGTGCATCGCCACCTGCGCGTAGGTGACCACGATGCCGTGGTACTCGGGATTGACCACCCCGGCTGTGTTGGTGAAGTGCGGATCCAGCGAGAGCCCCACCCGCGCGGCCGCCTGGGACCATTGCACCTTGAGGTGCTCGGTCGGCACGACCACGATGACCCGGTCGACGGTCCTGTTCCCCACGAGTTCGGTGGCGAGCCGCAGCGCGAAGGTCGTCTTGCCTGCGCCCGGGGTCGCGACGGCGAGGAAGTCCTTCGGCTGGGCGGACATGTACTTGTCCAGCGCCGCGCGCTGCCAGGCGCGTAGTCTGCCGCCGCTCACTTCTTGCGCAGGGACCGGTAGACACGCTCACAGTCGGGGCATACCGGCGATCCGGGCTTGGCCTGCTTGGTCACGGGAAAGATCTCTCCGCACAGCGCAACCACCATGCGGCCGGAGACGGCCGACTCGACGATCTTGTTCTTCTTGACGTAGTGGAAGAACTTCGGGGTGTCGTCGGACGTCGTCGTGTCTTCCCGGACATCGGGACGTTCAATGGTTTTCGTCGTGGTGTTCACGGAACCCATCATGCCCCAATCCCGGCTCCCCGGGCACAACAGGGTTATCGTGGGATCATGGTGCAGCAACGGAGCGATGACGAGCCCGGAGGTGATTCCGGTGGTCACACGTCCGCCGACCGATCCTCCCGGGACAGTGTCACCGCCGCGGCATCGGCGCCCGCGCGGCGCCGGGGACTGCGCCGGTTGCTCCCCCGGCGCGGCCGGGTCGAGCTCATCACCGACGCCCGCCAGACCCCGCTGGACAACCTGAACGCGAGACGCAGAAAGTACGCGATCCTGCAGGGTTCCCGGATCCCGTTTCTCCTCGCGAGTGCTGCGACCTGGGTCTGGTGGGAGAACACCTGGATCTCGGCGATTCTCTTCGTCATCTCGGTCCCGCTGCCGTGGATAGCGGTCGTCATCGGCAACGGCGCCGGTGAACCCCGGGATCCCAGGGTGAAACAGGTCTACAAACCGGCCGTGATCCGCGAACGGAACGCCCAACATATACTGCAGACCGACAGAACCCCCGAACTGGGGCCCACCATCCTGGATGCCGACGACGACGGAACGACACCCTCCGGGTCCGCGGACCCCGGTGGACCCGTCATCGATCACGACTGACCCGCCGGAGCAGTCCCGGCGGAGGCAACCCACCGTTCTTCCGAGGAGTTTCCCTTGCCCGACGCCCTTTCCGCAGCTGTGCCCCACCTCGTCCGGGTCTTCGGCGAACATGGTTTCACCGAGAGCGGCGTCTCGGCCCAGTTGGGCGCTGCCACGACCGCGGCCCTGTTCCGCGGCGAATCCGCCGCGGTGCTGCGGGCGACGGACGGCCCCGGCGACCCCGGTCGGGCCGAACTCATCCGGGTGTTCCTGCTCCGGCGGCCGACCGGGCTCCGGGAACTCACCGAGCTTCTCGGCACGAGAACGGTCGGCCTCCTCGATGACGCCGGGGTCCTGGAGCATGAAGCCGGGACCGGCGGGGTCCGGATCGCCGTGGACGTCCGCCCCCGGTCGATCGACGGCGCCGACCGGTGGGTATTCGCGGACCCGGATCCGGCGGTGAGCGACCGGGCCCCCGGTCCGGACCACGTCCCGGGTGTCGGCGCGGCGTCACTCTCTCTCCTGCAGGCGACACCGACCACACCGGTGGACAGCGTTCTCGACCTCGGAACGGGGTGCGGGATCCAGTTGCTCGGGCAGCTGAACTGCGCGCAGCGGATGACCGCCACCGACATCCACGGTCGTGCCCTCGATTTCGCGGAGGCGACTCTCGCGGGCACCGGGGTTCCGGTGACCCGGGAGGGACGGCGGGTGAGCCGCACCGAGTCCAGCGGCGGCGGTGTGGCGATGGTGGATCTGCGCCGTGGGTCGTGGTTCGAACCGGTGTCCGGGATGCGTTTCGACCGGATCATCGCGAACCCGCCGTTCGTGGTCAGCCCCGGTGGCGGATTCGTCTACCGGGACTCCGGTCTGGATCTGGATGCCGCGAGTCAGCTCGTCGTGTCAGGCGCTGTGGAACACCTGAAACCCGGTGGTACAGCCCACCTGCTGGCCTCGTGGGTGCACACCACTGAGAGCTCCTGGACCCAGCGCGTGGCGTCATGGATCCCGGACACCGGCGTGGCCGCGTGGGTACTCCAGCGGGATGTCGCGGATCCGGAGCTGTACGTCGGCACCTGGCTGCGGGACGGCTCCGTCGATCCCCGGTCCCCGGAAGGAGCGCGGAGGACGGTCGAGTGGCTGGACCACTTCGCGGACAACGGCGTGACCGGCGTCGGGTTCGGGTTCGTCGCCCTCCAGCGGATCGACGACGACCTCCCCTCCGAGGTCACCGCGGAGGACTTCCGGAGCAACGACACCTCAGGACTGGGCGACGAGGTGGCCGAGTTCTTCACCCGCTCCGCGTGGCTCCGGGGCAGGACAGCCGAAGAGGTGGCGGACGCCCGGTTCCTGGTGCGTCCCGGGGTCGCCGTGGAGGATGTCCGCACCACCGACGACGAAGAGGGTCAGGGTTTCCGCCCGGCGGCCCTCCGCGTCAGCCGGACCGAGGGGCCACGGTTCACCCACGACATCGACGGACACCTGCTGGCGATCCTCTCCGGGCTCCACCCGGAGGGCCTCAGCCTCGCGGAAACGGTGGAGCTCTACTGCGCCGCACGGGGGTTGGATCCCACCGGGGTCCTGCCCGAGGCCACCACCGCGGTCGTGGATCTCATCCGTCACGGTATCGTGTTGCCCGCGGACATCACCGTCAGCGACGACGGGGCACACGAGGTGCCCCGGTAGTTCGAAGGAGGATTCCTTGAAAGCTGTTCTGACCCGAGTTTCCCGTGCCAGCGTCGCCGTCGACGATGAGGTGGTGGGTGAGATCAACTGCCCGGACACCTGCGGACTGCTCGCTCTCGTCGGTGTGGCCCGCGGCGACGGCGAGGATCCCTCCCGGGTGGAGACCATGGTGCGCAAGATCGCCGAGCTGCGGATCCTGCCGGATGAGCAATCCGTGGAGTCGGTCGGCGCTCCGGTCCTCCTCGTCAGCCAGTTCACGCTCCAGGGGCGCACGGCGAAGGGGCGCCGGCCGAGCTGGTCCGACGCCGCTCCCGGTGGCGAGGCCGAGCCGGTGATCGCCGCCGTCGCGGAAGGCCTCCGCGCCCGCGGGATCAGCGTCGCCGAGGGCCGGTTCGGGGCGATGATGCGGGTCTCCTCGGTCAACGAGGGGCCATTCACCGTTCTCGTCGACTGCTGAAACCGGCGGTCTCCGCAGTCGACCTGCGAAGATGGATGACGGTACCGCCCCGGGAACTTTCCCGTCGCATCGCCCGTTTAACGGTGTGACAACCCGATGAAAGCAGGAGGCCAGTATGACGACCACGTCCCAGCAGGGCATCGAAGTCGAGGAGCCGGACCGGGGGTCACGCCGGGGCCAGACCAATGACAATCCGTCAGCCGATCTGGTCCGCGTCTACCTGAACGGTATCGGCAAGACGGCACTGCTCACCGCTGAGGACGAGGTTCATCTGGCCCAGACGATCGAGATCGGCCTGTACGCCGACCACCTCCTCGCGGATCCCGACAAGAAGCTGACCCGGGCGATGAAACGGGACCTGAAGGTCCTGTCGAAGCAGGGAAAACAGGCCCGCTCTCATCTGCTGGAGGCGAACCTGCGTCTGGTGGTCAGCCTTGCGAAGCGCTACACGGGCCGGGGAATGCCCCTGCTCGACCTCATCCAGGAGGGCAACCTCGGACTGATCCGCGCGATGGAGAAGTTCGACTACACCAAGGGTTTCAAGTTCTCCACCTACGCCACCTGGTGGATCCGCCAGGCCATCACACGCGGCATGGCGGACCAGTCGCGTACCATCCGCCTCCCCGTTCATCTGGTCGAACAGGTCAACAAGCTCTCCCGGATCAAGCGGGAGCTGTATCAGAGCCTCGGTCGTGAGGCCACGAACGAGGAACTCGCCGAGGAGAGCGGTATCGACGAGTCGAAGATCGAGATGCTGCTGCGCCAGTCCCGGGATCCGGTGAGCCTGGACATGCCGGTGGGGGCCGACGAGGAGGCTCCGCTCGGGGATTTCATCGAGGACTCCGACGCAACGGATGCGGAGGCCGCTGTGGTCGCCTCCCTCAGGCACTCGGACGTGCGCGCCGTGCTCGCTTCCCTCGAGGTCCGCGAGCAGGAGGTCATCCGACTCCGCTACGGACTCGATGACGGTGTACCGCGCACCCTCGACCAGATCGGTCGGCGCTTCGGCCTGTCCCGGGAGCGGGTCCGCCAGATCGAACGCGAGGTGATGAGCAAACTCCGCGACGGTGAACGCGCGGACAAGCTCCGTGCCTACGCGAACTGATTTCCGCGACGTGTCGTGTCCCGCCACCATCGATTCTCCGCGTGTTTGAACCGCTCCGGTCGCTGAAACGGTACGCTTGTTCGGTAACGGCCACATTCCGGGAATCAGGGGCTCAACCACCTCCGTTTCCCCACTCTGTACCGGGAGAGACCCCGTTCTTTCCGTCCCGGCCCCCGGCGAACCCGGTACACCCGGGGTGGAGCGGGGGTGAACCCGGCGCTCGACGGGAACAAGATCAGCTCTTCCCCCGTTGCTCCCTATGCGGCGGTAGTGGACGTCCGGGGCACTCCGGGTGTGGCCGGCCCGCCGGATTACCGGTGCTCGACGAAGTGAACGCGAACACACCCATATTTATCGAGCGCACAAAAACTGAGGAAAGGCGTTATCCCCGTGAAGGATCTGGTCGACACCACCGAGATGTATCTCCGCACCATCTACGAGTTGGAGGAGGAAGGCGTCGTCCCGCTGCGTGCCCGCATCGCGGAGCGTCTCGAACAGTCGGGTCCCACGGTCAGCCAGACGGTGGCGCGCATGGAACGTGACGGTCTGGTCCACGTCGCCTCCGACCGGAGTCTCAAGATGACCGACACCGGCCGGTCGACGGCCATCGCCGTCATGCGGAAGCACCGGCTCGCGGAGCGTCTGCTCGCCGACAAGATCGGGCTCGACATCCTCAAGGTGCACGCAGAGGCGTGCCGTTGGGAACACGTCATGAGCGTCGAGGTCGAGCAACGTCTCGTCGAGGTCCTCGACGACATCTGCTCGAGCCCGTTCGGGAACCCGATCCCCGGTCTCGCCGAGCTCGGGGTCGAGGACGCGGAACAGGTGAAGTTCGGGGAGCGCGCCGTCGATCTCCCCCACGAAGAGAACCTGCGGTGCCGTGTCCTGCAGTACAACGAGATCCTCCAGGTCGATGTGGCGCAGCTGAAGGCCCTCATCGACGCCGGCATGACCATCGGTGCCGAGGTCGAGGTCACCAACGTCGACGGAGCCGTCACCCTCAGCCGGAACGGCAACAGCGTCACCGTCGACCAGGACCTCGCCCACGCCGTCCGCCTGGAACGCCTCAGCTGACTCCGCCGGACCGTCGGTTGGGTTGTTGGGTTGACCACTCCCCCTGTCGCGGGCCCGCCGGCGGTTCACCGGCAGCATTCGAGTATGAGATCGAGGCGGCCGCGCCCGTACGCGGAGAGCAGCAACCCGGTCAGCCGGTGGTCCGGGTTCTCGTCGTAGGAACTCCTCAGGGCGGGCCAGACCCGGGCGGTCCGGCCTCGGGCGATCAACGCGACCGCGTAGACGCACAGTGCATTGCACCGGATCTCCCCGCTGAACGTCCGCGCCACGGCGAGCATCAGAACGGCCAACGGCTCCGCATCCGCCGGGTCCACCGCGCACCCCAGAATCAGGTCCCTGATCCGGCTGTGCGCCACGAGTCCCGCGGCACCGGAGAGAAGAGCGGGATCGGACGCCGGGTTTCCCCCGGACTCCAGCAGACGCCGACTCTCCCCGACCAGGCGCGACACGCAGCTGTCCGGATGACCCCCGGGAACGCTCTCACCCGCACCCGGGCACAGTCGTTCCACGACCTCCGGTCCCGGTGATCCGGTGCTCTCCGTGATGCGCCGGACCATGTCCTCCTGGAGATCGGAGGAGCTCCGCGCGAAGAAGTCCAGGGCTTCCCGCCTGGTGAGCTCGGGCAGCATCCCTCCGGACGACACCAGCTCACGCATCGCCGCCGCGGTGGCGATGTCCGGGATGACACCGCACCGCCACGGATCCCCCTCACCGTGCACCGTCGAACCCGGGTCCTCTCCGGAGGTGTCGGTGAGGATCCGGTAGGGAGCCCCCGAGATGACCCGCGGCACCCACCATGCACCGAGGAGGCGGATACCCCGATCGGCCGCTCCCAGGTGCAGCGCGGCCGCGGTGCCGCTGTGGGGTACCTCCCCGGCCCGACCTTCGCCGACGAAGAACGCGAATGCGGCCGTGACACCGACATCGGCGAGGACACCGAGAGTGTCCGCGACCGCGTCTCCGTCGGAGAGATCCGCCCGGGTGACGGGCCCGATCCGGGATCGCCCCGAACCCGTGTGGCCGGGGTCGAGAGCCACCATCACCAGAGAGTCGGCCGGGTAGAAGCCCAGGAACGCGGGAATGCTCGCGATCAGATCGGCGGGAAGAGAGAGGGTTTCCGTCATGGCTCACACCGTGGCCCAGGACACGGGACCGGGGTTTCGGCACCGGTCCCCGCAGGGCACACCACGGAGCCGACCGGCGGCTCTTCCACGGGTGGTGGCGATGATCGTGGCAGATGATGAGTTCAACGGTGTATCCTTGTGGGTCAGCCTCCATCATCCGGTTGATCCCCGGCACCGGTTCCCGGCGCGGGGACGACCACCGGCCCCAGCACCGGCATCACGACGGCCCGGACCGAACGACAGAGGGGTAATTCCACCCGGAATATTCACCCTCCGGTCCGTGTTGACGGATATGGGTGCCCCCGGCGGTACCCGGCGGTGGAGACCGGTCCCCGGAGCCGGAGAGCGAGCGCAACAGACGGACGAAGGAGGAACGCACATGCAGGACAACAGTCGCCGCATGTATGAGCTGGAGTACCCCGCGCCCGAGATGAAACCCAAGAACGGCACCACCCTCGTGGTCGCGCTCCAGGGCTACGCGGACGCGGGCCACGCCGTCGATTCCTCGGCGAGCCACCTCCTCAGTTCCCTGGAGAACAGTCCCGTCGCGGCATTCAACAACGACGAACTGATCGACTACCGTTCGCGCCGTCCCGCCGTCCGGATCACCGATCACGAGGTCGTCGACATGGACGATCTCACCCTCGGCCTCTACGCGATGCGGGATTCGGCGGGACATCCGTTCCTGCTGCTCGCCGGTCCAGAACCCGACATGCGGTGGAACGCATTCACCGACGCAGTCATCGATCTCTCCGAGCGGTTCAACGTCAGTCGGACGATCTGCCTCTACTCCGCGCCGATGACGGTTCCGCACACCAGGCCGCTTCTCGTCACCGCACACGGCACCTCCGATGAGATCACCCGCAGGCACTTCCGGGTCAACAGCAACATGTCGTTGCCCGGGTCTGCGTCCCTCCAACTCGAGTACACGCTGGGGTCCAGGGGACGCTCGGTCGCGGGATTCACCGCGCACGTCCCCCACTACATCGCCGCCTCCAACTACCCCGAGGCGACGCTGAAACTCCTGCGCGCGGTCGAGACCGCCGGTTCCCTGTCCCTCCCGCTGGGGAGCCTCGAACGGGACTCCGCGAAGATGATGACCCTGCTCCGCGACCAGGTCGACGATTCCGGGGAGATCGCGGCCATGGTCCGTTCCCTCGAGCAGAGCTACGACGAGGAACTCGAGTCCTACCGGGAGGACAATCCCGAGGCGCTCCTCCCCGGTGAGACGGAGGCCACCGACCCGGATGCCCTCGCCGAGGAGTTCGAGAGGTTCCTCGCCTCCGTCGACGACCGGGGAGATCCCGGGGACGGAGAAGCGGATTCCCCCGGCGACGACGGCGGTCCGGCACCGGGCCCCGACGATCAGCATCCCTGACCGGTGCAGCAGATGGCGTCGGTCCGGGCCCGCCGGTTACGCTGGGGAACGTGACCCTGACCCAGATTCTCCCCGACCTGACCGATGTCCCCGACTCCCTCATAGACGACTGCGTCTGGGATTCCTTCACCGGATGGACCAGGGAGAAGGGGATACAGCTGTATCCGGCGCAGGAGGAGGCAGCGCTCGGGATCCTGGCCGGTAACAACGTCATCCTGGCCACGCCCACCGGCTCCGGTAAATCCCTGGTGGCGACAGCCGCGCACTTCATCGCCCTCGCCCGGGGACAACGGACCTTCTACACCGCGCCGATCAAGGCACTGGTGAGCGAGAAGTTCTTCGCCCTCTGCGACATCTTCGGCCCCGAGTCCGTGGGCATGATGACCGGCGACGCCACCGTCAACGGCGGCGCCCCGATCATCTGTGCGACGGCGGAGATCGTCGCCAACATCGCGCTGCGTGACGGCGCCGACGCCGACATCGACCAGGTGGTCATGGACGAATTCCACTACTACTCGGAGCCGGACCGAGGCTGGGCGTGGCAGGTGCCGCTGCTCGAGCTTCCCCGCGCCCAGTTTCTCCTGATGTCCGCGACACTCGGCGACACCACCTGGCTGGAGGAGGACCTGAGCCGACGTACCGGCCGGGACACCGAACTCGTGTCGGGCAGCGAACGCCCCGTCCCACTGGATTTCTCCTATGTGTACACGCCGGTCCACGAGACCATCGAGGCACTCATCGAGGAGAACAAGGCGCCCGTCTACGTCGTCCATTTCGCCCAGCGCGAGGCCATCGAGCGTGCGCAGGCCCTGACGTCGATGTCCATCATCGACAAGGAGACCAAGGAGCGGATCGTCGCCGAGATCGGTGACTTCCGTTTCACCACAACGTTCGGACGCACGCTGTCGAAGCTGCTCCGCAGAGGCATCGGCGTCCACCACGCCGGGATGCTGCCGAAGTACCGGCGTCTCGTGGAGAAGCTCTCACAGACAGGTCTCCTCAAGGTGATCTGCGGGACCGACACCCTGGGAGTGGGAATCAACGTCCCGATCCGGACCGTCCTGCTCACCGGACTGTCGAAGTTCGACGGGACGAACCAGCGGATGATCAAGTCCCGGGAGTTCCACCAGATCGCCGGGCGTGCGGGGCGCGCCGGATACGACACGGTCGGCCACGTCGTCGTCGAGGCCCCGGAACACGAGATAGAGAACTACCGCCTCCGCGAGCGTGCCGGGAGCGACCCCAGGAAGCTCAAGAAACTGCGCAAGAAGGCGGCCCGTCCGGGTGAGGTGAGCTGGACGGAGAAGACGTACCAGCGTCTGACCACCGCGGAGCCGGAGGCGCTGAGCAGTCAGTTCCGGATCTCCACCTCGATGCTGCTCAACGTCATCGCACGCCCGGGCGACGGATTCGCGCACATGCGCCACCTGCTGCGGGACAACCACGACACCCGCCGGAAACAGAACAGGGACATCCTGACCGCGATCGAGCTGTTCCGCGGTCTGGTGTCCGCGGGAATCGTCGAGCGGGTACCCGACGGGCCGGATGCCACCGGGCGTCACTGGCACCTGACCGAGGATCTCCAGCGGGACTTCGCGCTCAACCAGCCGTTGGCCCCGTTCGCTCTGGCCGCACTCGACCTGCTCGACCCCGAATCCGACACCTACGTCCTCGATATCATCAGTGTCTTCGAGGCGATCCTCGACAATCCCCGCCAGCTTCTGGTGGCACAGCAGCGCGCCGAACGCGGTGAGGAGATCGCGGCCCTGAAATCCGAGGGCGTGGACTACACGGAGCGGATGGCGATCGTCGAGGACATCACGTGGCCCAAACCTCTCGAGGACCTGCTCGAGGCGGGCTACGAGTCCTATGCGGAGGGCCACCCCTGGGTCAGGGAGTTCGAGCTGCGCCCGAAGTCGGTGGTCCGCGACATGATCGAGCACGGCATGACCTTCTCCGACGTGATCGCCACCTACGGTCTCGCCCGGAGCGAAGGTGTCGTACTGCGCTACCTGACGGATGCGTGGCGCACACTCCGGCAGTCCGTTCCACCGGAGCACACACCGGAGGAGCTGGAGGACATCATCGTCTGGCTCGGCGAGATGATCCGGCAGGTCGATTCGTCACTCGTCGACGAGTGGGCGCAGATGGCCGACCCGGATGCCCCGGTGTCGAAGGAGACCCTCGAGCGGGAGCTGGCCTACGGTGTCGAGGACCCGACGGCACTCACCGCGAACCGTCGGGCCTTCACGATCATGGTTCGCAACGCCATGTTCCGGCTGGTGGAGCTGTTCGCCCTCGAGAAGGAGGATCAGCTCGCGGAGTTCACGGAGTATCTCGACGTCCCGCCGGACTTCGGGGCGGGCATGGACGCCTACTTCGAGGAGTACGCGGACATGGACACCGGTCCCGCGGCCCGTGGACCCGAGTTCTTCCGGTTGGCGCAGGAGGGTCGGTTGTGGAAGGTCCGGCAGATCCTCAAGGATCCCGAGGGCGACAACGCGTTCGCCTTTGTCGCGACCGTCGACCTGGATGCCTCGGACACCGCCGGCGAGGTCCGCTTCGCAGAGCTCACCCTCGAGCACAACTAGTCATCCGACCGCATGTGGCGTGTTGCGGCGCGCCCCTCGTGGTCGAACGTGGCGTAGTGGACCTCGCCGCGGACCTCCGAGACCACCGTCGCGAGATTCGTCCTCCCCTCCGGCAGCAGCCGGACCGTGACCTGTCCGTCCACGGCGGCGTCGATGATGCCGGCCGCAGCCGATCGAACCCCCGTGAGCGCGACGGACGCCGGATCCGGGTTCCCACCGGAGACGCCCCGGAGAGCGGACGACTCGGACCGCTCGTCGAGGAGTACGACCCGTACCCCCCTCGCTCTGGCCTCCCAGACGGCCCTGTTCATCCGCGGACGATCGAGCAGCGGAGATCTGATCGCGTCCCGCAGCCGTAGCTCGAGGAGCTTCGCGTCCCTCCGCCTGTCGGTCTCCGGGCGTGCATCGTCCAGGACGGCGCGGACGAGGTCACCGACCCATCCGCAGCTCTCCCCGAGGAAGCTGGTCCGGGTGGTGACCCGGGAGAGTTCCGCGCTCCGGATCCGGGTCGCCTCGACCGCGACCGGGAACCCCGCGGTCGCCCGCCGGACGAGCAACGGCACCAACGCCCCGGTGATGGTCGTGGCCGCGAACATGAGGATCCCCGTGTCCGCTCCCTGCACGTCGACACCCACCAGCATCAGGACACGGACGAGGGCGGCGCAGACGAAGGTCGTGGCCAGTGCCACCACGGTACGACACCTGATCGCCAACAGCGGCAGTGAAACCTGCGTGGCGTACATCCACCATCCGGCCGGCCACGCGTCGGTCGACATGGTGCCGGTCAGTGCGCCCGCCACGATCATCAGCACGACGGAGACGACGACGACGGCGGTGGGTCGGCGCCCCAGTCTCTCGGTCGTCCCGGAGGTCACCGCGAACACCGATGCGGCCAGCGCGGCTATTCCGATACCCCACGCCAGGCCATGTGTGCAGTCCTCGTCGACGAGTGAGACACCGGTGAGTACCGTGACGGCCGCGAGGGCGAACCACGGACTGTGGGTGATGTGCATGCCGGTCAACCGGTACAGGGACGGTAGAGCGGCGTCCTCCCGGTTCCCCGCGTCCGCCGGGCGCCGCCAGCTGAGCGTGACCCGGGTACCCGATCCGGGCCTGGAACGGACGTCGACGGAGCATCCGGGGGTCGCGGCGACACGCCCGGTGATGGACACCCTGACGCCGGCGCGGTTCTCCGGAACAGAAGCGGGATCGAAACCGATGCCGCCGTCGGTGAACTGCACCCGGAACCCGGTGATCTCACCGCTTCCCGTCCAGCTGATCACGCAGCGCCGGTCATCGGTCCGCGCGTGGCGGATCGAGTTCAGGGCGGCTTCGCCGACCGCACCACAGAAGGCCGTGACCACCTGCCCCGGTGGTCCCACTCCGGAGGGAGCCGGTTTTCCGGTCACGATGATCCTCGTTCCCGGGGCAGCGTCCGCAACAACCTCTCGCACCATCCGTACTGCATCAGCCACCGGTATCCAGGTGTCCGGGGTCGGTACCTCTGACGGGGTCAGATGGGACAGGATGAGATCCTTGTCCGGGGGAATGCCACCGGACGCCACCGCACGCAGGAGTGTGAGAACGGTGTCATGGATGTGAGCGAGAAACCGTGCCTCGGTCTCCCGCAGTTCCCGGGAACGGATCTCGCACAGGATCTCCCGGTGCGCGCGGCTGATCCGGGCATCCAGACGCCGGGCCGCGCTGAGCCCCATGGTGAAGGCGATGAAGAAGGGCAGGGGAACGATCAGGCCGTGCCCGACGGACAACAGCTGGGAAACGGGACTGCTGGCGTGGTTGTTGGTGATCGCTGCCACCGCGGTCATGGCGACGGCGAGGATGAGCCCCAGCGGGGGGCCGATGGCCGCCGCCACCATGACCGCCGGAATCGCGCAGTAGTCCCCCAGGTGCACGGGCCCCAGCCGTGACTCGCCCCGGGAGAAGAACAGGGTCACGTCGACGACCAGCATCAGCAGGTAGGTTCCTCCCCCGACCGCCATGGCGAGCCGG
This sequence comes from Corynebacterium antarcticum, assembly GCF_016595285.2. Taxonomy (NCBI): domain Bacteria; kingdom Bacillati; phylum Actinomycetota; class Actinomycetes; order Mycobacteriales; family Corynebacteriaceae; genus Corynebacterium; species Corynebacterium antarcticum. The sequence goes on from NZ_JAENIP020000001.1 coordinate 318,455, forward strand.
TAGACGAAAGCCCTCGCGGAGAAGCAGGCCATCAGCTGGAGCAGGGCGCAGCCCACCAGGATCGCGAACGCCGCCACAACGACCGGATCATCGCCACCACCTCCGGAGGCGGCCGTCGAGCGGGTCGTGTAGGAGGACACCAGGTGCAGCAGCAGCGAGATACCGGTCACCAGTGCGGTTATCCGCAGGACGGACACCTCCGCGTCCCGGTGGCGGGCGAGACGGGCGAGCAGGTCCTCGGGGATCCTGCCCCCGCCACGAGCAGGCGCGGAGGAGAAGAGCGCCCTGCACCCCGCAGGAGATTCGTCGTCCGGATCCCGGACCGGCGGTGGAGTGACACTCCGGGAGATTCGTGTCGTGCTGTCGGAGGACGTTTGCGGCATGGCCGGCGTCAGTGGTCCAGTGGTCCGCGGACGTAGCCGTCCTGCTGAGCGCGGCGGTAGAGCTCGACCTTCGTGTTCGCCCGGCGTCCGGCATCGACGTATTTCCGTCGGATCCGGTTCAGGTGGTCCTGGACCGTGGGATCCTTCAGCCCTGTGGCCCGGGCCACGGAATCCGCCGTCATTCCGCTCGCGTAGAGGACGAGAATCTCCTGCTGCCGCTCGGTGAGATCGATCGCCTCAGCGAGTGGATCCGAGTCGATCAGCGACGCCCAGTCGCTGGTGGCGTACGTGTTCCCGGCTGCGGCTGTCCTGATCGCGCCGATGAGCTCGGACACGTCCACGGACTTCTGCACCATGCCGTTGACATCGGCCAACAACGCCCGACGCATGTAGAAGGGGCTCTCCATCGCGGAGAACACCAGGACCTTGAGACCGAGTTCCCGAAGGCGGGTGACGTTCACGTACGGGTCCGAGTCGTCCCCCAGCCGGAGATCCAGGAGGGCGAGGTCCACCTTCGGCGCCCCGGGCCCGTCGAGGAACTCCGCGAGAGTGTCGACGTCGGAGAATCCGCCGACGAGGTTGCACACCTCCGACCCCTCCAGCACGCTCCGGATACCCACAAGTGCGACATCGTGGTCATCGACTGCGACGACATTGATAGACATGCGAAACAACAGTAGTTGATTCGCTGCAGAAAATTACCGTTATACCGACGGGTACCCCCGCACGGGTATTTCCCGGTCCACGGCCCACGGAAGGTCCACAGACGCGCGGACACGGCGAAACCCCTCCCCCACCCGTGATTCCCGGGAAGAGAGAGGGGTTCAGGTGCGGTTCCGGCGAACCGGGACCGGCTGGCGGATCGTCAGCGTGCGGCCTCGATCTGGACCGCCTGAGCGACACCGGAGATCGTCGCGGCGATCTTGACCGCCTCGAAGACCTGCTCCTTGGTCAGTCCCTCACCGCGGACGGTCTTGTCGTGTGCCATGGTGCAGTCCGGGCAGCCGTTGATCGTGGAGACCGCCAGGGACCACAGCTCGAAATCGACCTTGTCGACACCGGGCTTGCCGATGATGTTCATCCGCAGGCCCATCTTGACCTGGGCGTAGTCGTCGCCGAGGAAGTCCTTGGCGCGGTAGGCGACGTTGTTCATCGCCATGATGGACGCCGCACCGAGTGCAGCCTCCACAGCCTCATCCGAGAGGTGGCCCGAGGCTTCCTCGGAGATCTCGGAGAAGACGGTGTCGTTGCGGGTGGCCGCGGCGCAGGCGAGGAAGGTGCCCCAGAGCTGCTGCTCGCTGAGCTCGGTGCTGCGGGCGAGGCTGCTCAGGTTGAGCTTCAGGTCCTTGGCGTACTCGGGGAGTCCGGACTTCAGGTTGTCGATCGACATTTACTTGAGTTCCTCCTTCAGGACATCCATCTTGTCGATGTTCTTCGTGGGATCGTTCTTCTGCCAGTTGCAGGCGCAGACCTCTTCGGACTGGAGTGCGTCGAGGACGCGGAGGACCTCGTCGACGTTACGGCCGACGGCGTCCGGGGTGACCGAGACGAACTGGATGATGCCGTCGGGATCGACGATGAAGGTCGCGCGGTCGGCGACACCGTCGGCGTTCTCGACACCGAGTGCACGCATCAGGTCGTGGCGGATGTCGGCGAACATGGGGAACGGAACGGTCTTCAGCTCGGGGTGGGTCGCACGCCAGTTGAAGTGGGAGAACTCGTTGTCGCCGGAACCACCGAGGATCTGGGTGTCGCGGTCCTGGAACTCTTCGTCCAGCTTGCCGAAGGCGGCGATCTCGGTGGGGCAGACGAAGGTGAAGTCCTTCGGGTAGAAGAAGAACACCTTCCACTTGCCCTCGTAGGAGTCGTTGGTGACGGTCTCGAAGTAATCCTCGGGCTGGTTGGCCTTCACGTCGTGGAGCGAGCCGCCCTTGAGCGCGGTGAGCGAGAACTCCGGGAACCTGTCGCCGATGGTGAGCAGTGCCATGTTGTGCCTCCTGATGGTGATCGTCGTGCAGATTGTCTGTTCTTTCGTCGTGTCCGGACCGCGACCTCGCGGCGCCGCCGTCGGACACTTCCGAGTATGCCTACAACCGACGGTGACGTCAAAAGGTTTAACTTTAGGGTGTGTTATATAGTAATAGGCATGAGCAATAAAGAGTATCGTCCGACACTCGCCCAGCTGCGCACCTTCGTCACCATCGCCGAGAACCGCCACTTCGGGACGGCTGCAGCGAAGCTGTCCATCTCCCAGCCGAGTCTGTCCCAGGCGCTGGTGGCCCTCGAAACCGGTCTGGGGGTGCAGCTGATCGAACGCTCCACCAGACGCGTCATCGTCACTCCCACCGGCGAGGAGCTGCTCCCCTCGGCCAAGGCGACACTCGACGCCGCCGAGACGTTCCTCGCCATGGCCCGCGGCGCCTGCGGGAGCCTCACCGGACCTCTGGCTCTGGGCATGATCCCGACCGTCGCCCCGTACATCCTGCCGACCATGCTCCACCGGACGGCCTCGGACCTTCCGGATCTGCAACCGTGCATCATCGAGGACCAGACCAGACACCTGCTGGAGCAGCTCCGTGACGGCCAGATCGACTGCGCCGTCGTGGCGCTGCCCGTGTCCGGCACGGGACTGACCACCATGCCCCTCTACGAGGAGGAGTTCGCGATCGTCGTGCCGGACACCTCGCCGATGGCCGGTCGGGAGGATGTCACCCTCTCGGAGCTCAAGCAGCTCAACCTCCTGCTCCTCGACGACGGACACTGCCTGCGGGACCAGATCATCGACCTCTGCCAGAGCCAGGACTTCACCCCCGCCCCCTCCGGCCCCGGGAAAGCGACGACCCGTGCCGCGAGCCTGGCGACGGTGATGCAGTGCGTGGCCGGTGGACTGGGCACCACGCTGGTTCCGGTCAGTGCGATCCCCTCCGAGTGCGACCGCCCGGGCCTCGCCGTCGCGCGTTTCGCCCCGGGCGTCGACGCACAACGGACCATAGGACTCGCCTACCGCGCCTCATCGGCACGTCGGGAGGAGTTCCAGCAGCTCGGCGAACTCATCCGCGCCGCGTTCGCCGAGACCGTGTCCGGACTCAACGGCACCTCACTCCCCCGATCGACGGACGTCGACTGAAGGACGGCCCCACGGCGACGGCGCCCGCAGCCCCCAACCCGGTTAAGATGAACGCCTAGTGATGACACAGACTGACTCCAGCCCCCACTCCGCTCCCCCGTCGAAGAAGGACCTCACCGACAGGCTCGACGGCGTGACGATCGCCGACGAACGGGCTCTCCGTCGACGGCTCCGCAAGGCACGCTCCCCCAAGACGCTGACGGCCATCGCGCGCGACATCGACACCGCCCGGGTGAAACTGGCGACCCGTGAAGCCGCGGTTCCCGCGGTCACCTTCCCGGAGCAGCTTCCGGTCACCGCGCGGCGCGGGGACATCGCGGAAGCCATCAGGGACAATCAGGTCGTCATCATCGCCGGGGAGACGGGGTCCGGCAAGACCACCCAGATCCCGAAGATCTGCCTCGAGCTGGGGCGCGGCCGTCGTGGACTCATCGGACACACGCAGCCACGACGACTGGCCGCGCGGACCGTGGCGGAGCGGATCGCCGACGAACTCGGCCAACGCGTCGGTGAGTCCGTCGGCTACGCCATCCGTTTCGACGACCGCGTCTCGGCATCGACGTCGGTCAAGCTCATGACGGACGGCATACTCCTCGCCGAGATGCAGCGGGACCGGGATCTCAACGCCTACGACACGATCATCATCGACGAGGCCCACGAACGCAGCCTCAACATCGACTTCCTTCTCGGATACCTGAAACAGCTGCTCCCCCGACGTCCGGATCTCAAGGTGATCGTCACCTCCGCGACGATCGACCCCGAGGCCTTCGCGGAGCACTTCCACGACGCCGACGGGAACCCGGCCCCGATCATCGAGGTGTCGGGTCGCACCTTCCCCGTCGAGATCCGGTACCGGCCCCTCGAACTCGAGGCGGACGGCAAGGCCGTCGACCGGGATCCGCTCGACGGCCTCCTCGAGGCCATCGAGGAGCTCATGGCCATCGGCCCCGGTGACATCCTCTGCTTCTTCGCCGGGGAGAGTGACATCCGGGACGCGATGGAGGCCATCGAGGGGCGACGGTGGCGGGGTGTGGAGGTCACCCCACTGTTCGGCCGGCTCTCCAACGCCGAACAGCACCGGGTTTTCTCGAGCCACCGGGGCCGCAGGATCGTCCTCGCCACCAACATCGCCGAGACTTCACTGACCGTCCCCGGTATCCACTATGTCGTCGACACCGGGTTGGCCCGGATATCGCGGTACTCCGTCCGGACCAAGGTCCAGCGCCTTCCCATCGAACCGATCTCGCAGGCCTCAGCCAACCAACGGTCCGGCCGTTGTGGACGAGTCGCCGACGGCGTCGCCATCCGTCTCTACCCGGAGGACGACTTCACCACCCGGCCGGAATTCACGGATCCGGAGATACTCCGGACGAACCTGGCGAGCGTCATCCTGCAGATGGCATCCCTCCGACTCGGGGACATCACCGAGTTCCCGTTCATCCAGGCACCCGACGACAGATCGGTCCGCGACGGGCTTCTCCTGCTCCACGAACTCGGGGCGCTGGCCGAGGGCGAGGACAACAGCGCGCCCGAGCTCACTCCGGTGGGCCGGCAACTCGCCCGCATCCCGGTCGATCCACGCATGGCCCGAATGCTCGTCGAGGCGGAGAAGCTCGGCTGCCTGCACGAGGTCGTCGTCATCGTCGCGGCACTCACGATCCAGGACGTCCGGGAACGACCTCTCGACCATCAGGCGCAGGCGGATCAGGCGCACGCCCGGTTCAAGGACACCACCTCGGACTTCCTCGGATATCTCAAGCTCTGGGGGTACCTCCACGACACCCGTGACGAGATGAGCGGAAACGCGTTCCGGAAACGGATGAAGAAGGAGTTCCTCCACTACGTCCGGATCCGTGAATGGTTCGATCTGGTCAGGCAGCTGCGGGGTGTGGCGAAACAGCTCGGGTGGTCGGCGAGCGAAGACGTGGCGACGAAAACCGATCCCCGTTCCGTTCATACCGCGTTGCTCTCCGGTCTCCTCTCACACATCGGGATGAAGATCGGTGATTCCCGGGAGTTCCAGGGTGCCCGCGGGACAAAGTTCATGGTGTTCCCCGGTTCCGCACTCGCCAAGAAACCGCCGCAGTTCGTCATGGCCGCGGAGCTCGTCGAGACCTCGCGACTATGGGCCCGGGATGTGGCGAGCATCGAACCCGAGGCGGTCGAGCGGATCGCGCCGCACCTTCTGCGTCACTCCTATTCGGAACCGTTCTGGTCGGCCAAGAGGACGGCGGCGATGGTCCACCAGAAGTCGACGCTCTACGGGGTCACCATCATCGCGGACCGGACCGTGCCGTACCACCGGGTTGATCCGACCGCCGCCAGGGACCTGTTCATCCGGCACGCGCTCATCGAAGGTGACTGGACGACCCACCACAGTTTCTTCCACGAGAATCGAGCGATGCTCGAGGATGCCGCGGGGCTCGAGGACAAGGCACGTCGCCGCGACATCGTCGTCGACGAGGACACACTCTTCGATTTCTACGATGCCCGCCTTCCGGAGACCGTTACCACCGGCCGGACCTTCGATTCCTGGTGGAAGAAGACGCGCCGGAGCGACCCCGAACTCCTCAACTTCGATCCCGACGCCCTCATCAACGAGGGGAAGCACGGCATCGACGAGGAGGCGTTCCCGGACCTCTGGCGGCAGGGCAGTCTGGATTACTCGCTGACGTACCACTTCGAGCCCGGCGCCGATGACGACGGGGTCACCGTCCGGATCCCGATTCCCCTGCTCGCGGGTGTGTCCGACGAGGGATTCGACTGGCTGGTCCCCGGGTTGCGTCAGGAGCTGGTGACCGAGCTCATCCGGACCCTCCCGAAGGCACTCCGCCGATCGGTGGTACCGGCCCCGGATTTCGCAGTACGCGCACTTCCGCTGCTACGCCCCTATTCCGGAACGCTCTGCGGTCAACTCGCCGACGCACTGCGCAGTCTCGGCGGAACCGGTATCAATGACACGGATTTCCGGCCGAGGAATCTTCCCGACCACCTCCGGATCAGCTTCGCGGCCGTGGACAAGCGCGGAGCGGTGGTCGACCGCGACCGGAACCTGGGTGCGCTGAAGAAGCGCAACATCGAACAGATCAACGCCTCCGTCAACCGTGCCAGCGGAGGGCTCCAGCGGGCGGCGGCGAAGAAGTGGGACAAGGAGAAGATCGGGGACATCGAGACGGAGGTTCTGACCCGGGTCGACGGACAGGAGGTCACGGCGTATCCCGCGCTGGTGGCGACGCCGGAAGGCGTCGCCGTACGGGTCATGCCGACGAAACAGTCGGCCGACTCCTCGATGCTGACCGCGACACTCACCCTTCTCATGCGCGAGATCGAGGTCCCGACGAAGCAGATGCTGAATGGTCTCCCCCTCAAGCAACGGGTCGCGGTCGAGAACTACCCGCACGGCGGCGGCGAGGGTCTGGTCGATGACGCCCGGATCGCCGCGATACGGGACGCTCTCATCGAGGCCGGGGGTCCGGTACGCACTCCGGAGGCCTTCCGCGAGCTCGTCGCCCGGATCAAACCGGAGGTGCCTCGGCGGGTACGCCGGACGGTGACCGCGCTGGCACCCGGCCTCGTGGACTACCACCGCGTGGCGGATGAACTGTCCCGATGGACCGGCGATGCCATCGAGGACATGCGCGGACAGCTGGAGTTCCTGCTTCCGGAGCACGCCGTCTCGGTCCACGGCGTCAACCACCTCAGGCACCTCCCGCGGTATCTTGAGGCAATGGTGATCCGGCTGGATTCCATGGAACATGATCCGGACAGGGACGCGGACAACCAGGAAACGGTTCAGGCCGCGCGGGACTACCTCGAGGACAAGCTGCGTAAGCTGCCCGCGGGTCGTTCGAAGACCGGAGAGGTCAAGGAGATCCGGTGGATGGTCGAGGAGCTCCGCGTGAGCCTCTTCGCGCAGCGTCTGGGGACACCCCGGCCCGTGAGCCTGAAACGGATTCAGAAAGCGGTCGACGCACTCCGGTGAACCCGGGCCCGGCCATGGTTGCTACGGTTCGCGGGAACGGCGTCGCATGAGGCGTATCTCCGACTCGAAGTCGGCCGCTGATTCGAAGGACTTGTAGACGGAGGCGAAGCGCAGGTAGGCGACCTCATCGAGTTCCCGCAGCGGTTTCAGAATTGCCAGACCGATCGTGTTCGCGGGCACCTGCGAGCTTCCGTGCTGGCGGACGGTCTCCTCGACCTGCTGTGCGAGCCGCTTGAGCGCGTCATCCGAGACATCCCTGCCTTGACAGGCACGCCGGACTCCGGTGATGACCTTCTCCCGACTGAAGGGCTCGGAGACGCCATTGCGTTTGACCACCATCAGCACGGCCTTCTCCACCGTCGTGAAGCGTCCGTGGCAGCTACTGCACTCCCTCCGGCGCCGCACCGCCGAGCCACCGTCGACGGTACGGGAGTCGATCACCCTGGAGGTTGACTGGTGGCAGAAGGGACAGTGCACGGATTCATCCTCGTCTGGTCGGGCGGTCCGCGTGCGGACCGCGGGGAATCCATCCTAATCGGGTGGGAGTTCACCGGGGAACCCCGCCCGGGCTACCGAGACAGGGCCACCGAACTCATCGTGTGGTTCACCCCCTGGCCGACAGGCGCGTCGTCTGAGGGCGCGGCGATGAAGAAACCGGCGAACAATGCGCCACCGATGAGTGCCCCGGCGATGTACGTGCGCAGTGCCGCGCCGCGGCGTGCGTGGCGACCGGTGGCCCAGTCGGAATCCTCGACATGAGCATGACCGGAGCCGGGAGGAATTGGCCCGGGTGTTCTACACACCGACCCCATCTTTCGAACACCGGTGCCGCCCACCGGTGACACGGGTCGACAGTGACCGTTCCAGACCGATGCCGCGGGAACAACCGCGGCACGAGGCCGGAAGTTATCCTGAAGTGCGGATACGTTGTTGTTCGTGATCGTCATGTTCTGTTCCTTCGTCATGTGGATGGAGACTACCTCGGTCACCGGACCCCTCGAACACGTTTATCGTCCACATGTTCGAATCCGTCTGTATGTTCGATTTATAACACCCTGTCGGGACATTGTCCAGAGTGCGGCTGAAATCTTCGAACACCCGTGTTAGGATCGAACAAGAATATGTGTGGTGGAGTGCTTCATCCACGCCTCTGCACCCGATTTTTCGAACGCCGGCAGTCCCCATCCGAACGACAGTCGCACCACGGACAACACGTATCCGACGATCATCCGACGACCACACGGCCCAGCCGCACCGCCCAGAACAAACGACGACGAAACTCAGGAGATCCCGATGGCGACCGCGAACAAGCACGACCCTTCCGAACTGTCCCCGAGACAACGCCGGATCCTGGAGGTCATCCGGGATGCGGTTGTCCTCCGGGGCTATCCACCGAGCATCAGGGAGATCGGCGACGCCGCCGGCCTCCAGTCCACCTCCTCGGTGGCCTACCAGTTGAAGGAACTGGAGAAGAAGGGATTCCTTCGCCGGGACCCGAACAAGCCCCGTGCGGTGGACGTCAGGAACATGCCGGAGCCGGCACCTCGTCGGGGGAAGAAGCCCGCACAGCCGGATGAGGCCGATCAGGCACAGACGAGCATGATCCCGGCGCTGGGGGCGATCGCCGCGGGCAGTCCGATTCTCGCCGAACAGAACGTCCAGGAGTACTACGCGCTCCCGACGGAGTTCGTCGGGGACGGCGAGTTGTTCATGCTGGAGGTCGTGGGCGAATCGATGCGCGATGCCGCGATCCTCGACGGGGACTGGGTCATCATCAGGAGTCAACCGGTCGCCGAGCAGGGCGAGTTCGTCGCGGCGATGATCGACGGCGAAGCCACCGTCAAAGAGTTCCACCGCGATTCATCCGGAGTCTGGCTGCTTCCCCGCAATGACGCTTTCTCCCCGATCAACGGAGACAACGCCGAGATCATGGGCAAGGTCGTCTCCGTGATCCGCAAGCTCTGATGCCGCCACCGCGGCCACACACCCCGGCATCCACACACTATCGGGGGGTGACTGTCTGTTTCTCAGGTAACGCCCGTCCGAACACCGGATCCGGCAGTGAAACCCCACAAATAGCCTTTGCCCAGCACTTATCTGCGTGATGCCGTCACAATCCGCCGGACGGTGACCCGTGGTACGCCTGTGGATTTGTGGTTTTGGTCTCCTCCGGGCGCCCCTTTCCGCCCGTTTGTTTCGCTTTTGTGGGACACTGGAACAGTTAACTGGAAAAGCAGGCCGAGGCACCGGCGGTCGATGATCCTTCCCCTGCGTCACATTGAGGCAACCACGGTTCCCCTGCGACGCACGGTTCATCAAGCCGTTGTTTCCGGAGGTGGACCGTTGTCCCCGCCACGACTGGTTCCTGCCGTGTACCGAGGAGGACCCATGTACGCAGAGGAACGCCGCAGGCAGATCGCGTCACTGACCGCAGTGGAGGGCCGTGTCAATGTCACCGAACTCGCCGAGCGTTTTGAGGTGACCGCCGAGACCATCCGGCGTGATCTTGCGGTACTCGACAGCGAGGGTACCGTCCACAGGGTTCACGGTGGTGCGGTCGCCAGCCAGAACTTCCAGACAGCGGAGCTCGCGGTCGACGTCAGGGCGAAGAGCGCTTCATCGGCCAAATCCGCGATCGCCCGCGCGGCGGTCGACTATCTTCCGGATCCGCAGGGCGGAATGTTCCTGGACGCCGGCACGACCCTCGCTGCACTGGCCGATCTCATTGCCGCGCATCCGACGGGTCCCCGCTGGTCCATCGTGACGAACTGCCTGCCCATCGCCCTCAAGATGGCCTCGGCGGGGCTGGACGAGGTACAGCTGCTGGGCGGCTCCGTCCGATCCATCACGCAGGCGGTCGTGGGCGACACGGCACTGCGGACCCTGGCCCTCATGCGGGCGGACGTAGCGTTCATCGGAACCAACGCCCTGACCCTCGATCACGGATTGTCCACCGCGGACAGTCAGGAAGCCGCCGTCAAGCGGTCGATGATCATCAACGCGCGGAAGGTCATCGTACTGTGCGACGCCACCAAGATGGGCTGCGACTACATGGTTAGCTTCGCCAGTGTCGACGACATCGATGTCGTGATCACCGACTCCGCGGCACCCCAATCCTTCGTCGATGCCCTCCGCGAGCGCAACATAGAGGTCGTGATAGCCCAATGATCCTCACGGTGACCCCGACCCCGGTACTCGAACGGTCCGGATCGATCGACACCCCGCTAACCGGTGGGACCGTTCTCCGTCTGGGACAGGTCGACACCTTCCCGGCGGGGTGCGGGGTCACGGTGTCCCGACTCGCGTACCTCGCGGGGAACAGGACACACGCCATTTTTCCGGCGCCCGAGATCAGCCAGTACCTCCGCATGATCGGTCTCCTGGGACTCCCGCACGACTACGTACCCGTCGCCGGACCGATCCAGACGAGGTTCCTCGTCACGGACAGCACCGGCGAGTCCACGCAGTTCCTCGATCCCCCGATGCCACTGGACCCGGTTCAACTCGCACAGCTCCGCGATCTGGCCGTCACGAAAGCCGAGGACGCGACCTGGGTCGTGCTGGGAGGTCCGCTGCCCGATGTCGCTCCCAACGGTTGGTACGTCGAGGTCATCAGGGCGCTCTCCCTCTACCATCCGGATGTCAGGGTCGCGGTCGCAACCTCCGGTGGCCCTCTGCGCGCGGTGGTCCGGCAGCTTTCCGCGATCACCCCGACCCTGCTGGCACTCACCACCGCTGACATCGCCGAGCTCCTCCCCGACACCGACGCAGCAACTCTCGAGTCTGACCTCAGGTCCGGCGACGCGTCATCGACCGCACCCGCCGTCCGCAACCTGCTGGGGGCGGGGGTTTCCGAGGTCCTCGTCAGCTGCCCACCGGATACCGCTGCGATCTTCAGCGCGGAATCGGGCGTCGTCGCCCGGTCGTCATCGGGTTCGGGATCGGGGCCAGACCGGTTCAGGGATGTTCTCCTCGCCGGACACCTCATGGGTGACGGTTCCGGAAGTCGGCAGGAACGGTTGTCCGGTTCCCTCGCCTACGCAACCGCCGATGCCCCGCTCCGCGACGGCGCACTACCCACCCCGGATCTGGTCCATCCCGAAGCCGTGACCTGCACCGGTCTGCGATACTGACCCGTCCCCGTCGGAGCCCGTGGAAACACAGGGGGCGGGGCCCGGAACCTTCTTTGGTTCCGGGCCCCGCCTTCTCAAGTGGTGGGGTCAACCTACGCCTGGGGCAGTGGGATGATCTCCCGGACCGCCTCCCGGGCGGCGATGGCACCCTCCGCGTCGAGCGCTGCTTCCGCGGCACGGACACAGGTGGCGAGATCGACCTCGGCCAGCTGCGCCCCGACCGCGGCCAACGCCGTCGATGCCGCGGAGAGCGAGTTCACGCCGAGACCCGTCAGCACGCAGGCGAGCAGCGGGTCAGCGGCCGCCTCACCGCAGACACCGACAGGGGTATCGGTCTTCCGGCCCTGCTCACAGGTCATCTTGATGAGGCGGAGCACCGCGGGCTGCCACGGATCGGTGAGGTAGGCGAGCTGCGGCGACATCCGGTCCGCCGCCATGGCGTACTGGGTGAGGTCGTTGGTCCCGATCGAGACGAAGTCGAGGTGCGGCATGATCTTGTCGGCCATGAGGGCCGCGGCGGGAACCTCGATCATCGCACCGGCGGTGAGACCGCGTTCGGCGCAGAGCCCCGCGAACCACTTGGCTTCCCGTGCTGTGGCGACCATGGGCGCCATGACCCAGGTGGGAGAGTCTTCTCCACGACCCAGGTCCTCGGCGGCCTTCGCGATCGCGTCGAGCTGCCTGATCAGCAGACCCTCGTTGGCCCGGGCGATGCGCAGTCCGCGCACACCGAGGGCCGGGTTCATCTCATCGGCGAGAGTGGCGAACGCGACCGGCTTGTCCGATCCGGCGTCCAGGGAGCGGACGACGACCTTGGAGTCCGGGAACGCCTCCAGAACCTTGGTGTAGACCTTCGCCTGCTCCTCGACGGAGGGCTCCGAGGTCGCGGACAGGAAGCACATCTCGGTACGGAACAGGCCGATTCCCTCGGCTTCCGTCTCCGCAGCGGTCGCAGCGGCCTTGCCGTCCTGGACGTTGGCGAGCAGCTGGACCCGGTGTCCGTCACTCGTCTGCGCCGGGCCACGCCAGAGCGCCACCTTCTCGGCGAGAGCCTTGGATTCGGATACCTGACGCTCCGCGTCCTCGGGATCTGCACCGATCTCGATGCTCCCCTCACTCCCGTCGACCAGGACCATCTCGCCGGCGGGGATCTTGTTGACTTCGGCGCCGACGGCGACGATGCAGGGAACATTCAGCTGACGGGCGATGATGGCCGTGTGGCTCGTCGGTCCACCGAGTTCGGTGACGAGAGCCGTGAACTGGGTGGTGTCCAACGCAGCCGTGTCAGCGGGGGAAAGGTCGTCCGCGAACAGCACGACCTCGCCGTCGACCTCGGGAAGTCCGGGTTCGTCCTCACCGCGGATCTCGGCGATTGTCCGGTCCCGGATGTCCCTCAGGTCGGTGACACGCTCTGCCATGATCCCGCCGGCGGCCTCGAACATCGAGATGAACTTCGTCGTTGCGGCGACCACAGCGTAGTCCGCGGGGTGCCCGGCGGCGGTGTTCTTCTTCACGGCCTTGCGCCAGCCGCGGTCGCGGACCAGACCAGCCGTCGCGTTGAGCACCTCACTCGCGGCCCCGACCGCTCTTTCGCCCCGCGAGGAGAGCCGTTCGGCCACGGTGTCGGCGGCGGCCACGAAACGCTCGTACTCGGCGTCGCGCTGGGCCTCGTCGACCTGTGCCCCGGCCTGCGGGAGCTTCGGTCGCGGCTTGATCCACACAGCCTTGGCGTAGCGGATTCCCGGTACGACAGCGGTTCCGTGAAGTACGGAACCCCTGGTGTCCTGCGTCACATTTTCCATAATTCAGTCCCTGCCCTCACTATCGCTTCAGTGGTTCCGAAGATACCACCCGCAATCAGTCACCGCTTTGGGTTCCCACATTTCCCACACGGGAACGGGGAAACTCGGACAGAAACAAAACTTCGAGGGGTGGATGGTAAGGATCACTCGAGGTCCACACTCCCCTCTCCCACCCACCGTCACCTGCGCCCGCCCCGGCCGTCACCCTCGGAGCATGCCGTGACCGGGGGCACGACGGACTGAACCCCACCGGGTCCCCTGCCCGACACGCCCGCGGACGCCTGCTACGGTTGTCGCAACCAACGCAGCGATCCCGGCACAGTCCCCCAGCCGGAGCCGGGGATCCCGGGACCCCGGGCAACGCTCCCGGGATGGTCGGGTCCCTCGCTCAAACGGTGCGAGGCGGGGGTTCACCCTCCCGAGGCATTCCCCGCGGTCCCCTCCGCACCACCGATCGAATCTGAGGACCCGCCCTTGATTCTCACCCTGACCCCGAACCCGAGCATTGATCTGAGTCTGAGCCTCCCGGTCGCCCTCCGGCCGGGCGGTGTACAGCGCCTCACGTCGGTCGCCCAGTCTCCGGGCGGAAAAGGAATCAACGTCGCCCACGCATGCCATTCCGCCGGGGTTGACACCCTGGCGTTGTTTCCGGCCCCGAGCCAGGGAACCTTCGTCAGGCTGATGGCGGAAACGGGGGTCCCGTACCGGATCATCCCGGGAGGGGTCTCGGTTCGGACCAACACGACGGTAACCGAACCGGACGGGACGACGACGAAGCTCAACGGTCCCGGAAATCCGTTGTCCCCCAGCGCGGTCAAAGCGGTCGAGGAGGCGCTCATCATCGCCGCGGGTGCGGCGGAGTGGGTCGTCATGAGTGGTTCCCTCCCTCCCGGCGCCCCACACGGCTGGTACCAGGATCTGCTCGCCCTCGTCCACGACACCTTCCCCGATGTTCCGGTGGCGGTGGACACGTCGGACGGCCCACTCCTGGAGCTGGTGGACCGGATCCGCGACGGGGCGCCAGCCCCCACACTCATCAAACCCAACGGCCTCGAGCTCGGGCAGATCACCGGGATCGACGGCGCATCGCTGGAACGTGCCGCGCTTGACGGTGATTTCTCCCCGGCCGTGGATGGCGCCCGTCGGATTCTCCGGCACGGGGTACAGAGGGTCCTCGTGACCCTGGGCGCCGCCGGGGCCGCCCTCGTCACCGATGAAGGGGCCTGGACGACACCGGCGCATCCGATCCGCCCGATCTCCACGGTCGGCGCGGGTGACTGCACCCTGGCCGGATATCTCATGGCCGACTCCCGGGGCGCGGTACCGGCGGTGGCACTGGCCGAGGCGGTCGCTCTGGGGGCGGCCGCGGCGAGTCTGCCCGGAACATCGATACCCCGTCCGGGAATGGTCATCCCGGATTCAGCTCTCGTCCGGAAACACCACTGATTCTCCGGCGGCGCCGCCACATCCGGGACCGGCCGCCCCGAACCGCCTGAGCGGTGGACCCCGCCGTTCTCCGGAACCGTGAAGCCGCCGCTGAACAGGGTGATCCACGGGGAGGAGACTGTGTCCCGGACAACTCCCGGATCCCCGGTGTGGCGGCTGTCGCCGGTTGGTGCGTAGAGTTGAGGGTGGTACCTCACCGTCTGACGGACCGGGCTGATTCCGGTACCCCAGTGGGCGGCAGAGGTTCGTAGACAGCTAAAAGGAATCACTTCGCCCGTGCCCAGCACGAGGAAAGAAAGGACTGCCACATGGCTTCCAAGACCGTTACCGTCGGCTCCTCCGTCGGCCTCCACGCCCGCCCCGCAACCATCGTCGCTGAAGCGGCCGCCGAGTACGACGAGGACATCTTCCTCTCCCTCGAGGGTGAGGACGCGGACGACGACCCCACAGAGGCTGCATCGTCCATGATGATCATGGCGATGGGCGCGAACTCCGGCGACCGGGTCACCGTCACCTCGGAGAACGCGGAGGCCGTCGAGAAGATCGCTGCACTGATCGAGAAGGACCTCGACGCCTGATCCTCCCGTACCGCCCGGCACCGTAGCCGGCGCACCGGACGGCAGAGGGCCCCGGCATCGCGAGAGCGGTGCCGGGGCCCTCTGCCGTCCGCTCCGGAACGAACCGAACTCCTGTCCGGCTCAGAGAAACTGTCCTTCGCCGATGTGCCGGTAGAGCCGATTCAGGATCGGATACACGATGATGATGCCCGCGGAGCCCCAGGCGATCCCCTGGAGTTCCAGACCGAAAACCGTCAGCGTCAGGTTCCCGATCCCCGCGATCATCGCGACCGCCGCCGCCATCAGATTGACCGGGTTACTGAAGTCGACCCGGTTGTCCTGCCAGATCCGCACGCCCAGCATCCCGATGAGACCGTAGAGCACGATGGTCGCACCGCCCATGACGCCCCCGGGAACGGTGTTGATGAGTGCCCCGAACTTCGGCACGAAGGCCAGTGCCACCGCGGTCGATGCAGCCACCCAGTAGGCTGCGGTCGAGTAGACCCGGGTCGCCGCCATGACACCGATGTTCTCGGCGTACGTCGTCGTTCCGGAACCTCCGAATCCACCGGCGAGGGTCGTCGCCAGGCCGTCCGCGATGAGTGCGTCACCGGCGACATCATCGAGGTCCCTTCCGGTCATTGCGGAAACCGCCTTCACGTGACCGACGTTCTCCGCGATGAGGACGATGACGACCGGAAGGGTCACGAGCACAGCGGACACCTGGAACGACGGTGCGTGGAACGCGGGAAGACCGATCCAGTCGGCGGTGGCGACAGCTTCAGTGGCGCCCTCGCGGAGCTGCCCGCTGACCGCGGCGAACACCCAGCCGAAGATGACCCCGATGAGAATTCCGAGTCTTGCGACCATTCCCCGACCGGCCACCGAACACAGCAGGATCACCGCGAGCGTCACGGCGGCGACACCGGGTTGCGCGGCGAAATCCGATGCGGCCACGGGAGCGAGGTTCAGTCCGATGAGTGCCACGATGGCGCCGGTCACGGCCGGCGGCATCACGGCGTCGAGGACCCGCTTGCCCGCGAGTTTGACCAGCACGCCGACGCCCACCAGAACCAGACCCGCGGCGACCACCCCACCGAGCTGCACAGCCAGCCCCTCCCCCTGGGTCGCGATGAGGGGCGCGATGAACGCGAAGGAACTGCCGAGGTAGCTGGGGAGCCTGTTCCTCGTGATCACGAGGAACAGCATCGTTCCGAGGCCCGAGAACAGCAGGGTCGTGTTGACGGGGAACCCGGTGAGCGTCGGGACCAGCAGAGTGGCACCGAACATCGCTATGACGTGTTGCATACCGATTCCGATGGTTCGCGGCCAGCTCAGCCTTTCCTCAGGATTGACGACCGCACCGGGACTGATCTTCTTGCCGTCACCGTGGACGGTCCATCCGAATATTTGACTCACAGCGTGCCATTATCCGCCCCTCGGGGCGTTGCGGGCAATCCACCACTCATCGAGGGCCGTTGAGCGTGCTTTCAGGTCGATGCACGCCTCGTCCTCCGCTATCCGTCGAAGGGGCGCGCCGCCTCGACCCTGCGCGCGATCTCGAGCAATGCCGCCGTGTCACCGTCCGCGGCCTCAATGGTCACCGCGTACTTCCCGTACACGTCCACAGCGAGATTCTGGGTCACCGGAATCAGCGGAACAGTGGCCCGGGCTGAACCACCCGCGGTGATCTCCGGCAGTCCGTCGGCCCTGCCGACCAACGCGACGGCCCCCTGCTCCGCCATCAGTTCATTGATCTTGTCGACGAGATCTCTACCACGATCGAGGACTTCACCGGACTCCGAGAGACTCATACCGGTAGTCAGCCCCTGTTCGATCAGATCGATTCCGTAGGGGGCCGCTTCGGGATGCTGCCGGTAGAACTCCACGAGATCATGGAGGTTCTCGAGGCGACCGGAGGGGTTCCCGGAGAAGTACGTCTCCATGGACGGGCCGACACCCGCCACGAGAGCGTCGATGAACGGCAGATCCCTGAGTTCCCCGATGGTCTGCTGGAGCTCGGTACCGGGTTCCACCACGGTGATGCGGGCACGACCGAGTGCCGCCACCAGTACCGGGTCGAGCCCCATGTCAATGACCGTGAGTCCGGCGTCCGTCGCTCTCACCGGGTCGATCCCGCAGGCGGCCCGGAAACCGACGGCGAGGTCAGCGGTGCTCCGCCCAAATACACCGGGCGAATCAACGCGATCATCGATCGGGACGATTCCGCTGATGTCGCACTCACCGTATCCGGCTTTCGCCCCGTAGACCCCCGCAGCCACGGCGGGCGAGATCACCGATCCCTGGGTCTCGGTACCGAAGGTCAGATCGGCGTAGTCGAGGGCGATGGCGGTGGCCGATCCCGTTGAGCTTCCGGAGGGATCGCGATTCAGAGGATCCCGCGCGTCGAGGGCCTGACCGCCGACGGCACTGAATCCGTTGGGTGCGTCGAAGGTCAGGAAGTTGGCCAATTCACTGAGGTTGGTCCGACCCGCGACGATGGCTCCGGCTGCACGGAGTCCCTCGACGACCGACGAGTCCGCATCCGCCTCAGCGGAATGCAGTGCCCTCGAACCGGCGTCGTTCGGCAGTCCCTTGACGGCGATGTTCCCCTTGACGAGGACGACGGCACCACGGAGGGGCTGATCCGGGCTGGGGCCGACACCGCGGGCATCCAACTCCGCGGCAGCCGCGATCGCGTCGGGGTCGAGCTGCAGGACAGAACGGTAGTAGCTGTTCGACTCCCGCATGTTCGCCACGTAGTAGGCCAGCGCCTCGGTGTTCGTCACACCGAGCTCCCGGCGTGCCTGTGCCCGTCCGACTAGGTCACGTCCCTCGAAGGCGACGGAGATCTGGTGGCGCCGCTCCGGGCTCAGGTCCGAGAGAATGCCGTCGTAGGGCGCGTAGTCGATCTCCGTCTGGCCGGCATAGGTGTTCACCTCCTCATCGAGGGTGAAATCACCGTCCGCGTGCCGCTGGAGAGAACCGTCCCGACTGCTCAGGGTGTTGTACGTGATGACGCCACTGACGGCGATGACGCCGATCGCGACAAGCGCGGTGACGAATCTGGTTATCGTGCGCATGATCCGGCTCGTTTCTTTTGTGCGGCTTGGTTGTGCGGTGAAGAGAACACCGCCACGGAGGGCGGAACCCGGCCACCGGTGATCCCTGACATTTCTACACCGTTTCCACCCCGTCCGGGCGGGGCCGGGTCGGGTGTTCCGGAGCCTCACGCCCCCGGAACCGATGGATCATTCGCCGTCGGGATCCGGCTGCACGGCGAAGTCCGCCAGTTCGGCGGCAACCGATTGCGGGAGTCGGACGTCCACCAGTGCACCACCCTCACCGTAGCTCTCCGACAGCACGGTTCCCTGCTCATGGAGCCTGGCGACGATGTCACCGCGGCTGAAGGGGATCTCGAGATGGACGTGGACGTCGAGCGAGTTGAGGAACGCCTCGACCCGCTGCTCCAGCTCGGGTATTCCCTCCCCGGTGAGTGCGGAGACGAAGACGACGTCGTCGATGGCGTGCCGGAGTTCCGCGAGGACCAGCGGGTCTGCGGCGTCGATCTTGTTGACGACGATGAGCTCCGGCGGAGCCGGAACATCGAGTTCTCGGACGATGTCGGTGATCACCCCGTTCACCGCCTCGATCTGCTTGAGCGGGAACGGATCCGATCCGTCCACGACGTGGAGGACTAGATCCGCCTCGACGACCTCCTCGAGGGTGGACCGGAACGCCTCGACGAGCTGCGTGGGCAGATGCCGGACGAATCCGACGGTGTCGGTGAACACGACCGCACGGCCGTCGGCGAGTTCCGCACGCCTGGTGGTGGGGTCCAGGGTCGCGAACAGGGCGTCTTCCACCAGCACCCCCGCACCTGTCATCGCGTTGATGAGCGAGGATTTTCCGGCGTTGGTGTATCCGGCGATGGCGATCTGGGGGATGGTCGAGTTCCTGCGCCTGGACCTCTTGATGTCCCGCGAGGTCTTCATCCCGGACAGTTCACGGCGCAGCCGCGCCATGTCCTGACGGAGCCGCCGGCGATCGGCCTCGATCTTCGTCTCACCGGGTCCACGCAACCCCACGCCACCGTTGGAACCGGCGCGGCCACCGGCCTGCCGGGACAGGGCGGAGCCCCAGCCACGGACCCGCGTGATGAGGTACTCCATCTGCGCCAGTGAAACCTGCGCCTTGCCCTCCTTGGATTTCGCGTGCTGGGCGAAGATATCCAGGATGAGCATGGTCCGGTCGATGACCTTGACGTCGAGGGCCTTCTCGAGGGCGATGAGCTGGCCCGAGGACAGCTCACCGTCGCACACCACGGTGTCGGCTCCGGTGGCGGCCACGATCTCCCTGAGCTCGCGAACCTTGCCGGATCCGATGTAGGTCCCGGCGTCCGGGCGGTCCCGCTTCTGGTAGATCATCTCGACCACCTCGGAGCCCGCGGTCTCGGCGAGCGCCTTCAGCTCGGCCATCGTCGCCTCGATCTCCGCGGTCGTGCCCTCCGTCCAGACACCGACCAGAACGACCCGCTCGAGCCGCAGCTTCCGGTACTCGACGTCGTAGCCGTCGGACTGCTCGGTGGTGTGGGTGTTGGCACCGCGGGTCAACTTCCGGAGACTGGCGCGTTCCTCCAGATCGAGTTCACCTGTCGTCGGATCCTGCGTCTGCGCGCCCCGGTCCGTTGCGGGAGGTGCCTGCCCGACGGACTCGAATTCGGTCTCGACCGCGGCACGGTCGCCGGTCCGGCCAGCGGAGTCCTCCGGGCCGTAGCCGGCGACGTGGTCCCTGAAGGCGGCGGCGAGCAGGTCATCGTTGTTTCTCTGAGTCATTGTCGTCCATTGTGGCACAAACCCCGGTGGGCAGGGACCGGGGCCGTTCCGGGGCGCCGCACCCGTTGCCGCGTCAACCGGTCTCCCGGGAGCGTGGGTCCCCGACACAACCGATCGGAACAGCAGCACCTAGAATCGGTGTCATGAGTGAAGATCTCGCAAGCATCGGCCTCCGGTACGACCGATGGCAGGACGCCGTCGAAGCCGCCATCGCCTCCGGACGACTCTCGGTGACGGGAGAGGTCCGGGGAGGCCAACTGATACAGTTCGCCGACCCCTCGGGAGCCTGCATCAACATCCTCGCGGTGGAGCCGTTCGCCACCTGGGCCGGATTCGAATCCACCACGGAAGCCCTCGGGCACGTCAACATGATCACCGATGTGCTGGCGTTCTGTGACGTCGTGACCGGGGACGGCGAACAGATCGCCTCCATCACCACGAACCTCGCGCAGGGCCCCCTGCTCGTCGACGAGACTGTCCAGCAGTGGCAGCAACTCGCGATCACCGCTCTGGGCGTCGACACCACCGTGTACCCCTCCGCCGACGACTTCACCGCGGAGAAGAGCGGCGAGGTCGGGATGCTGGTGAGCCACGGAGCAGCTGTGGTCCTCTCGGGGGACGGATCACGTGCCCCGGATGCCGGGGCGACGCTCACCGCCGAGATCCGCTCCGCCGACTACCGGACGACGGCACTTTCCGGCCAGCGCTTCATCCACTGTGACATCGAGGCACCGTTCCCGATGGATCTCTGCCTCCCGGATGCGCCGGATCTACCCGCCCCGGGGGCGGTCGTCGCAGGTACCGTCATGCTCACCGCCGCGGTCAGGATGCCCGCCGGTTGCGGATCCGGGGGCGGCGGCTGCGGCTGCGGATCCGGCGGATGCGGATAGCCGCGCCACCCGGACGAGAACAGACGGACGATTCGACCGGCACTCTCCCGAACACTGAGGATGTGACCGACCATGGATGATGACGCACTCCCGGAACGGAGCGCCAACGGCAGTCCCGTCTCCGCGTGGCCGCTGGTGGCCACCGGTCTACTCTGCGTCGTCCTCACGGCGTGGCTGAAGCTCGAGGGCATCATCCTCGGTGCACTGATCATGTCGATGGTCTACTTCGTGCTCCGCCACAGGCCGGACGGTGCGGAGGCGGAGTCCCTGGCAACCTCCATCCGGTTGTCCGCCGAGGACATCACCGACGTCATCGAGGAGTTCGAGCGGTTCCGCAGCGGGACCGACGCGGATTCGGTGGCCGACCGCTCGCAGAAGCGTCCCGCACTCGCGGATCCGGACTGCAGCCACCCCGACATCGAGACCTTCTACTTCGAGTACGGGAAGGCCCGCCGATTCATCGGGCGTCTCGACGAACGACTCACCGGTGACCTGAGCATCCCCCAGCTGGAGACACTGCTCGGGGTCACCGACCGGAGGGCACTCGATCTCAGGGATGCCTGGGCGCAGGCGCGACGTGCCGCCCTCAGACTCGGCGTCGACTACGAATGACCGCGCAATCACGCCTAGGATGACCACCATGTCCCATCCCGTTGATCCACGTCCCACCACCGGTGCCCCCGGAACCGAACCAGCGCGTGGTTCGACCCCCGACGCCCTCGCCCACATTCCGGACGGCAACGGCATGGCGATCCTCGCCCTGTGCGTGGCCGGTCTCCTGGGTGTCGGTTTCCCGCTCTACCAGGAGCATCCGGTGCTCCAGTGGATCCTGTTCAGCCTCTCGACACTGCTGGGACTGCTCGCGGTACGCCGGGCGCTGCAGCTACCCCGCGGTCAGCACGGTCGAAGACTCGTCATGTCGGTCGCGGCCGTACTCATCTCACTGTTCATGCTGTGCTTCACCGTCTGGCTGGAGTTCTACGTCATCCGCGGCGGCAACCCGATCCCGGGCCTCGAACAGTTCGTGACGGTACCGGGGCAGGCCTGACCCCGGGCACCGCGGGAACACGGGGAGTCGTTTCCGAACCACCTCCGGGGCCGGCCCCTAGCCCCCCGCTCCGGCGACGGCGAGCGCGTCCCGGTCGATGGTTCCCTCCGCGACGATCGAAGACGGCCCGGTGAGCGTCGATCCGTCCTCACGGATGACGACCGTGATCTCCCCACCGGGGACGACGACGGTGACCTCCCCGGTGACCTCACCGGCGTCGGCGAGCGCCGCGACCGCAGCCGCCACCGTACCGGTGCCACAGGAGAGGGTCTCCCCCGCACCACGTTCATGGACCCGCATGTGGACGCGACCGTCGGTGAGCTCGGTGAGAATCTCCACGTTGGCCCCGGCCGGGAAGAACTCGGGATCCAGATCGAAGGAGCGGTCCACGGGGAGTGCCGCCAGTGCCGCCGGGTCCAGGCCGGGCAACACGCAGGCGAGATGGGGGTTGCCCATGTCGACCCCGATGCCGGCGAAGCGCTGTTCAGAGACGGTGCAGGTACTCACACCGGTCACCTCAGGCACGCCCATCTCCACGGTGATCTCCGCTGAGGTGCCCGAGCAGTTCTCGATCCGGACCTGCCGGAGTCCGGCCCTGGTGCCGACCCGCACGGCGTCCCCCTCGACCGTCCCGCTCGACCGGAGCCAGTGGGCGAACACCCGCACGCCGTTGCCGCACATCTCCGCCGTGGTTCCGTCGGCGTTGCGGTAGTCCATGAACCAGTCTCCGGCGGCGACCCCGTCGGGCAGGCCTCCGAGGACACCTCTGTCCACCAGATCCCCGGCACGGGCGACCCGCAGGACGCCGTCGGCACCGATACCCCGGTGCCGGTCACAGAGCGCGCGGATGAGCCCGGGTGAAAGATCTGTCCGAGCCCCGGGATCGGGCAGGATGATGAAGTCGTTGCCCGTACCGTGGCCCTTCGCGAAGGAGAGCTGTCGTCGCTGGTTCGTCATGGGTCACGAGTCTAGCGATTCGAGCGCCTGCGCCACCGTGTCCTCCGCCGCGTCCAACCAGACGGTCCTCGGGTCACGCCGGAACCAGCTCCGTTGGCGTCGCACGTAACGCCTGGTTCCGGTGATCGTCCGTTCCACCATCTCCCCGGCCGTGAGCTCACCCCGGCGGTGGGCGAACACCTGTGCGTATCCGATTGCCCGCCCGGCCGTGGAGTCCGCGATGAGGCCCGATTCCCGCAGTCGGTCGACCTCTTCGACGAGGCCCTCGTCGAACATCCGGCGGGTCCTGAGCTCGATCCTGGGATTCAGCCAGTCGGGTTCCGTCGCCAGGCCCAGGATCCGGGTCCCCCACCGGGGCGGCGCGTCGATGGGGGGCTGCGAGGCGGCGAACGGTCGACCCGTCAGTTCGATGACCTCGAGCGCCCGGACCGTCCGGCGCGGATCATTCGCCTCGATCACGGCGGCGGCCGCAGGATCCACCGCCGCGAGTTCCGCATGGAGCGCGGTGACACCGATCTCTTCGAGCCGCGTCACGTACCTCGCGCGGACCTCGGGATCAGTGGGCGGAAAGCTCCAGTCGTCGACCAGCGCCTGCACGTAGAGCATCGATCCACCGACGAGAACAGGGGTCTTTCCCCGCCCGAGGATCTCCTCGACGTCGGCGACCGCCTCCCTCTGGTAGCGGGCGACGCTGGCATTCTCGGTGACGTCGAGCACGTCGATCTGGTGGTGCGGGACGCCCTCCCGCTCCGAGATCGGCAGTTTGGCGGTACCGATGTCCATCCCCCGGTAGAGCTGCATCGAATCGACGTTGACCACCTCGCCGTCGAGCGCGTGCGCGAGAGCTATCCCGAGCGCTGACTTTCCCGAGGCGGTGGGTCCCACGACGGCGACCGGAACCGGGTTCTTCATGCGCCGATCCCCCATTCCGCGACATAGCGGCCGACTCCGGTCGTCGTATCCGCGGCGACGAGTTCCGCCCGGACCGGACGGGCGTCGGCGAGTTCGATCCAGAGATCCGGTTCGATGATCCCGGCCTCACGCAACTCATCGGAGGTCATCGCCGCCGGCGGGCCTCCCGCCAGCAGTGCCCTGCACCAGGCGTCGACGGATTCCGCCCCGTCGATCAGCGCCAACGGCGCCCTCTCGGTCAGTCCCGCGGATCCGTCCACCGCGACCACCGTGAGAACCCCGGCGTCGGGGTGACCGAGCTCCCCGCGGACGTCGACGACCCGCTCCCGGTTGTCCGGCCCCAGCAGGAAGCGCTGGACCAGCTCCGCGAGGTGGTTCCCCTCCCCGACGTTCACCGTGGCATCACCCCACGCGGCGAACGAACCCCGGTGGCTGGTCCACCACCGTGGGTCCCGGGATCCGACGAGGTGCACGGGGAGGTCACCGTGGCGGGAGAGGATCCGCTCCGCCGCGGTCCGCAGCCGGACACCGGCGGGATCGGCGTCGCCGGACAGAACGAGCGCCGGACTCGCCGGCACGACGATCACGGGGCTCGTCGGATTGCCGGGGCCGGAGGCTGCTGTTTCAGTCACGGAACCAGACTAAACCACCGGTTTCACCGACCCCCGTCCGCCGTATCTTCACGCTGCTAACCCCGGGGCTGTATTCTCGATGGGAGAGTTCCTAACTTCCGGTACTCCCCACCTTTCACGGCTGCCGTGTCGCGCGGCGATGACTCCCTAAGGACGCTGACCATGAGCACGAACCCCACCCCCAAGCCCGGTCCCCGACCGGGTCCCCGGCCCGGCGCCATGCCCGCCGTCCGCCCGCAGAAGCCGGCGGCTCCGCTGATCTCGCGGAGTGACCCGGCCAAGTGGGGCAGGGTCGATGAGAGTGGGAACGTGTACGTCACCACCGGCGACGGCGAACGACTCGTCGGCTCCTGGCAGGCGGGCACCCCGGAGGAGGGACTGGCCCACTACGGCGTCCGGTTCGATGACCTGGCCACCGAGGTGGAGCTTTTGGAGACCCGCCTCAAAGCTCACCCCGATGAAGCCCAGAACATCCGGGAGACCGCGGTGCAGCTCCGGGAGGGCCTGCCGACCGCGGCCGTCGTCGGGGACCTCGATGGACTCGATCGCCGGCTCGGGGAGATCATCCGTGAGTCCGAGGAGGCCGGCGAGCAGGTGAAGGCCGAGAAGGAGCAGCGACGGGCGAAGGCCATCGCCCGCAAGGAGGAGCTCGCCGCCGAAGCGGAGGACATCGGGGAGAAGTCGACGGAGTGGAAGGCCGCCGGGGACCGGCTCCGGGACATCCTCACCGAATGGAAGTCGATCCGCGGGATCGACCGGAAAACCGATGACGCCCTCTGGAAGCGGTACTCACGTGCCCGCGACGCCTTCAACCGGCGCCGGGGTTCGCATTTCGCCGAGCTGGACCGTGGTCGGGCCGCGGCACGGCGGGCGAAGGAAGCCCTCGTCGAGCGCGCGGAGGCACTCAAGGACTCGACGGACTGGAATGAGACGGCCCGTGCCTTCCGCGATCTCATGACCGAGTGGAAGGCGGCCGGACGCGCTCCCCGCGACGTCGACGACAAGCTCTGGGCCGCATTCAAGGCCGCACAGGACCACTTCTTCGAGGCGCGCAACGCCCTCAACGAGGAGCGGGACCGCGAATTCGAGGAGAATGCCGCGCGGAAGGAGGCGCTGCTCGCCGAGTACGGGCCCCAGATCCAGCCGGAGCGGGATCTCGAGGGGGCGCGGGCGAAGCTGCGCGAGCTCCAGGAGAAGTGGGAGGAGATCGGGTTCGTCCCCCGGGGACGGATCCGGGAGTTCGAGGACAAGATCGGTGCCGTCGAACGGCGGGTCGCCGACGCCGCCGACGATCAGTGGCGTCGCACCGATCCGGCGGCTGAGGCCCGTGCGGCGCAGTTCGAGGAGAAGGTGCGCGACTTCACCGCACAGGCGGAGGCCGCGGAGGCCCGTGGCAACGCGAAGAAGGCGGAGAAACTCCGGGCCCAGGCGGCCCAGTGGTCCGAATGGGCGGAAACGGCCCGGGCCGCCATCGGGGAACGCTAGACGCCACGACGCGGGGGCGCATGGTCGGACGATAGACTGTCCTCCCATGCGCCCCGTCCAATTCACCACGCCCCCGCTCAGTTCGCCCCCGGATACGGCGTCGATATCCCTCCGCCACTGGGCGCTGATGCTCGGTGTCCACGGGCAACAGGTCACCGGAACCACGGACGCGTCCGTGTCGGTGAACTCGGTCCTGAACACCCTGTCCGGTGGCCCGGACGTCCGGGTGATCGGTCTCGCCGTCGTCGACGATGACGACCCCGTGACAGCCCACGCCATCGCGACGGCCGACATCTCCGATCTCGGGTACCCGCTCATTCCCTCCACCGGTGACGATCCCGCGCCGGTGGCCTACGCGTGGGCCGTGATCTCGGTTCCGCTCCGGGAGAACCTGTCGGTGTGCGGTGTGGAGATCACCCTCGACGTCCCGTACCTGCCGCTTCCCGGTGAACGACTGGGCGACGAGGGGCGGGATGCGGTCGACGCGATCATCACCGAGGTCGCGGAGATCTGCGGGTTCCTCGGCAGGAGTGTGATCCAGATACGGCAGTTGACGGATGCGGATCCGACCGCCGGGGATCCCCTGGATGCCCTCTACCGCACCCGTGGATTCGTTCCCGCACTGGTCGAGGAACAGACTGCGGTGCCGGTGCCTGCGCGGCCGCAGACGTGCTACCTCCCGGCCGGATATTCGGGCAGGATTCTCGAAGGGATGGCCCCGGTGGACGCGGAACCGGGTGTCACGGACGGCCTGTGCAGGCTGCTCGAGATGTTCTCCGCCGATCTGCCGCTGGAGGATCTGGTCTCTGAGCCGCAACACTGGGACGGTGCCCGACTGGAACGGGTGGACGCCGACACCCGCTGCACCGGGCGGACGGTCGTCTGGGCGATGGTGTTCGACGGATCCGGGACGCCCGTGGCGGCATCAGCGTTCTCCCGGGACCCCGCGGACTCCCCCGATGTCGCCGCACAGATGATGACCGTGGTCCACCGCGAGCACCGCGGCCGGGGCCTCGCCCGGGCGGTGAAGAACGTCCTGCTCGGCGCCGCCCGGGACAGGGGGATCCGGCGCATCCACACGGCCACGGCCACCGGATCGAGGAGGATCCGTGCGCTCAACGCGGAATACGGCGCGGACCCGAGGGCCCGTGACGTCTACTGGCAGAAACGCCTCGGAGCCCGCGAAAGCTAGGGCGGATCAGACGGTTCCCTCGACGGGCCCCTCGGGGTGGTCCCGGCCCTCACGGCGCGCCCGGTCCCGATTGGCCCGGCGCCGCTTCGCCGCACGCGAACGCCGATCATCCGCGTAGACGTCGTGACTGTCGCGGTCCACCTGGGCCGCCAGCAGCTCCTCCTGGACCTTGTGCACCGCACTGGCCTGCGGCGTCTGCCTCCGGGCCTCCGCAAGCGCACTCTGGAAGCTGGAACGCCGGAGCACGATGCGGGTCAGACTCAGCGCCACCACCGTCACGCTGACCGCGCCGAGAACCAGTCCGTGGGACGGCCCGACCCCGGGCTCCGTCGGGGGCCGGGACTGGCGCATCCAGATCGCGAACAGCGAGTAGAACATGGAGGCGCCGGAGCAGAACCACGACAGGTAGGCGATCAACGACGACCGGGTGAGGATCGTCGCACCGGTGAGCAGCAGGACACCTGTGACCCCGGTCCAGACGTAGATGCGTTCCGGCCACGTGGTGACGAAGGCCTTCGCGGTGTCCGAGAAGAACAGCACATCCAGTCCGAGCACCTGACCGGAGTGCGGCAGGAAGAGCGACATGAGGAATCCGAGCATACCGAGTCCGAGGAACACCTGCTGCGGCCCGAGATACAGGGTCTGGGCCGCCTGCTTCTCGGCGTTCGGCAGATCGTCCATGTAGGGGGCGAGCTTCTCGGCCCGCAGACGTCGACGTTTCTCGACCGCGGACTCTTCCGGGTCTCCGGCAACGGAGTGCTCCCGGGAGGGGTTGTTGTCACTCACGGCGTCGGGATGCTCCTTCATTCGGTGATCTGATTCATGCGGTGGACACATTCAACTATGCCACCCGTGTGCGGAACAGCGGTTTTCAGCACCCACAACCTGTGTCGGACTGCGGCGCGATCCGCTCGGCGGGTCGTCCGAACGCGGGCAGCCCCAGGCCGACGCCCGTCGGCCCGGTGGTGGGGGTCCTCCCCGCCTCGGACATGTCACCGGCGATGGTCCGGCGGTGCGTGAGCACCCCGTCGTCCGCTATCAGGTAGTGCGGCGCCGAGGACGTCACCGTCGCGGTGACGATGTCACCGGGCCGGATGGTGCGGTCGATCGCTCCGGGCGCCTCCGGGGCCGCGACCGGGTTGAGGTGGACGAGGCGACCGTCCCGTGCCCTCCCGGATATCCGATTGGTCCGGTCGTTCTTCCGTCCTCCGTCAGCCTGGATCAGCAGTTCCACGTCGGTGCCGACGAGGGCGGCGTTCTCCTCGGCGCAGATGCGCTCCTGGAGCGCCATGAGGCGCTCGAAGCGCTCCTGGACGACCTCCTTCGGAATCTGGTCCTCGTATTCGGCCGCCGGGGTTCCGGGGCGGGGGCTGTACTGGAAGGTGAACGCGGAGCTGAAGCGGCTGGCCTCCACCACATCCAGGGTCGCCTGGAAATCCTCCTCGGTCTCGCCGGGGAATCCGACGATGATGTCGGTCGTGATCGCGGCGTGCGGGATCTTGGACCGGACCTCCTCGAGAATCCCGAGGAACTTCCTCGACCGGTAACTACGCCGCATGGCCTTCAGCACCCGGTCGGAACCGGACTGGAGCGGCATGTGCAGCTGCGGGCAGATGTTCGGGGTCTCCGCCATCGCGTCGATCACGTCGGAGGTGAACTCCGCGGGGTGCGGGGAGGTGAAGCGCACACGCTCGAGCCCCTCGATGTCACCGCAGGCCCGCAGCAGTTTCGAGAACGCCGAGCGATCACGTTCGAGCTCCGGATCCGCGAAGTGCACGCCATAGGCGTTGACGTTCTGACCGAGGAGCGTCACCTCGACGACACCTTGGTCGACCAGGGCCTGCACCTCGGCGAGGATGTCCCCCGGGCGGCGGTCGGCCTCCCTGCCACGGAGTGACGGGACGATGCAGAAGGTGCAGGTGTTGTTGCACCCGACCGAGACGCTGACCCACCCTGCGTACGCGGACTCCCGTTTCGCCGGCAGCACGGAGGGGAACTGCTCCAGGGAGTCGACGATCTCGACCGCCGCCTCCCGGTTGTGGGCCGCCCGGTCCAGCAGCGCGGGGAGCGAGCCGATGTTGTGGGTACCGAAGACGACGTCGACCCAGGGAGCCTTCTCGACCACGACCTGTCTGTCCTTCTGCGCCAGGCAACCACCGACCGCGATCTGCATGTCCGGCCTGGTGCGCTTGACCGCACGCAGCGCACCGAGGCTGCCGTAGAGACGCTGATCGGCGTTCTCCCGGACCGCGCAGGTGTTGAATACGACGAGGTCCGGGTCGGCGCCGGTCCGGGCCCGTTCGTAGCCGGCCTCCTCGAGGAGTCCCGCCAACCGTTCCGAATCGTGGACGTTCATCTGGCAGCCGAAAGTACGGACCTCGTACGTGCGACTGGGCTGGGATGTCAGATTCTGCTGCAACACAATGGCCAATCATAACCCCTAGTACCCCCATAGACCGATCCCCGGCACACCCCGTACGCAACCACGGATGATCCCGGCGGCGAACGCCTGAAACAGGGCTGGACAGCGGGAAGAAGAATACCCCCGATTCACCAAAAGCGCTGAAAACGCCGCGTCCGTCGAAATGGCGACCACCCCCCGGAGAGGATATGTGGTCTGTATTACATTAAGCTTGATCTATGGCGAACAACACTACCGACACCATGATCCGCATGCGGAACGTGGAAAAGTACTTCGATGACTTCCACGCGCTGAAGGACATCAACCTCGACGTCCCCAGAGGGCAGGTCGTCGTTGTACTGGGCCCGTCCGGTTCGGGTAAATCCACGCTGTGCCGCACGATCAACCGTCTGGAGACGATCGACTCCGGCGAGATCCACATCGACGGCGAACTCCTCCCCGAGGAGGGGAAGGACCTCGCCCGTCTGCGTGCGGACGTCGGTATGTGTTTCCAGTCCTTCAACCTGTTTCCCCACCTGACCATCAAACGCAACGTGACACTTGCCCCGATGAAGGTCCGCGGTATGAAGCGGGAGGAGGCAGACGCCGAGGCGATGCGCCTGCTCGAGAGAGTGGGCATCGCCGAACAGGCCGACAAGTATCCGGCACAGCTGTCGGGCGGCCAGCAGCAGCGCGTCGCCATCGCGCGGGCGTTGGCGATGAATCCGAAGGTCATGCTCTTCGATGAACCGACCTCGGCACTCGATCCGGAAATGGTCAACGAGGTCCTCGACGTCATGACCGACCTCGCCAGCGGCGGCATGACGATGGTCGTCGTCACCCACGAGATGGGTTTCGCACGAAAGGCCGCGGACCGGGTGCTCTTCATGGACGACGGAACGATCGTCGAGGACACCGATCCCGCAACCTTCTTCGACAGCCCCGAATCAGACCGGGCCAAGGACTTCCTCGGGAAGATCCTCGGACACTGAGGCTCCGGGGCCCATCCCACCCACATTCTTCCCACGGCATCACCGACGCTCCTGGGCCGGAGCGGGAATCCCGCTCCACGAACAGTTAAGGACACTCATGAACAAGTTCATCAGAAACACCCTCGCCATCACCGCCGCCGGCGCCATGGCTCTCTCCCTCGCGGCGTGCGGCGACAGCAGCGACTCCGACAGCGCCGGTCTCCTCGGGGCCATCGAGTCGGGCAAGGTCAACATCGGGACCAAGTTCGATCAGCCCGGTCTCGGCCTGCGCACGCCTGACGGCACCTTCACGGGACTCGACGTCGACGTCGCGACCTACGTCGTCAACCACATCGCCGAGGAGAACAGCTGGAACACCCCGGAGATCACCTGGAAGGAGACCCCTTCCGCGCAGCGTGAGACCATGATCAAGAACGGCGAGGTCGACATGATCGCCGCCACCTACTCGATCAACGCGTCCCGCGCCGAGGCCGTGAACTTCGCCGGCCCGTACCTGATCACCCACCAGGCGCTCCTGGTGCGCAAGGACGACGACAAGATCTCATCGCTCGAGGACCTGGATCGCGGCGGAAAGCTCTGCTCCGTCTCCGGTTCCACCCCCGCGCAGAAGGTCAAGGACGCTCTGCCCGGCGTCCAGCTGCAGGAATACGACACCTACGCATCCTGTGTCGAGGCGCTCAGCCAGGGCAAGGTCGACGCGGTGAGCACCGACGCGACGATTCTGTACGGCTACGCCTCCCAGTACGAAGGCCAGTTCAGCGTCATCGAGATGGTCAAGCCCGACGGCGAGGCTTTCACCGACGAGTACTACGGCATCGGGATGATGAAGGACGACGCAGCCGCGACCGACGCCGTCAACGAGGCGCTGAGCGAGATGTACTCCTCCGGCGAGTTCATCAAACTCCTCAACAAGAACCTCGGCGACGATGCCTCCGTGGTCGAAGAGGGAACCCCCGGCGACCTCTCCTTCCTGACCGCAAAGTAGCACGAACACCGGGAGGGGGTCGGTACACACCGGCCCCCTCCTCGACACCGATAAGGAGTCTGCTCCGCTTATGAACGCCATGTGGAACGACCTGGCGCCGGCCCTCTGGCCCGCGTTCTGGGTCACCATTCAACTGACGGTCCTGTCGGCCATCGGCAGTTTTCTGCTCGGTACGGTGCTCACCGCGATGCGGGTCTCCCCGGTCTCGATCATGCGCCGACTGTCCGTCCTCTACATCAACACGGTACGGAACACGCCACTGACGCTGATCGTCCTGTTCTGTTCGATCGGTCTGTACGGGAATCTCGGGCTGACGCTCGCCCCGGACAACTCCCATTTCATCGAGTCGAACAACTTCCGGCTCGCGGTCCTGGGTTTCGTCCTCTACACCTCGGCCTTCGTCGCGGAATCCCTGCGTTCCGGAATCAACACCGTCCACTTCGGACAGTCCGAGGCCGCACGGTCACTGGGCCTGACCTTCCCGCAGATCTTCGGGTCGGTGATCTTCCCCCAGGCGCTCAGAGCGGCGATCGTCCCGCTCGGCAACACCCTGATCGCCCTGACGAAGAACACGACGGTCGCCTCGGTGATCGGTGTCGCCGAAGCATCGCTGCTGATGAAGGCCACCATCGAGAACCACGCTGCGCAGGGGTTCCTGATATTCGGGATCTTCGCCCTCGGGTTCCTCATCCTCACGCTGCCCATGGGTCTCCTGGTCAGCCACTACTCGACGACATTGGCGGTGAAGAACTAGATGAGCAGCAGCGTACGCGCAACGGTTCTCTACGATGCACCCGGTCCGAGGGGCCGGCGGATGAACCGGATCCTGACGGCCATCACTCTCCTGGGGGCGCTGGCGATCGGGTTCTGGATACTCCAGGTTCTCAACGACAACGGTCAGCTCGAAGGAGAGAAGTGGAATCCGTTCCTGAAGTCCACGACCTGGACGACCTATCTCCTTCCCGGCCTGTGGGGAACACTGAAGTCGGCGTTCTGCTCGATCATCCTCGCACTCGTCCTCGGCACCCTCCTCGGACTGGGACGCCTCTCCCCCAACCGGCTGATCTCGGTGTTCTGCGGGATCATCGTGGAGTTCTTCCGCGCGATCCCGGTGCTGATCCTCATGATCTTCGCCTATCAGATGTTCGCGCTCTACAACCTCGTGCCGTCCTCCCAGCTGGCGTTCTCCGCCGTGGTCTTCGGTCTGACGATGTACAACGGCTCGGTGATCGCCGAGATCCTCCGTTCCGGCATCAGGTCACTGCCCAAGGGCCAGATGGAGGCCGCGCGGGCGCTGGGACTGTCACACCGCAAGGCGACCTGGTCGATCCTTCTTCCCCAGTCGGTCGCCGCCATGCTGCCGGCGCTGATCTCGCAGATGGTGATCTCGCTCAAGGACGCGGCACTCGGCTACCAGATCGGCTACATCGAGATCGTCCGTTCCGGTCTGCAGTCGGCGTCCGCCTACCGCAACTACTTCCCGGCACTCATCATGGTCGCCGTCGTCATGATCATGATCAACTACGCCCTGACGCGCCTGGCCGAGCGGATCGAGCGGCAGTTACGGGCGGGACGCGCCCGCAAGCTGATCGTGGCGAAGGTTCCGGAGCATCCCGACCAGGGCGTGGAAACCAAGGACCGCGCCGTCGTCGACTGGCACGAGCCGTCCCACCGCGACCTGCGCACGCAGACGCAGGGAGAATGAGGCCCCGAACACGAAGCTGACCCCGGCCGGCGACATCGAGTCGACCTGCCGGAGCCCTGGAATCGGGGCCGTCGCCCCGGAAGGTTGTCGCCCGCGACGACGGCCCACTTTCCTTCCGCTTCACCCCCACGGTCAGGAGACCTCGGAGATCCTCTCGTCAAGAGCCTCCCGCGCCAGTTCCATGGACATTCCCTGGGGGAAGCCCCGACGCCCGAGCACACCGAGTATGCGTCTCAGGGCGCGATCCCGGTCCGTGCGGTCCCGCGGTTCCCGCGTCACCGTGGTCCGGGCCTTCTTCCGGGCCAGCTGAAGAGCCATGGCCCGCTCGTCCGACTCCGCGATCTGGGCGAGCGCACGGCTCCGCAGCTCGGGCGCGACACCCTTGTCCCGCAGCTCCAGGTCCAGGACGTCCCGTGATTTCCCCCGCCGCCTGTGACGCTGGCGGACCCACTCATGTGCGAAGGTCTCGTCGTCGATGAGACCGACCCGCTCCAGATCGTCCAGCACATCGGAGATCAGTCCGGCCGGGAACCCGAGATCCCCGAGTCGCCGGTCGAGTTCCCGCCGCGACCGTGACCGGTGGTCCAGAAGAAGCAGAGCCCGGTGACGGACGGCGGCCCTGTCCTTCTCCGCCTCGATGTCCATGAACCCGGAATCCCCGGATTCGACGGCGTGGACCGCCTCCCGGAGCCGGTCCACGGTCGCCTTCCGTTCCCCCCGGTCACCGCCGGCGGTGCATTCCTCTCCCGTCATGGTGCTGCAGTCCTCCTCCGTCCACCGTGCGGATCGGGGGCTGATCCCCCGTCTATCTGTCGTCGGAGTCGTCGTCGATGTCATCGAAATCGACGTTCGGGATGACATCCACCGGGTCATCACTCAACGCATCATCGTCGGTGTGACCCGCGACCCCCAACTTGGCGAAGATCTTGTGTTCGATCTCGTCGGAGATCTCCGGGTTGTCCTTCAGATACAGCCGGACCTTCTCCTTGCCCTGACCGAGCTGATCACCGTTGTAGGTGAACCACGATCCGGACTTCTTGACGATCCCGTTCTCCACCCCGAGATCGATGATCGAGGACTCCCGCGAGATGCCCTCGCCGTAGATGATGTCGAACTCGGCGAGTTTGAACGGCGGAGCGACCTTGTTCTTCGCGACCTTCAACCGGGTGCGGTTGCCGATCGCGTCCTGGCCGTCCTTGAGCGTCTGGATGCGGCGGACGTCGCACCGGACCGAAGCATAGAACTTCAGTGCCTTGCCGCCCGTGGTGGTCTCCGGGGATCCGAACATGACACCGATCTTCTCGCGGAGCTGGTTGATGAAGATCGCCGTGGTCCCCGAGTTGTGCAGGGCACCGGTCATCTTCCGCAGCGCCTGACTCATCAGCCTCGCCTGGAGTCCCACGTGGGAGTCACCCATCTCGCCCTCGATCTCGGCCTTCGGGGTCAGGGCGGCCACCGAGTCGATGACGATGATGTCGATCGCGCCGGAACGTACCAGCATGTCCGTGATCTCCAGCGCCTGTTCGCCGGTGTCCGGTTGGCTCACCAGCAGGTTGTCCGTGTCGACGCCCAGCTTGCGGGCGTAGTCGGGGTCGAGGGCGTGCTCGGCGTCGATGAACGCGGCGATGCCCCCCTCCTTCTGCGCCTGCGCAACGGCATGAAGCGCAACGGTGGTCTTACCGGAGGATTCCGGACCGTAGATCTCGATGATGCGTCCCCTGGGAAAGCCGCCGACACCGAGAGCGATGTCGATGGCGGTGTTTCCCGAGGAGATCGCCTTCACGGGTGGCCGGTTGTCGTCGCCGAGGCGCATCACCGCACCCTTGCCGAAGTCCTTCTCGATCCGCGACATGGCCACATCAAGGGCCTTGCGACGCTCATCGCCGGTGGACGCTGCATTGGTCTTCTTCTTCGTTGCCATTGCGGTGGGAACCTCGTGCTCTGTTCTCGGTGGTACTGGAATGTTCGGGTGAGCGGAAAACCTCCGGGCCCCGCGGACGAGTGGAACGCCTGTCCCCTGCCCGCGTCACCGCGGTGGGGAATCTGCCCTACAAGGGATGGGACCGCGGTACCGGCAAATGGGATCCCGCGGGATCCGCTCCACCCCCGATCGTGGACCGACGGACGGACACGTTCGTGGATGTCCGGGAGTCAGACCATACCGTATCCGGCGTCCGCGACACGGTTTGAGCGTACACGCACACGTGTTCGATATCAATGCGACACGGACGTCCGGAACCATGGCCTTTCCCCTCGCCAGAGGTCATTCGTCGGGCCCAAGGCGCCGCTCCTCCGGTATCTCGAAATCGCGGCAGATCTCCCACCAGACGTCCCGTGGATCGACACCGTCCTCGATGAGTTCGACCGCCGTCCTGCCGCGGCGCGACAGAACGTGCGACCGCATGATCCACATACCGTGGGCATGGCCGAATTCAGCGTCAATGAGTCGATCGAACTGGTGCAGGCGCATGACGGCAATCCTACAGTCGCCCCACGCCACCCATGCCCGGGCATGCAGCCCCGTTGCCACATGAACACTGTTCAATTGCTGCACATCCGGGTACTGTCTTCACATGTGAATGACAAAAGTATTTTTAACGTCCGTGACCTCGCTTACTCTGCGGTCTTCGCCGCCCTCATCATCGTCCTCGGGTACATCTCCATACCCGTGGGAGGTGCAGGTGTACCGATCGTCCTCCAGAACGCCGCCTGCATCATGGCCGGCCTCATCCTCGGACCACGCCGCGGTTTCCTCGCACTGGTGATCGTGTTCCTGCTCGGAATCGTGGGGCTGCCCGTCCTCTCCCAGGGCAAAAGTGTCCTCACGGCACTGAGCGGTCCCACCGTCGGATATCTGCTCGGCTACCTCCTCGCGCCGCTCATCGCCGGCGGGTTGAGTGCACGGGCACCGCGCAACCGCAGCGGCATGGCGATCAACTTCACCCTCGCGTTCCTCGCCGCGATGCTGGTCCAGTACTTCTTCGGGATCCTCGGCCTCATGTGGCGCCTCGACATGACGCTGAGCGCCGCCCTCGAGGTCCAGATTCCGTTCATCCCGGGTGCGATCGTCAAACTCATCGTCGGTGTGCTCATCGCGGTGGGCGTCCACGCGGCGCTCCCGGACCTCCGCGGGTTCGGCTCCCGCACGGAATCCGGGGCCGGTGGTGCGGCGAATCCGAAGCAGGAGTAGTCGCCACATCCCCCCGGGCGTCCCCGGTACCGCAGCCCCGGTACCGACCGCCGGCACCCGCCGGTACCGGGTCGCTGTCCCACCCCGTCCGAGCACACGTGCACACACGTCCCGCTGGCGGGACCATGATCCGTTTCTCCCCGGGGCTGCGGGCCGAGCACGAAAGGCCGACGACGAATGCCCCGGATAGTCTTCAACGAGGTCTCGGCCGTCTTCGACGGCAGGACCGTCCTCGATTCCGTCTCACTGGAACTCACCGAATCCCGGATCGGGGTCATCGGCGCCAACGGGGGCGGAAAATCCACCCTGATACGGATGATCAACGGTCTGGGCGAGCCGACGGCCGGAACGGTCACCGTCGACGGCGTCGATCCCTCCACCCACGGACGCGACATCCGCCGGAGGGTCGGTTTCGTGTTCTCGGACGCGGAAAACCAGATCATCATGCCCACGGTCCGGGAGGATGTGGCGTTCTCCCTGCGGCGGATGAAGCTCGACCGGCGGGACCGTGACGCCTGCGTGCAGGCGATGCTCGACCGGTTCGGCATCGGCCATCTGGCGGATTCGTCGCCACACGTGCTCTCCGGGGGCGAGAAACAGCTCCTCGCCCTCGCGGCGGTCCTGATCATCGATCCCGACGTGATCATCGCCGATGAGCCGACGACCCTGCTGGATCTGCGGAACCGGCTACGGATCAGACAGGAGTTCGATCGTCTCGAGCAGCAGCTGATCGTGGTCACCCACGATCTCGGCTTCCTGACCGGATTCGATCGGGTCATCTGCGTCCACGACCGTCGGGTGGTCGCCGACGGCGCCCCGGATGATGTCGTCTCCTTCTACCGCGATCTCATGTCCCGGGAGGCACACTGATGGCACGGGTCGTCATGTCATCGATTCCGATGGGGGTGTACGTACCCGGCGACACGCCGGTTCACCGGATGAACCCCACATGGAAGTTCGTCCTGCTCATCACCTACATCATCGCTTCCACGATGCTCATCGATTCACTCCCGGGCGCGGTTGCCTGCGTACTCGGGGTCGTCGCACTGGTCGCGGTCGCGCGAATACCCGCCCGAACCGCCTGGGGGCAGGTGTGGCCGGCCCTCCCCCTGCTGGGGTTCTTCGCGGCGTTCCAGTGGTGGCAACAGGGCTTCGAACCCGCCGCGGTCGTCTTCCTGCTGATCTCCTCATCGATCATGGCCGCGACACTGCTCACCCTGACGACGCGGGTGTCCGCCATGATGGATGCGCTCGAGGACAGTCTCCGTCCCCTGCAACGGTTCGGTGTTCCCGCGGACAAGGTGAGCCTGGCGATGTCCCTGACGATAAGGCTGATCCCCTTGCAGCTCGCCACGGTCCGGGAGGTCCTCGACGCCAGGAAGGCACGGGGGGCGACCATGTCCATCACAGCTTTCGGAACGCCCGTCATCGTCCGTTCGATCCGTCGGGCGCAACACATCTCCGATGCGCTGCTCGCCCGAGGGGTCGACGACTGAGAAGTCCGGCGCAACTGACACGAGGGCGGCCCCACCACCCGGCGGGGCCGCCCTCCTATGCGGGAATCTGAGGTGCTAGTTCTCTTCGCGCAGCTGACGCATCTTCTCCTCGACTGCGGCATCGGCGATGTTCGGGGTGTTCGACCGGGTGTCCCACTCCAACGCTTTGTCGGGGCTGCCGCTCTCGAGCTTCTCTGCGGCCATCTGTGCGCGGATCTGCTCGAGGCGGCTGTGCCCGGCGAGCTGGACACCGGCCTGCTCGACCTCCGCCATCCGGTTCTCGACCGAATTCTCGGCCAGTTCCGCCTGGCCGAGTGCGTTGGCGTAGCGTCGCTCGATCTTCTCCCGGACCTGGTCCAGATTCGGGGTGCTTCCCGAGGCGGTCATCGAGTTCATGGAGCGCAGGGACTCTGAGACCTTCTCCTGCATCTTGGCCTGCTCGAGCTGGCTCAGCAGTTTGGTGCGCTCGCCGACCTTCTGCTGCAGCATCATCGCATTCCGTTCAACGGCCTTCTTCGCCTGAGCCGCCTGCTGCAGGGCCTGGTCGTGAAGCTGCTTCGTGTCCTCGACCGACTGCTCCGCAGTGACGAGCTGTGCGGAGAACGCCTCGGCGGCATTCGTGTACTCGGTGGCCTTCGCGGTGTCTCCTTCGGCTGCGGCCTTGTCCGCCAGCTGGAGGGCCTGACGCGTGTTCGCCTGGAGCTTCTCGATCTCGGCCAGACGGCGATTCAGCTGCATCTCGAGCTGCCGCTGATTGCCGATGACGGTCGCAGCCTGCTGGGACAGCGCCTGGTGCTGGCGCTGCGCGTCCTCGATCGCCTGCTGAATCTGGATCTTCGGATCAGCGTGCTCCTCGATCTTCGAGTCGAACAGCGCGATGAAGTACTTCCATGCTTTGACGAAGGGGTTAGCCATTGTGAGAGTCGAGCCTTCCGTTCATTGACTTTACGCCCGCGGTCGCTACGACAGTGGGCTGATGATGCGGGGTGAGGCACGGTGCGTGCCGGGAAACTGCGGACCTGGCCGGGCCGTTGCGGCTCGGTACTGTCACCAATCTAGCCGCTATGACCCTACACTGCAGCGAGGTCCGCCTCCGCGGTGTGCACCGCCATCGATCCGGCCGCCTCGATGAGAACGTCGGACACCGTCGCACCGAGTGCATGACAGACGGCGGCGAGCAGTTCGGAGGACACCTCTTTCCTGCCGCGTTCCAGTTCCGACAGATACCCGGGGGACACCCGTGCCGTCTCGGCGAGCTCCCGGAGCGTTATACCGCGGTCCGCCCGAAACGCACGCAAAGCAGAACCGAGTGCCTCGCGGAGCAGCGGCTCACGGGTTTCGCCGGCGCGCGCCGGTGCGTGGACCGGCTGGTCGAGAAGAACAGTGTAAGTAGCCATCACTATAGACAACGTCACAGCTACCGATTTTGTTCCCTCTCCTCCGGTACCGTGCCGACAGGACGCTGAACTGGCCTTTCAGGACCCGGTATTCCCGTGTCACCCGAAACCGCGGCGCGGAGCAACCCGCGCAGCGCCTCCGAAACCGCCGCGGCGCGGATGGCCTCGCGGTTCCCTGAAAGA
The DNA here is from genome assembly GCF_016595285.2 of Corynebacterium antarcticum. Taxonomy (NCBI): domain Bacteria; kingdom Bacillati; phylum Actinomycetota; class Actinomycetes; order Mycobacteriales; family Corynebacteriaceae; genus Corynebacterium; species Corynebacterium antarcticum. The sequence continues at coordinate 358,185 of NZ_JAENIP020000001.1, forward strand.
AGACCGCCTTCCGGGCCGCTCCCGGCAGCGCGGCTCGCCGCAACTCCACCATCGGGGAAGGCCAGCCCGATCCAGACCTCACCGACCGGATGACCTTCCTGGGAGTCGGGGCCGGCGACCCCCGTCAACCCGACACCCCAACTGGCCGAGCAGCGGTCCCTCGCCCCCACCGCCATCGCCTCCGCGCAGTCCGGCGAAATGACGCCGTGCCGCGCGACGAGATCCTGCGGAACGCCCGCGAGGCTGATCTTCAGATCGGTGGCGTAGGTGACGAGACCTCCCCGGAGCACGGCGGATGCGCCGGGCACACGGGCCAGCGAGGCGGATGCCAGGCCGGCGGTCAGGGATTCACAGAAGGCGACGGTCTGCCCCCGGGCCGACAGTGCCGCGACGACTTCAGCGGCCAGTGCCTCCAGATCCGCTGCCTTCATGACCGAACTCTCACCGGCGTCGTGAGACCAACAGGTACTGGACACCGGTCGCGACGGTCACCGCCAACGCCGCGAGCATCACGAGCACGATGACCGGGTGGAGGAACCCCGGCAGCGGAAGGAGGTAGAGGGCGACGGCGACCGACTGCAGAACGGTCTTGAGCTTTCCACCCCGGGAGGCGGGTACGACCCGGCCTGCACGGAGCTGCCCCATGCGCCAGAAGGTGATGCCGAGCTCACGGAAGACGATCACGACGGTGACCCACCACCACAGTGCCCCCGTGATGTTCAGACACACCAGCGCGGCGATCATCAGCGCCTTGTCAGCGATGGGATCCGCGATCTTCCCGAAGTTCGTCACCAGCCCGCGGGCACGGGCTATGTCCCCGTCGAGTTTGTCGGTGATCATCAGTGCGATGAACAGCGCGAAGGAAGCCCACATCCACCCCGCGTGTTCGCTGCCGCTCCGCAGTACCAACCAGGCGAACAGCGGAATGGCGATGATCCGCAGCGAGGTGAGCACGTTGGGCAGGTTGAGGTTCGACGGCGACTCCGCCGTACCGCTGGATTTACTCATGGGACCACTCACAGTCCTCTACAGTACTCACATCGGTGGCTGGCGCCGTCGGGGCCCACGGCCACTACAATCGGTGGACATGAATACCTTCGTCGTTGAGTACTCGTATCCCGCCGATTCCGATCTGATCACCGAGGTCCGCCCACGCCACCGGGAGTTTCTCGCGGCCCTCAAGGAGAAGGGGCAGCTGATCGGATCCGGCCCGTACACCGACGGTGACGGCGGCGCGCTCATCGTGATCCGCCTCCCTGAACCGGCGTCACTCGATGATGCGCGCGCACTGATGGACCGGGATCCCTTCCACACCGAGGGGGCGCTCACCGCACGGGTCTTCCACACCTGGAACCCGGTGCTCAACGTCTTCAACGACTGATCCCGTCCCGGATCTCCGTTCCGTACGGGAGAGCCCGATCCCCGGAAGCCCCTCCCCGGAGATCGGGCTCGTCGTTTCCCGGAGGAGGAACCGTCAGTTCGTCGCTGCGTCGTCGTGGATGTCCTTCGCCCTGTTCCACTTCGGGGCGACGGCGCCCTGCGCCTCATCCCGTTTCGTCTTGATCACCGACGCGACCGTGGTGAGCACCAGTGTGACGACGATGAACACCAGCGAGAACGCCGTCGACACCTCGGGGACGTGGATCGACTCTCCCCCGTTGAGGAACGGCAGGCTGTTCTCGTGCATGGCGTGCAGAGTGAGTTTCACACCGATGAAGGCGAGGATTGCACCGAGACCGTAGGGCAGGAACACGAGCCGGTCCAGAAGACCGTCCAGCAGGAAGTACATCTGGCGGAGCCCCATCAGCGCGAAGGCGTTCGCGGTGAAGACGATGTAGGGCTCCCGCGTGAGCCCGAAGATGGCGGGGATGGAGTCGAACGCGAACATCAGATCGATGAAACCGATGCACACCAGGCAGATCATGAGTGGGGTCACCATCTGGCGCCCGCCCACTCTGGTGAACAGCCTGTCCCGGTCGAACCCGCTCGACACGGGTACCGCACGGCGTACGGTCCTCACCACGAGCATGTCATCGACCTCGGTCTCCTCGGCGCCGCGAATCTCGTCGACGATGAGCTTGATGGCCGTGTAGAGCAGGAATACGCCGAAGAGGTAGAAGACCCAGCTGGCCGCGTTGATCGCCGCCGCACCCAACCCGATGAAGATGCCCCGGAAGAGCAGCGCGAGGGCGATGCCGATGAGCAGTACCTTCTGCTGGTACGCCCGTGGAACCCGGAAGGAACCGATGATCAGGGCGAAGATGAACAGGTTGTCCACGCTCAGCGAGAGCTCGGTGATGTATCCGGCGAAGAACTCGATGCCGTGCTGATGGTTGCCGTCCGGGCCGCCCCAGGTGAGCCAGAGAAAACCGCCGAACAGGCAAGCCAGCAGCACGTAGAAGATCATCCATCCCGCGGCCTCCTTCATGGTGGGCTCGTGGGGGCTGCGCACGTGACTGACGAAGTCGAACGCGATGAAGCCGAGCAGAACGACGACGGTGATGACCCAGGTGAGGGTGTTGACTTCCACTTGGAAAAAGACCTCCGGTCTCAGGGTGTGACGTGAAAACCGGAGGTCTCCCCCGCTGCGTGGATGGTGCAGCCGACACGGCCGGGGAACCGCGCCGACACCGCCGGGAGCGGTACGGAACGGCCACCGTGTTGACGACCGGTGCCGTTGGGTGGGGTACTCCCCTCCATGAACGAGACCACTCTACAGCGGTGTGACGCGGCGACGCCAACGGTGCTTGACACCGGCACCTGCGGCCCCTCGTCAGAACACTCCACCGGTGGGACTGGTGGTCACCGTCGTTGTGCCGTCATCACTGTCGTCGGGGGTGTCTTCCCCGAAGTCGTCTTCCTTCGGGGCCTCCGCCGGGTCGGCCCCCTTGATCATCCAGATGACGGTGTCCAGTTCCTCCGGCTTGACGAGCACTTCGCGGGCCTTGGACCCCTCGGAGGGGCCGACGACGCCCCGCGTCTCCATCAGGTCCATGAGGCGGCCGGCCTTCGCGAAGCCGATACGGAGCTTGCGCTGCAGCATCGACGTGGAACCGAACTGGCTCGTGACGACGAGTTCGACCGCCTGGAGCAGATCCTCGAGATCGTCCCCGATGTCGTCGTCGATGTCCTTCTTCGCCTCTGCGGCCTTGTCCTCGGTGACGCCCTCCGTGTAGTCCGGCTCGGCCTGTGCCTTCGCCGCATCGACGACGGCCTGAACCTCCTCGTCGGTGACGAAGGCGCCCTGGATCCGCTGCGGCTTGCCTGCGCCCTGCGGGATGAACAGCGCGTCGCCCATCCCGATCAGTTTCTCGGCGCCCGCCTGGTCCAGGATGACGCGGGAATCGGTGAGAGACGAGGTGGCGAACGCGAGCCTGGAGGGAACGTTCGTCTTGATCAGTCCGGTGACCACGTCGACGGACGGACGCTGCGTGGCGAGCACGAGGTGGATGCCCGCGGCACGCGCCTTCTGGGTGATCCGGACGATCGAGTCCTCGATCTCCTTCGGCGCGGTCATCATCAGGTCGGCGAGCTCATCGACGACGCACACGATGTACGGGTACGGACGGTACTCCCGCTGAGAGCCCTGCGGGGCGGCGACCTCACCGGAGAGAACCTTCCGGTTGAAGTCCTTGATGTGCCGGACGCGCGCGGACTTCATGTCCATGTAGCGCTGCTCCATCTCCTCGACGAGCCACTGCAACGCCGACGCCGCCTTCTTCGGCTGCGTGATGATCGGCGTGATCAGGTGCGGGATGCCCTCGTAGGGGGTGAGTTCCACCATCTTGGGGTCGACGAGGATGAGCCGCACCTGCTCGGGTGTCGCCCTGGTGAGCAGGGAGACGAGCAGTGAGTTGACGAAGGCCGACTTACCGGAACCTGTCGCACCTGCGACGAGAAGGTGGGGCATCTTCTGCATCGAGTGCGACACGAACTCGCCCTCGATGTCCTTTCCGAGTCCGATGAGCATCGGGTCGTGGTTGTCGACGGTCGCGGGGGCATTGAGCACATCCCCCAGTCGGACCATCTCCCGGTCGGTGTTCGGAACCTCGATACCGACGAGTGACTTGCCCGGGATGGGCGCCAGGATCCGGACGTTGTCGGTGGCGGCGGCGTACGCGAGGTTCGACTGGAGGTTGGTGATCTTCGAGACCTTCACACCGGGGCCGAGCTGGACCTCGTACCGGGTGACCGTCGGTCCACGGGAGAATCCGACGACCGAGGCATCGACATTGAATTCGCTGAATACCTCGGTGATCGCCTCGATCATCCGGTCGTTGGCCTCGGAGCGGGTCTTCGGCCGGTTTCCGGGGATCAGCATGTCGGCGCTGGGGATGACGTAGTCGTCGGACCCGGCTACCGCGGTCGCCTGTTCCGGCGTGTCCGGCGACTTCCGCGCGGTGCTGTTTCTTTCGCTGGCGGGAACGGCTGCGGGCACCGCCGCGGCATCGACCCCGGAGCGGGCGATGATCGCGTCGCGCATCGCCTTCCTCGAGGCGGACACGGCGTCGTCCACGCCTTTGGCGGCGGTCCCGGCAGCCGAGGCGGTCGCGGCACCACCGGTCACGGCCGCCGTCTCGGCCGCACGGGATTCCGTCCGCGCAGCGGCTCCCGCAGCGGACGCGGCGCCCGCCGCACCGGCACCCGCCGCACCTTTACGGTGCCGTTCCGCCACGGGTTGAGGGGTGTCCGGAACCACGGGCAGCTCATTGGTGTCCGAAGCGGACGGGGGCTGCTTGCGCACGGAACGGGAGGGCTCCTCCACGGACGACGTGGAGAACAGGGTGTGCTCACCGTCGTCCTCCTCCTCGGGCAGCGGGTACGCCTCCATGGGGGTGACGGGTCGGCGACGGGAGGCCTTCGTCCGCGCGGGCCGGTAGGTCTCCTCGTACTCCGTGAAATCCGCGTCGTCGTCGAGACCGTCGGTGTCCGGACCGGGGACCGTGCCGTCGGACGATGCGCCGAATCCGAAGAAGTCGGCGATGCCCCCGAGGAATGAGGGGCGTCCGCTCGTCAGTTCGTCGCGACTGCTCCGCTCGAGCAGACCACCGAGATGGTCGGTGAACTCCCGGACCGTGATACCGGTGACCTTGAGCGCCCCGTAGACGATGACGAGGAAGAGCAGCGGAACCGCGATGTAGGGGGTGAATCCCCGTGCCGCGACGTCTCCGACGAGGACGCCGACCGCACCGCCGGCGTTCCGCCGTCCGGCGATGTCGGTGGGTAGCCCGGCGAAGATGTGGATCAGCCCCAGCATCGACACGACGATGAGGGTGACACCGACCGGAACACGGGGTGTCACCGACGACGTCCCACTTCTCTCTGTGCCCCTCCCGGCCATGAGGGATACCGCACCGACGAGGAGAACGATCGGAAGGACGAGCGCACCCGCCCCGATGAGCCACCGGACAGCGTCGTCGACCGCACGCCCGACGGGCCCCGCCACGTCGAGCCAGACGGCACCGCCGAGAACGACGGCCAGTGCGATGAGCGCCAGGCCGAGACCATCGTGCGGGGAGCTCTGCGGATTCCCGGTGTCGGGGTCCGGAGAATCATCCCCGTCGAGTCCCGCTTCGCGACGCTGCGGGCCGCGACCGCCCCGCCGGCCGCCTCCGTCGGTCTCCGCGCCCATCTTCCGTCTCTTCCGGTCTCCCGGGTACGTGATCTCCTCAGTCGCCTCGGACCCGGGTTCCTCCGGCACCGCCTCATCCCGGGAGCCCATCGACCGGGTGGCGTCTCCGATTCCCCTGGCCGCCGCGCCGAACATTCCCCGGATACCTCCGCCGACGGCCCGGAAGGCGCTTCCGGTGCGTTCCTCGGAGGTCACTGCCGCGCGCTGCGCCGGACGTGTCTGAGCGGCGCGGGGCACATTCCGCTGACTGCGGGAGGTACCGGGGCGCTTGCTGTCTCGTCGTGTGGTTCCGGGGCGACTTTTGGCTGGCATGACTGAAAGGATAGACGCATCCGACACTCCAGTCACAGATGCCACACCGGGATACGGTCGAGAAGAACACCGCTCCTCTCCCCCGTCACACCGCAGCCCCCTCAGATACTCGTGAACCGTATCCTGTCCCGGTCACCGGTGACCGTCACAACCGACTCAGTTCTGCCGAAACAGAACAGCAGGAGCTCGCCCGCGGTACCGGATACACGGACGACGTCCGATCCGTGGCCGGTGACACCACGGCGTTCCACGGCGACGATGGAAGGGGCTCCGTCGGGATCGAGGATCACCGGGCATTCCGAACCCCGGAGCAGTCGGGCACCGAACCGACGTAGAACGGCCAGCAGAGTCTCCGTGTCATCGGTCCCGAATGTGCGCGGCTCCCAGCCTTCACGGGCACGCCGCACATCCTCGTGGTGGATGAAGTGCTCCCCGGCATTCAGCTGGGCGTCGAGAAACCGTAGTGGGCTGAATCGTGGCGGTCCCGAAGCCCACGCCCGAACGATGTCCACGTAGTCACGTGATCCGACCTGCTCGCTGACGGAACGGAGATGGCCGCGGAGAGCGGGGAGGAACATCCCCGCCGCCGCATCGGGCCGGGTCTCCCGGACGAGCAGATGGACCGCCATGTCTCTCGTGCTCCAGCCCTCGCAGAGGGTTGGAGCGTCAGAGCCGAGTTCGAGGAGGAGCGAGCCGAGTGCGGCCCTTTCGGATGCGGCGAAAGTCATGGCCCCAGCCTAGTCGTACCGGCTCAGTGAACCGATTCGACCGGGCCGGGGCCATGTCGTTGATGCGGGTGGGGGTCAGCGGGTCTCGCGGGCCCGGCGTACAGCCTCATCCGGGACCGGATTGTGGCTGTCCGAGCTCATCGGCACGACGGTCGGGATGACCATCGGCTTACGGCGCCACTTCTGTTCGACGAAGCGCGACACCTTGCGGCGCAGCTGGCGGACCATGCGGTAGGGGTCGTTCTCCCCTTCGCCGGCGAGCTGACGCATCGTGTTGTCGACCAGTTCGGTGATCTCCGGCATCATCGCCTTCGCGTCCTCGGAGAAGCCCTTGGCCTGGACCGTCGGGCGCTCCAGCGGTCGGCCGGTGCGGTTGTCGATGACGACGGTGATGGAGATGAGGCCACCTTCGCCCATCTCGGTGCGGTCGGCGAGGACCTCGTCGTCGATGTCACCCATGGTGACACCGTCGACGTAGAGGTTACCGATCGGGATCTGACCGACGACCTCGGCCTTGCCGTCGGCGAGGTCGACGACGACGCCGTTCTGGGCGAGCATGACACGCTCGCGGTCGACGCCGGTGGAGACGGCCAGTTCCTTGTTGGCACGGAGGTGCCTCCACTCACCGTGAACCGGCATAGCGTTCTTCGGACGGACGGCGTTGTAGAGGAAGAGCAGCTCCCCCGCGTAGCCGTGGCCGGAGGTGTGGACCTTAGCGTCCTTGCCGGTGATGACGGTCGCCCCGATCTGCGCGAGCATGTTGATGACGCCGAAGACGGCTTCCTCGTTACCGGGGACCAGCGAGGACGAGAGGATGATCAGGTCGCCGTCGCGGACGGTGACCTGACGGTGCTCACGACGCGCCATGCGGGACAGCGCGGCCATGGGCTCGCCCTGGGTGCCGGTGGTGATCAGCATGACCTTGTGCGGGGCCATGCGGCCCGCTTCATCCATGCTGATGAAGGTGCCCTTGGGTGCCTTCAGGTATCCGAGCTTCTCGGCGATCTCCATGTTGCGGATCATCGAACGACCGTTGAAGGCGACCTTGCGGCCGGTGGCGACGGCGGCATCCACGGCCGCCTGGACCCGGTAGACGTTCGAGGCGAAGGACGCGAGGATGACCCGCTGCTTCGCCTCCCCGATCAGACGGCGCAGGGTCGGGGCGATGTCGGATTCGGAGCCGGACATGCCGGGCGTCGTCGCGTTCGTCGAATCGCAGAGGAACAGATCGATGCCCTCGTCGCCGTAGCGGGAGATCGCCGGCAGGTCGGTCGGACGGCCGTCGGTCGGCGTCTGATCCAGTTTGATGTCACCGGTGAGCAGAACCGTACCGGCCTTCGTCTTCAGGACGATACCGAGGCAGTCCGGGATCGAGTGGTTCACCGCGAAGAAGCGGACGTTGAACGGACCGTAATCCTTCTCCGAGGTCTGGTCGACCTCGATGAGCTTCGGGCGCAGCCGGTGTTCGCGGCATTTCGCGGCGATGAGCGCGAGCGTGAACTTCGAGCCCACGATCGGCAGGTCGGGGCGCATCTTGAGCAGCCACGGGATCGCACCGATGTGGTCCTCGTGCCCGTGGGTGATCACCAGGGCGTCGATGCGGTCGAGCTTGTCCTCGAGGTACGAGAAGTCGGGCAGGATGAGGTCGACGCCGGGTTCACCGGAGGACGGGAAGAGCACGCCGCAGTCCACGATGAGGATGCGGTCGTTGTACTCGAAGACCGTCATGTTGCGGCCGATCTCCGAGATTCCGCCGAGCGCGATGACGCGCAGACCGTTCTTCGGGGCCTTCGGGGGTTCCGGGAGACGTCGGGTCAGGTCAGCGCCCTGCATGGATTTGACGACGTTGCGGCCACGGTCGTTGTTGCCACCACGGTCGTTGTTGCCGCCGCGGTTACCCTGCGAACGGTCGTTGCCGCCACGGTTTCCGCCGCCGGAGTTGCCGCCCCGGCCGCGGCGGTTTCCACCGGAATTCCGGTCATTGCCGCCGCCACGGTTGTTGTCACGGTCGCCACGGTCGCCGTTCGGAGACTTCGCTCCCGACTTCTTCGTGCCCCGGTTGTCGGTTCCGGTGTCGCCGTCCGTGCCTTCGGCTACGGGGTTGGGCTGCTCAGGGGCCTTGAACTCGGGGGCCTCCGGCGGACCCGCCTTGCGGGTGACCTTCCGGGATCGATTACGGGTGTCAGACATATTTATAGGACTCCAGCCTGTTCTAGATCGGTGCGGAGTTCCTCGAGCTGCGCCTGATCCACGGGGATCTGCGGCAGCCGGGGTTCTCCGGCGTCGAGGCCCTGCAGTCGCAGAGCCCCCTTCGAGAAGCTGACTCCGCCCAGGCGTGCCTGGGCTCTGATCAGCGGGGAAAGTTTGTTGTTGATAGCGCGCGCACGAACGAGATCACCTTCGGTGAAACTCGTGTGCAGCTCACGCAGTCGGCGTGCTGCAGCATGCCCGATCACGGAGATGAAACCGGTGGCCCCCAGCGACAGCCAGGGAAGGTTGAGCGGGTCGTCTCCCGAGTACCAGGCGAGACCTGTCTCGGCGATCAGGGGTGTGGCCGCGGCAAGGTCGCCCTTGGCGTCCTTGACGGCCACGATCGTGCGATGTTCAGCCAGACGCTGAATGGTATCAGATTCAATCGGGATAACCGAACGGGGAGGAATGTCGTACAGGCACACCGGCAGATCGGTGGCGTCGGCGACGGCGGTGAAGTGGCGGTAGATGCCCTCCTGCGTCGGCTTCGAATAGTACGGCGTGACCACGAGCAGGGAGTCAGCCCCGGCATCCGCGGATGCCTTCGCGAGTGCGACGGACGCCGCGGTGTCGTAGGTGCCGGCGCCGGCGATGATCTTCGCGCGGTCACCGACCTCGGCCTTGACCTCACGCAGCAGAGTGAGCTTCTCGTCGGTGGTCGTCGTCGGGGACTCCCCGGTCGTACCGGCCAGTACGAGGGCGTCGCATCCCTCGTCGACGAGGTGTGCCGCGAGCCGGCGGCCCGCGGCGGTGTCGAGATCACCGTTGCGGTCGAACGGGGTGACCATGGCGACGGCGACGGTGCCGAAGTGCTCGGCCCCGGTGCTGACTGTCATACCTGTGCTCATGTTGTACGAGGGTACCCGGTCTGGCCGGGGTGCCGGACATTGCGGTGCCTCCGGCGCGTGTCGTCGCCACCTCGCCCCCGGACCCCGGCGCTGCGCACGCCGCCTCAGAAGTCGGTGACGTAGGGACTGACCGCCATTTCGGAGCCGTCCGAGAGCGTGGCGATGTCGAAGTCACCGAAGATGGTCGGCGCGATCCCCTGGAGCAGCCGCAGGCATTCGACGGCGACGGTACGGATCTCGATGTCGGCGTGTTCGGTCGCCCGCATGCCGATGAAGTGCCGCCAGGCCCGGTGGTTACCGGTCACGACTATGCGGGACTCCGTGGCGTTCGGGAGGACCGCACGGGCGGCCTGCCGGGCCTGTTTGCGGCGGAGCAGGGCATTCGGTTCGTCGCTGAGTTTCTCCTCGAGCGCGGTGAGCAGTTCGTTGAAGGTGAAGCGCGCATCGTCGACTCCCTGCATGAACAGTCGGGTGAGTTCCTCATCCTCGGCGATGAGGGGAGGGACCACGACCTCGCTCTGCTCCGAGTGCACGAAGCGCTGAGAGAGCTGCGAGAAGGAGAAGTGCCTGTGCCGCACGAGCTCATGGGTGGCGGAGCGCGAGATACCCCGGATGTAGATGGTGGCACTCGAATGCTCGAACAGGGCGGTGTGCCCGACCTCCATGATGTGCCGGAGGTACGCGGCGTTGGACGCGGTGCGTGGGTTCGGTTTGTCGAACGTCTCGTAGCAGGCGCGCCCGGCGAACTCGGCGAGGGCCTCACCGTCGGCGGCGTCTGTCTCCCAGTCGATGTCCTCGGGCGGTGTGAAGGTGGTGTGCGCGATCAACTGCACCTTCAGGTCCACGGGTCGGGCCACGGAACGTGTCTCCTCGGTTGATTCGGATGTGTCGGTGTACGGCGCGGGATCAGAGATCGAGGTAGTGCTCGAGCCCGACGGTCAGGCCGGGGAACTCGTGGATCCGCCGGACACCGACCAGAACGCCGGGAACGAAGCTCGTCCGGTCGTAGGAGTCCTGTCGGATGGTCAGCGACTGCCCCCGGGAACCGAAGATGACCTCCTCGTGGGCGACCATTCCGGTCATCCTCACCGCGTGGACCCTGACCCCGTCGACATCCGCTCCCCGGGCACCGTCCAGGGACTGGTCGGTGGCGTCGGGCTGCGCGCCCAGGCCCGCGTCGCGGCGGGCTGCGGCGATCCCCTCGGCCGTGTGGATAGCGGTACCGGAGGGGGCGTCGAGCTTGTTCGGGTGGTGGTACTCGACGACCTCCGCGGATTCGAAGAACCTGGCCGCCTGTTTCGCGAACTCCATGGTCAGTACGGCGGAGATCGCGAAGTTCGGGGCGATGAGGACACCGACGCCCTCGTGCTCCGAATCGGCGATCCACGTGCGCACCTGATCCAGACGCTCCGGGGTGAAACCCGTCGTCCCGACGACACACGAGATGCCGTTGCCGATGCAGAACTCGAGGTTCGCCATCACGGCCGAGGGCGCGGTGAAGTCGACGATGACCTCCGCCCCGGCGTCGACGAGTGCACCGAGATCGTCATCCCGGTCGATCTCCGCGACGAGTTCGAGGTCCGCCGCGTCCCGGATCCCCTCGACGACCGCCTGTCCGACGCGACCGCCGGCTCCGAGAACTCCCACTCTGCTGAATCCGCTGTCTGCCATATCTGCTCCTCAAGTCCTGTTCCCAATGTCCGGAGGGGCGGTCCGGCGGCGGCGACGTTGTCCCCCGGCGCCGGCACGCCGTGCTCCCCGGTCCAGTGTAGGCACCCCGGCCGGCCGCTTCCTGCCGGGGTGCACCACTGTGGTCGACACCGGTACCGCCGGATCCGGGTTCCGGCCGGGATCTCCGGAAATGCACTGAGCCACCGTCCCGGGCGGAGCGGATTCCGTCGGGAATCCCCCGCCCGGGACGGTGGCTCAGGTCGGCGTGTCCGCCGGGGTGGTGACTACTCCGCGGCGTCTTCCTCGACGGGTGCGAGGGAGATCTTCCCGCGGTTGTCGATGTCCAGGATCTCGACCTGGATCTTGTCGCCGACGTTGACGACGTCCTCGACACGTTCGATCCGCTTCTTGCCGCCCAGCTTGGAGATGTGGACGAGCCCGTCACGGCCCGGGAGCAGGGAGACGAAGGCACCGAAGTTGGTGGTCTTTACGACGGTTCCGAGGAACCGCTCCCCGACCTTCGGCATCTGCGGGTTCGCGATCGAGTTGATCTTCTCGATCGCGGCGTCCGCTGCCTCCCCGGAGAACGCGGACACGTAGATGGTTCCGTCGTCCTCGATGGAGATGTTCGCTCCGGTGTCCTCGGTGATCGAGTTGATGGTCTTGCCCTTCGGGCCGATGACCTCACCGATCTTGGACTGCGGCACGGTCACCGTGACGATACGGGGCGCGAGTGCGCTCATCTCGTCGGGGCCGTCGATGACCTCGGACATGGTCTCGAGGATCGCAAGGCGGGCGTCCCGCGCCTGCGACAGCGCACCGGCGAGAACCTCGGACGGGATGCCGTCAAGCTTCGTGTCGAGCTGGAGGGCCGTGATGAAGTCCTCCGTGCCGGCGACCTTGAAGTCCATGTCGCCGAACGCGTCCTCGGCACCGAGGATGTCGGTGAGCGCCACGTAGCGGGTCTCTCCGTCGACCTCGTCGGACACGAGCCCCATGGCGATACCGGCGACGGGCGCCTTCAGCGGGACACCGGCGTTGTAGAGCGACAGCGTCGACGCACAGACGGAACCCATCGAGGTCGAGCCGTTGGAACCGAGGGCCTCGGACACCTGACGGATCGAGTACGGGAACTCCTCACGGGTCGGGAGCACCGGCAGGACGGCGCGCTCGGCGAGCGCGCCGTGGCCGATCTCGCGGCGCTTCGGGGAACCGACGCGCCCGGTCTCACCGACGGAGTACGGCGGGAAGTTGTAGTGGTGCATGTAGCGCTTGTGGTCGACGGGCGACAGCGAGTCGATCTGCTGCTCCATCTTCAGCATGTCCAGGGTGGTGACACCGAGGATCTGGGTCTCACCGCGCTCGAAGAGCGAGGAACCGTGCGCGCGGGGGATGAGATCGACCTCAACACCGAGATCGCGGATGTCGGTGATGCCGCGACCGTCGATGCGGAAGTGGTCCGTGAGAATACGGTGCCGGACGACGGCCTTCATCACCGCGTTGTAGGCGTTGCGGATCTCCTTGCCGCGCTCCGGGAACTCCTCGATGAGCGCGGCCTCGATCTCGGCCATGTGCTCGTTCGTGGCGTCGTCGCGGTCCTGCTTGCCGGCGATGGACATCAGCTTCGTCAGCTTGGACTTGGCCTTCTTCTCCACCGCGGCGTACACGTCATCGGTGTAGGGCGGGAAGAGCGGGAACTGCTGGGTCTCCTTGGCCGCTTCCCTGGCCAGCAGGCGCTGGGCCTCGCAGAGCTTCTCGATGAAGGGCTTCGCAGCATCGAGTCCCTCGGCCACGACTGACTCGGTCGGGGCGGGTGCACCCTCGGCGATCCGGGCGATGACGTTCTCGGTGGCGCCGGCCTCGACCATCATGATCGCCACATCGTCGCCCTTCTCGCCGCCCTTCCTGCCGGGGACGATGCGTCCCGCGACGACGATCTCGAACAATGCCTGGGCGTGCTGCTCGTGGGTCGGGAACGCGACCCACTGACCCTTCGGGTGCTTCTCGTCCACGACGAGCGCCATCCGGACACCACCGACGGGGCCGGACACCGGCAGGCCGGAGAGCTGGGTGGCGGCGGACGCGGCGTTGATCGCCACGACGTCGTACATGTCCTTCGGGTCCATCGACAGGACGGTGATCACGCACTGGACCTCGTTGCGCAGTCCCTTGACGAAGGTCGGGCGCAGCGGGCGGTCGATCAGACGGCAGGCCAGGACGGCCTCGGTGGAGGGGCGCCCCTCCCTGCGGAAGAAAGAGCCGGGAATCCGCCCGGCGGCGTACATGCGCTCCTCGACATCGACCGTCAGCGGGAAGAAGTCGAATCCCTCACGGGGATTACTGGAGGCGGTGGTGGTGGCCAGCAGCATCGTGCCCTCATCAAGGTACGCGGTGACTGATCCACCTGCCTGGCGGGCCAGCTGGCCCGTCTCGAGGCGAATGGTGCGGGTACCGAAATCGCCGTTATCGATCGTGGCGGTGGCCTCGACGATTCCGAATTCGGTGTCGTTGTTGATAGTAACGTCGCGCAAGCGAGTTCTCCTTTTCTCAGCCTTCTGCTCGGCGATCTTCGGTGCCGCCGTTCATGTCTTCTTCGTGGAAGGCTCCGCACCAGAGTACCAGCTCACGTGCGTCAACACCGGTGACGCAAGGCACCCGGCGGAGGCGGACCGGAGCTGCACCGCAGGCCCGGCACCTTTTGGGACCGCAGAAAATATTTTTCGGCGAGCCGGAAAACCCCGGGTGCACCACCGCCCGTGCCACGCCCCGTGGGGCGTGGCACGAGGATCCGGGGAACGCGAAAAGCCGTCCTCCGGGATCGGAGAACGGCTGTTTCGTGGAGAAGGGCCTTAGCGGCGCAGGCCCAGGCGGGAGATCAGATCGCGGTAACGATCGACGTTGTTCTCCTTCAGGTACTTCAGCAGACCACGGCGACGGCCGACCATGAGGAGCAGTCCCCGGCGGGAGTGGTGATCGTGCTTGTGGAACTTGAGGTGTTCGGTGAGCTCGCGGATGCGGGTGGTCAGCAGGGCGATCTGTGCCTCCGGCGAGCCGGTGTCCGACTCGTGCAGGCCGAACTCGGCCAGGATCGCCTTCTTCTTCTCGGTGGAAAGTGCCACGGAGTATTCTCCTCTTACATAATTTCAGTCCACATGAAAATTCCGCGTGCCCGACCTCGACCTCGTCCATCTCCGGGATTGACCGGATCACGGGGGTGTCCCGCACACGGGGAGCGACTGCTGTGGACCGCAGTCGCAAACCTCGGGACACTATAGCACGAACTCCGTCGACCTCACTCAGCCGGCTGGTGCTGTGCCATGATCCGGCGGGTCCGCCGGACGTCACGGTCCATGGCGGTCAGGAGATCGTCGACTCCGTCGAACTTCTCCATCCCCCGCAGATGCTCGATGAACTCGATTTCGCAGTGCCTGCCGTAGAGGTCGGCCTCCCGATCCAGAACGAATGCCTCGACGCTGCGGCGTTCATCACCGAATGTCGGATTCGTGCCGACGGAGATGGCGGTGATGTACCGGATTCCGGGCACCATGTCGCCGTCCACCGGACCTGCGTCAGGATCTTCGGTGACCGTGAACCAGCCGCAGTACACACCATCGGCGGGAACGGCGACGGTGTCCGGGAAGTAGAGGTTGGCGGTCGGGTAGCCGAGCTCGCGACCGCCCCGCCCCGCGCCCCGGACGACCTCGCCGGACAGCCGGAACGGACGCCCGAGAGCCCAGTTCGCCCGAGCCACGTCACCGTCGCGCAACAGCCCCCGGATCACCGAGGACGAGATGGTCGTCCCTTCGTCGGTGAGAAGGTCCTGGACGTCAACCTCGATACCGTGTACGGAGCCGAGTTCGCGGAGGGTGCCGGTGTTGCCTGCGGCCCGGTACCCGAAGGTGAAGTTCTCCCCCACCACGACTGCGACGGCCTTCAGCTTCCCGGCGAGGACGCGGTCGACGAAGTCCGCCGGTGACTGCTTCGCCATGCTCGCCGTGAACGGGACGACGAGCATGTGGTCCACACCGAGCTCCCGGGCGAGATCGGCTCGGGTGGTCACCGTGCCGAGCCTCGGGGGAAGCTTCTCGGGCGCGAAAACCGACATCGGATGGGGATCGAACGTCATGAGGACCGCGGGAACTCCGAGCTCCCGGGCCCGCCGGGTGGCCGCTCCGATGAGTCTGCGGTGTCCCCGGTGAACTCCGTCGAACACACCGATGGTGACCACCGAGCCCTCGAGGTCCGCGGGTATCTGCTCCAGTCCGTGCCAAATGTCCACCGGTACAGCGTACGCGATCGCCTAAACTGTCCGCATGACTGATCCCCTCGCCACATCCGGACTCGTTGTCGTGGACAAGCCCTCCGGTCTGACCTCACATGACGTGATCGCCCGACTCCGTCGGGCCTTCGGCACCAGGAAGGTCGGGCACGCGGGAACCCTGGATCCGATGGCCACGGGGGTACTGGTCGTCGGCATCGGGCGCGGCACCCGTTTTCTGGCCCACCTGGTTGCCGAGACGAAATCCTACACGGGCACGGTACGGCTCGGTGCCTCGACGTCGACGGACGACGCCGAGGGCGAGGTGATCTCATCCGCTCCGGCAGGTGCGGTCGCCCGGCTCGATGACACGGCGATCACCGCGGCGCTCGGTGACCTGCGGGGGGAGATCATGCAGAAGCCGAGCGCGGTGAGCGCGATCAAGATCGACGGGAAACGGGCGCACGAACGGGTCCGCGCGGGAGAGAAGGTCGACATCCCGGCCCGCCCGGTGACCGTCCACAGACTCGAGGTCACGGACCTCCGCCGTGGTGCGGACCACGTGGACATCGACATCGACGTCCTCTGTTCCTCCGGTACCTACATCCGTTCCCTGGCTCGCGACCTCGGGGAGGCGCTCGGGGTCGGGGGTCACCTCACCGCCCTCCGCCGTACGTCGGTGGGGCCGTTCGACATCTCTCGTGCACGGCCCCTGGCGGAGATCATGGACCGGCCGGAGTTGTCCCTGAGCCTCGACGAGGCGCTCGCCGCATCCTTCCCGGTCCTCGAGGTGTCCGATGACGAGGGCGCCGCACTCGCGATGGGCAAATGGCTGGAGCCCCGCGGTCTGGTGGGCGTGCACGCGGCGGTCACGCCCGACGGACGGTCGGTGGCACTGGTGAAGGAGAGCCGCAGACGCCTGGCCACGGTGTTCGTCGCGCGTCCGTCGACCCTCTGACCTCCACCTAGGTGATCGCCGTCGTCGCGATGACGTAGCCGTCCCGCATCAACCATCGTCCGGAGATGAATGGCACCGGCGTCGGACGGACCAGCAGGTAGGACACGAAGGTGCCGTCGAGGCGCAGATCGACCTCCGCCTGCTCGAAACCCAGCCACCGGTGCGTCAGCGGGAACCACGCCTTGTAGGTGGCTTCCTTCGCACAGAACAGCAGGCGGTCCGCACCCTCGATTCCCGCGTCGCGGAACTTCTCCAGCTGGGGCAGCTCACCCTCGCGGGCGATCGATCCGAGAACCCCCTCCGGGAGCGCCTCGGCGGGTTCCGCGTCGATTCCCATCGACCGGATGAGCAGGGACGGCGCGACCACCGCAGCACGGAACCCTCCGGTGTGAGTGAGGGAACCGGAGACAGCAGGCGGGAGGAGGGGCATACCACGCTCGCCACGCAGGATCGGCGCCCCCGTCTCCCGCCCGAGTTGTTCGAGCGCGCGGTGCGCGCACCAGCGGGCGTCACCGAACTCAGCTTTCCGGACATCGAGAGCGTGTGCCACCAGGGCTTTCTCGAGGGGATGCAGTCCGTTGAAGTTGGTGAGGTCATTCACCCCCACCTCGGTCTTGACCCAGCAGAATCTCGCGGAGTTCGGGAACAGGGCACCGTCAAGCATCCCGCACCTCCAGCACCGGATAGGGCCAGGTCCACTCCCCCGACAGGTGTCGGTTCCACTCCCGTGGGTAGCCGAGTGAGACCTCTATGTGCGGGATCCCGTCGACGACCGTGATCCCGGGGGTGTGGAGATGTCCGTAGACCACGGCCCGGGCGCCGTACCTCTGTGCCCAGGTGCGGGTGTGCCGGGTACCGCACCAGAGTGACAGTTCCGGGAAGGCCATCTTCTTCACCGGTTCGATGATCAGGGGCCAGTGGTTGACCAGGACGGTCGGACCATCGACCTTGCTGAGCCGTTTGATCGAGTAGGCCAGGCGGTCCCAGCACCACGCCCGGACATCGACGAAGGGGGCGATGGCGAACTGATCGGTCATCACGACCTGGCGGTCGTGGGCGGCCTGCACCGCCTGTTCCACCGTGTACCCGGTCTTGCGGAACGAGTAGTCGTAGAGGGTGAACAGGGGAACGACGGTGACGCCGTCGAACACCGGGTACGGATCCTCCGGGGTGAGGACGTCGATCTTCCGGCATCCGGCCACCAGCTCCTCGTACTTGGCCCGCCCCTGGTGCCTGTCGGTGGAACGGGAGAACAACTCGTGGTTCCCCGGAACCCAGATCACGCACGCGAAGCGTTTCCGGAGCCGGTTGAGGATCTGCAGCACGAGCTCGGTGCGTTCGGCCACGTCACCGGCGACGATCAGCCAGTCGGAGGAGTCCCGTGGCTGGATGGACTCGATCATCTCCCCGTTGTCCTTCACCGCGCCGTGCAGATCAGCGACGGCCCACAGTGTCTGCGTCACTCTTCCCGGGGCGTCGGGGACGCCGGGCGCACTGGGGGTCTGGGACATGCGATTCATTATGCCGCACCCGTGCTGGCACGGTCCCCTTCTTCGCGGCCCGCTGGGGCACTCCCCCGGGCCCAGCGCATCGAACGGAACCGCCACGCGACGAACCCGAGGCGCAGCACCATGAAGGCGGCGAGTCCGCACCAGACTCCGGTGAGTCCGGTTCCCGTGAACAGCGCGAGCCAGACCCCGGGAACGAAACCGGCCATCACCGAGGCGATCGTCGCGTTCCGCAGATAGGCGACATCCCCGGCACCGAGCAGGACCCCGTCGAGCGCGAACACCACGCCCCCGGCGACGATCATCCCGACCATCAGCCACCACGGCCCGACCATGGTCGCGAGGGTTTCACCGTCGGTGGTGAATAGCCCCGGGATGATGGAGTGCCCGAGAGCGAACACCACGGCCAGTACCGCCGCGAGACCGCAGGAGAACACGGTCACCCGGGTACCCACCCGTCGCGCGAGCCCGGAGGTTCCGGCTCCGAGGGCGGCGCCCGTCAGGGCCTGGGCCGCGATCGCGAGGGAATCCAGGACGAGGGAGATGAAGTTCCACAGCTGCAGCAGCACCTGGTGCGCGGCGAGAGACGCCGCCCCGAACCGGGCCGCCACCGCCGCCGCGGAGATGAACGCGACCTGGAAGGACAGGGAGCGGGCGATGAGATCACGCCCCATCACCAGCTGTTTGCGCATGATCCCCGGCTCCGGGCGCCAGTTTCCCCCGTGCATCCGGGCGAGACATATGAGGAAGAGAACGGCGGTGATCGATTCGCCGGTGAGATTCGCCCACGCGGAGCCGACGATGCCGAGGTGACCGACCAGGTAAGGCACGAGCGCCGCGGAGGGCAGCACTCCCGCGAGTGTGAACCACAACGGCAGCCGCGTGTTCTGGATCCCCCTCAGCCACCCGTTTCCCGCCATCGTCACCAGGATCAGCGGGATACCCGCACCCGCGACCCTCAGCCAGATCGTCGCTTCCGCGGCCACGACCTCGTCCCCCGCGAGCCACATGGTCAGCCGCGGCGCACCAGCGAGGATCACCATCGCGATCACGGCACCGACCGCGAGCGCCACCCACGTCGCCTGGACACCCTCGCCGACGGCCTCCGGTCTCCTTCCGGCACCGTAGAGCCGGGCCGAGCGCGCGGTGGTTCCGTAGCTGAGGAACGTCAGTTGTGTGGTGACCATCGCCTGGATCGTGGTTGCCGCACCGAGTGCCGCGAGTTCGTGTTGCCCGAGACGTCCGACGACCGCCGTGTCGAGGAGAAGATAGAGCGGTGTGGCGGCGAGGACACCGAGCGCGGGCAGCGCCAGACCGAGAATCTGACCCAGGCTGACCCTCTCCAGTTTCCGGGACTGCGTCTCCGTCACGCCCCGTTCTCCCGCGCGGACAGGGACCGGGAGTGTCCCGCCACCGCTTCCCGCACCGTCGCGAGGACCGTGTCCCTGTTTCCCCGGACCGTCGCGCCGGCGGCCAGCAGGTGGCCCCCACCACCGAGTGACGTCGCCACTGAGGCGACGTCGTGGTCCGTGGAGCGCAGTGAGACGGACCAGATGCCGGGCTGATTCTCCTTGAGCAGCACCCCCACCCCCTGCCCGGTGGCACGGATGAACTCGGTGAGCGATTCGATCGTCTCGGGATTCGTTTCCGTGATGGTGGCGTGGTCGGCGGTGAGGACCGTCAGACCCGGGCCGTCGGGGTGGGTCTCCACACCGGCCAGAACTCTGCCGATGATCCTCAGGGAATCCGGTGTGGTCGCGTCCATGAGGTCAACGGCGACGGCCCGCGTGTCGACACCTCGTTCAATCAGGTCAGCCGCCATGAGATGCATCGCGGGGCCTCCCCAGCGGAAACTCCCGGTATCCGTGACCAGACCCGCGTAGAGGGCGTGCGCCACGTCCCGGTCGATCCTGTCCCCGGACCGGGTGAACCACCGGTGGAGGATGGCCGTCGTCGATTCCGCTGTCGGGTCGATGACGTCGACGGTCCCGAAGCCCTCGTTCGATGAGTGGTGGTCGATGACGAGCACCCGGTCATGACCGCGGATACCCTCCGCGCAGGTACCGGTGCGTCCGAGGTCACCGCAGTCCACCGTCACCACGAGATCCGCGGCGGGAAGCCGATCCACCAGCTGAATGTCGTCACATCCCGGGATGGTGCGGAGATTGGAGGCGATGGGTTCGACCTGGCCGATGACACCACGTGCGTCGATACCGCGCCGCCGGAGCACCGCGACGGTGGCGTACACGCTCCCGATCGCGTCGGCGTCGGGCCGGATGTGGCCGACGACGACCGCGGTGGAGACCGTCCCCGGATCGATCAGTTCCTCGGCGGCTGTGAAGAACGGGTCCGCCACGGTATCAGCTCTCCTCGGTGCGGTACGGATTCTCGTCGCCCACGGGCTTCGCGTTCTCGCGGAGTTTCGCCAGTTCCTCGTCGCGCGCCCGGGCCTTGGCGAGCAGCTGTTCCATGTGGCTGGCGGCCTGCGGCACGGTGTCGTGCGCGAAGACGAGGGTCGGTGTGAACCGGACCCCGAGATCGTCACCGACGATCTTGCGGAGCTGACCCCGGTGGCGCTTGAGAGCCTCCGCCGCCGTGGGGACATCCGGTTCCTCGTCGATGGTCGCGCCGCGAACGGTGTAGTAGACGGTCGCCTCGTGCAGGTCCCCGGTCACCTTGCAGTCCGTGATCGTGATCAGTTCCAGCTTCCGGTCGTTGATCTCGTTCTCGATCGCGGTCGCGACGATCATCTGGATGCGCTTGGCCATGCGGGCGGCGCGGGCGTGGTCGACCATGGTCGGGACTCCTCACGGTTTCAAGGGACGCGTAACGTCCCGGGGGTCACCGGACGGGCATCACTGTGAGAGCCCGGTCCGGCGGATGTACGGTGCCCGATCCTACCCGCCCGGGCGGACGTCTCCGTTGCCGACCCCACGCTGTCGATTCGACCGCCGATCCGACGGGGCCGCGTGCGGGACACCCGCAGGCAGCTGTCGGGAGCAGGCGGGGACGACGAACGGAAGACACCCCGGCACGGGGTGCTTCCCGTGCCGGGGTGTCTCTTCAGGAGTGTCAACCGACTAGTCGCGGGGGACCTCGACCTGCTCGTAGGCCTCGACGATGTCACCGACGGAGATGTCCGGGTAGGACAGCACCATGCCGCACTCGTAGCCTGCGGACACCTCGGTGGCGTCGTCCTTCTCGCGGCGCAGTGAGACGATCGTGGCCTTCTCGGCGACGACGTTGCCGTCGCGGATGAGCCGGACCGACGCGTTGCGGCGGACCTTGCCCGATTCGACCATGCAACCGGCGATGAGGCCGACAGCGGATGCCTTGAACAGCGCGCGGATCTCGGCTCGGCCGATCTCCTTCTCCTCGTAGACCGGCTTCAGCATGCCCTTCAGGGCCTGCTCGATCTCCTCGATGACCCGGTAGATGACCGAGTAGTAGCGGATCTCGACACCTTCGGTGTTCGCCTCTTCCGTGGCCTTGCCTTCGGCGCGGACGTTGAAGCCGATGATCACCGCGTCGGAGGCGGCGGCCAGCGAGACGTTGGTCTGCGTGATTGCACCGACGCCACGGTCGATGATGTTCAGCTGGACCTCGTCGTCGACCTCGATCTTGAGGAGGGCCTCCTCCAGCGCCTCGACGGAGCCGGCGTTGTCGCCCTTGAGGATGAGGTTGAGGGTCGAGGTCTCCTTGAGCACCGCATCCAGATCCTCGAGCGAGACGCGCTTGCGGCTCCGCGCGGCGAGCGCGTTGCGCTTGCGGGCGGCCCGCTTGTCGGCGATCTGTCGGGCGATGCGGTCGTCCTCGACCACGAGCAGGTTGTCCCCGGCGCCGCAGACGGCGTTGAGTCCCTGCACCTGGACCGGCCTCGACGGGCCGGCCTCCTCGACGTCGTTGCCGTACTCGTCGACCATGCGACGGACACGACCGTGGGCGTCACCGGCCACGATGGAGTCGCCGACGCGGAGGGTACCGCGGTGGACGATGACGGTGGCGACGGGGCCGCGGCCACGGTCGAGGTGGGCCTCGATGGCGACACCCTGGGCGTCCATGTCGGGGTTGGCGACGAGTTCGAGTTCGGCGTCGGCGGTCAACAGCACGGCCTCGAGGAGTGCCTCGATGTTCGTGCCCTGCTTCGCGGAGATGTCGACGAACTGGGTGTCGCCGCCGTACTCCTCGGGAACGAGACCGTACTCGGTGAGCTGGCCGCGGATCTTCTCCGGGGACGCACCCTCCTTGTCGATCTTGTTCACCGCGACGACGACGGGGACGTCGGCGGCCTTGGCGTGGTTGATCGCCTCGACCGTCTGCGGCATGACGCCGTCGTCGGCCGCGACCACGAGGATCGCGATGTCGGTGGCCTTGGCACCGCGGGCACGCATGGCGGTGAACGCCTCGTGACCGGGGGTGTCCAGCAGGGTCAGCGTTCGCGGCTGATCCTCGAGGGTGACCGTCACCTGGTAGGCGCCGATGCCCTGCGTGATTCCGCCGGCCTCGTCACCGCCCACGTTGGTCTTCCGGATCGTGTCGAGCAGCCGGGTCTTACCGTGGTCGACGTGACCCATGACGGTGACCACCGGGGGACGCTTGGCGAGCTCTTCCTCGTCGCCCTCATCCTCACCGAACTGCAGGTCGAAGGACTCGAGCAGCTCCCGGTCCTCATCCTCGGGGGAGACGACCTCGATCTTGAAGTTCATCTCCTCGCCGAGCAGCACCAGGATCTCGTCCGACACGGACTGGGTCGCGGTGACCATCTCGCCGAGATTGAACAGGACCTGGACCAGGCTCGACGCATCGGTGTCGATCTTGTCCGCGAAATCCGCGAGCGAGGCACCGCGGGCGAGGCGCAGCTTGGCGCCGCGACCGTCCGGCAGGCGAACGCCGCTGACGACGTTCGGGGCCTGCATCGCCTCGTACTCGTTGCGCTTCTGGCGCTTGGACTTGCGTCCGCGACGCGGAGCTCCACCGGGACGTCCGAAGGCACCCGCGGTACCACCGCGCCGTCCGCCGCGACCACCGCCGCCGCGACCGAAGCCGCCGGGACCACCGGGACCGCGGCCACCGGAGCGTCCGCCACCGGCGGACTTCTGCGGCATCGCACCGGGGCTCGGGCGTTCCGGCATCATCGCGGGAGTGGGACGGCGTCCGCCGCCCTGACGCTCGGGAGAGGATCCGGTACCGGGGCGTCCGCCCTGGGCACCACCGGGACGCGGACCACCGGGACGGGGTCCACCACCCGGACGCGGGCCTGCGGCGCCCGGGCGTCCGCCCTGCGCACCACCGGGACGCGGACCACCGGGACGCGGGCCGCCTCCGGGGCGGGGCTGGGTGCGCTCGGTACCGGTGGAGAAGGGGTTGTTGGCGACACGCGGTGCACGTGCACCGGGCTTGGGGCCGGGCTTCGCCATGGGACGCGGCATCGGGGCGCGTCCCTCGGACTTGGGCTTCTCCGGTTCGCTCTTCTTCGGGGCGGCCGAGGCCGGAGTGGGCCCGGCTGCCGCGGGGGCAGCATCGGCCGGCGTCGGCACAGAGGACTTCTTTGCCGCCGGGGCCTCCTCGTCCACCTTGCCGACGGCTTCGGCCGGCGTCGGCACAGACTTCGGTTCGGCCGGCTTGTCCGCTGCGGGCTTGGCGGCGGGCTTCGGCGCGGGACCGGGCTTCGCACCGGGCTTGGATCCGGTGGAGGTCTCGGTGGCGGCGGCGGGCTTGCCACCACCGTCCTTCTCGACGCCTATCCCCTTCTCGGCGTAGTAGGCCTGCATCTTCTTCACGACCGGTGATTCGACGGTCGAGGATGCTGTCTTGACGAACTCACCCTGCTCTTTGAGCGAGGCAAGCAGTTCCTTGCTTGTAATACCGAGCTTCTTAGCGAGCTCATGTACACGTAGCTTTCCGGGCACTTCTCTCCTTGTAGGTTTAGCTCCAGGCGGATCGAAGGCCGGCGGACCGCGCGTTCTTCAGATCAGCAGGCTGCCGGGTTCTCCGAGCGCCTGAAGATGTAGCGTGTGACGTTCATCGCTGATGCTTCATCGTGTGCTCATCAGTGTTCGTGTCTTTCCTGGGGTAGGTGGTTCAGCGGAGCGTTCCCGTAACCAGGTTCGCACCGCCTCGGTGTCCACGGGGGTGGACACCCGCAGCGCGCGGTTGAACGCGCGCCTCTTCTCTGCCAGCTCCAGTGCCTCCAGGCTCGGGGTGAGCCAGGCGCCCCGTCCCGGTTTCCGGCGGGCCGGATCAGGAATGAGGCGATCGGATCGGGAAGGGTCGACGACTATCCGCAGCAGCTGCGTGTCCGCTTTACGGTCACGGGTCGCTATACAGGTGCGTACGCGAATGCCGGTCGGTGCCTGGGCACTGCTTCCGGTCACCCGCATTCGTCTCCTCGTTGCACTCGTCACCGCCGGTGTGTCCCGGCGGTGTGCCGTGCAGGTGACCGGCGCCCCACGGGGAGCCAGTCATCTACCGCGGCCTACGTTGATGTCGCCTCGAGCTTCCCTCGGATGATGATTCTCCGATGGTGACGATGGCATGTCCAGGGAACCACAGGCCGCCGAGTCCCCGAAGGAGACAGGTGCGGCCGGGAAATCCCGAGGTCATGCGCATTCGTCGGCACGGGCCTTGTACAAGCCTACGCGAAAACCCCCGCAAATGTGAACCCGCCGGCTCACCCCGTGACGAGGGAGGCCGGCGGGATCAGCGGAACGGAGCCCGCTGAACGACACCGATGTGGTTCACCGCGGGTGGTCGGACGGACCGTCTGCCAGCGTTCGTCCTGTCAGCGTCCGTCGGTGTCCGCGTCCGAGTGGATGTCGATCTTCCAGCCGGTGAGGCGGGCCGCGAGACGCGCGTTCTGCCCCTCCTTGCCGATGGCCAGCGAGAGCTGGTAGTCCGGCACGGTGACCCGGGCGACCTGCATCTCGGGGTCGATCACCTCGACGCGGACGACCTTCGACGGTGCGAGGGCGTTTCCGACGAACTCGGCGGGATCCTCGGAGTAGTCGATGATGTCGAGCTTCTCGCCGGCCAGTTCACCCATCACGTTGGAGACCCGCTGGCCGCGCGGCCCGATGCAGGCACCCTTGGCGTTGAGCCCCCTGACGGTCGCGCGGACGGCGATCTTGGAGCGGTGCCCGGCCTCGCGGGCGATTCCGGTGATCTCGACCGAACCGTCGGCGACCTCCGGCACCTCCAGCTCGAACAGGCGCCGGACCAGTTCAGGATGGGTGCGAGAGAGGTTGATCTGCAGGTTCCGCTGTCCTTTCGTGACCCCGACGATGTAGCACTTCACCCGGTCACCGTGCTTCAGCTTCTCCCCCGGAATCTGCTCCGCCGGCAGCAGGACACCGTCCTGACCGTCCACCTCGGTACCGAGGCGCACGACGACGATCCCGCGCTCGTTCGCCCGCGCGTCGGCCTGCACGATACCGCTGATGACCTTTCCCTCGAACTCCGCGTACTCCCCGAAGGCGCGTTCGTTCTCCGCTTCCCGCATACGGCGGATGATCGCCTCGCGCACGGCTCCGGCGGACACCCTGGCGAAGTTGTTCGGCGTGTCGTCGAACTCGGAGACGACCGTTCCCTCATCGTCGAACTCGGTGACGATGACGGCGACGGACCCGGTGGCCGGGTCGATGTCGATCCGGGCCCGGGTGTTCTCTCCGGCGGTCTCCCCGGTGTGCGCGTGATACGCCTGCAGAAGCGCCCGGCCGATCGTGGTCAGCATGTCGTTGACGCTGATACCGCGTTCCTTCTCGATGCTCCTCAGTGCCGCAACATCAATATTCACTTGTCTTCCTCCCGCTTGGTCAGCGCGTCTCCGTAACTGAGATCCGCCAGTGCGGCTTCTGCCGCCGGCGGTTGTGAGAATTCAATTTCTACCACCGCGGTCGTACCGGTTCCAATCTCCGCGAGCGGCAGGACGTCGATCCGGACGTCCCTGCGCCCCTTCTCCGGCCTGCGGATGAAGATGACCGAGTCACCGGCCTCGTCGAGCGCCCCGACCCTCCCGAACTCGGTCTGTCCGTCCCTGGTGAGTGCGACGAGGCGGCCACGGTTCCGGCGCCAGTGCCGGGGATGGGTCAGCGGGTGGTCGACGCCAGGTGTTCCAACCTCGAGCGTGTAGCCCTGCCCCCCGAACTCGACATCGCCGCGTTCCTCTGCAGCGTCGAACGCGTCGGAGATCTCCCGGGAGACGTCCTCCAGGAGTTCAAGATCGGGGCGCTCGTCGCCGTCGAGGGCGACCGTGACGGAGGACTTCGATCCGGCCCGATTCACGCGGACCCTCTCGACATCGAGAGCGTGTGCCTCCGCGACGGGCGCGACCAGATCGGTCAGGGTCTGTTCAGTTGGAAATGCCATGCGGCCAACCCTACCGTGCCCGGCCCCCCGCCCGGGTACACTTATGCGCCGTGAAACGCCGTAGCCTCCGCAGCACCACGATCACCCCCGTCACCGCGCTGTTTCTCGCCGGGGTCCTCACCGCCTGTGCGATCAGTCCGGAACCGGAAGCCGACCCGGCGCTGTTCTCGCTCTCCGCCGACGCGCACGCGGACGCGGCGGAGCTCTCCGGTTCAGACCCCCGGGGTGCGGAGGTACGGGAACGGCATGCAGAGGCCCTTGACGCCGAGATCCGGCGGCTGTGCGGCGTCCTGGAGGACGGGACGGTCCCCGATTCCTGCACGGTACCCACCGCTACGGGTGCAACGGTGCCGACCGGAACCGGATCCGCGGACGTTCTCCCTGAGTCCGCGGAGCAGATCGCCCGTGAAGCGGCCTCCGCGCCGCGGGAGTCAGTGCTGAAGCTGGCCCGCATGCACGGCGAACTCGCCGTGCTCACCGGGACGACGCCCGAGCCGGAGTCGTCGACCGTCGGAGATCTCGTCGGCGAAGCGGAGTTCGAACCGGATCCGGCAGACCTGGAAGCGGCTCTGAAGGCCTTGGAGTGGCAGTACTCGGCGATCTACGGCCTCGAGGTCGCGCAGTCGTGGGCCGATACCGAGGTGGCGGCATCAATCGGAAGGTCGGTGGAGGGGCACCGGGAACTGGCGACGCAGCTGCGGGAACTGTTGTCCGGAATCCCGGAGTCCCGCCTGCCCCTGCCTGCGGCCGGCTACGGGATGCCTGAGGACCGGGCCCCCGCCGATGCGGGGTCCGCTCTCGCGACAGCTGTCCGCATCGAGACCGACTCCGTACTCATGTGGCAGGCGGACGCCGCGACCGCTGAACAGCCGGCCTGGCGCGTGTGGTGCATCCTCGCGGGTTCAACCGCGGCGCTGCGGTCGGTACCGGTCCTGGCGGCTGCGGGAACGGATCCCGCCGCTGAGGGCCTGTTCGATCTCGGGTGACGGGTCCCGGGACCCGTCAGATCCGCTGCCAGTCGGGTTTGTTGTCGAACGCGTAGCGGTAGTACTCCGCGTTGGTCAGTCCACTCGCGGCCTCCTCATCGACGATGACGGTCGCGTGCCGGTGGAACTGGAGGATCGATGCCGGGCACAGGGCGGAGACCGGCCCCTCGACCGTCGCCGCCACGGCGTCGGCCTTGCCCGATCCGGTGGCCAGCAGGAGCAGATGGCCCGCATCGCTGATGGTCCCCAGCCCCTGGGTGAGTACGTGGTGCGGGACCAAGCTCTCGTCGTCACCGAAGAACCGGGCGTTGTCCGCGATCGTCTGCGGATGGAGGGTCTTCAACCGGGTCCGTGAGCGGAGGGATGAACCGGGCTCATTGAACCCGATGTGTCCGTCGGTACCGATCCCGAGAAGCTGGACGTCCACTCCGCCGGCGTCCGCAATCGCCCGGTCGTAGGCGAGACCCGCCGCTGTCGGATCATCGGCCAGTCCGTCGGGGCTGTGGACGTCCCCGTCGGGGATGTCGATGTGCGAGGTGAAGTTGTCCCTGATGAAACGGTAGTAGCTCTGTTCGTGGGTACGGGGCAGTCCGACGTACTCGTCGAGGAGGAAGGCACGACAGTGCGCGAAGCTCAGGCCTTCATCGCGGTGCCTGCGGATGAGTTCCCCGTACATGGCCAGCGGCGTGGAGCCGGTGGCCAGCCCCAGGGTGGCGGAATCACGACGGGCGTAGTCGGTGAAAACGTCGGCGGCGACGCGCGCGACGGACTCGGCGTCAGGCTGGATGATGACCTCCATGGCGGGGGCCGTCCTTTCTCCTCGGGGATCCTGATCACCGGTCGGAGACCGGTGGGAAGAGCCGCCCAGTGGCGACACTCTTCAATTCAACACTAGTGCCCGCGTGTCAGACAGGAAAACGGCGGAAGAGAGATTCTTCCGCCGTTTTTTCAGGTTGAGCCCCGCCAGCTCTCTAGTTGTCAGACAAGATTCCTGACTTCATCGAGAATGTCAGCCACGGGAACCTCCCGGATCTCACCGGTCTCCCGGATCCGCAGTTCCACGACGCCGTCGGCGAAGCTGCGGCCGAGCACGACGACGAACGGCATGCCCAGCAGCTCGGAGTCCTTGAACTTCACACCGGGGCTCACCTTCGGGCGGTCGTCGAAGAGCACCTCGATGCCGGAATCCGAGAGCTCACCCGCGAGCTTCTCGGCGGCCTCGGCGGCCTCGGCGTTCTTGTTCGCCACGACTACGTGCACCTGGTACGGGGCGACCGACACCGGCCAGTTCAGGCCCTTGTCGTCGTAACGCTGCTCGGCGATGACCGCGACCAGCCGGGAGACGCCGATTCCGTAGGATCCCATGGTGGGTACGGAACGCTTGCCGTTCTCATCCAGGATCTGCAGCTCCAGGGCCTCGGAGTACTTCCGCCCGAGCTGGAAGATGTGGCCGATCTCGATGCCCCGGGCGAGCCGCAGTGTGCCCTGGCCGTCCGGTGCGGGGTCCCCCTCGCGGATCTCGGCGGCCTCGATGTGACCGTCCGGGGTGAAGTCCCGGCCGGCGACACAGTTGACCACGTGGCGCCCCTCGGCGTCGGCACCCGTGATCCAGGACGTCCCGGAGACGACCCGTGGGTCGGCGAGAATCGGCACGTCGTTGGCGGCCAGTCCACGCGGGCCGACGTACCCCTTGACCAGGAACGGCGTAGTGGCGAAATCCTTGTCCGAGGCGAGTTCCACGGCGGCCGGCTCGACGGACGCCTCGAGCCGCTTCATGTCGACCTCGCGGTCACCCGGCACAAGGATGCCGGTCAGTTCGGCCTCCTCACCGGGGCGGGTGATCTTCACCACGATGCACTTCAGGGTGTCCGCGGCGGTGACCTCGCGTCCGTCGACCTTGATTCCCGCGCCGTTGGCCCAGTCGACCAGCTTGTCGATGGTCTCGCAGGCGGGGCTGTCGTATTCCAGTGCGGCGGGCTGAGCGTCGATGGGCTTCTCCTCGGCCGGCGGAGTGATCACGGCTTCCGCGTTCGCCGCGTAGTCGCCCTCCGTGGCGCGGACGAAGGTGTCCTCACCGTTCTCGCAGACTGCGAGGAACTCCTCGGAGGCCGATCCCCCCATGGCGCCCGACGTGGCGGCGCAGATGACGTACTCGATGCCCATGCGGTCGAAGGAGTTGATGTACGCCTGGCGGTGCCTCCGGTAGGCGGCGTCCAGTCCCGCGTCATCCATGTCGAAGGAGTAGGAGTCCTTCATGGTGAACTCGCGCCCGCGGAGGATTCCCGCACGCGGGCGCTCCTCGTCGCGGTACTTCGTCTGGATCTGGAAGAGGACCGCGGGGAAATCCTTGTAGGAGGAGTACATGTCCTTGACCAGTCCGGTGAACATCTCCTCGTGCGTCGGTCCGAGCAGGTAGTCACCGCCCTTGCGGTCCTTGAGCCGGAACAGGTTGTCCCCGTACTCGGTCCAGCGACCGGTCTGCTCGTAGGGTTCGCGGGGAAGCAGCGCGGGCAGACAGATCTCCTGCCCGCCGATGTTCTCCATCTCCTCGCGGACGATGCCCTCGATCTTCCGGAGCGTGCGCAGGCCGAGCGGGAGCCAGGAGTACACACCGGGAGCCGCGCGTCGGATGTACCCGGCACGGACCAGGAGCTTGTGGCTGGGGACCTCGGCCTCGGCCGGGTCGTCGCGCAGAGTGCGCAGGAACAGAGTGGACATGCGTGTGATCATGAGCGCCAATATACCCGCCCGGTCCCGCGGGTTAGGGTGGTGACCATGCTCATTGTGCTGCCCCCTTCCGAGACCAAGGCTGACGGCGGCGACGGCGCCCCACTCGACCTCGATCGTCTGTCGTTCCCCGAGCTCAACCCCGTCCGCCACGAGATCGCCGAGGCACTGCTCGCGCTCGATGATGCGACGATGCGCGAGGTCCTGAAGATCAGCGAGAAGCTGGGTGGTGAGATCGCCGCGAACCGGCGGCTGTGGACCTCTCCGACAATGCCCGCGATCCGGCGGTACACCGGCGTGCTCTACGACGCTCTCGACGCCGACACCCTGGATGCCGCCGCCCTGTCCCGGCTCGCCGTCGGATCGGCACTCTTCGGGATCGTCCGGGCCACGGACCCGATTCCCCGGTACCGGCTCTCGGCCGGCTCGAAGATCCCGGATCCCGGAACCGCCAAAGCACCGACGATGAAGGCCCGGTGGGGAGGAGGCATCACCGCGGCCCTCAAGGGTGTGGCCCCGGTAGAGGGGCCGGTCGTGGATCTGCGTTCCGGCGCATATCTCGCCCTCGGCCCCCAACCGGGGGCCATCACCGTCCGTGTGGAGTCCCTGCGGGAGGACGGAACCCGGAAGGTGGTCAGCCATTTCAACAAGCACTACAAGGGGATCCTCGCCCGGTCACTCGCACTGACCGGGCACGACCTCGGACCCGGCACCGGCATAGACGAGGTCGCGGACGTTGCCGGGACCACCGGGCTCACCGTCGAGGTCACCGGAAGATCGTCTCTCACGCTGGTCGTGTGACCGCCCCCGCCGATCACGCAACCACCCGCCCAGGGTGCAAGAACTATCCGCCCATCCCACCCAGAGCGACCCGTGCCATCCGAACGACCGTTCAGTGGCACCACAGCAGAATCAAACAATTCGCCCGGCCCATCACAGCCACCGATCAGCACACCATGCTTCACATTCACTGTTTTCACAGCTCACCGCCACCTCCACCCCCGTTCTAGGGCCTTAATTCCGCTGCATGACCACCAGAGGGAATCAGTTGGTAATACTCTTGCGCTTGGCCCTGATGTTCTTCGGGATGATCAACAGGCGGCCGCCCGGAATGTGCTGCGGTGGCCGGGGACAACATGGGCACACAGAAATCAGCAGATAGATTCAGCCCAACCCCGGGAGCCACAATGTCAGCAACAACCCGCGAAGAGAACACAAGAACACCATGGGCACTGGGAATCGATGTCGGGGGCACCGCGATCAAGGCCGCGGTCGTCGATCCCTCCGGTGACACACACCATCAGCTCAACATCCCGACCCCCACCGACCCTCGGCGCCTCGCCGACACCGCCGCCGGAGCCGCGACCGAACTGACGGGATGGGCACGGTCGAACGGGGTCGACCTCGTCGACACGGTCGGCGTCAACATCCCGGGAATCATCGACGAGGTTCGCGGTATCTCGGTGTTCTCGGCCAATCTCGGCTGGCGCAACGAACCCATCGCCGGGATGCTCGAGGAGGCCCTGCGCCGTCCCGTGACTCTCGGACACGATGTGCGCAGTGGTGCCTTCGCCGAATCCCGGTGGGGCGTGGCCTATCCCGATTTCTTCTTCCTCGCCATCGGAACCGGCATCTCCTCGGTCGTGATCAGCGGCCATCAGCCCACCACCACCTGGCAGTGGGCCGGTGAGATCGGCCAGGTACTCGTACCCGGGTACGACGGTGACCTCGTGCCGCTCGAGCACGTGTGCTCCGCCGCCGGTATCGGACGGCGGGGTGCCAGTCTCGGTCTCGTCCCCGAGGGCTCCGGCTCGCGGGAGGTCTTCGAACTTGTGGACCAGGGCGACGGCAGGGCGACCGAAATCACGGACTTCGCCTGCGAGACACTCGGCAGGTTCCTCGCTCCGGTCGTCGCGACCCTCGGCCCAATCCCGATCGTCATCAGCGGCGGCATGGTCGCCCGCGGTGAGAAACTGCTCGCCCCCATCCGGGAGGCGTTGACCAGATACCTCGGGGTGGTCCCGGCACCGGGGCGCATAGAATCCGCGAAGCTAGGCATAGATGCGCAGGTCAGGGGCGCCGCGCTGAGGGCTTTCGATTCCTCCGGGTGCGAGATCCGTCCGAGGGCAGCCGACACGGGTACCCACCCATCCCCCTAGAAAACCGCCCGCCCCGATCCCTGAAACGGGCGCTTCAACCGGTGACAGTGGGCGGATGAGTTCATCGACGCCGGACTCCACCCGGATTCGATGCCCGTGCGCTCTTCAATCGCCGTCAGCCTGATCAAGCTTCACCCACCACTTCTTCCTGCGGTTACCCGCAAACGAACCCTGAAAGGCCAGTCATGTCCTTCATCAGTGATCTCAAGTCCGCTCCCCCGGTCGGGCGCGCCATCGCGCTCACCGCGGCGGCCCTCGGAATCACCTACGGCTACGACATCTCCAACATCGCCGCCGCGCTGCTGTACCTCGAGAAAGACTTCGGTCTGGACACCACCGGACAGGCGACCATGGCCACCGCAGTCGTCATCGGTCAGATCTTCGGAGCCGTCGCCGGCGGCCCGCTCGCGAACGCCATCGGCCGAAAGAAGACGATGCTCATCGTCGCAGCCGGATACGTGGTGTTCTCCGTGGCGAGCGCCTTCGCCCCCACCGCCGGCATCCTGGTGTTCCTCCGAGCACTGCTCGGCCTGACCATCGGCCTGTCGATCACCGTCGTTCCCGTGTTCATCGCGGAATCCTCCCCCAACAGGATCCGTGGCGGTCTCCTGACCGCCTACCAGGTGACCACGGTCCTCGGTATCATCGTCGGATATCTCGTCGGCTGGGGCCTGTCCTTCTTCGAGAGCTGGCGCTGGATGCTCGGCGCCGCCGCGATCCCGGCCGCCATCGTGTTCGTCGCACTGTTGAAGATCAGTGAGACCCCGCAGTGGCTCGTCCTGAAGGGACGGGTCTCGGAAGCACGGGCGGTCCTGCTGAACATCAATCCCCCGGAGGAAGCCGAGGAGGAGCTCCGGTCCATATCCGAATCCGTCAACCAGAACCGTGGCGGAAACGACCTCAAACGTCTGGGCGAGATGTTCCGTGGACCGATCTCCCGGGCCACGATCTTCGCCATCGCCCTCGGCTTCTTCATCCAGATCACCGGCATCAACGCCACCATCTACTACG
This sequence comes from Corynebacterium antarcticum, assembly GCF_016595285.2. Taxonomy (NCBI): domain Bacteria; kingdom Bacillati; phylum Actinomycetota; class Actinomycetes; order Mycobacteriales; family Corynebacteriaceae; genus Corynebacterium; species Corynebacterium antarcticum. The sequence continues at coordinate 391,597 of NZ_JAENIP020000001.1, forward strand.
CACCCCGGATCTTCGAGCAGATGGGCTTCCACGGAACCGCCCAACAGCTCCTCCTCCCCGCTGTGGTGCAGACCTTCGGACTGGCCGCCGTCCTCGTCTCCATGGTCGTCATCGACTCCTTCGGTCGCCGGAAGGTCCTGCTCAGCGGCATCGGCACCATGATCTTCGCCGACATCCTGCTGGTTCTGGTCTACCGCATGAGCGCGGACTCCTCGACCGCGTTCCTGGTCCTCGGATTCATCGGTATCGTCCTGTTCACGATGGGCTTCACCGGTGGCTTCGGTGCCATCGTCTGGGTCTACGCGGGCGAACTGTTCCCCACCCGTTACCGCGCCCTCGGTGCGTCACTGGTGCTGACCGCTGACCTGATCGCCAACGCGATCGTCGCACAGCTCTTCCCGTCGCTGCTGGAGGCGGTCGGTGGTGCCGGAGTCTTCGGGATCTTCGGTGTACTGGCCTTCGTCGCCTTCATCGCGGTGTTCCGCTACGCCCCCGAAACGAAGGGCCGCAAGCTGGAGGACATCCAGAGCTACTGGGAGAACGGTGCGAAGTGGGACGGTCCGGTCAAGGCCTGATCGTCCCGAACACCTCCATCTGAACCGGAATTCCTGATTCTGAAGCCCGGTCACCCGTGCACTCCACGCGGTGACCGGGCTTCGTTTCGCCGGTGCCCGGGAGGACCCCGGCCTCCCGGTACCGGCTCCGGTCAGCGGATCGCGCGTCTGGTGTCGGACCACCACGCGATAGCCCCCAGAACGACCACCCAGCAGGCCAACGCGACACCGCCCTGGAGCGGCGTAGCCGTGAAACCCGGGATGGAGCTTCCGTTGGCTATCTGTCCCGAGAGGAAGGGCAGTACCCATCCGACGTCCTTGAGCGCCTGGACGGGCAGCGCGTAGACCATCGCCTCGATGACGAAGACATCGGCGGCGAAGATCAGGGATGCGAGAACCGTGGAACGGGTGATCACGGCGAGAAGCGCGGCGAGGACAACCGCGGTGACGAACTTGATCAGGTCGAACCGGAACTCCCGGAGCTGCTCACCCGGGATATCGGCGGGCAACGTGTCGCCGATGAGGAGAACGGCACCGCAGGCGAGCACCAGCCCCAGGGCTAGCCCTGCGAGAGCACCGATCAGGACGACCCCGACACGGAGGGCGGTAACCCGGCCCCTCCTGTTGTCCATCATCCACATCCAGGCGATGGAGTGGTGCCGGTAGGTGCCCCCGATGATCGCCGCGGCGGCGAAGCCCGCGATGAGGAACGACAGATCGGTGCCGACCGTGAGGTCGCGGAGTGTCACTGGCTCGTCGCCTCCGGCGAGCCGTATCCCGACCGCGAATGCCGGAATCACCAGTATCACGGCTGCGAGGAAGACCAGGTGGCTGCGCACCGAGGTCAGTTCGGTGATGACGGCGGCGAGAATTCCTCCGTACCCGGGACGCCGGTATGTTCCGGTGGTCGGGAAATCTGAGATTGAGGCGGTCATGATCAGGCGCTCCTGTAGGTGGTGGTGTCGGCTGTCGCGGTGAGGAAGACGTCTTCGAGGGACTGCTCCCGGGAGGCCAGGTGTGTGATCACGATTCCCGCCCCCTGGCACAGCCGGGCGATGCGTTCAGTGGTCGTGGTCTCCGCATTGACGGTGATCAACCCGTCTGGCGCACGGTCGGCGGTGATGTCGTGCTCGGCGAGGATCCGGACGGCGGCGTCCGTATCGGTGCACCTGATCTCGTGCACCGCATCCCCGACGAAGTCCGACAGCGGCCCCTCGGCGATGAGTCTTCCCCGTCCGATGATCACGAGGCGGTCCGTGGTCACCGACATCTCGGAGAGCAGGTGCGAGGACACCAGCACGCCGCGTCCCTCCTCCGCGAGCTGCCGGGTCATCCGGCGCATCCAGATCACCCCCTCCGGGTCCAGGCCATTGACGGGTTCGTCGAGGATGACATGTCCGGGGTCGCCGAGCAGCGCGCACGCGAGACCGAGCCGCTGCCGCATGCCGAGACTGTATCCGCCGACCCTCCTGTGCGCGACGGAGTACAGGCCGACGCGGTCGAGCACGGTATCGACACGATCGGCGTCGATACCGCCCGCCCGCGCCATCATGCGCAGATGTGCCCGTCCGCTGCGTCCCGGGTGGAACCAGGAGGCGTCGAGCAGCGCGCCGATGACGCGGGCCGGTGCGGGCAGCGCGGTGAAGCGACGCCCATCGATGAAGGCGGTGCCCGCATCCGGGCGTTCGAGTCCGCAGATCATGCGCATGGTGGTCGATTTTCCGGCGCCATTGGGGCCGAGGAAACCCGTGACCTGCCCGTCGGGCATGGTGAAGGAGAGATCGTCGACGGCGGGCGTACCGCCGTATCTTCTGGTCAGTGAGGTGACTGTGATCATGTCTCCACGATCCCGCGTCGGGTGAGGTCCCCACGTCCTCCGCCGAGGTGATCCCCGGGAAATCAGCCCCCGGGATGAGCGAGCAGCTCCGCGCGACCCACCAGGCCGGTCCGGTAGGCGTAGAGAACCGCGTGAACCCTGTCCCGGGATCCCGTCTTCGCGAGAATGTGCCGGATGTGGGTCTTCACCGTGGCCATGGACACGAACTCGCGGGCGGCGATCTCGTCGTTGTTGTAGCCCAGTGCGACCAGTCGCAGAATCTCGGTCTCCCGCGGGGTGAGCGGGTCAATGAGGGGAACCGGAGCCGGGATCTGCTCTTCGACCGCATCCACACCCGTCTGCCCGGGTGCCCTCAGTCGTTCAAGCAGCTCCGCGGTCACCGACGGTGCGAGGACCGCAGCCCCGGAGTGCACGGTGCGCACGGCGTCGAGAAGCTCCTCCGGCTGGGCGTCCTTCAACAGGAACCCGGACGCTCCGGCGGCGATCGCACCGCTGACGAAGCGCTCATCGTCGAAGGTGGTGAGCATGATGACGCGGACATGGCGGTCACTCGAGAGCACACGCCTGGTCGCCGGAATACCACCGGTCCGGGCCATCTGGACATCCATCAGGATGATGTCGGCACTCGATTCCCCTTCGGGGATCTCATCACCGTCGCCCGCCTGCCAGACGACCTCCATGTCGTCCTGGCTGCCGATGAGCATGGCGAAACCCGCACGCACCAGGGGCTGGTCGTCGACGATTCCGACCCGGATCATCTCGGCACCGTCGCCGTCACCACGAACCGTGCACCCGTGTCCACGACATCCAGCTGCCCACCGACCGCTCTCAGACGTTCCCTCATCCCGGTGATGCCGAAGCCGCTTCCCCCGGGATTCCCCGTCTGACCGGTCGGGTTGGTCGCGGTGACGGTGACGGCCCTGCCCGTGTCGGTCGCGGCGAGTTCCCCGGTGCCGTCGCCGTGCCGGAGCATGTTCGTCAGCATCTCCTGGACCAGCCGGTACAGCGTCATCTGCGACAGCTGGGACAGGTCCGTCGGGATCTTTTCCAGCCCCTCTGCACGCAGCGCCAATCCGCTTCGCCGTGCATCCGCGATCAGGCCGGGGATGTCCGCGGTACCGGGTGGGGCGGTCTCTGAACGTCCCTCATCCTCCCGCAGGACGCTCAGCAGGCCCCGCATCTGAACCAGTGACTCCCTGGAGGTCTCCGCGATCAGCTCCAGGGTGTGCACCGCCACCTGAGGATCCTTGCGCGCCGCGAACCTGGCACCGTCGGCCAGTGAGGTGACCGCGGCCAGGGAGTGCGCCACGATGTCGTGCATCTCGCGGGCGATGCGCGTTCGTTCCACCACACCGGCGAGTTCCGCGCGCTGGCGGAGCGCCTCGAGATCGCGCCGTCTGCGGCGCGCGATATCACCGAGCAACCAGAAGAACGCCACCCAGGTCCACGAGGAGAAGAGGCCCGCCACCAGCATCACCACCGGCCATCTGTCTCCTTCGGGGAGGAGAGAGATGTTCCACAGCACCAACAGGGCCACGGTGGCGCCGAGCAGCATCGCGCCGAGGTACACGAAGCGGACACGCGATGTGATGCGCGCGGCGGTGAGGAACGCACAATACGCCACGATCACCGCGCCGGCGCCCGGTCCGCCGGGTAGACCGCGAAACAGGATCGCCGACAACACGATGCCCGTGGTCCCGACGGCGACCGCCGGGTACCCAGGCGCGACGAGCAACACGCAGGCGATGATGAGATAGAGGACCGAGGAGAGTGTGTCGGTGTGCCCACCGGCGTCCAGGAGGATGACCCCGGACGCGCAGAACACGTAGCAGAACGCGTGACCCGTCCCGCCGACGGCGGTGCGGACACGCTCCAGAAGCGCGGCGGTGGCTCCGGAACAGGTGACGGGTGGCGGCATCGGGCAGGTCTCTCGGATCGGGTGCAGGTCCACCCGCCAATCGTAGGACCCCGCGGGCGGGAGGAAATCAGCCTCAGGGATGACTTGTGGATCGGACCGGAAGCAGGGGCGCTCTCAGTCGCCTGCCGGGTCCACGATCCATCCTCGGAGGGGCTTCATTCCGGCGAATCCCCACCGGCGTACCGGGCGCCCACGGTGCGGTCGATGCACCGCGCTAGCCGAGCGTGCTGGCCTTCTCCGCTTCGCGGCCCTCGCGGATCTGCTCCGGGGTGAAACGCACGAACACCAGGGATATCACCACGACCGCGATCGCCAGACCGGCGCAGATCAGCAGTGATGAGGTGTACCCCGTTCCGAGCGCGGCACGCGCCGTGTCATCGAGGGCCGCCCGGTCGATCCGGTCGAAGGTGGAACCGAGAACCGACCTGGCACGGTATTCCGCGAATGCGGTCACCGCGGCGAGCCCGAGGGGGCCACCGAGGGTCTGCGACACCAGCGACGTGGCGGTCAGCGGCCCGACATCCATGGGTTTGACGCCTGCGACGACGGACAGGGTCAGCGGGATGAGCACGACACCGATACCGAACCCGATGACGAGGATCGGCAGAAGGAGGTCAGGGATGTAGGTGGTGTCCACACCTAGCGTGGAGCCGAACACGAATCCCGCGACGAGGATGAGTCCGCCCGCGGCGATGATGAACCGGGGCGCGGTCCGCTCCACGACGAGCCCGGCGATCCAGCTTCCCGCCCCGAGCGCGAAGGCGAAGGGAATGAACGCCAGTCCCGCCTGGAGCGGGCCGTAGCCGACGACCTCCTGGACGAACAGCGCGACCTGCACGGTCATCGCCATCATGAGAGCGCCGACGAGCAGCAGACAGATGAACACAACGGCGCGGGAGCGATCGCCGAACATGTGCAGCGGCAGCACCGGGTTGGGGACCCGACGCTGGGAGAGGAAGAACGTGACGAGGGTGGCTGCGCCGAGGATCAGGGCGCCGATGACGACGGGCGAGTACCCGGTGCCGCCCTCCGCGAGGCCGAACACCAGGAGGGTGGACGCGCCGGTGGCGAGGATCGCACCCCGGACGTCGAGCCGGATCCGCTCGAATGCGGGTGTGCGGGCGAGCACCTTCACACCGACGGCGAGGATCAGCAACCCGATGGGGACGTTGATGAGGAAGATCCACCGCCAGCTCGCTTCGGTGAGAGCGCCGCCGGCGACGAGGCCGAGGACACTGCCCAGGCCCGTCATCATCGCGAACACGGAGAACGCCTGGTTCCGCGCTTTGCCCGGGGCGAAGGTGACCACGATGAGCGCCATCGCGGTGGGTGACGCAATGGCCGCACCGATCCCCTGGATGACCCGCGCGGCGAGCAGGATCACCGGTGTGGTCGACAGACCGCAGGCCAGGGAGGCGAGGGTGAACAACCCGACACCGGTCAGGAACACCCGCTTCCGGCCGAAGGTGTCGCCGAGCCGACCACCGAGCAGGAGCAGGCCGCCGTAGGCCAGGGCGTAGGACGTCACGACCCAGGATCGGAGGTTGTCCGTGAGGCCAAGCTCGATCTGGATACGCGCGAGCGCGAGGTTGACCACCGTGCCGTCGAGAACCACCATCAGCTGCAACGCCGAGAGCACCGCGAGCGGCAAGCCGAGTGCGGAGGCGGCCACCGGTGGGGTGATCTCCCGGGCGCCGGGCCCGGTTCCGCGGGCGGTCACAGACCCGCCACCTCTCCGATGACGATGACGGCGGGTGGGGTCACCCCGTTGGTGGTGATCAGGGTACCGAGGTCACCGAGGACACCACGGAAGCTTCTCTCCCGGTCCGTGGTGCCCTCCTGGATCACGGCCACCGGGGTCTCCGGGCTGCGCCCGGCGGCGATGAGGGCGGTCGCGATGGCCGGTGAGTTCTTCACCCCCATGATCACGACGAGGGTTCCGCCGGTGCGGGCCAGGGCGTCGTAGTCGACGAGTGATTTGGGGTGCCCGGGTGGCACATGTCCGGAGATGACGGTGAAGGAGTGCACGACGCCGCGCTGCGTGACCGGGACGTCGGCGGCGGCGGGCACAGACACCGCACTGGTCACCCCGGGGACGACCTCGCACTCGATTCCTGCCTCGCGGCAGGCCACGAGTTCCTCGAATCCACGGCCGAAGACGTAGGGATCCCCACCCTTGAGTCGGGCGACGGCGCGCCCGGCGCGGGCATGGGTGATCAGCAGTTCATTGATCTTCTCCTGCGCCATCTGTCTGCCGTAGGGCAGCTTGGATGCGTCGATGACCTCCTTGCCTGTGAGATCGCAGAGCTGGTCCAGCTGGTCGGTCGGTCCGAGATGGTCGGCGACGATGACATCGGCGGCCCGGAGGCGGTTCATTCCCCGGACGGTGATGAGGTCGTGGGCGCCCGGCCCGCCGCCGATGAGGGTGACGTGGCCGGATGAGGGCTGTCCGGTACCGGTGCTGGTGGGTGAACTCATAGATGTCGAGTGTAGTCGTTCGATTCAGGCCCACCTGGGTTGGAGTCCGGTCGGTGGAGAGCACCCAACCGAACGTTTGATTCGTCAAATGACTAAACGAACTGTCCGTTTCTGTCCGGTTTTCCGATTCCACACGCATCTGATCCGCGCACACTGGAGGACAGTTCCCACCAGTCCGCCCTGAAGGAGGAGTTTCCCCGATCATGTTCCTCGCTCTCCGCGACCTGCGGGCCGCCCGTGGCCGGTTCGCCCTGATCACCGTCACCGTGGCGATGATGGCCCTGCTGGTCAGTTTCCTCTCCGGCCTCACGGGAGGTCTGACCCACCGGAGCATCTCCGCCCTGTCCACCATCGGAGGTGCCTCCGCGACCCTGTCCGACACCGGAGAGGCCAGCCTGGACCGGTCACGGCTCGATCCGGAATCCACCACCGCACTTCTGGACGCTGCTGCAGCGGCCGGAACCCCCGCCACCGCCGTGGGGATCGACCGGAGCCTGCTCGGCGAGGAATCCGTGTCGGTACTGGCGACCCGGCCCGCGGCCGACGGCCCGGCGGATGCGTCCACTCCCCTGCCCGGACCGGGTCACGTCGTCCTCTCCGAGGCCGCGGCGAAGGCCACGGGGCTGGCCGCCGGGGATTCGGCGGACCTCGGCCGCTACGGCACGGTGACGGTCGACGCCGTGCGCGGCGACGACCACTACTCGCACCAACCGGTCGTCTGGGCCCATCTCGACGCGGATGCGCCGGCCACATTCATCGCGTCGGGCGCCCCGATCGACGGGGAACCCGGCACGCTGGGTATCTCCGCCGGGAACCTGCCCGGCACGATGGCGTCACACAAGGCGGAGTCGACCTCCCTCACCATGATCAACGTGATGCTGCTGATCATCACCGCGTTGGTCACCGGTGCCTTCTTCACCGTGTGGACCATCCAACGGAAGCCCGACATCGCCACCCTGAAGGCCCTCGGAGCCACGGGCGCGGCACTCGTCGTCGACGCTCTCGGTCAGGCCGCCGTGATCCTCGCGGTGGGCGTCGGCGCGGGGCTCGCGCTGACCCTGATCTCGGCGTCGTTGATCGGTGATGGACTGCCGTTCGTGGTGTCGACCTCGACGACGCTCTACCCGGCGCTCGCCATGTTCGCGCTCGGCCTGGTCGGTGCCGCGGCCGCACTGTCCTTCCTGAAATCCGCTTCCCCGCTTTCCGCTCTCGGAGGTAACCGATGAACTCCCGTCCAGTCCTCACCCTCGACGACGTCACCCTGACCTTCCCCGACGGCGCCGGTGAGATCACCGCGGTCGATCGCGCGTCGCTGTCCCTCGACGCCGGTGAACTCATCGCCATCACCGGCCCCTCCGGTTCCGGCAAGTCCTCGCTCCTGGCCGTCGCCTCCACGCTGCAGCCCCCGACCTCCGGGTCGATCCGGCTGGGCGACCGGGAACTCGCCGGTCTCTCCTCCCGGGAGGCGGCCGCCGTCCGACGGAACGACATCGGGATCGTCTTCCAGCAACCGAACCTGATCGGATCACTCACCGCCACCGAACAGTTGATGATGACCCGGCACCTGGAGTCCCCGTGGCGGAGACGTGCCTCCAAAGCCGCGACGCGGGGCCGCGCCCTCGAGCTCTTCGAACGTCTCGGCCTAGCCGATGCCCGCGACCGGAACGTCGGTGCACTGTCCGGTGGTCAGCGGCAGCGCGTCAACATCGCCCGCGCCCTGATGAACTCCCCGGCACTCCTCGTCGTCGACGAACCGACCTCGGCGCTCGATTCCGGGCGTTCCGCGGACGTGATGGACCTGCTCCTGGAACTCGTCACGGAGGAGAAGGTCGGGACCCTCCTGGTCACCCACGACGAGGAGGCCGCCCGGCGCGCCGACCGCCGGTGCACGATGGTGGACGGGAAACTCACCGAGGATCGCCGGGCGCTCGTCGGCGGCTAGACGCAGGCGGCCACGAACCGTTCGATGGCTCTCGGTGTCGCGGCCGGATGGCAGTGCAGATAGGACGCGTGCACGGTGTCGCCCGCGAATCCCTCCCGGACACCCCGCCCGTCCCAGCCACGCCAGCCCCAGGCGGGTGACCAACCGGCCACGGAGGTGTCGGTGAGGGCTGTGTGGTGGAACTCGTGGCCCGTGAGTCGCTCCCCCTCCCTGTGGAGCACCGAGTCAGACAGCGCGACGGCTTCCCGGTAGCCGAGGGTGAGCCGCCGGCCCATGGCCGCGTGGGTGTCGATCACCCCGAGCATCGGATGCGCGTCGAGGCTCGCGGTCAGCCACAGCAGGCCCGCGCACTCCCCGTGGACGGGCATACCGTCGGCGATCCGTTCCCGAACCCGCTGTCGGAGCCCGGTCCGGCCCGCGAGATCCTCCACATGCTCCTCGGGGAACCCGCCGGGAATGATGAGTCCGTCGCAGTCCGGCAGGTCATCGGTGAGCGGGTCGAAGCGCACGACCCGGGCGCCCGCCGCACCGAGGAGCTCGGTGTGTTCCGCGTAGGCGAAGGTGAAGGCGGGTCCACCGGCGACTGCGATCGTCGGGCTGCCCACCGGCGCGACCTCGGTGCGCGGATTCCACGCCTCCCCGTCCCACGTGCAGTCGGCGACGGAGACGAGGCCGTCCAGGTCGAGGTGCTCCTCGACGAGATCGGCCATCCGCTCGACGGCGGTGACCGCGGCACCGCCCCGCTCGACCGCGGTCACCAGCCCCAGGTGGCGGGAGGGCACCTCGATGTCGGCGAAGCGGGGCAGGGAACCGAGGACGGGCACGCCGACGGCATCGCACGCGCGGCGGCAGACCGCGTCGTGGCGTCCGGTTCCCGCCCGGTTCAGGATCACCCCGGCCAGTCGCACGCCGTCGACGGCCGTCGCGAATCCGCGGACCATCGCTCCGATCGACTGGCTCATTCCCCGGACATCGACCACGAGGATGACCGGCATGCCCAGGGTGCGGGCGATCTCCGCGGTGGAACCGGGTGCGCAGACCGGATCCGAACCGGCCGCGATGCGGCCGTCGAAGAGCCCCATCACACCCTCGACTACGGAGATGTCGCAGCCTGCGGAACCGTGGGCGTAGAGCGGACCGATCCGTTGGCCACCGCACATCACCGAGTCGAGGTTCCTTCCGACCCTGCCCGCGGCGAGACCGTGATACCCGGGGTCGATGTAGTCTGGCCCGACCTTGAACGGGGCGACCTCCATCCGACGCGCCAACGCCCTGATCAGGCCCGTGGCGATCGTGGTTTTGCCGGTGCCGGACGCGGGCGCCGCGATGCACAGGCCCGGTACTACCACTCGATTCCTCTCTGTCCCTTGCGCCCCTGGTCCATCGGGTGCTTGATCTTCGTCATCTCGGTGACGAGATCGGCGACCTCGATGAGTTTCGGGTCCGCGTCCCGGCCGGTCATGACGATGTGCTGGCGTCCCGGCCGGTCCACCAGGGTCGCCACGACCTCGTCAACGTCGATCCAGCCCCATTTGATCGGGTAGGTGAACTCATCTAGGACGTAGAAGTCGTGGGTCTCCGCCTCAATCCGGCGACGGATCTCCGCCCATCCCTCCGCTGCGTCGCGGGCGTGATCCTCCTCGGTCCCGGCCTTGCGCGCCCAGGACCACCCTTCGCCCATCTTGTGCCACTCGACGGGACCACCTTCACCCGTCTCCTCGTGGAGCTGGCCCAGGCGTCGGAGCACGGCTTCCTCCCCGACCTTCCATTTCGCGGACTTCACGAACTGGAACACCCCGATGTTCATCCCCTGGTTCCAGGCACGCATGGCCATCCCGAAGGCCGCCGTCGATTTTCCCTTCCCCGGACCGGTGTGCACCGCCGTGACGGGGAGCATCCGGCGCTGCCGGGTGGTCAGACCGTCATCGGGGATGCTGGCTGGGTCTAGTTTTCCCTTGGGCATGGGGAGAATCCTTCGGTGCGTCGGTTGCAGCTGGTCGGGATCATCCTATCGTGACGGGTGTCGCCGCCGACGGGTATCGGTTCTCCGGTGGCTCCGGAGTCCCCCCTGAATGACCGTTCCCCGACCCTCCTGTTGGGAGAGACGGGGAACGGTTTTTTCGGTGACGCCGGTCACCCGGGATCATCCCGGGCGTGTGGGCACCGATCTAGCGGTACAGGCCCAGAATGCTGAACTTGATGAAGTGGAACAATGCCGCGATCATCGCGGCGATTCCACCGATGTTCAGGAGAGACAGCAGGCTCAGGCCACCGAAACCGATGAGGAGCTTTCCGCCGGACCCGGAGGACATGTCGTCGTTGCCGTCAGGGGTCTCCGTCGTGGTGGTCACGGGCGTGGAGGTCTCTGTCGTGGTGGTCTCCGGGGTGGAGGTCTCCAGCGTGGTGAGAACCGGCGTGGAGATCGCCGGCGTGGAAGTCGCCGGACTCGAGGTGGCCGGCGTGATGGTGGCCGGCGTTTCAGTGCTCTTCAGCGGCTCGTTGCCGTCGGATGTCCCGAGCTCGATGGCCTCGAGGGTGTCATCGGCGGTGCCGACGGTGACGGCGTCGCCGCCGGTGGAGACCTTGATGAAGGTGAGGGTCTCTTCGCCACCGAAGTCGTGGACACCGGAGATGAAGATGTCGTCGCCGACGAACTTCAGTGTGTCCGCGGCCTGGCCGTTGGTGTACTGGAGGGTGGAACCGACGGTGGTGCTCGAGATGAACTCGAGTGTGGTCGGATCGAGGACGGCGAGTTCGTTGCCGTCGCTGGCGCTGGCCATCACGAGGTTGCCCTCGGAGTCGAAGGTCGCACCGGTGATGAAGTCGAAGGCGGCGACCTCGTCGGCGGTGCTCTTCTTGGTGAACGTGCCGTCGGAGTAGGTGTAGACGCCGACTGACTCGAAGTCACTGTTCACGCCGTTGTAGAACACGACGTTACCGCCGACGATGCTGGCGGTACGTCGTCCGCCTCCGTACAGCACCGACTTGAACTGCTCCTTGGCCGCCTCGATCTCGACGGCCGCCGGGGTCTGCCCCGGGCGGATGTGGAGCGGCGTGCTGCCCGTGCGCCCATCGGGCCCATCGAGGATGTCGTCGAGGATGTAGACGAACGTGCCGTCGGGAAGGGCACGGAGGCCGACGGCGTTACCGGTGGGACTCCTGTAGCCGTAGGTGCTGTCGAAGCTCCCGCCGTCCTCTGAGGCCGGGGTTCCGCGGACCTCGCTCATGGGAGGCAGTGCCGTCTGACTGGAGGTTCCGTCCGCGAGGTTGAACACGGTGAACACGCCCTCACGCGTGCCGGGGTCGGAGGTGAGGACGCCGAGGGTGTCCGTACCCTCCGAGTAGGCGAGACCGGTCACGTTCGAGTTCGGCACGGTACCGAGTTCCATGACGGCACCGAGACCTGCTGCGGTCGCGTCGGCGTAGCGGATCGTGTTTCCGTCGGCCCAGTAGAGCGTGTCGGTGGCCGACTTCAGCGCGGAGGGGTTGCCGAGGTTGACGGTGATGTCGTCAACGGCGGTGAACTCACTGAGATCGTTGTCCGCGATGACGATCTGGGAGTCACTCGCCTCCTTGCCGCGGGTGATGTGGAGGACGGACCCGTCCTTCAGACCGAACAACCGGTTGGCATCACCCCTGGAGTACGAGGTCACGGCTTCCTTCACCAGGGTGAGGTCTTCCGTGGCACCGGTGGAGGTGCCGAAGGAGATGGGATCGTCGAAGGAGAGATCCAGGGCGTCCAGGGCGTCGTAGCCCTTCGGGTTTCCACTGAGCGCGGCACGTCCCTCTTCGGTGACGGTGACCGCGATGTCCCGGACGGTGGAGACCTCACCGGACTTGTACCTGGCATTCGAGAGGTCCAGATCGGCCATCACGACGCGGCTGGGACCGAACCACTCCTTGGTATTCTTGTCGAGGGTGTGCACGATCATCGAGATGTTCCCGGTGCCATCGGCCGGGTTGATCGTCACGGTGGGCTCACTGATGGTCAGGTCGAGTTTGCAGTTTCCGCGCTCATCCTGGTCCATGTAGGTCGGACCGCAGAAGTTCATGACGTTGGCGGTACCGGCGTAATTCAGCACCACGATCCCGTCATCGGAGTCGGTGCGGGAGATGAAGGCGAAGGACGGCACACCCGAGTGGAGCGTCGCTCCGTCGAAGACGCGGTCGAAACCTCCGGATGCCTGCCGGAAGATGCCCAGTACACCCCAGGCGAGGGCCGGGGTGTCGTCCGCGTAGCTGGTGGTTGAGGCGACGTGCTCGATGCCGATCTTCGCGTTCTCGTCAGCGCCCGAGACAGCGGGGGTGATCAGGGAGATCGACATGGTCAGGCAGGCTACGGCGGCGAGGCCGGTCCGGGAGAGACGACGGGTGGACTGAGTCATGGTGCGTTACTTTCTGGGTTTCAGGGGGATATCGGTGGTTCAGGGACCCTGCTCGGCTCATTGATGTTCGAGTACCGGCTTCCGGGCCACAGCACGTTCCCTAACATACCTTAGGCATGCCTCATTTAAAATCGGGTTCTGAAAATATCTTCATGTTTCTATCAGGTAAATCTTCGCCTAAATGTTTCCGGTTCCAAGCTTCCGGAATATCTGCGACACCGCGACCGTTGATCCGGATGTCCCGTCCGCACGCCACACCCGATCCCGAAGGAACACCCACCGTGTCTACCGCATCCCACATCCCCGACATCCCGGAGGCCGCCCGCCTGGTCGGTGTCTACAACGCCAACGGGGGCGTACTCGGCGAAATGTCATATGTCATCGGAAAGCTACGGGGAACCGCCCACTGCAGCCTCTGCGATATCAGCCACGGCAGATCGGTCCGGGAACGGAAGGACTGGACCAACGCACTCGACCAACTTCCGCTCCCCCTGGAGACGGTCCATCTCAACGAAATGGACCCAGCGACAGCCCGGGTCGCAGGCGGCAACAGCCCGGTCGTCGTGTATCTGGGCGGAGACCGCGACCGCATTCTCCTCACTCCGGCCGACCTGGACTCCTGCGCGGGGCGGGTCGACCGGTTCCTGGAGCTCGTGACCGATCGGCTCGCCGGGATCCGATGATCTAGCGGGACATGACGGACAGGTGGAGGCCGCCCAGCACCTGGGTACGGAGGAAGTGGATCAGGCCCACAACGAGCGCCAGGAAGCCACTGATGTTCAGGAATGGAAGCAGCCCGGGCGCATCGACCGGGTCAGCGTCGCCGGATCCGCCGAACAGCGTCGATCCGGGCGGTGTTCCGCCGTCGCCATCCCCGGTACCGTTCCCGTCGCCATCCCCGGTACCGTTCCCGTCATCATCGCCGTCTCCGTCAACATCACCGACAGAGAAGGCGGCGATCGCTTTGTCCACGCTTCCGTCGGTGTAGGTGACCGTCACGACGACACCGATGGTCTGCCCGGCATCAGCGGCCGTGGGTGTCAGTGTGACCACACCGGTGCCGGGATCCACCACCGCTTCCCGCGGCCGTTCGCCGTCCAGCGAGTAAATCACCGTGCCGGGAACCCGGTCGCTGTCTGAGGTGAAGGTCGGTTCCGGGGAACTGGCCTTCCGCCCCGGTACCGCCGGTGTCACCGGATAGACCGGGGTGAGATCGCGGGCATCGGTCACCGGGGTCACCGGCCCCCCGTTGAGCGACTCATCCATGTGGAACGGGGTGATCGAGGGGTCGAGCTTGCCCGCAGCGGTGGCCTCCTCGAGCACCTGGAGTCCGATGTAGGTGTTGAGATCGGTGTCCGGGTTTTCGGTACTCGGCCGGCCGTCGAGGACGATGATCCGTCCACCGGTGGCGATGACCCCGTCATTCTGATTGCGTTCGGTTCCCTTCATGAAACTCGACAGGGTCGCCGAATCCACCACCTCGAAGGTGACGGGATCGATGATGGCCAGGGTGGATCTGTCGGCGTCGGTGAGGACGAGATTGCCGTCATCGGTGAACGTGCCACCGGCGAGATTCGCGAGGTTCACCCCGTCCACGACGACCTTGTCCCGACCGTGAACCTGTGTGAAGGTGCCGTTCTCGTAGGTGTAGGTGGCCACCCCCTGCCCTTCCTGGTCCGCGTAGTCGTTCCAGATCGCTATCCGGCCACCACGGACCGCGACGCCGTCATTGGATGCGACGAACTCGTACTGCGGCCACGCTTCGGTGACCAGGGTCGCGGTGACATCCCCCTTCGGAGTGACGTGGATCGGGACGGCCCCGCGTTTCCGGGGTCCGCCGAACCCGTCGTCGGTCCCCTCGACCGGTGTCGTTCCGTGATCATTCACGGACAGCCAGGTCCCGTCCGGCAGGCCGAGGAGCTTCGATGCGCGCCCGTTCGGGATGGACTCGCCGTACGCGCCGTCCGAGTAGTACCTGTCATCGACGGGGATACCGAACAGCTGGCTGCCACTGGGCAGGTCGACGGTCGTGCGCTCCCCACCCGGGGCGATGGTGGTGAACTGGTCCTCCCCCTTGCGGGCCTGGTGAATGATGCCCACCTCGCCGGTCGCCGAGTTGAAGCCCATCGAGGTCACACGGTGCGGGAGACGGGTGATGAGTTCCGGTTCACCCACACCCGCCGCCGTGACCGTGGCCCTGTAGACCGGGGTGTCCACGACCGGATCCAGGAACCCCGCGGGCTCGTTGTATCCGGCGAAGTAGAGCACGTTCTCCGTCGGGTCGTAGGCGGAGGGGTTGTCCGAGTCGAGATCGATCGTGCGTTTCTCGCCGATCGGCTTCATGTCCCGCCCGATCAGGACGGCGGTGTTGGCCTCATGGTCCCCCGCGACCAGCACCAGTGATCCGTCGCTCCGCGGGAAGAGCCGCACCGCGTGCTCGAGGACGATACCCGTGTGTTCGGCGACTGTCGTCGAGTAGCCGCCGTCCCCGGCGCCCGTGAACCCGGGGTCACCCGTGAAGGTGAAGTCCAGGAGGGACAGCGCGTCGCCCTCGTCGAGGATGTCACTGAACGCGTGCGCCCCGGCGACGGTCAACGCCGAGGGGACATCCGCCCACGTGGTCAGGTCGCCCGAGGTGTTGTAGCGGCCGTTCTTCAGGTCGAAGGTGGCCAGGTCCAGTCGTCCCGGCCCCTCCCACTCACCGGAGTTCCGGTTGACGGTGTGAACGACGGCGCTGAACATTCCCCTGCCCGTGGCCGGGTCGTAGGTGACCCACGGGCGGGAGAAGGTCAGGTCGAGCTGGCACTGGCCGCGCACTTCCTCGGGGGTCTCGCAGAAGCTCCGGATGTTCGCCGTCCCGTGGTACTTCAGGAGCACCTGTCCGTCCGGGGTGGTCTCCCGCCCCACGAAGGGCCAGATGATGTCGCTGCTCCCCTGCCGCGCTCCGTCGAGGGTGGTGTCGGCACCTCCCGCAATCTGCATGAACAGGTCGCGGATGTTCCAGTACATCGCCGGAGTGTCATCGGGGTACTCGGTGACTTCAGCCGTGTGCCTGATCCCGATGGGGTCGGTCGCGTCCGCCGCGGCCGGCGACACGATCAGCGGGGAGGCGGTCAGTGCGACACATGCGAGTGCGCCGATTCCCGCCCGGTGGATTCGGTGGATTCTTCTGGCCATGGGGTGTCCTCGGGGTCCTCGGAAGGTGCGGTACCGCACCGTGAACCCGGGGCCGGCCCGGACGGAGTGGTGCCGCCTTGACCGGAATCTTAGTTTAGGCTCAGCTAATACTGATGTTTCCGGACAAACTGTGAGGCACTCCTCAGTCTTCGACGGCCACTCAGACAGCCTCGATGACGCCGGCCACCGAATCCGCCGACACCTCATCGAGGCGGACACAGACCCCCTCGAGCCGTTTGGCGAGGTCCGCAGCCAGGCCGAGTCGGATGCGACCCGCCCGCTCACAGTCGATCACCAGACTTCCCGCTAATCCGCGCTCCCGGATCACGGCGGCGGCCCGGCGGACCCCGGCGGTCCCGGATGCCCCGGTGGCGCGCCCGTCGGAGAGCACGACGAGCAGGGCCCGGCGTCCCGGTTCCCTGCGGTGTTCCCGTTCGATCAGGTCGTGGGCCATCATCAGGCCCTCCCCGAGAGGCGTGCGCCCGCCGGTCGGAGCTCCCTCGAGCCGACGCACAGCGGTCACGGTTGATCCGGTCGGGGGAAGCAGGATCTCGGGGGCCGATCCCCTGACCGAGATCACCGCGATCCTGTCCCGGCGCTGATAGGCGTCCCGGAGCATCGAGACGACGGCACCGGTCACGGCAGCGAGCCTGTCCCTGCCCGCCATCGACCCCGAGGCGTCGACGACGAAGACGATGAGGTTGGACTCCATGCCTCGCCGGAGTGAACCGCGGAGATCCTCGGGCCGGAAGTCGATCATGCCGTCCACGATCCCGGCGCCCCGCTCAGCGGCCGCGAGCACCGAACCGACGACGTTCAGCCCGCGACCGCCCGGTATCGCCCGGACGTTCTGTCCCTGGGCCGACCACGCCTTGGAGCGTCGCCCGGGGATTCCCTCGTCCCCGGCCCCCTTACGCCTCAGTACCCGCGGAACGAAAGGGGGCGCCCTGTTCGGCGCGACCTGCCTTCCCGTCGGAGGTCGGCTGTTCGGACGGTTCATCGCTCTGCCCGGGAGGGTCCTGGGGGGTGTTGTCCTCCGTGTCCCGGTCCTCGGGTTCTGGCGCGTTGTCCTCGGGTTCCGGGGCGTTGTCCTCCGGCTGCTCCGGGTGCTGGTCGCGGGCCTCGTCCATGGTCTCGTCGAGCTTGTCCTCGTCGAGACCGGGCTCGTCGAAGGGGTCACGGCGGCGCCGGTGCGGTAGCGCGAGCTGCGCCGCGGTCCGGATGTCCTCATCGGTGACGGCGGTGTCCCCGCGGTAGGCGGCGCAGGCCACCGCGGCGCGAGCGATGACGAGGTCGGCGCGCATTCCGTCGACATCGAAGCTGGCGCAGATGTGCGCGATGCGGGCCAGATTCGTCCCCGTGAGCTCGACCCGGGGGAGAATCTCCCGCGCCCGGGCTATGCGGGCGGAGAGATCGGCGTCCTCCTCCGCCCACACAGACGCGAATCCCGCGGGATCCGCCTCGTAGGCCAGACGCCGCCGGATGATCTCGGTGCGGATCGCGACATCGCGTGATGCGGCGACATCGACGGCCAGACCGAATCGGTCGAGCAACTGGGGACGCAGCTCCCCCTCCTCCGGGTTCATCGTCCCGACGAGCACGAAGTTCGCGGGCGAGCTGTGCGAGATGCCGTCCCTCTCGATGGTGACGCGGCCGGTGGCGGCCGCATCGAGGAGCGTGTCCACGAGGTGATCGGCGAGGAGGTTCACCTCGTCGACGTAGAGCACACCGCCGTCGGCCTGCGCCAGCAGGCCGGGATGATACTCGGCACGGCCGGTGGTCAGCACCGTCTCGACGTCGAGCGAACCGACCACCCGGTCCTCGGTGGCGCCGATGGGCAGGTTGACCAGCGGCGCCCCACCGAGGAGGGCCGCGAAGGCCCGGACCGTGGTCGTCTTCGCGGTGCCCTTCTCCCCACGCACGACCACACCCCCGATCCGGGGCGAGACCGCGTTGAGGGTCAGGGCCAGCCGCAGCTGGTCCTGACCCACGACCGCAGCGAACGGGTAACCGGCGTCGGGGGTGGAGTGCGTCACTGTTAGTCCCGGTCCTCCAGCTTGAGGGTCTTCTGGGTGCGCTCCCAGGTCTCGTGGAACAGCTTCTCGTCCAAGGCGAGCTTGGTGCCGTAGGTGGGCACCATCTCCTTGATCTTCGGACCCCACGAGACCAGGTGGGAACCGAAGCAGCGTTCCAGGAGTTCGAGCATCGCGGCAGGCGCGATGGAGGCTCCGGGAGATGCCCCGAGGATGCCCGCGATGGAGCCTTCCGCGTTGTTGATCAGTGCGGTACCGAATTCGAGCGAGCCGAACCGCGGTCCCGCGACGGGCTTGATGACCTGCACACGCTGTCCGGCGGTGACCAGCTCCCAGTCCTCGGAACGGGCGCTCGGCATGTACTCACGCAGCGACTCCATGCGGGCCTCGGCGTCCTTCATCACCTCGGTGATGAGGTACTTGGTCAGGCCCAGCTCCTGCAGACCGACGGCCGCCATGGAGGGGATGTTGGTCGGGCGCAGGGACTTGGCCAGGTCCAGCCAGGAACCCTGCTTCAGGAACTTCGGGGTCCAGCCCGCGTAGGGGCCGAAGAGCAGCCCCGTCTTGCCGTCGATGACGCGGGTGTCCAGGTGGGGGACGCTCATCGGGGGCGCACCGACGGAGGCCTTGCCGTAGACCTTGGCGTGGTGCTGGGCGATGACGTCCTCGTTGGTGCAGCGCAGCCACTCACCGGAGACGGGGAACCCACCGAAGCCGCGGATCTCGGGGATACCGGACTTCTGGAGCAGCGGCAGGGCCATTCCACCGGCGCCGACGAACACGAAGTTCGCCCGCACCACGCTGGTGTCACCGGTGTGGACGTTCTTGACCTTGATCTTCCACTTCGACCCGTCCCGGATGATGTCGGCGACCTCGTGGCCGTACCGGATCTCGGTTCCGGCCTCTTCCGCGTTACGCAGGAACTGGCGGGTCAGTGCACCGTAGTTGATGTCCGTTCCGGCGTCGGTCCAGGAGATGGCGACCTTCTGCCTGTCGAAGTCGCGGCCTTCCGCCATGAGCGGGAGGAACTCCGCGAACTTCTGCCGGTCGTCGGTGAACTGCATGTCCGGGAACAGCGGGTGGACGGACAACGCGTCATAACGCTTGCGCAGGTACCGGACCTGGTCGTCGCCCTGGGCGAAGGAGACGTGGGGGACCTGGTTGATGAAATCACGTGCGTTGTCCAGCTCGTTGTTCTCAAGGAGGTAGGACCAGAACTGACGGGAAACCTGGAACTTCTCGTTGACGGCGACGGCCTTGGTGGTCTGGATCTCACCGTTGACCTCCGGGGTGTAATTCAGCTCGCACAGCGCGGAGTGTCCGGTACCGGCGTTGTTCCACGGCGAGGACGACTCCTCGGCGGGGCCGTCGAGGCGTTCGAAGACGAGCTGCGACCAGCCCGGCTCAAGCTGCCTGAGCATCGCGCCGAGGGTGGCGGACATGATGCCTGCGCCGATCAGACAGACGTCGACCTCATCTGTCACATGAGCTGCGGAAACCTTGGAGTCAGACACTGTATTCAACCTTCGCTAGTTCTCTGAATTGTGCATTCGTCCCAGTCCCGGTACGCGGATCCTCTCCAGACCCACCACCATCACGGCATCATCCACCGTTCCACCCTGACCGGCCGCCCTGTGCCCGCTCATCTGTCCGCCCATCCCTCGACAACGATGGGATGGCACGCGCGACATGACACGACACCGACGGACCCCTGCAGAGCATCCCGATCGACCACCACTGACCGATGATGCCTTCACCAGCACCGGCGTGGCCCAAGAAAGGATTCCCGGACTGGCCTATCGCTGTAACACCTTACGCCCCGCACCCCGGGGGTATCAGCACAGCCCCGATTTCGATGTCCACTTCCCCACCCACCGACACCCCCGACCCCTGCGACATCACGCCACCTACCTCGAAAAACCCGCAGGAAGCGCGCAAATCCCGCCGGGGACGGAAAGTCGAGGGGAGAGGAGACCATACCGTCACCACCCCCACACTCACCCCCGTCGGGCGAGATCGCCCTTACCGCCGTTGTTCCGTCGCCCGTCAACCGTGCGGCACCTCCACGTCACACATCTGAAGACCTGGTGAACAGTCGGTGATCAGGAGCGGAGAACCGTGATCGGAGAGTTACGTTTCATCCTGAACACCCCGGTACCGCCGCACCGGGGCCCGATCCCCGGATGAAGGATGACCACACGCATGTTCCGATCCCCACTCAGAAGACGCACGACCGCACTGCTCGTCGCCGCCGCCACGATCCTCGGTGCCGGCCCCGCTGCCGCCGACGAGACGACGGTTCCGCAGTACGGATTCAAGAATCAGTACATCCCGATGGGCACGCCGGCTGAAGCCACGACCCCTCCGGACGGGTTCGAGCAGGTCTACACCATGGTGCTGGGCCGTCACGGATCCCGTGGAGCGAGCTCCTCCTCCCGCTTCAAGAACACCATGAAGTACCTCAGGAAGGCGCAGGATCAGCCCAGCGCACTGACCCCTCTCGGTGAGCAGGTGCTCGCCGAGATCGACCAGATACTGCAGATGACGAGGAACCTGCCGGCCAACGATCATCTGACGCCTCCGGAGGAGGGGGGATACGGAACGCTCACCACCCTCGGAGCACGCGAATGGCAGGCCATCGGACAGCGCAACTACGAGCGCAACCGCAACTTCTACACCCGGATCGCGGCTGCCGGGGAGAACGACAGACTCAGATACCACAGTTCACCGAGGGGACGGTCCCAGTTCTCCGGCGTGAACTTCGCCATCGGCCTGCACGACTCGGACGCGGCACTCGACCCGTTGATGGGCTACGACGCATCCGCACCGGTACCCATCGACACCGGTGTGTTCGGGCCAGACGGTGAACAGACCCCCCAGTCGAAGCTGATGATCGAGTACAAGAACAAGGAGAGCCTCGATTACCCGGCGTACAAGGCCTCCCAGGATCTTCCCGACGAGAAGCAGGCCGGTGAGGCGTCCCACAATGATCCGGCCGTCATCAGCGCCGCCCGGGAGATCCTGGGGCATCTCTACTCACCCGAGTACCTGGCGACGCTGGACGACGAGGACGCCATCTCGCAGGCACACCAGTTCTACTCCGTCAACGGCTACGCCCGGCTGCTCACCGAAGAAGCCGGTGCACCGGCGGAAGGTTGGGACACCGAGAAGTACATGACGCAGCGGACCGCCCGGGAGATGCGGTACCTGTACGAGGTCCACGACTTCTACACCTTCGGCCCCGGACGCGAGGGATCCTCGGACTCGTACCGGATCTACGACCCCCTCATCCGACTGATGCTCAAGGACGTCGACGACCGTGCGAACGGAGCATCCGAGGTCGCGGGCAACTTCTACTTCACCCACGGCGAGACCCTCGGCCCCGTCGAGAGCTACCTCCAAATCCCGCAGGCGAACCACCCCACGCCTCCCGGGAGTTTCTTCGACAAGGACAACGCGTGGAATTCGTCGGTGACCGTTCCGATGGCCGCCAACATCCAGTGGGACGCATTCCGCAACAAGGCCGGGATCACTCTGGTGCGGATGCTGTTCAACGAGAAGGAGACACCCTTCGGACCGAAGTGCCAGTCCATCGCCGACGGTTCCCCCTTCTACACACTCAACGAACTGAATGCCTGCGTTCCGTTGGACTCCGTCTCCGACCACTCCGAGGCCCGCCCCGCAGCCATCTGGGCACCCGGGCTCTCGACGAAACCGGTCTCCGTCTGCGAGGGTGAGCCCCTCGATCCGAGGGCCGGGATCACCGGACTGTCGGACGACGCCACCGTCGAGGTCGTGACACCGGCGGACACCAGCACGGCCGGCGAGAAGGAACAGCAGGTCAACGTGACGGTTCCCGGTGCCGAGACCGGGAAGCTCACCGTTCCCGTCAGCGTCGTGAAGTGCTCGACCGAGACCTCCACCACCACGGTCACCAGCACCAGCATCGTCACGGAGATCGCCGACCCGGTCACGGTCACCGAGACACCTGAACCGGTCACCAGCGTGACCACCGAGGTCCCGGATCCGGTCACCGGCACGGTGACCACGACCCCCTCCCCGGTCACGACCACGGTGACCACGACCCGGGAACCGGTCACGGTGACGGTGCAACCGTCCCCCACCACGGTCACGGAGACACAGACACTGACACCCCCGACCGTCACCGGGACCCCCGCGACGGTACCGACGACGGTCACGGAAACCACGACCGTCCTGACGACGACGACGGTACGACCCGAGCCGACCACGGTGACCGCCACTCCGGCGCCTGCCACGGGTACCGTGACGGTGGCCGAGACCGTTGCACCGGGAACCACCACCGTGACCGCGGAACCGACGGCCACGGTCACCACCACCGAAAGTCCCCGGCCCACTGATTCCGTTCCCGCGGTCACGGGAATCGTCGCGATCCTGCGCTCGATCCTCGCGGTCCTGACCAACCTCAATCTCCCGACCACTCTGGGCGGACTGTCCAGCGGTAACAACACCGACCACCTCTTCCTCCCCAAGTTCAACGGAGGAGCACTCGAGGCGTTGCTGGCCGCGATCCGCTCCTGGCGCAACCTGTAACAACCCTTTTCCCGACCCCGGGGAACCCCGCTGTCCCGCACACCGGTGGCGCACGCCCGGCACGGCACGGCACCCCGGGATAGTGTGGTCGACATGAGCGATCTGCCGATCTCCGAGACGTACACGGACGACATCCTGGGGGACGGATTCACCAGACGGTCCCTGCGCCTGGGCGAAGACCCGGAAGGCGGCGGACCGGTGGTGGCGACACTGGTCAGGTACCTTCCACGCGACTGCAGGGACTTCGACTCGCGGCCCGCGATGCTCTTCGTCCACGGAATGAGCGACTACTTCTTCCACCGGCACGTCGCCGAGCGCTTCCACCGGGAGGGCTACGCCGTGTACGGGGTGGACCTGCGCAAGTGCGGACGTTCCCACCTGGCGGGACAGCTGTGGCATGACGTACGGGACCTCCGGCGGTATTTCGAGGATCTCGACGTGACCCTGGATGCGGTGCGGCGGGACCACCACCGGGTCATCGTCCAGGCGCATTCCACGGGCGGACTCATCGTTCCTCTCTGGCTCGACAATCTCCGGCGGACGGCGGTCACCGGGGATCCCGTGGCCGCGGCACGACACTCCGTGGTCGCGGCGACGGTTCTCAACAGCCCCTGGCTCGACCTCATGTTCCCCGCCCCGCTCGACCGGTGGACCCGTCCGCTGATCCGGGCGTTGGGGGGCCGGGCACCGGAGACCAACCTCCCGGGTGGACTCGCCGGCTACGGCGAGTCGATCCACGTCGATCACCATGGCGAGTGGGATTTCGACATCCGGATCAAACCGATCGCCGGTCACGCGAAGAACGCGGGCTGGTTGGCGGCCGTCGTCCGGGCGCAGGAGACGATCCAGGCCGGGGGCGTGGAATGCGGAACCCCGGTTCTGGTGTTGTGCTCTACACGGTCCTGGATCAACAAGCCGTACTCCGCGGAGACGGACACCTCGGACGCGGTACTCGATGTCGGTCAGATCCGACGGTGGGCACCGTCGCTCGGAGCCGATGTCACCGTGATCCCGGTGGAGGGGGCCCGCCACGACGTGTGGCTCTCCCTCCCTCACCCGAGGGAACATGCCTTCACCGGGGCGGTCAACTGGTTGTCCGAGACCCTGACCGACCGGCGGTGAGACGTATTCCGGCGACCGATCCAGACATGATCCAGACGCAACCCCGACACGACAAGGAACTGTGAACCAGCTGCCATGACCATCTCCTCCCCCACCCACTACGACCTCATCATCATCGGAACCGGATCCGGCAACTCAATCCCGGGTCCCGAGTTCGACGACCGGAAGATCGCCGTCATCGAGAAGGGCCGTTTCGGCGGCACCTGCCTCAACGTGGGATGCATACCCACGAAGATGTACGTCTACACCGCGGATGTCGCGGAGGAGATCCGCAACGCCGCCACCTACGGGCTGGACGCGCAACTGAACAGCGTGGACTGGGCGTCGATCCGCGAGCGCGTCTTCGGTCGTCGCATCGACCCCATCGCCGACGGCGGCGAGGCGTACCGCCGCGGGGACGAGACCCCGAACATCGACGTCTACGACCGCGCCGCCCGCTTCATCGGCCCGAGGACCGTAGAGACCGGGTCCGGAGATGAGGTCGTCACCATCACCGGCGACACGATCGTCATCGCAGCCGGCGCGCGGCCCACGATTCTCCCGGCGATAGCGGAATCGGGTGTGACGTACTACACCAACGAGAACATCATGCGCCTAGAGAAGCTGCCGGAGACGATGACGGTCCTCGGAGGCGGATTCATCGCCGTCGAGTTCGCCCACGTCTTCGCGTCCCTCGGCGTCGACGTCACCCTGGTCAACCGATCGGAGCGGCTGCTGCGCAAGACAGACGCCGCCATCTCCGACCGCTACACCGAACTCGCCGCGAAGCGATTCAACCTCCGACTCGGTGTGACCCCGACCGGGGCAACCGAGGACGAGCACGGCGTGACGCTGAAGCTCGACGACGGGTCCGAGGTCACCTCCGAGGTACTGCTCGCTGCGACGGGACGCACGCCGAACGGCGATCAGCTGAATCTAGACGCCGCCGGCATCGAGATGGACGGCCCACGCATCAGGGTCGACGAGTACGGGCGGACGACCGCCGATGGGGTCTGGGCGCTCGGTGACGTCAGCTCGCCGTACCAGCTCAAGCATGTCGCCAACGCGGAGATGCGCGCGGTGCGGCACAACCTGCTCCACCCGGAGGACCTCAGGCCCATGCCGCACGAGAACGTCCCCGCCGCGATCTTCACGCACCCCCAGATCGCCAGCGTGGGGCTCACCGAGGATGAGGCCCGCGACGCCGGACACGACGTCACCGTCAAGGTGCAGGACTACGGCGATGTGGCGTTCGGCTGGGCGATGGAGGACAGCACCGGGTTCGCCAAGCTCATCGCCGACCGTTCCACCGGGCGGTTGCTCGGCGCCCACATCATCGGGCCACAGGCATCCACCCTGATCCAGCAGCTGATCACAGTGATGGCCTTCGACCTCGACGTCCGCGAGGTGGCCCGCGACCAGTACTGGATCCACCCGGCACTACCCGAGCTCATCGAGAACGCACTCCTCGGTCTGGAGTTCTGACTCCCCGCATCCCCGCCGCCACCGACCGGACCCGCACGGTCCGGCGGTGGTCGCGGGACGGACAGCCGCCCTGAGGTAGGATCGCCCGCTATGCAGCGCGGTTCAGCCAACACCCCGGGAGATCGTCCGGACGGGGGCGGCATCTTCTCCCCCACCTATCTCGCGACCACCGTCGGTCTGCTGATGGCCATCACGGCCTGCGCCTTCGACAACACCGCGGTGACGGCGGTGATGCCCCGCATCACCGAGGTACTCGGTGACACCCGGTCCTACTCACTGGCGTTCGCGATCCCGTTCGCCGTGTCAATCGTCGCGATGGTCGCCGCCGGTATCGCCACGGATGTCGCCGGCGTGAGGCTTTCCCTGCTGTCCGGGACCGGGATCCTGGCGGTGGGGTTGGCACTGTCGGTCGTGGCGCCGGACATGACCGTGTTCCTGATCTCCCGCGGTATCCAGGGGTTCGGGATCGGGGCCGTCATCGTCGCCATCTACGCGTTGATCGCACAGGTCTACCCCGCACGCCTCCGGGCACCGGTGTTCGCCGCATTTTCCGGGGCCTGGGTGATCCCGTCACTGGTCGGCCCCGCACTCGCGGGGGTCCTGACGGAGACGTTCTCCTGGCACTCGGTGTTCCTGTTCACCCTGGTCCTCCTTCTCGTCGCGGCGGGCCTGCTGTGGTCCTCGGTCCGGCGGCTGCCGGTCACCCGGGGCACGTTGTCGCCGAGAAGCACCCGCATGCTCCTCGCGGCTCTCGCCCTGTCCGCCGCCGCCGGGATCCTCAACTACTCGTCCCAGCTGGCGCTGGGGGCCGCGTTCCTCGGATTCGTCCTCGTGCTCCCGGTCATCGCGGTATCCATCCGTCCACTCGTGCCGGCCGGTACGTTGCGTGGCCATCCCGGGGTGCCACGTCTCGTCTCCTCCAGGGTGCTGACGGACATGGTTCTCGCCGCGGAGATCTACATCCCGCTCCTCCTCGCCGAGGTGTACGGACTCGGCCCGACGCTCACCGGCCTGGGGCTCACCGTCAGCGGCGTCACCTGGTTCATCGGTTCGCACATTCAGGCCCGCCACGCGGCACACCTGTCCACCCCGGTGGTCTGCCGGCTCGCCGCCGCCGGGATGGCCCCGGGGCTGATCATCGTGGCCCTCACCGCGGTGTCCGGAATCCACTGGGCGTTCGCCGTGGCGGGGTGGGGGCTGTCGGCCTTCGGCATCGGCTTCGTCTACCCCAGGATCTCCAGTGACGCCCTCGAGTTGAGTCCCCCGGAACGCACCGGCTTCATCGGTTCCGCCCTCCAGGTCGCGGGTATCACCGGCATGACCGTCGCGGTCGCCGTCGGAGCACTCACCCTGGCGCTCACGGCGGGCCTGGACGTGCACTGGCGGTTCCTGACCACCTATCTGGTGCTGGCTGCGGGCGTCCTGCCGTTCATCTGGCTCTGGCGGCCGGGAGTCGAGGAGCCGTCCCCCGAGTCCCTCCGGGTCCGGTGACAGCACGCGAGCTGGAGAAGGGAAACACGTCCGGACCGCTGGCGCAGCAACCACCACATATCCCGGAGTCCGGTCATGACCGGACTCATCGATCCCCCGACCCTGTCACCACCTCCGTCGGAGTCTCCGCCGATGACCGGAAGTCCGCGGTCGGACAGGCCGGGCAGATCCCCGTCGGCTCTGGGAGCTGCACCGCGGAACACACCGGGACCATGATGTCCGAGATCCGGGACAACGCCCCGTACATCGTCATCGCACCGGGGCTGGCCTTCCTCCGCAGTGCACCGCACCGGCATGTCCCTGATCGTCCTGAAGGAACCGGTGGTCTTCGGGCACCCGGACAATGATCCCGTCTCCCCGGCCGTCGCCCTCACGGCCACCGATCCGGGGACCCACCTCTCGGCGATGAAGGGCCTCACGCGCACACTCAGGTCCGCGGGTGCGCGAGATGAGATCACGCGGGCCGACTGGGCGGAAGACGGCCACCGTATATTCTCCGGCACCCGGCACGGTGCGGGAGCGGCCGCGCCGGATCAGTCACCCGCACCGTCGGCGACCGTTCACGGGGAGCCCGACGGCGGGACCGTCCCGAGCAGGGGGTTGATCCTCACGGTCTGCGACACCGGCCCGGGTGACCTCACTCCCTCGAGGATGTGATCGACGGGTAAGGACGGTCCCGGTACATGGCGGTGGAAGCCACCGACAGGATCTCGGCGGAGTGGCGGGCCGCGGACGGGATAGAATGAGGGACCTCAACCGCCGCTGACCCGACGATGACGAAAGCCGCACGTCTGCACCGTGACTCCGCAACGACCGTCCCCGCGCCACCGTGATGTGCCCGCCGCAACGGCCTCGATCGCCGCTGCCGTGGCCCTCCTGCTGGCGACACTTGGGGTGAACTACACGCGGAGTCACGTCGGATACGCGGGGCTGGCGGCCGCGACGGTGGCATTCGGTGCGGCGAGCGCCCTCGCGCAGCTGTACCGATCGGGCCGGATGACGGTGTTCCGGGCGTCGTCCGCCGCGGGCGGCATCGCACTGCTCATGCTGGGGGTGCTGGTGGCGGTGAGCAGGTTCACCACTCTCGACGTGGTGTTCACGATGACGACGCTGTCCACGGTGTACCTCACCCCGCCCGCTGTCATCGCCTGCCTGGTGGGTGGACTCGGACAGTTGCCGGCACGGTGGGTTCCCCGGGTGGGGTTCAGCGTGGTGGGTGCGGCGGCGGCCGGCTGGTTCGCGCTCGGACCGGACACGATTCCGACCCGGGCGCTGGTGATCACGTCCTCGGTACTCGCGCTCCTGGGATGCGTCCCGGTGCTCGCGGACGCCCGGCGCGGAGGCTCACGCAACCGTGGATGGAGGTCCGTGGCGGTCGCCGTCGCGGCCGCGGTCCTCGCGACGACGATGATCTACGCGGTGATCGTGGCCGCCACCCCGATAACCTGGTGGCCGGCCCACGCCCCGAGCATCGTGCTGGCGTGGGCGTACATCGTCGCCGCGGCCCTGCCCGTGGTGGCGGGCGTCACGTACCGCGATCCACCGTCCCACCCCGAGATGTCCGGTCCATCCAGCTGATCGTCCTCGAGCACGGTGCGGGCGGAGGTCCCCGGGCTCCCGGAGTTACCGCCGGTCCCGGGCTGCCGGGTCATGTCGCGGCGCAGCCCCGGGGAACCGGACGGGCAGCTCCGGGCCGGGCGCGGAGGGACCGGATCGCCGGCGGCGCCACGGCGCGCGACGGGCACACCGCGGCCGACGGGGTCAGTGGTGCCGGATGATGGTGTCCAGGTCCAGTGCCTGTTCCACCGCATCGGCGATCAGATCCAGCTGGCGGAGACGTTCGGCGTGGAAGGAGGTGTCCGTCGCGAGGACGAACCCACTCCGACCAACGGCCGCGGCGATGTCCCGGAGGAAGGCGCGGCGGTGGCCGTCGTGCTCCAGATGGCCGTGCCGGTGGGTCCCGAAGACGACGCCGCGTCTGGCCCCCTCATCACCGATCCAGGGTTGTTCGGTGGATCGCACCACCCGCCCGTGGTGCACCTCGTAGGCTCCCTCCTCGTGCCGGATGAGTGTCTTGTCCGGGTGGAACACGATGTCGGTGTCGAACACCCCGAGGCCCTCGACGGGGTCGGTGGAACCGGACTCCACGGGGTCCGTGATGCTGCGGCACAACATCTGGTATCCGCCGCAGATCCCGAGCACCGGCTGGTTCTCCCGGACGCGCGCGGTGACGGCTCCGGCGATCCCCGTCCGTCGCAGCCAGGCGAGATCGTCGACGGTCGCGCGGGTCCCGGGCAGGACGACGAGGTCGGCGTCAGCGATCTGGTCGGCGTCAGCCGACCAGACCACACTCACCCCCGGTTCGCAGGCGAGTGCCTCGACATCGGTGGCGTTCGAGATCCGCGGCAGGCGGACCGCCGCGACCCGGAGGCGCTGGGTGCCCAGGGCAGGTGTGGCGGGACCGACGCTCGCCCCGAGTGGCGACTGGAGCGAATCCTCGGCGTCGATCCACAGCCCGTCGATGAACGGCAGTACCCCGACGGTGGGCACCCCGGTCAGCTCCTCGAGCTGGACGAGGCCCGGATCGAGGATGGTCTGGTCGCCACGGAACTTGTTGATGATGAACCCGCGGATCCGCGCCCGGTCCCCGGCGTCGACGATCTGGTGGGTGCCGTAGAGATGGGCGAGCACTCCCCCACGGTCGATGTCCCCGACGATGTAGACGGGCAGTTCGCAGGCCTCGGCGAGGCCGAAGTTGGCGACGTCGGTGGCCCGGAGGTTGATCTCCGCCGGCGACCCCGCCCCCTCGCAGATGACGACGTCGAACCGGCGGCGCAGATCACCGAGGCACTCGGCCGCGACCTTCCTGAGGTGGGTCCGGTGCTCGATGTAGTTCCGGGCGCTGACCGAGCCGGTGGCGCGCCCCCGGACCACGAGTTGGCTCGTGCGGTCACTGCCGGGTTTGAGGAGCACCGGGTTGAAGTCCACGCTCGGTTCCAGCCCGCAGGCCGTGGCCTGCAGCGCCTGGGCCCGGCCGATCTCCCCGCCGTCGGGGCAGACGGCCGAGTTGTTCGACATGTTCTGCGCCTTGAACGGCGCGACGGAGACACCGCGACGGGCCAGTGCCCGGCAGATCCCCGCGACGATGACGGATTTACCGGCGTCGGAGGTGGTTCCGGCGATGAGGATTGCGGACACGGTCGCGCCGGATCAGCTGTCGTGGCCGTAGGAGTCGATCTCGGCGTCGGGGATGGTCAGGATCTCCGGACCGTCCTCGGTGATGACGAGGGTGTGCTCGAACTGGGCGGTGAACTTCCCGTCCCGGTTGGCCACGGTCCAACCGTCGTCCCAGATGTCGTAGGGCAGGTCGCCGATGTTGATCATCGGCTCCACCGTGAGCGTCATGCCGGGCTCGAGGAGGGTGTGGTCCTCCGGGTTGTCGTAGTGCACGACGACGAGACCGTTGTGGAACGTCGGGCCGACACCGTGGCCGGTGAAGTCACGGACGACGGAGTACCCGAAGCGTTTCGCGTAGGACTCGATGACGCGGCCGATGACGTTGATCTCGCGGCCGGCCTTCGCCGCCCGGATGCCCCGCATCGTGGCGGTGTAGGTTCGCTCCACCAGCAGTCGGTGTTCCTCGCTGACCTCCCCGGCGAGGAAGGTGCGGTTGGTGTCGCCGTGGACGCCGTTCTTGTAGGCGGTGACGTCGATGTTGACGATGTCGCCGTCCCGGATCACCGTCGAGTCCGGGATGCCGTGGCAGACGATTTCGTTGAGCGAGGTGCAGCACGACTTCGGGAAACCGCGGTAGCCGAGGGTCGAGGGGTAGGCGCCGTGGTCGCACATGTACTCGTGCGCGATCCGGTCCAGTTCATCGGTGGTGACACCGGGCGCGACCGCCCGGCCGGCGACGGCGAGGGCGTTGGCGGCGATGCGGCTGGCCTCGCGCATGGCATCGATGGTCTCCGGGGTCTGGATGAGCGGCTCACCGCACGCCTCCCTGACGGTGTCCTTCCAGACGTACTCCGGGCGCTCGATGTGCTTGGGTACCGTGCGGACGGGGCTCTGTTTTCCGGGGGTCAGGCGTGCGCGTGCGTTAGACATGGACACCATCGTAGCGCTGCCCACCGGCACCACGACGCGGAGGTGCCGGTGCACCGAACTTCCCGGCGTTCCCGGTGGTTCCCGTCGGTGGCGCCGTGTCACTACAGGTACGGCGGCGGCACCGCCGCAGCCTCCTCCGGCTGTGCGGGGGCGGCGGGTACCACCGTCGCGCCGGAGTCGGCCTCCTCCGGCGCCGGTGGTCGGGGCTCATCCCTCGGAGGCAGGAGTGACGGATCATCGAGGGCGCGGAAGAAGTGGTCGGTGATGGCGACGGAGGTCTCCGATCCACCGCCGAGCACGACGAGGGTGGCGAAGGCGATGTCGTCGTCGCGGAAACCGGCGAACCAGGCGTGGGAGCCACCCGCGATCTCGGCCTCACCGGTCTTCCCGTGGATCGCCCCACCGGCCTGCATACCGCGGGCCGTACCGGTGGTCACCACCTGGCGCATCATGCGTCGCAGCCCCTCGATCGCCTGGGGGGTGGGCGGATCGACGTGCTCACTGACCGTGGTCTCCCGGCCGTTGATGAGCACCGGGACGGGGGTGCGTCCCGCGGCCGCGGTGGAGGCGACGAGCGCCATCCCGAAGGGGCTGGCGAGATCCTTGCCCTGACCGAATCCGGCCTCGGTGCGGTCGACCAGTTCGTCGCCGTGGGGGATGGAGCCGGTGACGGTGCCCAGCCCCTCGATGGTGTAGTCGAGGCCGAGACCGAACCGTTTGCCGACCTGCTCGAGTTCGCCGGGATTCAGGCGTGAGGAGATGTCGGCGAAGCTGGTGTTGCAGGATGCGGCGAACGCCCGCTCGAGCGGCACCGATCCGAGGGAGAAGCCGTTGTAGTTGGTGACGATGCGGTGCCCGATCTCCATTGCTCCGGGACAGGGGACGATGCTGTCGGGTGTGAGGTCCTCGTCCATCATGCCGGCGGTGGCGGTGATGATCTTGAAGGTCGACCCGGGCGGATACTGGCCCATGAGGGCGATCGCCCCGTCTCGGTCGGCCTCAGCGGTCTGCGCGATGGCGAGCACCTCCCCGGTGGAGGGGCGCATCACCACCATCACCGCCTTCATATCCGAGCGGAGATCCACCGCCGCCTGCGCGGCACGCTGGACGTTGGTGTCGAGACTGACCCGCACCGCTGGCGCGGGTGTCGGGGCGTGGGTCTCCAGCGTGTCGATCTGGGCGCCGTACGAGTTGACGACGGCGATCTGCCAGCCCCGCTCCCCGTCGAGGTCGTCGTTGACGATGCGTTCGACGCGGGAGATGATGTCCGGCGCGAAGTCCCGGTCGGTGCGGACCATCGCCGCCTCCGGGTTCACGGTCACGGCTTCGACGCCGTCGAGCGCCTCCACGACCTTCGGGCCCTCGATCTCGTTCACCAGACCGACCGAGTACATGCCCTTCGCGCGGCGGAGGTTGTCCGCCAGTTCGTTGGCGTTGACCGTGGCCACACTGCGGTCGCGGGAATGGGCCGCGTCGAGTGCCCGGGCGACGGTCCGGGCCGTCGCTTCCGGGTCCCGCAGGTCCTTCGTGTTGACCAGAACCCGGTAGGTGGTTCCGGGTTCCAGGAGCGCGACGCCGTCGTTGCTGATCACCCTGGCGCGCTCAGCATTGATCCCCCGCAGCTCGAGATGCTGGTTCGCGCCCAGCCTGGGGTGCAGGAGGTTCGGCCGCCACCGGATGAGCCACTCGCCGCCGACCTTGCTCAGCGACATCCTCGACGGGTAGCGGACCTCCCGGTCGCGCGGCAGAGACCAGTCGACCGTGAACTCCGCGGTGGCGGTGTTGTCCCGGGTGGACAGACCGTCGAGTTCCACGTCCACCTGTTCCGCCTGGAGCCCCTCGAAGGATTCACGGAGCATGCCGGACGCGGCGGACGGATCATCGGTCAGCGCACCTGCGGCGTCGAAGTCGCCGTCGGAGACGGCCGCGAAGAATGCCCCGACGGTACCGTCGGCGGGCGGCGGCTTCGGGGTGCAGCCCACCAGCCCCGCGGCGACCAGCATGATCGCCGTGAGCAGCGCAGACGTCTTCTTCATGGGGTTCAAGGTAGCAACCGGAACGGGCACACCCGCGGAACCGCGCGGCGTGCCGTGACCGGAACCGGCAACTTGTGACGGATGAGACTGGTGGGGAGTCGGTGCATGCCCGAGACACACGGGTGGATCAGGTGGTGACCTTCACCTCGGGGGAACCGCTCACGCTGCCCTCCTCCAGACCGAGTTCCTCGGCGATCTTCATCGCCTCCTCGATCAGGGTCTCGACGATCTGCGACTCGGGCACTGTCTTGATGACCTCGCCCTTGACGAAGATCTGTCCCTTGCCGTTGCCGGAGGCCACGCCGATGTCCGCGTCGCGGGCCTCCCCGGGCCCGTTGACGACGCAGCCCATGACGGCGACACGCAGCGGGAACTCCATCCCGTCGAGAGCCGCGGTGACCTCCTCGGCGAGCTTGTACACGTCGACCTGGGCGCGGCCGCAGGACGGACAGGACACGATCTCGAGCTTGCGGGGCCGCAAGTTCAGCGACTGCAGGATCATGTCACCGACCTTGACCTCCTCCTCCGGCGGCGCGGACAGGGAGACCCGGATGGTGTCGCCGATGCCCTCCGCCAGCAGCGCGGAGAAGGCCACGGAGGACTTGATGGTGCCCTGGAACATCGGGCCGGCCTCGGTGACGCCGAGGTGCAGCGGGTAGTCGCACTGTGCGGCGAGCTGACGGTAGGCCTCGACCATGATGACAGGGTCGTGGTGCTTCACGGAGATCTTGATGTCCCCGAAACCGTGTTCCTCGAAGAGGCTTGCCTCCCAGAGCGCCGACTCGACGAGGGCCTCCGGGGTGGCCTTGCCGTGCTTCTCCATGATCCGCTTGTCCAGCGAACCGGCGTTGACGCCGATGCGGATGGGGATACCGGCGGATCCGGCGGCGAGCGCGACCTCCTTGACCCGGCCGTCGAACTCCTTGATGTTGCCAGGGTTCACGCGGACCGCAGCGCATCCGGCGTCTATGGCCGCGAAGATGTACTTGGGCTGGAAGTGGATGTCGGCGATCACGGGGATCGGGGACTTCTTCGCGATGATCGGCAGGGCTTCCGCGTCGATCGGCTTGGGGCACGCCACGCGCACGATGTCGCAGCCCGTGGCTGTGAGCTGGGCGATCTGCTGCAGGGTGGCGTTGATGTCGTGGGTCTTCGTGTTCGTCATCGACTGCACCGAGATCGGGTGGTCCGATCCGACACCGACGTTGCCGACCATGAACTGCCTGGTCTTGCGTCTCGGGGCGAGCACCGGCGGCGGTGCCTCAGGCATGCCGAGTCCGATGGGGATAGTCACTGTGAAAGAACTCCTTGTCGCGCACCGCCTGCAGGTCGGTGCTCGTGGGTGAGATTCTGGCGGGCCGTCGTGGTCGATGGTAGCACCGGCTCCGGCACTCGTCCGGTGCGGGGATCCGCGGGCGGCGGACCTCAGCCGGGCAACCGGATCGGGTTCACCACGTCGGCGGCGATGACGACCATCCCCACCGTCAACAGGAGCGCGGCAACCGTGTAGGTCAGCGGCATGAGGCCCCGGTAGTCCGCGGGCCCCGCCGGCGGCAGCCCACGGAGCCTCCGGACGGCGTCCCGGAGCTTCTCCCAGAGGACGACGGCGATGTGTCCGCCGTCGAGCGGTGGAAGCGGCACGACGTTGAACAGCGCGAGGAAGAAATTCAGGCTGGCGAGCATCATCAGGAACGTGGCCCATTCACTGCGCTCAGCCAGTTCCCCGCCGATCCTGGTCGCGCCGACGACGCTCACCGGCGAGTCCTGGGCACGCTCCCCACCGAATACCGCCGCGGCGACGCCCGGGATCTTGGCGGGGAAGGACTTCAGTCCCTCGACGGTGCCGGAGAACATCAGGCCGGCGAAACGGAGCGAGGCGCCGATGCCCTCGACGGGGCCGTAGGACCGGAACACGTTCCCGACCGGTGCCCGCGACACGCCGATGGCGCCGACGGTGACCTCCTCGCCCGCTGAGTTGATCCGGGTGGCCTCGGCGACGGTGACCGGTACCTCGCGGGTGGTCCCGTCGCGTTCGACGGTGAGCTCCACCGTCTCCCCGGGTTTCGCCATGACGGTGTCCCGGAGCTCGATGAAGGTGTGCATGGCGCGGCCGTCGACGGCGGTGATCCGGTCACCGGAGACTATGCCGGCCTCCGCGGCCGGCCCCGCACCGGAGCAGGGAGACAGCGTTCCGTCGGGGTTCTGGGCCGGGGCGACGCAGGCGGTGCCGTCGACGGTCGGTGTGAGGTCGATGTCGGGATCCGGGATGCCGGCGCTCACCGCGACGGTGTAGATCAGGACGAGACCGACGAAGACATTCATGACCACGCCACCGGCGAGGACCGCGATGCGCTGCCACGCGGGACGCCGCCACATCGCGAGCGGCTCCTCCTCCGGGGTGAGCGGATCGTTGGCGGTCATCCCCGCGATGTCGCAGAAGCCCCCGAGTGGGACCGCCTTGAGCCCGTAGGTGGTGTGTCCACGGGTGAACTGGCCGACCGTCGGACCGAATCCGATGAAGTAGCGGCGGACCCGCATCCCGAGCAGCCGGGCGACACCCATGTGCCCCGCCTCGTGCAGTGCGATGGTCAGCGCGATACCGAGGGCGAAAAGAATGACGCCCAGCAGATAACCCACGGTGAGGTCACTCCCCTTGCATGTCTGTCGGTGTCCCGGTCCGGGCCGGCGGCCGGTGGTGCGGGCTCAAGTCTCGCACACCGGTGGATGGTTCAGCGTTTCGCGGCGAGGATCTCCCCGGCCAGCCGGCGGGCGCGCTTCTCCACGTCGAGGACATCATCCACGGTCCCGGCCGGTCGGACGAATCCCTGGGCCCGGTCCATGACCTCTGCGACGGTGTCGACGATCTGCGGGAACCGGATGTCCCCGGCGAGGAACGCGGCGGCGGCCTCCTCGTTGGCGGCGTTGTAGACCGCGGGCCAGGTGCCACCGGCGTCCACCGCCCGTGCGGCGAGCTGTACCGCAGGGAACGCGGCGTGGTCGACAGGTTCGAAGTCCCAGGAGAACGCGCCGGAGAAGTCGAGCGCGGGCTGCGCGTCCGGGACCCGCCTGGGCCAGTCCAGGGCCAGGGAGATCGGGAGCTTCATCGACGGCGGCGACGCCTGCGCGATGGTCGCACCGTCGGTGAACGTGACCATCGAGTGCACGATGGACTGCGGGTGGACGACGACGTCTATCCGGTCCCCGGGTATCCCGAAGAGGAGCGAGGCCTCGATGAATTCGAGTCCCTTGTTCACCAGCGTCGCGGAGTTCAGGGTGTTCATCTGCCCCATGGACCACGTCGGGTGGGCGGCGGCCTGCTGCGGGGTGACGTCCATCATCCGCGGCCTCGTCCACCCCCGGAACGGGCCACCGGACGCGGTGAGCACCAGCCGGGACACCTCCCGGCTGTTCCCCGCCATCAGGCACTGCGCCATCGCCGAGTGCTCGGAGTCGACGGGGACGAGTCGTCCGGGCCGGGCGGCCCGCAGCACGAGTTCACCGCCGGCCACCAGGGACTCCTTGTTCGCCAGCGCGAGGACCGCCCCGGATTCCAGGGCGGCGAGCGTCGCCGCGAGCCCCATGGATCCCACGAGGGCGTTGAGCACGGTGTCCGCCGGCACGGCGCCGACGAGATCCCGGGCGGCGTCCGGACCACTGATCACCGCCGCCCCGAGGGCGCGGGAGACCTCGTCCGCTGCCACGGCGTCGGCGACGGCCACCTGTCCCGCCTCGAGACCCAGTTGCCGGGCCTGGGCGATGATCCGCGCCGGGTCGGACCCGCCGGCGGCGATCCCCACGACCTCGAAGGCCTCCGGATTGGCGTCGATGACCTCGATGGCCTGGGTCCCGATGGACCCGGTGCTTCCCAAAATTAGAACGCGTTTACTCACCTGTCCCATTCTTCCACTGATCTGTTGCGGGCGCGGAACCGGACCCGGCGGCCCGCATCAAACTTTCCACTACACCCGAAAGGGGCGGGATCTGCGGCTCACCACCGCGGAGAGCGGACCAAAACCCGGTTCTCCACCCGCTTTTTGCACGGTTTTGTCACATCCCGCCACCGTGTGGGGCAGTTCGAGTCGCTGTCGGCGGCACGATATGAGATGATTGCGGCAACAGAATGCGATTTCGGTACGTGCGCTTTATCCCATAAGGAGTTTGACGTGTCTGGTTCCGACCACAACGTTCCCCAGGTCCACAACGGAGTGTCGACCCTCGATGAGCCCTCGGCAGCCTGGGGCTGGCACGGTCTCAGCCGTCAGGCCATCCAGATCTCCGGCTGGATTTCCGTCGCGTTCCTCCTCGCCTACCACTTCGGCAACCACCACGGACACGTGGAGACGATCTGGCTGTTCGCCATCACCGCACTGATCGTGGTCGGGCTCCTGCTGAACCTGTTCCAGCCGAAGCTGAACCAGGTCCGCACGGTCACCGCGCACAACAAGCCCATCGACCACGTCGAACCCGACTGGGCCCACGATCAGCACACCCTCAGCGGCGTCTACGCCGATCTCACCGATTCGCAGCTCCGTTCCCTGAACATCGATCCGGCCACCGTCCGCGGACGTTCCGGGAACCACGCCATCGACGCCTGATTCTCTCCGCGTAGATAGAGAAGGACCCGCGATCCACCCCGGATCGCGGGTCTTCTTCTGTCCCGGACGCTGGCCGGGTGCTCATCCGTTCCGGGCGTTGCGCGCCGGCCGACCGTGCGGCGCGACTCCGAGCGGACGTCCCGAGGTCGGTCAATCCGCGGACGGCCGCGGGTGTCTTTCGGAGTCGCGCAGGTGTCAGCGTTCCTCGGCGGCGAGCTGGCCGCACGCGGCGGCGATCTCCTGGCCGCGGGTGTCCCGGACGGTACAGGCCACGCCCTGTGCGGCGACGCGGCGGACGAACTCGTTTTGCCGGTCCTTCGGTGAGGCGTCCCACTTCGATCCGGGGGTCGGGTTCAGCGGGATGAGGTTCACGTGCACCCGTGCGCCCAGTGCGTTCCTGAGCTTCTTCCCGAGCATGTCCGCACGCCAGTCCTGGTCGTTGATGTCCCGGATCAGCGCGTACTCGATGGACACCCGGCGCCCCGTCCGGTCCGCGTAGTACCGGGCGGCGTCCAGGACCTCCTCCACGGACCACCTGTTGTTCACCGGTACGAGCGAGTCACGGAGTTCGTCGTCCGGCGTGTGCAGCGAGACCGCGAGAGTGACGGACAGTCCTTCGTCGGCCAGCCGGCGGATGGCGGGTGCCAGTCCCACGGTGGACACCGTCACGTTGCGCTGGGAGATCCCGAATCCGTGGGGATTGGGTTCCGTGATCTGCCGGACGGCGTGGACCACCCGCTTGTAGTTCGCGAGCGGCTCCCCCATCCCCATGAATACGACGTTGGAGAGCCGGCCGCCCTCGTCCCGCATCGTCGCCGCCGCCGCGCGGACCTGGTCCACGATCTCCCCGGTGGAGAGGTTGCGGTCCAGTCCGCCCTGACCGGTGGCACAGAACGGGCAGGCCATACCGCACCCGGCCTGCGAGGAGATGC
This sequence comes from Corynebacterium antarcticum, assembly GCF_016595285.2. Taxonomy (NCBI): domain Bacteria; kingdom Bacillati; phylum Actinomycetota; class Actinomycetes; order Mycobacteriales; family Corynebacteriaceae; genus Corynebacterium; species Corynebacterium antarcticum. The sequence goes on from NZ_JAENIP020000001.1 coordinate 430,240, forward strand.
ACAGCGTCGCGCGATCGGGGTAGCGCATGAGCACCGACTCGAGGAGTGTGCCGTCATGCAGGCGCCAGAGGGTCTTGCTGGTCTGGCCGGCGTCACAGCTGATGCTCCGCACACACGTCATCATGTCCGGGAAGAGAGCCTCCCGGACCGTGTCGCGTTGCGCGGCCGGGAGATCCGTCATCGTGCGGGGGTCGGCTTCGAGTCTGCCGTAGTAGTGGCGGGCGAGCTGATCGGCCCGGAATCTGGGTAGCCCCAGGTCTTTCAGGGTCTCGATACGGCGTTCGGCGTCGAGGTCGGCGAAATGGGTGGGCGGCATTCCCCTTTTGGGGGCGGCGAAAACCAGGGGTAGTTCCTTCGTCATAATTCCCCCATCATTACACGTCAGCGGCCGAAGGTTGGAACCGGTGGGTTGTGCATCCCGCGCCGGAGCCGTTGAATGGGGGTATGACCCGAAACAACGAGCCCGAGCACACCGCCGGCGCCACCCCGACACCTGACGCTTCAACCCAGGTCCCCGCATACCCGGATTCCGGTGCGGAGACGACGCCGGAATCACCGAAGCCCACCACCGTGAAGCGCCGTACGCTCGCCGGAAGCACCTGGGTCGCGATGATCGTCGGTGCTCTCCTGCTGATCCTGCTGCTCATCTTCATCATGCAGAACCAGCAGGCCGTCGAACTCACACTGTTCGCCTGGACATTCACCGTTCCAGCCGGCATCGGGGTTCTCCTCGCCGCGATCGCCGGAGCCCTCATCATGGCCCTGGTCGGCGGTGTCCGGATGCTCGAACTGCGTCGTGAGCTGAAGAAGCTGCGCTGAGCCCCACCGATGAAAAGCAGAAAAACGCCTCCGCCCGATCGTTCTACGGGCGGAGGCGTTTTCCGGGTCACGGACGCGGGCGGCTCAGGTCTGCAGGAAACTCAGCACGAGCCAGGTGACCATCGCCGACGGGAGCAGTCCGTCCAGCCGGTCCATCAGCCCGCCGTGACCCGGCAGCAGGTTCGACATGTCCTTGACGCCGAGCTCGCGCTTGAACTGGCTCTCCACCAGATCACCGAGCGTCGCACAGATGACGAGACCGGGGCCCAGGATCAGTCCCCGCCACCAGATGTCGTCCAGGAGGAAGTGGACGAGGAGCACTCCGGAGACGGTGCCGAGGAGCAGGGAACCGGCGAAGCCCTCCCAGGACTTCTTCGGACTCACCGCGGGCGCCATGGGGTGCGCCCCGAACAGGACCCCGAAGATGAAGCCGCCGATGTCCGAGGAGATCACGCACACCATGAAGGTGACGATGAACAGCGGCCCCGGCACCCCCTCCCGCGTGATCAGGGAGAGCATCGCGGCGAAGGAGGCGAACAACGGGATCCAGGTGAGGACAAAGATCCCGAGCGAGGTGTCGCGGAGATAGTTCTGCGGAGCGGTGTTCGCTCCGTGGTGGAACAGCCTGCCGAACATCAGTACGAGGACACTCACCACGAATCCCGCGACCAGGCCCTTCGTCCCGAAGGGCCACGAGAGCCAGAGCATCAGTTGTCCCCCGACCAGGAGGATCACACGTGGGATGACGTACCCGCTCTCCTTCAGCCGCGAGTGAACCTCCCAGGTCGCGACAGCCACGGCGGCCGCCACGAGCGGATACCAGCCGAAGGGCACGACGAAGATCATCAGGAGGACGAGAGCACCGAGTCCCGCACCGACCCCGACCGCCTTCTTCAGGTCCCGTCCGGCGGAGTTACGGGGTTTGGGGAGGTGGTCGAGGCCCAGCGCGCGCAGGGAGTCGGTGACGTCGCCGCTGCCCCCGCGGAGTCCTCCCGAGAACAGCCGTCTGACCGACTCATCCGAATCGGCCAGGTCCTCCGGGTCGGAGTCAACGGGGTCAGCGGACAACCACAGGTCGGGGTGCCCGGCTTCCCGGGAATCGTCCCCGCCGTGTTTCCGGGGTGAGAGGTGGTTTTCAGACATGACTCATCCGCACTGTGGCCCCGCCGGACGCTGCCGACGCCCGCTCCGGGGTGCCCGTGGGCGCGGGCAGGGGTCGTGGACCGGATTCGATGGCGGCCATCTAGACCTCCATCAACTCCTTCTCCTTCTTCTCGACGAGCTCGTCGATCTGGCCGACGTACTTCTGGGTCGTCTTGTCCAGTTCCTTCTCGGCGGCGATCACCTCGTCCTCGCCGGCCTCGCCGTCCTTCTGGATCTTCTTCAGGATCTCCATGTGCTTGCGGCGTACGTTGCGGATGGCGATCTTCGCGTCCTCACCCTTGGACTTGGCCAGTTTGACCATGTCCCGGCGGCGTTCCTCGGTGAGCTGGGGAACGGTGACCCGGAGGACCTGCCCGTCGTTGGTGGGGTTGACACCGAGATCCGAGTTGCGGATGGCGTTCTCGATCTCGTTCATCACGTTCTGCTCGTAGGGCCGGATGATGAGCATCCGGGGTTCCGGCACCGAGATCGTCGCCATCTGGGTGATGGGGGTCGGCACACCGTAGTACTCGGCGACGATGCCGTTGAACATACCGGGGTTGGCGCGACCGGTTCGGATGGTGGTGAGATCATCCCGGGCGTGCTCGACGGAGCTGGTCATGCGTTCCTCGGCTTCGAGGAGAGTGTCATCGATCATGGTGGGTTCGACTGTTCCTTTGGGACTCGGTCGGCCCATCCCCCTCCGGTCTGCACCACGTCGAAGACTGCGGACCAGCGCAATCGTTGACTGTGCGGGGAATGAGGACTGGCCTGGACTGATTTATTCTGTTGCTCCCGATAAATCTATCAGGACTGGACGAGGGTTCCGATACGTTCGCCGGTGACGGCGCGTGCGATGTTTCCCTCGGTGAGCAGATTGAACACCAGGATGGGCATGTTGTTGTCCATGCACAGGGAGAACGCCGTGGCGTCGGCGACCTTCAGCCCCTTCTCGATGCAGTCTCTCGGGGTGATCCGGTCGAACAGCTCGGCGTCCGGGTTCTTCCGCGGATCGGAGTCGTAGACGCCGTCGACGGCCTTCGCCATGAGCAGCACGTCGCAGTCGATCTCGAGGGCGCGCTGGGCGGCGGTCGTGTCGGTGGAGAAGTAGGGCATGCCCATGCCCGCACCGAAGATGACGACCCGGCCCTTCTCCAGGTGGCGCTTCGCCCGCAGCGGAAGATAGGGCTCGGCGACCTGCGCCATGTTGATCGCGGTCTGGACGCGGCAGTCGATTCCGAGCTGGACCAGGAAGTCCTGGAGGGCGAGACAGTTCATCACGGTCCCGAGCATGCCCATGTAGTCGGAGCGGGCACGGTCCATGCCCCGCTGCTGGAGCTGGGCCCCCCGGAAGAAGTTGCCGCCACCGATCACCACGGCCACCTCGGTGCCGTTCTGCACGACCCCGGCGAGCTGCCGGGCCACGTTCTCAACGACGTCCGGATCGATGCCGACGTTGCCGCCGCCGAACATCTCCCCCCCGAGCTTCAACATCACCCGTTTGAATCCCTGACGTCTGACGCCCGCTTCGTCGGCCATGCCGCACAGTCCTTCCGTTGTGGTTCACGTTCTCGATGTTCTACCACCGGCCGATCTTACCTGAGCCCGGTGGGACAACCCGACAGCCGCAGGTACACGGCGCAGGTGCCCCCGCGGTCCGCGGTTCCGTTCCGTGGGCCAGCACCCACAACGGGAGAGCCCCCGTCCCGGGTATCCCGGGGCGGGGGCTTCACGTGAGCATGGAGGGGCAGCTCTAGTGCTGGCCGACCTCGTAGCGGACGAAACCGGTCAGTGTGACGCCGGCCTCCTCCATGATGGCCTTGACGGTCTTCTTGTTGTCCGTCACGGAGGCCTGCTCGTTGAGGCAGACGTCCTTGAAGAAGCCGTTGAGACGACCCTCGACGATCTTGGGCAGCGCCTTCTCGGGCTTGCCCTCCTCGCGGGAGATGGTCTCGGCGATGTTGCGCTCCTTCTCGACGACGTCGGCGGGGACGTCCTCGCGGTTGAGGTAGGTGGCCTTCATCGCGGCGACCTGCATCGCGGCCGCGTGAGCGGCCGCACCGGCCGCCTCGCCCTCGCCGGTGTAGGCGACGAGGACGCCGACTGCGGGCGGCAGGTCGGCGGCGCGGTGGTGCAGGTAGACGGCGACGTTGTCGCCCTCGGCGGTGACGGCACGGCGCAGCTCGAGCTTCTCACCGATCTTGGCGGACAGCTGCTGGATGGCCTCCTCGGCGGTACCACCGTCGACCGGGGCGTTCTTGAGCTCCTCCGGGCTGTTGGCTTTGACGGAGGCGGCGGCCTCGGCGATCTTGGCGGCGAAGTCCTTGAACTCGTCGTTCTTGGCGACGAAGTCGGTCTCGGAGTTGACCTCGATCATGGTGTTGCCGGAGACGGCGATGAGGCCCTCGGCGGCGGTGCGCTCGGCGCGCTTGCCGACGTCCTTGGCGCCCTTGATGCGCAGGAACTCGATGGCCTTGTCGAAGTCGCCGTCGTGTTCCGCGAGGGCCTTCTTGCAGGCCATCATTCCGGAGCCGGTGATGTCACGGAGCTTCTTGACGTCTGCAGCGGTGTAGTTCGCCATTATGGGGCGATCCTCCTTGATTGGTTGTGAAAGTAGAAATCTGTGCGGTGACGTTCGTCGTGGACGAGCTTAGCCAAACGCCGGCGCGCTGTGTGCCGGACGTGGGGCATCCGCGACGCGTGGAATCCCATTGGGTTTCCAATGTGCCTGACCGTTGGCCGCTTCGCGACGCAGGTGTGCGACCGGAGGTACCGTGCGGGACACGAAACCCCCGCGCCCGTGTCCTCCCCGGCCCCCACCCACGGTCGGTGGGTGGTCGCTGTGCGGTGGCGGAGTACTCTCCGTCACCGCACGGTGGCTGGGTCGCGGCGAGGGGGTGTGATCAGGCGGAGGTGGTGACTACTCCGCGGCGGTGGTTTCCTCGGTGGACTGCTCGGTTGCGGCAGTCTCTTCCTTCGGAGCGGATTCCGCGACGGCCTCGGTGGCCTCGACCTTGGCTGCGACCTCGACCTTGGCGGTCTCCTCGGTTTCCTCGGCCTTGCTCTCGCCTGCGTTCTCCTTGGCTGCGGCCAGCTCACGGTCGGAGCGGGCCTTCTTGCCTGCCTCGACGGCGGAGGAGATGATGCGGCTCAGCACGGAGATGGAGCGGATCGCATCGTCGTTGCCCGGGATCGGGAAGTTGACGACATCGGGGTCGCAGTTCGTGTCCAGCACGGCGACGACCGGGATGTTCAGCTTGTGGGCCTCGCTGACGGCGATGTGCTCCTTGTTGGTGTCGACGATCCACAGTGCGGAGGGCACGCGGGTCATGTCGGAGATACCACCCAGGACGCGCTCGAGCTTGGTGCGCTCGCGGGTCAGCATGAGGATTTCCTTCTTGGTACGGCCCTCGTAGCCGTCCTCGGCCGCGTCCATCGCCTGCAGTTCCTTCATGCGGTGCAGACGCTTGGAGACGGTCTGGAAGTTGGTGAGCATGCCGCCCAGCCAACGGTGGTTGACGAAGGGCATGCCGACGCGCTCGGCCTCGGTGGCCACAGCTTCCTGGGCCTGCTTCTTCGTGCCGACGAAGAGGATGGTGCCGCCGTGGGCGACGGTCTCCTTGACGAACTCGTAGGCCTGGTCGATGTAGGTCAGCGTCTGCTGCAGATCGATGATGTAGATGCCGTTACGGTCGGTGAAAATGAAACGCTTCATTTTCGGGTTCCAACGGCGGGTCTGGTGTCCGAAGTGGACACCGGCGTCGAGAAGCTCGCGCATGGTCACAACTGCCATGGTGATGCTCCCTTTCTGTGCTCGGAGTTTCGGTTTTTGATTGTGCGGGTTTTTGTCCCGCACCCTGGCGACCGACACCCGGCCCCTCACCCGCACACCGTCCCCCGCGTGAGCAGGGGCGTTGAGCGGGACCTTGAGTGGCCTGTATCAGGTTTCCGGCAGCTGGCCCGACCGGTCGCTGACCCCGGAGAACGGGATCGGATCGATCAGGTGCGTCCGGCACGCGGCCGCGCGTAGTCAGCGCACCCGGGAACGGGCACACTGCTAACCGGTGATTGTAGCCCTGAACTGCCGGTTGAACCAAAAGAGCGGTCCAACACACACCGAAGTCCGGCACCTGGGTACCACGGGCAACAGATGCCCCATCATCCACAGACCCTCCACCGCGTGCACACCCCTCCACACACCACCGCCCAGGCTCGGGGCCATGAACAATCGGACCAAAAACACCCCGCGGTTACGTCACATCGCGGCAGTCGCTTCTCTGAGTCTTCTGCCGGTGCTCCTGACGACCGTCCACCCCGACGGCGTATCCACCGCCGGCGCATGGGTCTCCCCCACCACCGGCGGGGAAAGCCCCGGGACTGTCCTGCGCCCGTTCGACCCGCCCGCACATGACTGGCTCCCGGGACACCGGGGCGTCGATCTGGCGCTCCCCCGCGGCCGGCCGGTGCGGGCGGCCGGCGACGGCACGGTGTTCTTCTCCGGTGCGGTGGCCGGAACAGCAACAGTGTCCATCGATCATCCGGACGAAACCCGAACCACCTACCAACCGGTAATCGCCACGGTCACCGCCGGTGACACCGTCACGGAGGGGCAGGTCATAGGAACGCTGGGAACTGATCCGCGCGGCTGGCCCGGCCTGAGCTGGGGCGCCCGCCGGGACGGGGCGTACGTCAATCCGCTCGGTCTCCTGCCGCGGCCGTTGATCAGGCTCAAGCCCGTGGATGGGCCTGCCTGAACGCCTCCCCCAGGCGCGCGGTGGAGACGTGGGTGTAGATCTGCGTTGTCTGCAGCGAGGAATGTCCCAGCAGTTCCTGGACCTCCCGGATGTCCGCCCCGCCGTCGAGCAGATGCGTGGCGGTGCTGTGCCGAATCCCGTGGGGGGTCAGCCCCTCCGCGCCGGCCGCAGCGGCTGCGGCGTGCACGATGCGGCGGACCTGCCGGGGATTGATCCGCCCACCCCGGACGCCAACGAACAGGGCCTTCTCCGCGCACGTAGCGAGATGCCCGCGCCCTTGGTCCAGCCAGGCGGAGACCGCTTTCACGGCAGTTGAGCCGAACGGGAGGATTCGCTGCTTATTGCCCTTACCTGTGACCCGGGCTGTTCGTGCGGCGAGATCGACATCGGCGACGTTGAGGCCGCAGAGCTCGGATATGCGAACCCCGGTGGCGTAGAGGAACTCGAGCATCGCCGCATCCCGGAGCTGCTCCGGTTCACTCGCGGCGTCCGCGGCCTCCACGACACCGACGGCCTCGTCGACGTTCAGGACCCGCGGCAGATGTCGTGCCGTCTTGGGCGTCGCCAGCCTGGCGGCGACATCGGTGTCGAGATACCCCTGGCGGGCGGCCCAGGAACTGAATGAGCGGGCGGCGGCGGTGCGCCGGGCCATGGTTGCGCGGGCGAGACCGGAACGGTGCGCGTCGGCGAGCCACGTCCGCAACGCGGCCTGGGTGAAGTCGCCCCACCCGGACATCGAACCGAGCAGTGGCGAGAGGTCGCTCCGGTAGGCGCGCACCGTGGCGTCCGAACGGTTCTCCACGAGCGAGAGGTGCTCACAGAAGTCCTCGAGAGCCTCCGGGAGCGGACCTGTTGGTGTCGTTGGACCCTTCACGGCTCTCCCCTTCCGTAAGTGGCTGGTCGGTGAGTGGTGCCGGACCCAGGACATGCAGAAGGCGGCACGATCATCGCTGACCGTGCCGCCTTCGCATCTGACTCACCCATATGCATAACCCTAGCGCCTTCATCAGCCTCATCCAGGACTTGGAGGTGCGGACACCGCCCGGTGCGTGAGAAGCTTCAGAGGCAGTTGCTACAAGGAACCAGCCCGAACCTTGAAGCAGTAACTTAGGCTTGCCTCTGTAACTTTAGGGTTGGCTTTGTCATCATGCAACCCTCTGACTGAAATTTCTTCCGCCGATCAACTAACCGGACCGCCGCCACGAAACACCATCCCGCTGCACCAAACCCTTCTGCTGCAGGTCAACCAGTATGTGAACCGCCAGGGGGACTGTGATGCCCGCCTCCGCGGCCACAACTTCTGTGACACGGCTCTCACTGGAGGTGGCGTCGAAAACCTTCAGTTCCGTGTGACTCAACGCCTGAATCCTGTCGGGTGGGAAAGCACACTCGTACTGGGCTTGCGCATCCACGGTCCCGAGCGGCTCGATCAATTCCCGGACCTGTTCAGCCGATGTGACCAGTTGCGCGTCCCCGTTCCGGATCCGCTCGTGACAACCGAGCGATCCGTGCCCCGTCACCGGACCGGGTACGGCCATCGCCACCGAGCCGAGTCGCGCCGCCCAGGTGAGGGTGTTGAGTGCGCCGGAACGCCACGCCGCTTCCACCACAACGGTTCCGCCGCTGAGCGCCGCGACGAGCCGGTTTCTGGTGAGGAACCGGTGCCGTGTCGGATGGACACCGGGTGGATACTCCGAGATGATGGCACCCCGTGTGCCGTCACCGGCGATGTGGTCGAACAGGGCGGCGTTGCGGGCCGGGTAGGTCCGTCCCGGGCCGCACGCCGCAACGGCGATGGTTGGGGTTCCGTTCGCCAGTGCGGTCTCGTGTGCCACGGTGTCCACCCCGAGCGCCCCTCCGGACACGATCGTCCACCGGGACGCCGCAAGCCCTTCCACGAGCATGCGGGTGACCTCCCAGCCGTATCGGGTGATGGCACGGGTGCCGACGACGGCGACCGCCCGCTGCGTCAGCTCCGCCGGTGATCCGCCCCTGGCCCACAGCGCGTGCGGTGCCACGGCATCCCGACCACCGGATCGCCCGACGTGGTCACTCACGGCATCGACGAAACCGAAGGCCCTGTCCAGGGGGTCAGACGGCCATTCGGCGTCATCCGGGGTGATGAGCCGGGCCCCGTTCCTGTCGGCCGTGAGGAGGTCCTCCGCGGCGCTGTCCGTCCGGTACCGGGCAGCCGTCTGCCCGAGCAGTGTCCCGATCCACGGCTCCCGCCGCCTGACCCCGTACGCGATGGCCTCGACGTCACGGTCCTCGGCGAGCAGCTGCTGGAGCGGCGCCGACGGACCCTCGATCACCCGCGAGAGGTAGGCCCACGCGTGTCGCCGGGCCGACCATCGGTCGTTGATCGTGATTCTCTCAGGCATCGGTCTCACCACCGTCCACTACGCCGGAGTGGCTCAGGGCACGGGCGACGTGATCCAGATCAGGGATGTCCTTGCCCTCCAGATCCGCGAGTGTCCAGGCGACCCGGAGGGTCCGGTCGACGCGCCGCTGGCTGATCCGGCCCCGCGCCGTGTGCGCGGCGAGCAGCTCCATGGCCACATCGTCGGCGGGATGTTCCCGGCGCAGCACCGTTCCCCTGACATCGGCGGTGAGCATCGTATCCAGCCCGGCACGCCGCCACCGGTCCGCCGCCCGCTCCCGGGCGGCGGCCACCCGTCCGGCGATCACTTCCGAAGATTCCCCGTCCCCCGGTGTGATGACCGTTGACCTGGCCCGGGTCCTGACGTGGAGGTCGATCCTGTCCCGCAGCGGCCCGGAGAGATTGTTGAGGTACCGCGACCGCTCCCCGGAACGGCACCGGCATCGACGGGGATCGTCTGACGCGCAGCGACACGGGTTGGCGGCCATCACCAACTGGAAGCGGGCGGGGAATGTCACGTCCTGTCTGGACCGGAGGATCCGCACCGCACCGGTGTCGAGCGGAGTCCGGAGACAGTCCAGGATGCGGGCCGGAATCTCACTGACCTCGTCGAGAAAGAGGACACCGTGATGGGCGAGACTCACCGCCCCCGGCAGCGGACTCCCTCCACCGCCGAGCAGCGCCGCGCGCGTGACACTGTGGTGGGGAGCGATGAACGGAGCCCGGGACACGACACCGGTGAACGTCCGCCCGGCCACAGAGTGCACGGCGGTCGCAGCCAAGCACTCCCGCTCCGTCAACGGCGGGAGAATCCCCGGGAGACGCGCCGCGATCATGGACTTCCCGGACCCGGGTGGACCGATCATCAACATGTCATGGCCACCGGCCGCGGCGATCTCCGCCGCCAGCCGGGCCTCCGGCTGGCCCACGACATCCGCGAAGTCCGTGTTCTCCCGAGGCTCGACGACGTCGGATCCGACATCGTCTGCTGTGGTCAGGTCACCGGCACCGGTCGCCCACCGGAGAACCTCGTCGAGGGTGTCGGCGATCATGACGGGAAACGACGGAATCAGTGCCGCTTCACCAGCATTGCCCCGGGGAATGACGGCTCCGGTCAGGCCCGCTGCGCGGGCCGCGAGTAGACACGGCAGGACACCCGTGACCGTGCGGATCGCCCCGTTGAGACCGATCTCCCCCAACACCAGCGTTGAGGCCAGCCGGTCAGCGGCCGCCAGGACCGATCCGCCGGCTGTCAGGATCGCGAGTGCCATCGCGAGGTCGAACCCCGACCCGGATTTCGGCAGTGACGCCGGTGAAAGGCTGACCACGATCCGGGTGCGAGGCCACGGCAACCCTAGGTTCTGGCACGCCGTGCGGATCCGGTCCCGCGCTTCACTGACGGCGGTGTCCCCGAGCCCCAGGACACTGATGCCGGGCAGCCCACGCCCCGTACTCACCTCCACATCAATCACGCTGGCCGTGACACCCCTGACCGCTGCGGTGCGGGTCCTACCGAGCGCCACGGTCGATGTCCTCCCAACACTCAATCGACCAGCGACCCGCGTGCGGGGTCACCAGAACCGCATCAAAACGCACCGAATGCGCGGGATGTTCCGCCAACCAGACAGCCGCCGCACGCCTGACCCTGGCGAACTTACGGGGCGAGATCGCCTCGATCCCACCGAACCACGCCGTGGAGCGGGTCTTCACCTCGACGAAAACAACGGTCCCGTCAGCAGCCTCGACTATCAGGTCGACCTCCCCTTGAGGGCAGGACACATTCCTGGCAAGGATGCGGTCGCCTTGGGACGTGTAGTACCGGGCGGCGGCTTCTTCACCGGCACGACCTAGTTCAGCAGGTGTGGGAATGGGCATTCGGGCGACTCCCGGAGGATCGATTATGTGGTTTCCTCCCCCGTCTTATTCAACGGCGGTGGCTGACCTCACCGTCCCCGAAACATGTGCGTCGGACACTCCTCATGACCGGTCGCTGTGTACAACACGCCGGAACCGGCGGTTGTCCACCGGAGGCCGGGAACGACATGAGAAAAACGGCGCTGAATGTGTCTGGATGTGTTTTGCCGCACGGAATGGCGATCCGCTCAAGATCAGGTGCGTCCCTGTCCTCCAGGTCCGCGAATGTCCATGCGACCCGGAGCGTTCGGTCGACGCACGGAACTGATGGACGATCAGGTGACAGTTGGGGTGTCAGGCCACGAGACTCACGGCAGATTTTATGATGGTCTCATATAGCGTTCGCATGCTGATAAGGAAGGCCTCCGGAGCACCGACAGTCATCGGCGCCGAGGCTGGCCCACGCTTTTCGAGCGCCCGGCAGTCCCTCGACCCAAAAGCACCCGTGACGAGACAGCCGAAATCCGGCTCGCACTCTGCGCCGCCACAGTCTTCTTCACCCACCACATGGTGTTCCGCATGCTCGGGGTGATCTTCGTCTGCAGTCCATCACGCCAGGAGCGGCGCATTTCGGTGGCCATGTCGGCGTCCTACCTCCTGACGACGGCATCGACTCTGGTGTCGGTTTTTGCCCATCTGCCGGAACACGGTTGCATTCCACTCACCAGTGTGGGAACACTGGGCGTTGTGACGATGAATGCAGGCACCGGACCTGACGTGCACGACAGACCGTGCACCGGCCAGGCGTGCGGGGCACGAACCCCGGTCGAAGTCACGATGCGGTGGGATCACGCATGACGATCAGCGTCACACTCTCTGAACTGGAACGGGTAACACGCGCACATTTCGTCGCAGCAGACCTACCCGGAGCCGTCCTCCATGTCGTCACGTCCGACGGGCCCCTGCTCACCGTTGAACACGGTGAACTCTCGGTGAGGACCCCGGTGATGCTGGGATCGACCAGCAAGTCAATGACTGCTGCGCTGCTCTTACAGCACGTCGACGAAGGACTGCTCAGGTTGGATGACCCGGCGACACGATACCTGACAGAGGCGGATCTCCCGGAGGACATCACCCTCAGCGACCTCGCCTGCCACGTCAGTGGCCTGCGCACAGACGCCACTCCCGGGCGCCTCACCCGACGACGCGAACAGAGCTTCAGCTACGCCAACCAGAACTACAACCTGCTCGGGCAGGTCCTCAGCACGGCCTCAGGGGTCCCGTTCGGACGCCTGCTGTCCGCTCGGATACTGGAGCCGCTGGGTATGCGACACAGTGGGTCCGCACCTGAGGTTATCGGTACGCGCGGCCGGACAAACGTCTTCGGAAAGAACTGCCCGGCTATGCGGGCCGACTTCAGCCCAGAATCATGGATACAGGGGCCGTCCGGGGGCGTCGTTGCCTCATCTGAGGATGCAGGCCGGTTCCTGTCGATGATCCTGTCAGGCGGCACATTCTGCGGTCGACAGATACTCTCACAGTGCGCGATCGACACGATGCTGAATTCCGGTGTCACCGTGCGACGCAGCCCAGCAGTCAGCGACGCCTTCGGTGACTCAGGCTTGTACGGCTTCGGGTGGGTGAAGAAGGACATCGCGGGTCATGCCGTCTACACGCACAGTGGTAAAGTCCCGCAATCCTCGAGCGTCTTCGGTCTCGTACCTGATCTGGGCATCGCGTTCGTTCTGGTAGCCAACCTCGGTGACTTCCTGGTGCGTACGCCACTGCTCGAAGACCTGGGCGGGGACATCATTCGTGTGCTGCTCAACCTGCCGATCAAGGAGCTCCCGGCCAAGCAGAAGGCACGAATACGGCAGAATATCCTGAATCTGGCCTATGCCGCATTCCTGACGGTCGGAGTCTTCGGCTGGCACTCTCGCACGCGACCCCGACGAGTGGAGGGATCGCTGCTGTACCACGCCATACTGCCGACGGCCCTGATGCTCGGTATCCGTCGGGCGTCCGGAACACCGTGGCCGTGGCTGTTCCGCTTCGCCCCCGACGCAATCGGCGTCCTGACGGTCGGCTGCCTCAGCATGCTCACCAGTGGCCTGGTACGCATGGCGACCGCAAAGCGAAAGCACGGCCCGACCAGCATCGCGTGATAGACCCGGCGATCAACCGACTCACCTTGATTCTCCTTCACAAGACTCGGAACTGAACCCAGGACAGTTCAGCCGGGGTTGCATACCGCACCTCTCGCGCCGAGGGCTTGCGCTGACCAGGCGAAATCGTCACCGAATGAAACCACCCTCACTGTTGATCACCTGACCGGTGACCCACCTGCCGTCGTCGGACACCAGCCAGTCGATCAGGCGCGCCGGATCATCAGGCTCGCCCCACCGGCCGAACGGAAAGCGCTCCGCCAGCATCTGGCGGAGTTCGTCGGTCACATAGGAGTCCGTATCGACCGGTCCCGGGGTGACGCAATTGACCGTGATGCCGCGCGGAGCGAGCTCGTGCGCCACGGTCGCGAGAATGCCAACCAAGGCGGCCTTGGCGGCCCCGTAGGCAACCTCGCCGGGCATGGGCCCGAGGTTCTGGCCTGTTGTCATCATGACGATTCGACCACCCGGACGACCATCGTGCTGGGCAGCGAACTCCTTGCAGAGCAGAAGGGTGGAACGGGCGTTGACGGCCCAATGTTCATCCAGGGACGCAGACGTTTGCTCAAGCAGGGGACCATCGCCGCCGGAGCGAGCATGGTTGGCGACCAGGACGTCGACATGACCAAATGCGGTCCGCGCCTCGCCGACCAGACGAGCTGGCGCATCGGGTTCCGCGAGATCGCCACCGAACGCCTCAACTCGCCGCCCAGGCTCCAGCCGATCGCGAATGGCTGACACCACTGCGTCAACGTCATCCGCACCCCACGGTTGATCGGCATCGTGCGGCGCGTGATGGGCGAGAACAAGATCGAACCCACGCGCCGCCAATCGTGAAGCAACGGCGAAGCCTATTCCACGACGCCGAGAACACCGGTGATGAGGGCGCCCCTTGACTGGTCCATACCTCATTGAACCACACCCATGGGCAGATCCTGCCTCGTGACCGCGAGTCGGACACCGGTCGAGCGCGGGCAGCCCACGCCCCGTACTCACCTCCACATCGATGACGCCGGCTGTGACACCCCTGACCGCTGCGGTGCGGGTCCTACCGAGCGCCACGGTCGATGTCCTCCCAACACTCAATCGACCAGCGACCCGCGTGCGGGGCCACCAGAACCGCATCAAAACGCACCGAATGCGCCGGATGCTCCGCCAACCAGACAGCCGCAGCGTGCCTGATCCTGGCGAACTTACGGGGCGAGATCGCCTCGATCCCACCGAACCACGCCGTGGAGCGGGTCTTCACCTCGACGAAAACAACGGTCCCGTCAGCAGCCTCGACTATCAGGTCGACCTCCCCTTGAGGGCAGGACACATTCCTGGCGAGGATGTGGTCGCCTTGGGACGTGTAGTACCGGGCGGCGGCTTCTTCACCGGCACGACCTAGTTCAGCAGGTGTGGGAATGGACATTCGGGCGACTTCCGGAGGATCGGTGGCAAGGGCTCCGCCGCCCGGCCAGCCATCGTTCGGGACCTGGGGTGACTCTCGGAGGATCGGTGGCAAGGGCTCCGCCCCGTCTGACACAGCGGCGGTGGGTTGCGTAACCGTCCCCCGAAACACCTGCGTCGGAGGTTCCACATCGCCGGGCACTGTGCACAACACGCTGGAACCGGCGGTTGTCCACCGGAGGCCGGAAACGACATGAGAAGAACACCGGCGCTAAATGTGTCTAGATATGTTTACTGCACAGCATGACGATCCGCTCAAGATCAGGTGCGTCCCTGTATTCCAGGTCCGCAAATGTCCATGCGACCCGGAGCGTTCGGTCGACGCGCCGTTGGCTGATCCGGCCCCGCACCGTATGCGCCGCGAGCAGCGCCATGGCCACATTGTCGGCGGGATGGTCCCGGCGCAGCACCGTTCCCCTGACATCGGCGGTGAACTCGCGGTTGACCAGGTCGTCGTGGACGGGCGATCCCGAACGCCTGTGCCTGCCCCTCCCACGTCAGCTGATGGTGCTGGCCCATCCGTTGTCCTGACAGATCCGCCACGCGGTCCGGTGACACATCGACTCGCCGGCGGCGTGAGCCTCGTCGGCGAGGTAGCGGTAGCCGAACTCCGGGTCCTCCCGGTGAGCGTTGCATGACCTCAGCCCCGACTGAACCACGCAGGGTTCACGGTCCGAATGCTCCTATTCGGGCACGACGTTCACAGACAAGCACCGTGGCACAGTCCTTTTACGGCACCTGTGTGGAGCAGTCATCTCTCGACCCCTGTCGAGGAAGGGGACACCGTGATGGGCGAGACTCACCGCCCCCGGCAGCGGGTTTGCACCACCGCCGACTGAAGTGGGGCGCGATGAACGGAGCCCGGGACACGACACCGGTGAACGTCCGCCCGGCCACAGAGTGCACGGCGGTCGCAGCCAAGCACTCCCGCTCCGTCAATGGCGGGAGAATCCCCGGGAGACGTGCCGCGATCATGGACTTCCCGGACCCGGGTGGACCGATCATCAACATGTCATGGCCACCGGCCGCGGCGATCTCCGCCGCCAGCCGGGCCTCCGGCTGGCCCACGACATCCGCGAGGTTGGCGAGCAAGCCGCCAACGGGCCGGTGCCGCTCAAGCGAACAGACCTGCTCGACGAGCACCTTGAGTCGCCACTCCCGGTCAAAGACACCGGCGACACTGAGGGGCGATGAGTTACGCCGACTGGATCCCGCCACGACATCTGGGATCGTTCCAGGTGCCATCAGACTATCGGCGAAGGCGAGTTGGATGATGGCAATACCCGGGCGTGAGAGCCGTCAGTCCTCCATGGCAAACCGCACGTCAGGTGGGCGGGCCATAGTCTCGTTGAGGACACCTCCATGCCCGTAATCGCCGCAGATCGGGCCGATGGCTAGCGCGGATGCCCGGAAGACCTCGTCGTGGTCGAAGTGGTGGCGCCCCATCCCGAAGTACTGGGTACCCTGCCCACCGAAGACGAAGACAACAGGGGTCGTACCCCACGGTGGTGGACGGCCTGATGAGACACGTCGGTTGGTGGTCCAGATCAGCTACGTCCGAGTTCCAAACGGGCCCAAGTTAGTAAGGTAGCCGAGATCGAAATGACTGCGACAACCAACGGAAGGAGACACTGTATGAAGGTAGGGCGCAACGTGGGCGAAAAACCCGCCAGCAGGCCGGGGACTGACCATGGAAACCACGCGCCGACCCCGATAATCATGAGTAGCTGTACCATGACGACGATGCCGAGAAGCACCGCGATGGCAGGCAGATAGCTGCGCCGGACAGTCGCGACCCAAGCTAGGGGAAGAGCATTTAGTCCCGAGAGCACAGAGACTAAAAAGGGCAGCCAAACACCATTCGGGGAACCGCTCATGGGGCCGAGCGCCACGCCCACGACAAGGGTAACGATCGTGACGAAGACCGAAATGATGAGGACCCATGCGATGAGCGTGAGACACTTGGCCAAGGCAAAGTCGCGGCGGCCTACGGACAAACCGAAGAGGTTGACAATCGTGTTCTGCTCAAACTCTCGACCAAAGGTCCAAGCGCAGACAAATCCAGCTCCGAGGAGTACCGCGACGGAAAGCACCTGTGCACACAGGCCGAGATAAGCGTTCCAACCCTCGCCGTGCACAAGCAGGGAGGCCTTGGCAGCGAAGGCACCCTGGAGATCGGTACGCAACGCGGCGACACCGCCCGCTGCAAGCGCGACCGGGAAAAACACGAGGATCAGCGTCGCTATTCTAACGACGTTCGATCGGCGCAGCTTCTCGGCCTCGAACCGCAGGGTCACCAAGAAGAGTGGACTCATGGCTACGACTCCTTGCTCTGACGCGCTTTGTCGGCGCGTAGAATCGTCTCGAAGAAGACCTTCTCGAGATCGTGGCCGCTCGTGTCAAGGTCACCGACGATCGAACCACGGTGCAGCAGGGTGACATGATCTGCAAGCCGAGCGAGTTCGTCGAGGTGATGACTGGAGATCAGTACCGCCCCGCCGAAGTCGGCGACCTCCCGGATGAGATCACGCAGCCCACGAATGGCGATGGGGTCAAGGGCATTCGCGGGCTCGTCCAAGATGAGAATCTCGGGGCAAGGTCCAAGCGCCGCAGCAAGGGCGACCTTCTGCCGAGTGCCGAGAGAAAGCCGGTTCGTCCGGACATCGATCCAGGGTGTGAGCCCTAGGCGCTCGACGGTGTGGTTGAGCACCTCGACCGTGCAGGTGTCCGACAGACCACGCAGAGCGAACATATTGCTCAGATGCTCGCGCACCGTGAACTCGGGGTAGAGCGCGGGACCTTCGATCATATGCCCGATCCGGCTCCAAGCCTCAGCTGAGAGCCGGTTAAGGGGATCCCAGAAGGCGAATCTGTCCCGAGTCGATGCGCAGTATACCAAGTAAATTGCGCATTAAGGTCGTCTTTCCTGCCCCATTCATGCCGACGAGCGCGTGGACGCTACCAGGTTTAATGTGGAGTGTAACTGCGTCGAGGATTGTCTGGCCTCGTAGTCGAGTCGTCACCTCCGAGATAGCGATGCCATTGTTCTCATCATTCATCAGCGAACTCCTCCGATCCGGAACCGGCGCCACGGGAAGCCCTGAGAGCAGCGACGACCGCAGCCAACCCTCCTAACACACATTCCCCCAGAAAACTGCTTGATCCCCGCGACAAATCCGTCCTCAATCTGGTCGAAAAGACCAGGAACGAGTGGCCCGACCTCGCGGGCCACGACGGCACCACATGAGGGCGAATCTGTGGCTCCTTCGATGAGTTCGCTGGGAAGGCCGCCATCGAAGCGTAGATGACCACGATAAGCCGAAGTGAGGACGGTACCGAATACGGCAACTCCAAAGGAACCGCCGAGTTGCCGCATACTCTGCACGACGGTCGAGCCGACTCCGCAGCGTTCGACATCGAGAGATCTCATGGAGAGGTCCATGCAATTCGGCAGAGACAGTCGATCCCGATGCCCATGATCACATTCCACATTATGAAGTTTGCCGTCGTCAAGGATGCGGTCGTGGTCGCAGCCAAGCCGCACGCAACGGCCAGGACGATGAAGGTGACCGCAACCACAGGCCGATAGTCCCTGGCCTTGACAGCCAGCTCACCAAAGGGAACCGTGATCACAAGGCCGTCAATGAGCGGCGAGGAAACCCTCCGAAGCTGGATGATGACCAGGGCACCGAGTACCACACCTCCGACCAGCGGAACCACCGTAGCAGCGGAGATCCACTCGTTCTCCCCACTCTAAGGCAGAGCGGGATATTGAGGAGGAAGACGGAACACCACCAGAAGTGATCGAGGAGGAAGCTGCCCAGGACCGGTCATACAGGAATATCAAGGGCGACCGCCGCAATCCACGCCGAGACGGCGCGACTGTGCTCCTGGCCAGCGAAGAGCCGGGTGCGCATCGACATTGACAGTGACATGAAGAAAACCGCTGCATCAACAAGGATCGAGCGCCCTAGAATAAGGGCGCCCGCCCCCAAGCGCACAGAGCGGAAGCCACGCTGGCCGGGACGTATCCGTTCATGGCTGAAAGTGGTCTGGCTCGGATCGGGTGTTCGTCGGACAGGAGCAGTACTCGGATGACAACTTCGTCTACGACCCTTGGGTGCTCTACGCCCGCGACATCACCACCGCCCCAAATCTCTGCGCCCCCGAATCACTCCGGGATGATCATCTCCGGTTTGTCGAGTTCCTCGATGTTGACGTCCTTGAAGGTGATCACGCGGACGAAGCGCACGAAACGCGCGGAGCGGTACATGTCCCAGACCCAGGCGTCGGACATGCGTACCTCGTAGTATACCTCGCCGTTGGCGTTGCGTGGGATGAGTTCGACGGCGTTGGCGAGGTAGAAGCGGCGCTCGGTCTCGACGACGTAGGAGAACTGGCTGACGACGTCCCGGTACTCGCGGTACAGCGACAGTTCGACCTCTGCCTCGTAGTTCTCCAGTTCCTCGGCGCTCATTTGTGCCAGACCTCCTCGGGGCCGCGTGTGACAGCTGACGCTGACCCGGCGCACCACTGTCGGTGTGCCGTGGCCACATTGGCGTAAGTGTAGCGGTGGACGGGGCTTGCGCCGTGGCGGCGCACCGCGTCCATGTGCGCGGAAGTTCCGTATCCCTTGTGTGCGGCGAAGCCGTATCCGGGGTGTGTGCGGTCGAGTTCGACCATGATCTCGTCGCGGGTCTGTTTCGCCAGGACGCTGGCTGCGGCGATGCAGCGGGCGGCGGCGTCGCCGCCGATGATGGGCAGGCTGGGTGCCCGGAAGCCGGGGACCCGCATGGCGTCGGTCAGGACGTATCCGGGCGGGGTGGCGAGCTGGGCGACCGCGCGGCGCATTCCGGAGATGTTGGCGTGCTGGATGCCCCAGCGGTCGATGTCGGCGGCGTCGATGAGCACGACCGACCACGCCAGTGCGGTGTCCTTGATCAGCGGTGCGAGGCGGGCGCGGAGCGCGGGGCTGAGCTTCTTCGAGTCGGTGAGGCGTTCCAGTTCGGGGATGGGCCGGTCCGGTAGCACGCACGCCGCTATGGAGATCGGTCCGGCGCAGGCGCCCCGCCCTGCCTCATCGACACCGGCGACGGGTCCGAGACCGTGTTTGTCGAGGGTGTGCTCGAGGGTCCGGGCGTAGGGCATCCGCCGGATCCGGATCCGGCGCACGGTGTTCGCCGCCACGACGGTCAGTTCTGGATGTCGGGATCGTCGACGAGGCCGATGCGGCTGATCGGCAGGATGATGGCCTGCACCTTGCCGCGGATGTTCTCCTCGGGGATGGTGCCCTGGAACTGGTCACCCAGGTGGTAGCGGGAGTCCGCGGAGTTGGTGCGGTTGTCACCCATCACGAAGATGTTGCCCGCGGGGACGGTGATCGGGCCGAAGAACGCGCCACCGCACTCGACGGAGCCGGTTCGTTCGTCGATGGGGTAGGTCGGGGGCCGCTGGATGAAGGAGTCGTCGACCTTCTTGCCGTCGACCATGACTCCGGGGTCGCCCGCCTGGCATTCGATGGTCTGTCCGCCGGTGGCGATGATCCGCTTGACCAGCGTGTTCTCGTCGGGGGCGACGAGCCCGACGTAGGAGCCGAGGTTCTGCAGACCACGGATGGCGGGGTTCTCGGAGCGGTGCGTGGTGAACTGGGAGTTCCAGGAGTCCGTCCCCTTGAACACGACGACGTCGCCGGGTTTGGGGTCGCTGAAACGGTAGGTCAGTTTGTCCACGGCGATCCGGTCGCCGGTGCACCCCTCACAGCCGTGCAGGGTGGGTTCCATGGACTGCGAGGGGATCAGGTAGATCCGGCCGACGAACAGCTGCATGATCGCCACCACGACGAGGGTGAGGACGACGACCACGGGGATCTCGACGTACCACGGATAGGCGTTCTTCTTCTGTCCGCGGGGCTCGTCTGCGGGATCCGCGGCGTCCTCCGTGTGGTCGCGTACTTCCGTCTCCTCGATCTCGTGCGGGGTCCGGTCGGCGGCGGGGGTGGGGTTCGTCGGTTCGTTCACGTCGGACCACGTTACCAGCACCACCGCCGCATTCATCGGAGCAGCGCAGCAGGGGAATCGTGGACCGGGAAAAGGAAAACCACCCCGGGCCTCCCGCCGGGGCGGGAGGTGGGGTGGCCTGGTGCTGCATCCGACGGCGTGTCAGCGCCTGTCGGGTGTGGGTCAGCGCTTCTCCTTGATCTTGGCTGCCTTGCCGCGCAGGTTGCGCAGGTAGTACAGCTTGGCACGACGCACGTCACCGCGGGTCAGTACCTCGATGTGGTCGATGTTCGGGGAGTGGACCGGGAAGGTACGCTCCACACCGATGCCGAAGGAGACCTTGCGGACGGTGAAGGTCTCGCGGATGCCACCGTTCTGGCGACGGATGACGACACCCTTGAAGACCTGGATACGGGACTTTTCGCCCTCGATGACCTTCACGTGCACGTTGACCGTGTCGCCGGCGCGGAAGGCCGGGATGTCGTCGCGCAACTGTGCGGCATCGACCTTGTCGAGAATATTCATGTGTTGATTCCTTAGCTTCTGGTGCTGGACAGAGGACCCTGGCGGCTCTTCCCACTCAGGTCGGGCGCTCGGCCGGTTCGTGCCCGGTACATGTGCGTCGTCACCGGGACACACCCGGTATGACAACTGCCCAAGTATGCCACCATCGGCGCGCGTTCACAAACCCGCGACGGGCACCGTCCGCGCCGGTCCACGGCTCCTGCCGGGCGCGCGGCACACCGGTGCGGGAGCACATGGGGCATGATCGGATGCATGAAGAAGATGATCTGCGTTCTCGTCCTCGGCTCGACACTGCTGGCGTCCTGTGCCGGAGGGGACGATGCCCCGGAGAACGACGCCGCCACGACGGTCACGTCGACCGGATCGGCGGGCGCATCGACGTCGGCCACCCGGGTCCCGGAGTTCGACGGCGCGCACGTCTCCCCCGCCGAGTTCGCGGCCGCCGTTGATTCCGGTGCGACGGTCCTCGATGTGCGGACCCCGGAGGAGTACCGCGAGGGGCACATCCCGGGGGCCCTGCTCCTCGACGTCAACGCGGATGATTTCGATGCGCTGGCCGGGCATCTGAACGAGGACACCGACTACGCCGTCTACTGCCGCAGCGGATCCCGTTCCCGCGAGGCGATCAAACGCCTGCGAAAGGCCGGGATCCGGCGGACCGTCGGGTTGGACGGCGGGATGAATGCGTGGCCGGGTGACGTGATCCCGGGCGAGCCGAGCTAGCCGCCAAACCAGTCTGGGCCCCGTCAGTTCCCGAAGCCGGCCTTTTTCAGCGCGTCCGCGAGTGACCCACCGGGGGCGGGCCTGCCGTTGGCATTGCTGCGGGTGCCGTCTCCCCCGCCGCGCCCCTTCCGGCCGCCACGGTTGCCACTGTTCCGGGTGCCGCCGCCTCCGCCGCCACGCTGCGGTTTCGGTGCGGGGGCACCTGGTTCGTCGTCGAGCCGCAGGGAGAGCCCGATGCGTTTACGGTCGACATCGACCTCCATCACCTTGACCTTGACGACCTGTCCGGAGCGGACGACGGTGTGCGGGTCCTCGAC
The DNA here is from genome assembly GCF_016595285.2 of Corynebacterium antarcticum. Lineage (NCBI taxonomy): Bacteria > Bacillati > Actinomycetota > Actinomycetes > Mycobacteriales > Corynebacteriaceae > Corynebacterium > Corynebacterium antarcticum. The sequence goes on from NZ_JAENIP020000001.1 coordinate 452,368, forward strand.
GAACTTCGTGGACATGGCGGAGACGTGGACGAGTCCGTCCTGGTGGACGCCGACGTCGACGAATGCGCCGAAGGCCGCGACGTTGGTGACGGTGCCCTCGAGGATCATGCCCGGGGTCAGGTCGGAGATCTTCTCCACCCCCTCCCTGAATGTCGCCGTGGTGAACTCGGGCCGGGGGTCGCGACCCGGTTTGTCGAGTTCGGCGATGATGTCCGTGACGGTGGGCAGGCCGAAATTGTCGTCGGTGAAGTCGGCCGGGTTCAGGGACCCGAGGACCCGGGAGTTGCCGATGAGGTCGGCGACGCCGAGTCCGGTCGCTTTCGCGATGCGGCGGACGACGGGGTATGCCTCGGGATGGACGGCGGAGGCGTCGACGGGGTCCTCACCGCCGGTGATGCGGAGGAAGCCGGCGCACTGCTGGAAGGCCTTGGGGCCGAGCCTGGGAACGTCCTTGAGGGCGCGGCGGGAGGGGAATCGTCCGTGCTCGTCGCGCCAGCCGACGATGTTGTCGGCCAGCGTGGAACTGATTCCGGCGACGCGGGTGAGCAGCGGCGCGGAGGCGGTGTTGAGGTCCACGCCGACGGCGTTGACCGCGTCCTCGACGACTCCGTCGAGGGTGCGGGCGAGCTGCGTCTGGTTGACGTCGTGCTGGTACTGGCCGACACCGATGGATTTGGGGTCGATCTTGACGAGCTCGGCGAGCGGGTCCTGGAGCCTGCGGGCGATGGACACCGCGCCACGCAATGAGACGTCCATGTCGGGGAACTCGGCGGCGGCGAGGCTGCTCGCGGAGTAGACGGAGGCGCCTGATTCACTGACGACGACGGTGGTGGGCTTGCGCCCACCGGCCCTGGCCAGGAGGTCCGCGACCTGGTGGGAGAGTTTCTCGGTCTCCCGGCTGGCGGTGCCGTTGCCGACGGCGATGAGTTCGACGCCGTGGGTGGCGCACAGGTCGGCGAGTTCGCGCACGGCGCTGTCCCACCGGTTCTGCGGCTGGTGCGGGTGGATGATGGTGGTGGCCAGGACCTTTCCGGTGGGGTCCACGACGGCGGTCTTCACGCCGTTGCGGTAGCCGGGGTCGAGACCGAGGGTGGCGCGTTGACCGGCGGGCGCGGCGAGCAGGACGTCGCGGAGGTTGGTGGCGAAGACATCGAGGGCGCCGGCTTCGGCATGTTCCTTGAGGCGCATGCGGACGTCGAGTCCGGAGGAGACGTAGAGCTTGGTGCGCCAGCCCCAGCGGACGGCGTCGGCGAGCCAGGTGGAGGCGGTGACGTCGAGGTCGAAGCGGTCGGCGATGAGTCCCTGATAGAACTCGTCGTCGCCGGCGTCGAGGTCGAGGTGCAGCACGCCCTCCTTCTCCCCGCGCAGCAGGGCGAGGATCCGGTGGCTGGGCAGCCGGGTGAAGGGCTCGGAGAACTCGAAGTAGTCCTTGAACTTCGCGCCCTCCTGTTCCCTGCCCTCGACGACGGTGGCGGACATGCGTCCGCGGCGGTACATCTCCTCGCGGACCTCGCCGACGAGGTCGGCGTCGGTGGCGAACCGGTCGATGAGGATGGCGCGCGCCCCGTCGAGCACCTTCTTCGTGTCCTCGAAGCCCTCGCAGATGTAGCCGGAGGCGACTGTCTCGGCGTCGGTGCCCTGTTCGGTGGTGAGCGTGTCGACGAGGGGTTCGAGGCCGGCTTCCCGCGCGGTGTCGGCCTTGGTCTTGCGGCGCTTCTTGAACGGTAGGTAGAGGTCCTCGAGGCGGGCCTTTGATTCGCAGGCGGCGATGAGCGCCCGGAGATCGTCGGTGAGCTTCCCCTGCTCCTCGATCGCGGCGAGGATGGTGGCTTTGCGGTCCTCGAGCTCTCGCAGGTAGCCGATCCGCTCCTCCAGTTGCCGGAGCTGGGTGTCGTCCAGACCGCCGGTGGCCTCCTTCCGGTAGCGGGCGATGAAGGGCACGGTGTTGCCTTCGTCGAGGAGGGCGACGGTGGCCCGGACGTGGGCCTCCGGGACGCCGAGTTCACGGGCGATGGTGGAGATGATCATTCGCTTCAGTCTAGTGGCCGGCGACGGGGCTCTTGACACCCCTTCGGGTAGTGCTAGTTTAATTAGCACTATAAGTTCTTCATTCTTTCGGGAGGACCGCGTGCTGATCACCCTGGACACCTCATCACCGGTGCCGGTCTACACCCAGCTCGTCGCGGCACTGACCCGGTCGATCACCGACGGAGAGACACCCGCGGGCGCGAGGCTGCCGTCGGCGGGGGAGCTCGCCGAGGCCCTCGATCTCAACCGGAACACGGTGCTGCGCGCCTACCGCCAGCTCCGCGACCGGGGCCTGGTGGAGCTGCGCCGGGGAAAGGGCGCCACGGTGCTCCGACCGCCCGAGCGAACCACCGCCGTGGAGAACGCCCTGGACACCCTCGCCCGCCTCGCCCGGGAGTCGGGTGTCTCCCTCGACCAGCTCACCGCGTCCCTCGCCGCGCGCGGCGTCACCGGATGAACCTGAAACGGAGCCCACCCATGAATCCCGCGACCCGCTTCCGGATCCTCGCCCTCGGGGTACCGCTGCTCATCGCCGTCACCCTCACCGTGATCGCCGCCGTCATGGCGCAGGGACACCGGGGCGAACTGGCGACGCACTTCTCCTCCGACGGAACCCCCGACGGCTTCGAATCCCCCACCGCGTTCCTCCTGGTGGTCGGCGTTACGACCATCGGAACCGCGGCACTGATGGGCGCGTTGGCCGGAAGCCGCCAGCGGTTCCTCGCCGGCTGCGCGGGATTCACCGCGACCTTCCTGGGCGCACTGGAGATCCGGACCGTCCACGTCAATCTCGCGGCCCCCTCACCGCAGGATGCCCGGCTGCCCGCGATCGAGGGCCTGCTGTTCCTGGTGCTGTCTGTGGCGGTCGGGGCGCTGCTGGCTTGGGCCGCGACGCCCGTGCCGAAGGAATCCGACGGGGAGCGGGTCGCCGCGGTGGTGCCGGTCTCCGCGTCCCGGCGCGCCGTGTGGTTCGGCCACGCGACCGCCCGCCCGTGGCTGATCGCGGTGACGGTGGGCATCGGCGCCGTGTTCACCGTCATCGGCCTGCTGTTCCCGGACGACACCGGTGGGGCGGACCGGGTGATGGTCGGCTCGGGCGTCGTTCTCGTCGTCGTCGGACTGATGTTCACCCGGGTCCGGGTGCGCGTCGACCACCGTGGTCTGACCTGGTCGCTGTGGCCGGGACTCATCCGTTCCACGATCCCCCACGAGAAGATCACCGGGGTCCGCGCGATCGACCTCGACCCCCGCGAATGGGGCGGCTGGGGCTGGCGCCTGAGCGTACGCGGTACCGCCCTCGTCCTGCGCGGTGGGCCGGCGATCGTGCTCTCCCGCCGGACCGCTACCGATTTCGCCGTCACCGTCGATGACGCCGACACCGGGGCGGGGCTCGTCCAGGGATACCTCGACGCTCTCCGGGAGGAGAAGGAGAGCTAGGGTCTCCAGGCGCAGGCGGCGCCCGAGCCGGGCTCGGCGTGTCCTTCCTCGGAGGTGCCGTACCAGTAGGTGTCCTCCGGCAGTTGGGCGACGACGGCCTTCGTGACGGCCCGGAGATCGAGGGCCGAGACCCCGTTGACGATCACGCGGTGCAGTACCTCGGAGGTCGGTGCGTGACCCTCGGCCTGCATGAACTGGGCGACGAGCATGTTCTCCGGCTCGCAGGACAGCGAGATCTCCTCGGCGTGCACGGTGGCCTCCAGGTAGCCGGCCCGCTCGAGACCCCGGCCCAGCTTCCGCGAGATTTTCCGCCACTCCCCCGGTGTGATCAGCAGATTCAGGTCGGTGGACACAGGTCGCGGTGCGGCGTCCGCGAGGATCTTCTCGTCGTCGGTGTTCAGGGCGTCCTCCAGTCGTAGTTTCTCGATGAGTTCGGGCCGTCGTGCCGCGGTACGGAGCAGCGACCGCTCCCGTCGCCAGGCGTCGATGTGGGCGTGGTTGCCGCCGATCAGCGCCTCCGGGACCTCGAGGCCGCGCCACTCGCGGGGTTTCGTGTAACTCGGGCCCTCGAGCAGCCCGTCGGAGAAGCTGTCGTCCACGTGGCTCGCGGCGTTGCCGAGGACCCCGGGGATCAGCCGGACGATGGCCTCCGCCATGACGAGGACCGCGACCTCACCGCCGATGAGCACGTAGTCACCGATGGAGACCTCACGCACGCGGTAGCGGTGGGCGGCGTCATCCACCACGCGCTGGTCAATGCCCTCGTACCTGCCGCAGGCGAAGACGATGTGGTCCTCGTGGGACCAGGCGCGAGCCATCTCCTGGGTGAAGGGCACACCGGCCGGGGTCGGGACGATGAGCAGCGGGGCGGTCCCATCCTCCCCGTCGCGGACGTCGCGCCGGGTGTCGTAGCCGGTGAAGTCCGCGCCCGACAGGTCGTCGTGCCGGGGTCGGTCGACGTGGGGCTGGGCGGAGTCGAGTCTGTCGGCGACCGCGGCGGGGCCGGTTCCGGCCGCGATGTCGTCGAGTGCCGGACCCCACACAGTGGGTTTCATCACCATTCCGGGGCCACCGCCGTAGGGCGGGCCGTCGACGGAGCGGTGCACGTCCGTGGCCCAGTCGCGCAGATCGTGGACGCCGACGGAGAGGATGCCGCGCTCGATGGCCTTGCCCAGCAGGGCGTGCCGCAGGGGATCGAGATAGGCGGGGAAGATCGTCACGACGTCGATGCGCAGCCCGCTCACAGGTCCAGCAGTCCTTCCGGTGGGGTGATCGTGGCGGTGCCCGCCCCGAGGTCGACGTCGGGGACGATGGCGTGGACGAAGGGGATGAGCACGTCCTTGCCCGTGTCCAGGCGGACCTCGAGCGTCTCCCCGGCGGGGCCGTGCAGGACGCCGGTGACCTCGCCGATCTCCGCTCCGTCCTGCACGATGCGCAGGCCCTCGAGCTCGTGGTCGTAGAAGCCCTCCTCACCGGGCTCCGATTCGCGGGGAGCCCCGAAGAACCGGGTGCCGCGCAGCGAGTCGGCGGCGTTCCGGTCGGCGATCTCCGCGAACTTGATCAGCAGCCGGTTCTGGTGCCCGCGCACCGAATCAATGGTCAGTCGGTGCTCGCGTCCCCCCTGACGACCGGTGAGCACCTCGCCGACGACGAAGCGTGCCTCCGGTTCATCGGTGGTCACCTCCACCGAGACCTCGCCCCTGATTCCGTGGGACTTCACCACGCGTCCGACCAACAGCTCCACATTCTCCATGGCCAATGATCCTAACCGACCCGGAACAGGCACCCGAACATCCGGGAATGTGGACGAGATTTGATTAGGCTTGCTTGTGTACGCTCTTTCCCCGCTGTCAGGAGAACACCATGTCCCAGAAGCCGGCCGAGAAGCCGCAGAACACCAGCACTCCTCTTCCCGCGAGCGACCGGGAGGCAGGCAAGGCCCCCGGACACTGGCTGCTCGCCAGGGTCGGGAAGAAGGTCCTGCGCCCCGGTGGACGTGAGACCACGGAGTGGGTGATCAACCACCTGCCCGTCGAGGGCCACGCTGTCGTGGAGTTCGCCCCGGGCCTCGGGGTGACGGCCGCGGAGCTGCTCGCCCGGAAGCCGTCCAGCTACGTCGGTGTCGACGCGGACGCGGACGCCTGCGCGATCACCGGTTCGAAGCTCCCGCAGGATGACCCCGACTTCCGGATGCAGCTCGGTTCCGCGAAGGAGACAAACCTCGAGGCCGGTTCTGCCGATGTCGTCATCGGCGAGGCGATGCTGACGATGCAGACCGACAAGCACAAGCTGGAGATCATGCGGGAGGCGCACCGGATCCTGCGCCCCGGCGGCCGGTACGGCATCCACGAGCTCGGTCTGCACCCGGACAACCTGGATCCGGTGATCAAGAACCGCATCCAGAAGGATCTGGCCCGCGCCATCAAGGTCAACGCCCGTCCCCTGACGACGGCGGAGTGGACCGAGCTGGCGGAGGAGGCCGGCTTCCGCGTCGTCGACGTCTACCACGCACCGATGGCACTGCTCGAGCCGAAGCGTATGGTCGCTGACGAGGGCCTGCCACGGACCCTGAAGATCATCTTCAACGTGCTCCGGCAGCCCGAGATCCGTAAGCGGGTGATGACGATGCGCCGCACGTTCACCACCTACGCCGACAACCTGAACGCCATCGGTATGGTGCTCGAGAGGAAGTGACAGGAACATGGAGATCCCGGTCAACCAGCCGGATACCTTCGGTGAGCCGGAGCGCGAGTCAACCGGAACGATGACGGTGCTGGACCTCGTCGAGGAGGCCGCGGCCGCCAATCCGGACCGCAGGGTCCCGGCCGTGAAGCGGATTCTCGAGGGCAACGGGGCGAACATCATCACCTTCAGCTTCGCCCCGGGTCAGCGGCTCAACGACCACAAGGCCGCCCACCCCATCACAGTCCAGTGCGTCACGGGGACGCTCGACTTCACCTGCGGCGAGGAGACGGTACGGATGACACCCGGGACCGTCCTGCACCTTGATGACCACGTCGTGCACCGCGTCGACTGCCCCGCCGACGCCACCGAGGAGCGCAGCATCCTCCTGCTCCACATGCTCACCGGCGAACGGCACTGATCCACCACCGCGACGGGAGCATTCCCCACCTGAGTCCCGGTGTCCGCGCCGGGGCTCAGTGCTGTTCCCGGACCTGTCCGCCGGACACCTCCAGTACCCGGGTCGCCCGGAACGTGTCCCGCATCCTGCGGTCGTGGGTCACGAGCAGGACGGTTCCGGGGAAACTCTCGACCGCCTGCTCCAGTTGTTCGATGGCCGGGAGGTCCAGGTGGTTGCTCGGCTCGTCGAGCACGAGGAGGTTGGTTCCGCGCACCTGCAGCAGTGCGAGGGCGGCGCGGGTCCGCTCCCCCGGAGAGAGGGAGTCGCAGGCGCGGTGGACGTGGTCGCCGGTGAGGCCGAACTTGGCGAGCAGGGTCCGTAGCTCCGCGGTGGCGAGATCGGGTTCGTGCGCACCGAACACGTCGACGAGTGGTTCGGTACCGCGGAACACCTCGCGTGCCTGGTCGATGCGTCCGAGTCGGACACCGGATCCCAGTGCGGACGGATCGGTGAGCAGTCCGAGCAGCGTAGATTTACCCGAACCGTTGACGCCGGTGATGAGGACCCTGTCCCCGTAGTTGATCTGGAGATCGACGGGACCGAGCCGGAAATCACCGAGATCGACCACGGCACCGTCCAGCGTCGCCACGACGTTCCCGGAGCGGGGTGCCGCCGCGATGTCCATCTGCAGCACCCATTCCTTCCGCGGTTCCTCCACTTCCTCGAGCCGGTCGAGGGCACGTTCGGACTGGGCGATCTTCCCCGCCTGCTTCTCACTGCGCTGCCCGGCGCGATGTCTGATGTGTTTGTCGTTGTCGGTGGATTTCCGGATCGCGTTCTTCGTCCCCTTGTCCAACCAGGTCTTCTGGGTCTGGACCCGGTCCTTCAGGGCCCCGACCTTGTCGGCGTATTCCTCGTATTCCTCCCGGGCACGCTCCCGCGCCCGCTCACGTTCGACGAGGAAGGACTCCCAACCGCCGTCGTAGACGGTGATCTGGCGCTGCACCGAGTCCAGTTCCACCACGCCGGTCACGGTGCGGGAGAGGAACTCACGGTCGTGGCTGACTATCATCATGGGCCGGTGATCGGAAGCGACGAAGTCCTCCAGGATCTCCAGACCCGCGAGATCGAGGTCGTTGGTGGGTTCATCGAGCAGCAGGATGTCGTGTCCGGCGAGCAGGATCACCGCCAGATTGGCGCGCGCCGCCTGACCTCCGGAAAGTGCCGTCATGGGAAGGTCGGGGGCGACATCCAGCCCGAGGCGCTCCGCGACGCGCTCGTACCTTTCGTCGAAGTCCGCACCCCCGAGATCGAGCCATTCCTGGAGTGCGGCACTGTAGGCGTCACCGGTGGCGTCGTCCCCGGTGGCCAGCGCCTCGGCGAGAGCGTCCATCCGTTCCAGGGCACCGGTCACACCGGTGCGCCTGGCGATGAAGGCGCGAACGCCCTCCTCCTCACGTTCCACCTCCTGCTCGAGGAGCCCCACGGTCGCATCGGGCGGTGAGAGCAGGCGCTCACCGGTGATCTCGGCACCGGTGTCCATATCCGCGCAGACGGCGAGGAGAGTGGATTTACCGGCTCCGTTCGGTCCCGTCAGCCCCCACCGCTGCCCGTCCGCGACCACGAGGTCGAGATGCTCGAACAGGGAACGCGCGCCATGGGCGGCGCCGAGATCACGCAGGGTGAGTATGGTCATGCAGACAGGGTACAGCCGTGGACACGCGCGGATGACCGAGGAGCGCTGTTCCCCGGTGATGACCGGGTAGATGTCTTCAGCCACCACTGCGTCGCTCCACCGGTGTATCGGGTACGTGGGGAAGGAACGGGGATCGTCCGGGGCGCCTCAGGTCAGGCGAGCAGGCGGCGACACACGGCCCACCTAGTGGGGAAAGCGAGGTAACACGCATAATGGGGAACATGACTAGCTCACAGCAGGTCGGCGGACCGGCAAGAGAGAAGACCTTCTTCGGCCAGCCATGGGGCCTGGCCAACCTCTTCGGTGTGGAGATGTGGGAGCGTTTCAGCTTCTACGGCATGCAGGCCATCCTCGTATACTATATGTACTTCTCCGTGGGCGAAGGCGGGCTCGGCATGGACAAGGCCCAGGCCACGTCCATCATCGGCGCCTACGGCGGTCTCGTGTACATGGCCGCCCTCGCCGCAGCTCTGGTGGCCGACCGTTTCCTCGGATCCGAACGGACACTCTTCTGGTCCGCGGTACTGGTCATGCTGGGGCACATCTCCCTCGCGGTGCTCCCCGGCGTCATCGGCCTCGCCATCGGTCTCATCGCCATCGCGCTGGGATCCGGTGGCGTCAAGACCAATGCATCGGTGGTGCTGGGGCAGTTGTACTCCCGGACCGACACACGCCGTGACGCCGGTTTCTCGATCTTCTACCTCGGCGTCAACATCGGTGCTCTCGCGGGGCCGATTCTCACCGGATGGTTGCGCGTCACCAACGGGTTCCACTGGGGCTTCGGTCTCGCCGCGGTGGGTATGGCCGTCGGTCTGACCCAGTACATGCTCATGCGGGGAATGACCATCGGTGCCGCCGGTCACGATGTCCCGAATCCGCTGCCCAGTCGGAAGTATCCCCTGTGGTTCGGGGGTGCCGTCGTTCTCGTCGGCGCCTGTGTCCTGCTCGTCAGCACCGGAACCGTGAAGGTCCAGTGGCTGTCCAACATCGTCACGGTCGTCGCCCTCATCGCGGCTGTCGTGCTCTGGTGCCAGATGTACTTCTCCCCGCTCACCACCGCCACAGAGAAATCCCGGCTCATCGGCTTCATCCCGATCTTCATCTCGGGATCGCTGTTCTTCGGAATCTTCCAGCAGCAGTTCACCGTCATCGCCATCTTCTCCGAGACGCGGCTCAACCGGACGATCTTCGGTGTCGAGCTCGCACCCGAAACGGTCCAGTCCATCAACCCGGCCTTCATCATCCTGTTCTCCGTCGTCTTCGCCACCGTATGGACGAAACTGGGCGACCGGCAGTGGTCGAGTCCCGTGAAGTTCGGTGTCGCCAACGTCATCATCGGTCTCTCCCTGTTCTTCTTCCTGCCGTTCGCCGGCGGTGGAGCGAACTCCACACCCCTCTACGCCATCATCTGGATCCTGTTCCTGTTCACCATGGCGGAACTCCTCCTGTCCCCCATCGGTAACTCACTGGCCACCAAGCTCGCACCGGAGGCCTATCCGTCCCGGATGTTCGCCGTCTGGATGATGTCCCTCGCGACCGGCACGGCTCTGGCCGGTAGCCTCGCCGGCTACTACCACCCTGAGGACGCCTCCTCTGAACGCACCTTCTTCATCGTCATCGGTGTCGTCTCGGTGATCCTCGGTGTCCTGCTGATCACGGCGAAGAAGTGGATCACGGCGAAGTTCGTCGACGTCCGCTGAATCCACCGCACCGGCAACAAACCCCGCAGGCTGTCCACCGTCTGATGTTTCCCGAGTACACCTGACTCCCCGGAGCCCCGGGGAGTGGGCGAACGGCCCCGGACGACACCACGGGAAATTCGTCTGCGGCCCGGACGACACCCTGCGCGGGTGTACGGGGCACATCCCAGCGGGCCGGAGAACAGGGTTCGGTCCTCCCGCGGCGAGTCGGGTGGTAACCGGTCGTCGGACCGCATCCCCGCGTGAACGGAATTCCGGGCACCGTCGGCGCCCACCACGGTTCGGTCAGCGGCTTCCCGGGGACGTGTCGGTCCGATCCCGTGACCCTCGCCCACGATGGTTGCACCCCGGAGGTTCCCACGGCGGATCTGCCGCTGGAGTCGCGGCAGATCCCCGGCCATAGCCCGGATACACCGAAAAGCCCGTGGTCACCGAACATCGGTGACCACGGGCTTTTCCGGATCCCGCCGGAGCGGAACAGAGGACTCGAGCAGAACTACTCGGCTGAGGCTTCCTCGGACTTCTCCTCGGCCTCGTCCTCGGCCTTGACCTCGTCAGCGGCGGCCTTCTTGGCTGCCTCTTCCTTCTCTGCGCGGGACTTGCGCTTCTTCTCCGTGATGGCCTCGGCGGAGGGGCCCTCGTTGGCCTCGGCGAGCGCGGCGTTGAACAGGTCCAGTTTGCTGGGCTTCGGCTCGGCGACGCGCAGGGTACCCTCGGCACCCGGCAGGCCCTTGAACTTCTGCCAGTCGCCGGTCACCTTGAGCAGTGCGAGAACCGGCTCGGTCGGCTGAGCGCCGACGGAGAGCCAGTACTGTGCACGCTCGGAGTCGATCTTGATGACGGAGGGATCGGACTTCGGCTCGTAGATGCCGATGTTCTCGATGACCTTGCCGGAACGGCGGGTGCGGGCGTCGGCGACGACGATGCGGTAGTGCGGGGTGCGGATCTTACCGAGACGCTGCAGCTTGATCTTGACGGCCATGTGAGGCTCCTTCTTGTTGTTCGGTCACCGGGCAGTACAGACGCCCGCCGGATCGGCGGGCCGGTTCAACCCTTGGATTTAACCTGCGCGTGACCACCGGCCGACCGGGGTCGGGGACGGTGCTACGCAGGAAAGTTTCTTGCTCGTTGCCGTGGACGGCCGGTGAAATCCCCGGCCAACCGGGAACTTCGCCGAGTCACCCGCAAAAGATCCGGGTACCGGTTCACCGGCGGTTCAGCGACGGAGTCCGCCGCTTCGACAACCTGGAAAATTGTACCAGCTGTCCGGGGAAGGATCCAACGATCAGGGCCCGGACCGAGCGCGTCTCCCCGGCGTCCGCCCGAATATCTGGCAGGGTTGGGTGACATGAACACCAGTGAACGTGCGGTCCGGGATCTCCTCCGGGTCCAGCAGGCCAGTATCGAGGAGGTCGAGGCCGTCGAGCGACTGCGGCAGTCCGTCAGCCGTGCGGTGCGGTCCGGAGCGTCCTGGGCGCAGATCGCCGCGCACCTCGGGGTGGCCGAACGCGCGGCGAGACGCCGTTTCGGTTCCCCGCCCGCACCGGAGGACCAGACCACCCTGTTCTGATCCCGGGTGGGCCGGTGCCCTACTTCTTCTTCCCGCCCTGACCGAAATCCAGGTTGTCCAGGTCGATGTTCTCCATCCCCTTGGGCATCTTCGGCATTCCGGGGAGTTTACCCAGCCCACCGAGCCCGGGCAGCTTGCCACCGCCGCCCATCTGCTCCTGCAGCCCCTGCAGTTCCTCCATGCTCGGCATGCCGGCGCCACCCATCCCGGGCATACCCGGCATGCCACCGGGCATCCCGCCCGGCATCTGCGGCTGCGAGGGCCCCTTCTTCGGGGGCTTGCGCTTGCCGTTCTTCTTCCTGCGGCCCTTGGGCTTCTTCTTCGTCGCCTTCCGGCCCATGCCCGGCATTCCGAACTGGCCGGCCATCTGGCCCATCATCTTCTTCGCTTCGAAGAAGCGCTCGACGAGCTGGTTCACCTCGGAGACGGTGACACCGGAGCCGGCGGCGATGCGCTTGCGCCGGGAGGCGTTGAGGATCTTCGGGTTGGCGCGCTCCGCGGGCGTCATGCCCCGGATGATGGCCTGGATGCGGTCGAGCTGCTTCTCGTCGACCATGTCGGCCATCTCATTCATCTGCTTGCCGCCGGGCAGCATCTTCAGCAGGTTTCCGATGGGGCCCATCCGGCGGATCATCAGCATCTGGTCGAGGAAATCCTCGAGGGTGAGTTCCCCGGAGCCGAGCTTCGCGGCCGTGGCCTCCGCCTTGGAGTGGTCGAGCATGGACTCGGCCTGCTCGATGAGGGTGAGCATGTCGCCCATGCCGAGGATCCGGCTGGCCATGCGCTCGGGGTGGAAGACGTCGAAGTCCTCGAGCTTCTCGCCCGTGGAGGCGAACATGATGGGCTTGCCGGTGACCTCACGGATCGACAGCGCGGCGCCGCCGCGGGCGTCGCCGTCGAGCTTGGTGAGCACGACACCGGTGAAGTCGACACCGTCGCGGAAGGCTTCGGCGGTCTGGACGGCGTCCTGACCGATCATGGCGTCGATGACGAAGAGGACCTCGTCCGGGTCGACGGCGTCGCGGATGTCGCGGGCCTGCGTCATCAGGGTCTCGTCGATGCCGAGGCGACCGGCGGTGTCGACGATGACGATGTCGTGCTGCTTCGCCCGGGCTTCCTCGATACCGCGACGGGCGACGTCGACGGGATCACCGTGGGAGGTGCCCATCTCGTGGTCGGAGGAGTCCACGGCGGTCCCGGGGTCCGGGGCGAAACAGGGCACCCCGGCGCGCTCGGCGACGATCTGCAGCTGCTGGACGGCGCCCGGGCGCTGGAGGTCGCAGGCCACGAGTATCGGGGTGTGCCCCTGCTTGCCGAGGTGGTGGGCGAGCTTGCCGGCGAGGGTGGTCTTACCGGCACCCTGCAGACCGGCGAGCATGATGACGGTCGGCGGGGTCTTCGCCAGCTGGAGACGACGGGTCTCACCGCCGAGGATGCCGACGAGCTCCTCGTTGACGATCTTGATGACCTGCTGCGCCGGGTTGAGGGCCTCGGAGACCTCCGCACCCGCGGCGCGTTCCTTGATGCGCCTGACGAAGCCGCGGACGACGGGCAGGGAGACGTCGGCCTCGAGCAGGGCGAGCCGGATCTCGCGCGCGGTGGCGGCGATGTCGGCTTCACTCAGCTTGCCTTTGCCCCGCAGCCCCTTCAGGGCTCCGGTCAACCGGTCAGACAGAGACTCAAACACGTTCCACTCCCCTATTGGGCGGCTCGACAACACTGGTAGTTTCACCATGGTAGCCCACGCGACCACGGCACCCTACCTGCAGGTGACCGGTCACGGTGGGCCGCGTCAGGCGGCGTTGAGCACCCGGTTGACGTCCCGTTCGATCCTGGCACGGTCGGCGGCACCGCCCCGCAGCCGGAAGCGGGCGACCATCGTCGCCCCGGGTGTGGCGGCCTCCATCCAGTCGATGTCGGGCAGGACACTCATCACCGCACCGATCACGCCGGGCCGGTCGATGGTGCGGACCTCGAGGGTCCGGCCGGTCCATGCGGTCGCCGTCGCCGCGGGGCGGACCTCCGGCAGGGTGGAGAACACACCTGAGGCGTAGGCCTGGATGAAAGCCCGTTCATCGATGTCGTCGGGGCGTTTCATCGCCCGGGGCCGGACGTCGAATTCCGCCCGGCAGGTGCCGTCGGAGGCGTCGGTCACCATGCGGGAGCCCTGGATGTTCCATTCCTTCGCGGCGATGAGCGCGAGCACCCGGACGATCTCCCGCTGGTAGGCGCCACGCCAGTGCACCCGGAGTTCACCGTTGTCCCGTGCCGTCAGCCCGAGCGGTGTCGGGGCGGTGACGAAGGGACGGGTCGGGACGACCGCGGTCAGGGCCCGGCGCGCACCTGCCGCGAGGAGGTTCACGGCCTGTTCCACGCGCGCGGTCCACACACCGGGACCGGTGGACAGGGCGTCGGCGCGGGTGAGCTGCTGCAGCAGATCGAGGGTGAGCAGGTCGTAGCCGACCGCGTCGAGCAGCGCGCGGACCGTCTCCGGATCGGTGGGGTCCCGGCGCAGCGCGAACTTCATCAGTGTCGTGTGCTGGGCGACGACGGTCTGGGCGCAGCACCGGTCCCGGAACCCGAGGCCCATCCGCGCGGTCATCCGGGTGATGATCTCCGCACCCACCTGTGAGTGCGGCCGGGAGGCTCCCTTGCCGATGTCGTGGATGAGTGCGGTGAGCAGCAGGAGGTCCGGCCGCGGTACGTCCACCGTGGATTCGGCGCACCGGCGGACCGTGGCGATCAGGTGCCGGTCGATGGTGTGGACGTGACTGCGCTCCCGGGGCATCAGCCCCCTGATCCGCGACCACTCGGGGACGAGGGGGGTCCACAGGCCGTGCCGGTCCATGCCGTCGATGATGGTTTCCGTGTGCTCGGGGGACGCGAGCAGCGCCACGAAGTCGTCGGCGGCGTGGGCCGGCCAGGGGTCCGGGAGCGCGGGAACCCGTCGCAGCCGGCCCCAGACCGCGTCCGGGACGGTCAGCCCGGTCCGGGCGGCGGCCGCCGCGACCCTCAGCACCAGACAGGGATCGTCCATGTCCGGGTCGCGGGAGAGGGTGATGTATCCGCCCCCGTCGACGACGTCCACGTCCAGTGGGCGGCGCGGGGTCCGGCGGATGCCGCCCGGGGTCGGGAGGATCGAGCGCGCTGTGGCCAGGGCATCGGTCAGGGCGTCATCGGTGGCGCGGGCGTCACGCGCGATGGCGCGGGCGAGTTCGTAGCGGTCGGGATAGCCGAGCCGGAGCGCGATGTCGTGGGCAAACTCGGGGTCGAGGACGTCCCGCGGGCGGCGGGCCTCGTCGTGGAGGAGGGTGCGGATGTCGAGCAGCAGGCCGCGCTGCTCGGCCAGTGGCGGGGCGTCGCACAGGTTGCCCAGCGCGAGGGCCGCGATGAGTTCCCCGTCCCGCAGTCCGCCCCGCCCGTGCTTGAGGTCCGGGTGGGTCATGGCGACCACGGATCCGGACCTGCGCCACCTGTCGATGGCGGTGTCGGTGATGTGGTTGAAGCGTTTCGGCAGGGTACGACGCCACTGCTGGAGGACCCGGCTGCGGGCGTCGGCGACGAGGTCCTCGTCGCCCGCGAGGTGGCACAGATCCAGCAGGCCGAGTGCCGCGGTGGTGTCCTCCGCGACGATGCTCACGCAGTCGTCCGGGGTGCGGACGGAGTGGTCTAGGCGGATGTGGGCGTCCCAGACGGGGTACCAGATGTCGGCGGCCTCGGCCGGCGCCGGGCCGGTGTGCAGGAGCATCAGGTCGATGTCCGACTGCGGGGTGAGTTCGCCACGGGCCAGCGATCCCGTGGCGGCGAGGGCGCATCCCGCGGGGATGTCGATGTCCGCGATGATGCCCAGCGCCCGCGTGAACGCGGTCTCCCGGAGTTCGGGGGCGCTGGGCGGGGCGGAGGTGTCCGCGGGACTGTCCTGCACGGGGCTAGACCGCGTCGGTTCCGCGTTCGCCGGTGCGGACGCGGATGATCTCGTCGACGGTGGTGACCCAGACCTTCCCGTCGCCGATCTTGCCGGTGCGGGCGGCGTCGACGATGGCTGTGACGGCCTCCTCGGCGCGGTCGTCGGTGGTGACGATCTCGATGCGGATCTTCGGGACGAAGTCGACGGCGTACTCCGCTCCGCGGTAGACCTCAGTATGCCCCTTCTGCTGTCCGAAGCCCTGGGTCTCGGTGACGGTCATGCCGTGCACACCGATCTGCTCGAGGGCCTGCTTGATGTCGTTGAGTGTGAAGGGTTTGACGATGGCGGTGACGAGTTTCATCTGTTTCTCCTGGGGATCGCTGGGGAGCGTTTGGAGGGGCCGGGAGCGGGTTCTCCCGGCCACTCTACCGCCCGGGGTAGTCGGGGCCGGTGGGGATCAGCGGATCGCGCCACCGGCCTGCTCGTAGGCTGACTCGCCGTGCAGAGCGAAGTCGATGCCGTTGTGCTCGGCCTCCGGGTCGATCCGCCAACCGATGGTGGACTTGATCGCGAGGGCGATCACCGCGGTGGCCACACCGGAGAGCACCATCGCGACGAGAGCGACGAGGATCTGGATGATGAAGAGCTGGAATCCGGCCCAACCGCCTCCGGTGAACCACCCGGTGTCCGTGGCGAGCAGTCCGACACCCACGGTGCCCCAGAGCCCGGCGACGAGGTGGACGCCGACGACGTCGAGGGAGTCGTCGAACCGGAAGCGGTACTTGAGTCCGACGCCCAGTGCTGCGAGTCCACCGCCGACCGCCCCCAGGATCAGAGAGGTGACCGGGGTCAGGGCGCCTGCGGCCGGGGTGATGGCGACCAGACCCGCGACAACACCGGAGGCGGCGCCGAGGGAGGTGGCGCGGCCGTCCCGGATGCGCTCGACGATGAGCCAGCCGCCGATGCCGGCTGCCGCGGCGGCCGTGGTGTTGAGCCAGGCCAGACCCGCGATTCCGTTGGCGGCGAAGGCGGAACCGCCGTTGAATCCGCACCAGCCGAACCAGAGCAACCCGGCGCCGAGCATGACCATCGGCAGGTTGTGCGGACGCTGGACGCTCTTGAGGAAGGTGCGCCGGTGTCCGACGATGACGGCGAGGACCAGAGCCGCGGTGCCGGCGGAAATGTGCACGACGGTGCCGCCGGCGAAGTCGATCGGGGCGATCCGGGCGATCCGCTCGCCCTCCTCGACGACGGTGCCGAAGATCCGGGCGGAGATGCTGCCGTCATGGTGGCTGAGCAGTCCCCCGCCCCACACCATGTGTGCGAGCGGGAAGTAGGCCAGGGTGACCCACACCCCGATGAAGATCAGCCAGGAGTTGAACTTCACCCGGTCCGCGAGTGCGCCGGAGATCAGGGCGCAGGAGATGACCGCGAAGGTGAGCTGGAACCCGATGTCGATCACGTTGGCGTAGCCGGCCGCGCCGACGACATAGGTGCCGTCCGGGTTCACGATCGAGTCCCGGAGTCCGAAGAACTCGAACGGATCGGCCACGAATCCACCGAAGGAGTGGGTGCCGTAGGACATCGACCAGCCGACGAGAATGTAGATGACGGTGACCACGGCGAGTGCGCCGAAGGACATCATCATCATGTTGAGCACGGATTTCTGACTCGACATGCCGCCGTAGAACAACGACAGCGCCGGTGTCATGAGCAGGACGAGGGATGCGGAGATGAGGATCCACGAGGCGTTCCCTGATGCTGCCATTGTCATGTCTGGGGTCACGGTGGGCCTCCTGGTCGTACGCGGGCCCCATCGGTTTTCGGGACCCTCCACGTGTGAGGGGAAGATGATTTCCCCTTCACCACAGCTCTAACTATAGTCCGACAGGTTTAGTTTTCTATAACTGGACAGGTTTTACCCCCGTCCCCCTCTCCACCCGATGCACGACCTCCGAGAATGCGGAACCCGACACATCCGCTCCCCCGCGCTGCTACGTTGAGGCTCATCGGGCCGGGAAACCGGCCCCGACCCCCACAACCAGCCCCGGGAGGGTTACCCCATGAGCGAGAAGATCCTGATCATCACCGGCGACGGCGGAGAGACCCTCGAGGTCCTCTACCCCCACGAACGGCTCCGCGAAGCCGGATACACCCCGGTCATCGCGGCCCAGAGCACGGACCGCAAGATCCAGCTCGTCGTCCACGACTTCGCCGACGACTTCGACACGTACACCGAAAAGCTCGCCCACATGTGGCCCGCCGACGTCGCCATCGACGACGTCGACCCCGCCGAGTACGCCGGACTCATCATCCCCGGCGGTCGCGCGCCCGAGTACCTCCGACTCAACGAAAACGTCCTGAACATCGTCCGCGCGTTCTTCGACGCCGACAAGCCGGTCGCCGCGACCTGCCACGGCCCCCTCATCCTCGCCCGTGCCGGCGTCCTCGACGGCCGCGAGTGCGCGGCATTCGGCATGTGTGAACCCGATGTCACCGACGCCGGCGCCACCTACGTCGACGCCGCCGACGTCACCTCCGGGAACCTCGTCACCGCACGGGCCTGGAACGACAACGGCCCGTGGATGGGCGCCTTCCTCAAGCTCCTCGGCTAGGGCGTGTCTCCCGTTCGGCGTAGCCGGGTCAGTGTGGCGCAGAGGATGACGGCGCCGCGTTAGATGATGGCATTCCTGTCGTAGCGGGTGGCCAGACCTCTCCGTTGTTTGACCGGTGCAGAGGACCGCTCGACGATGTTTCGTCCCTTGTGGAGGTCGGCGTCGAAGACCGGGGGTCTGCTGCCCCGGCGCCTTCGCGCGGCGATCGTGCCACTCTCCAGGAGGGAAGAACTCATGGAAAACGCATCTGACCAGAAAAATGCGTCCGGCACCCCTCTCATCCCAAAGAGTTGCCGATGTATGCGCGTCTGAACCTGGTGGGGCCTGTGGGGATCGTCGGCATTCACATGGCGCTCACCCATTCGCGGCCGACAGACCTGCACCTACCCGCAGGCTGGTGGGGTGCACCGCCGATGCAGGATCACACCGTTGTCAGTAGATACGGCTTGTCCGCAGCTGGTGGCTTGGCAGTCGCCGGCATCCTCGCCCCATGGACACACGAGCTGTCCTGGCGGATGCCGCGACGTGCGTGAGTCATCGTCGGCGAGGTTGCGTGGATAGCCGCCACAGTGATTGCGGTGGCTCATGTCAGGTGGGCGGCCAGCTTCGGGTTCGAGCGGAATCAGCGCAATTATGCGGGTACCCACGAATACCGGATGTTTTATGGTGTGGCCAATGCCGCATGTATCGGCATCCTCTGGGGAATGTGGGCGCGCCGACGCGTTATCCCCGCTCTGCTGGCGTGTAGTGCTTCTGCGGTGGTTGTCGGCGTCGCTGTTGCTGTGCTCGCTGTGGATGCACCGACCAACTTGAGTGCGAGTGTGCCTCTGGTGTTTGGTGTCGGGCCGGTTGCTGTCCAGGTCATCGTCCCGGTTGTGCTGGCGGGTGTTGTCTTTGTCGTGGGTCAGCTCGCGCGGAAAGCTCGTCATGGTCAAGCTGTGGCGTGGGCTGCTTTGGCCGCGGGGGTTGTCCTGTGGGTGAGCGCGGGGATCATGCGTCCCGGTGCCTTCCCCATGGGAGGGTTGCGGGGCGAAACCCGAACCGGGGTGTTTCCGGATTTTTCTGCAGTGTCTGTGGCACCTGTGTGGATGCCGGTGGAGTGGTTGGAGGTCGTGGCGGTGGGGTCTGATGCTGGCAGGGCCGGTGATTTCCAGGAGCATTGCGGCTCGAGCTGATGGACTTGACATATACGGACGACGCTGAGTGCTCGGGCAATCACCTTATTCAGGGGCCGATCTTCAAGAGTGAGCCGATAATCTCTTTTCGCTTCGGAAATTACGAGATGTGAAGGGTCTCGCGAGGATTCGCAGGACCCTTCAGTAGGAGACACGCCCTGGGAGCAGGCACCTCCGCCACCACCGGCGGCCACCTTGAACACCGAGAACCGCCCCGGGATTGTCCCGGGGCGGTTCTCGTTCGTCTGAAGCAGCGGTGGTCAGCCGAGCAGGGCGTCGACGAAGCTCTCCGGCTCGAACGGGGCCAGATGGTCCGCGCCCTCACCGAGTCCGACGAGCTTGACCGGAACGCCGAGCTCCTCCTGGACCTGGAACACGATGCCTCCCTTGGCGGTTCCGTCCAGCTTCGTCAGCACCACACCGGTGATGTCGACGACGTCGCGGAAGATCCGGGCCTGGGTCAGGCCGTTCTGTCCGACCGTCGCGTCCAGAACGAGCAGGACCTCGTCGACGTGGGTCTTCTTCTCCACGACGCGCTTGACCTTGCCGAGCTGGTCCATCAGGCCGGTGGAGGTGTGCAGGCGGCCGGCGGTGTCGATGAGCACCACGTCGACGCCCTCGTCGACGCCACGGGCGACGGCGTCGAAGGCGACGGATGCCGGGTCCGCACCTTCCTTGCCGCGCACCGTGCGTGCACCGACCCGGCGCCCCCAGGTCTCGAGCTGGTCCGCTGCTGCGGCACGGAAGGTGTCCGCGGCTCCGAGCAGCACGTTGTGGCCCATCGCCACGAGCACGCGGGCGAGCTTGCCGGTCGTGGTGGTCTTGCCCGTGCCGTTGACGCCGACGACGAGAACCACGGCGGGTTTTCCGTCGGCGGGCATCGCGCGGATCGAGCGGTCCAGTTCTGGCTTACAGGCCTCGATGAGGGTCTCGCGCAGCATGGCGCGGGCCTCCGCCTCGCTGGACACGCCGCGCGCGGCGATCTTGTCGCGGAGCTGGTCGACGACCCGCATCGTGGTCGGGGTGCCGAGGTCAGCCATGAGCAGCGTGTCCTCGATCTCCTCCCACGCGTCCTCGTCCAGGTCACCGGCGGTGAGGATGCCGAGCACGCCCTGGCCGATGACGTTCTGCGACCGGGACAGCTTGCCGCGCAGTTTGCCGAGCCGCCCCTCCGCGGGGGCGATCTCGTCGATGTTGCGCTGCGTGGCGGCGTCCACGGACTCCGACTGCGCGGGTTCCGCGGGGGCGGGCGTCTCGGCGCGCGCGGCCTCGGCGGCGGCCTGTGCGGACTCTGCGGCCTCCGCGGCCTCGATCACGCGCGGATCATCGTCGGTGGCGTCCTCGACACTCTCCGGTTCCTCCGTGACGTCGGCCTTCTCGTCCTCGGCTGCGTAGGTGTCGGCGTCGACGACATCGGTGTCGTCGGCCAGATCCCGGAAGATCGGGGCTGCCGGTTCAGCGTCGGACGGCTCGTCGGTGGTGTCCGCGGCACCTTCGGGTGCGGTCGCGGCGAAACCGGTCCGGTCGGGTTGCGGGGTCGTGTCCTCCGGGTTGACCGGCTCCGGCTCGTCGTGGGAGACAGCCTGCTCGACGTCGGCCTTCTCATCCACGGGTTCCGGCTCCACCGGTGCCGGGATCGGGGTCACGGAGTCGCCGTGCTGAGGGGTCTGTGCCGGGGTCTCCGGAGCGACGGCGTGCTGTTGCACGGGGTGGGCGTCGGAGACAGACTCAGCACCGACGGGCGGAGCCGGTGTGCGCTGCGGTTCGTCGACGTTCTGTTCCGGTGCGACCTCCGGCCCGGGTTCGGGCGCGGGCTTCGATCCGGATTCTGGTTTCGCTTCGGGCGCCGGAGCCGGTATGGGGCTGACCTGAGGTGCAGGTTCCCCGGCTTGAGGTGTCTGATTCACCTGGTCCCCGGTGGCGGGTTCCCGTCGGGTCGGGGCAGTCGCCGCCCGCTCCCCGCCGGGCTTCTCCGGCGCCACGGCGCCATCACGCAGAACCGGCTCCGGTTCAGCCGCCCTGTCCTTGACGGCGGGGGCGAAATTGAAGCCTCCCTGTGCGGTGTAGTTGCCGGATTTCTCGGCCTGGGTGAGCTCCTTCGGCTCTTCGAGCTCATCCCTCTCACCGAAGCTGATCGTCTTGGCCTTCTTGCGCTTCAGCCCCCACACGATAAGGAGTATGACGATGAGCGACACCAGCACGATGCCGGCGATGATCTGGTAGGTCGGGTTCGTGGCGAACTGATCCATCACGTTCTGCAGGTTGTCCATGCGTACATGGTTTCACATCCGGGAGGCGTGCGCTCCCGGGGCCTCGCTCATCTCACGGAGATCACCGTGATTCCGGCGGCGGATGGTTCCCCACGCCGTCCGGGCGCACCGGGACACCCGGGCCGGCAACTCTGGCACATCTCCGTGTGCACCCCGCGAAGCCGGATGCCCGGTTCCGCGGGGTCCGTGTTCCCTGCCCCTAGTCCCCGATCCCGGGGTTCGTGACGGCGAGGACCATCGCCTCGGCGGCGATGAGGTCTCCGGTGACGAGTTCCGGGGTGAGGTCGGCGAGACGGCTCCATCCGGGGGTCGCCGCGGTGAGCAGCTTGGATTTGCCCATCAGCCCGTGGGCGTGCATCCGGGCGGCGAGCGCGAAGACGAGGGACACGACGGGGGCGAGTGCCCAGGTGTTCGCACCGGAGTCGGTGTCCACGCCCTCGAGCTTGTCGAAGCGGACTCGGGCCGAGGAGTACAGACGCCGGTTCGCGCCGCGCATCGCCTTCATCAGCGCCGCGGCGGAGGTCACCATCTCGCGGTCGGCGAGCAGGTCGTTGAGTTCGTGGCGTTTGTTGAACGTCTCGAACACTGCGAGGAGCCGGGCACTGTCGTCCATGATGGGGCCGGGAACGATCTCCGCCTGAGCGAAGAACATCTTGAGCAGTGATTCCTGCTGGGCCTCGTCCATCCGGGCGATCTGGACGGTGGACTGATCGATGCACGCGGTGTCGAGGGTCGCGTCGCGTCCCGTGGACAGGGTCTCCACGAGCCGCTTTCCGGCGACATCCTCGAGCCGGTCGAGCAGCGCACGGAGCCGGGTACGGGGTTCGCCAACCTCGACGGCGGCGTGGACGGCGGGGAGCTGCGCCAGGAGTTCCAGGGTGCCGATCCACGCGGTGCGGTGGATCGCGACGGCGGCGTCCCGCGGGTCGGGCACGGGCGCGGTGCCGTGCTCCCCCGCGTCACCGTCGTCTGCACCGGGATCAACGGCGAGTGCGGCGAACGGGCCGTGGACGAGTCCGGCGACGACGACCTTCCCGGGCTGCGCTTCGCCGGGGACGAGGGATGCCGACAGCCCGGCGAGCGCGGCCGCCGGGTTCGCGGCGAGCGCGGTGCTGACCGCTTTTCGGAGCTGGACCGCACCGACCGCGGCATCACTGCCCGGTTCGGTGGTCACGCCCGTGTCCGGGGTGAATCCGGCGAGGAAATCCCAGAGCACCGGCATGACGGAGGAGTCGGTGGGCGCGGTCTCGGAATCACCGGAGAGGAACGCCGAGAGTTCGTTCAGCGGCCCACTGCTGCCGGTGTAGTGACCGGGTTGGGGCGCGGTGAGCGCGGTGGCGCCGGGCACGATCGGCGCGCGCAGCACCGAGAAGGAGTCCGCGGAGTGGAGCTGGACGGTGAGTTCACCGGCACCGATGAAATCGGCGGGGAGCTCGGTGCGCTCACCGGTGACGGGGATCGTGCGAGCGAACACCCACGGGGCGGTCGCGGGCCACACCCACGCACCCAGGGCACGGTCCCGGGCGAGCCCCTCGAACACGAGGTGTCCGTCCTCCACCGCGACACCGGTGGCGTGGGGTGCGGGATCGATGAGCGCGAGGTTCACCGACACCCGGCGGTCACTGCGGGGGTCGGTCCACTCGAACTCCATCCGTCCGCCGGGCAGAACGGCGGTGGATGCGGCGAGCTGCGCCATGGGCGCGGTGTAGGTGATCCCGTCCTCGGCGGTGAGCCGCACGGTGCGCAGTGGCGCGCCGTGATGGTTGCGGACGGTGACCTTCGGGTCACCGAGTTCCCCGGTGGCGCGGATACGGAGTACGCCGCCGGCGTCGAACTGACGGGGACCGCAGACGAGCCGGGTGGTCCGCCACATCGGGGGCTGGGTGGTCAGGGGTACCTCGAAGGTGAGCCGGGGCGGGGTGAACCGCAGCGGCATCGCGTCACCTTCGTCGGTGGTGATGACGACGTCGCCTCCGGCCTCGTCCGGGGCGACGTGGATGGTGCGCGGCTGCGCGGTGAAGGGCTTGACCCCGGGCCGGATGGTGCAGCTCGCCTCGCTGAGTCCGCCGGTGGCGGGGATCCGGACGGACCGGCAGGCACCGTGGATGTCGGTGGTGGTGTCGAGTCCCTCGACGATGGCGTACTCGTGGCGGAAGGACTCGTTGCGGGGACCGCGGAGGCGCACGAGGTACTCCCCCACCCACGGCGCATCGTAGAGCTCGGGGTCGAAGATGTCGAAGACCCCACCCTCGGCGGGGATGATGAGCGGTTCGGCGGGGGCGACCTCCTCGCCGGCGTGCCCGGTTCCGGCGTACGCGGAGATGGACAGCCACCAGGTCTCCTCGGCGCCGGAGACCGTCGGCGGGAACTCGGCCAGCAGTGAGGCGGAGTGGATGGGTAGTCCGCCGAGGCTGCGGAGGTCCGCGACGGGGTCCCCGGGGTCGCGGAACATGACGCGCTGCCGGGGGTCGACACAGCGGACGTTGTGCATCGGTGACGGGGTCTGACCCGGGCGCAGGACCTGGAGGGACGCGGCCTGCGAGGAGTCGACGCGGCGGGCGGTCCACCCGGCCCAGCCGTCGACGGCGCGGGAGGAGACGACGGGGATGTCCTCGCCGGTGACCACGTCGACGAGGCGGGAGTCGTCCGGGGTGACGACGATCAGCGCGGGGTGGTGCAGGGATGCGAGATCGGTGAGGTTCTGCCCCTTGACGGAGAACACCAGGACCGGATCGTCGGAGTCGACGACCGGGACGACCCAGGTGGCGTCGTTCGTGATGTCGGCGACGGTGATCTCGCGGAGCTGGCGTTCGACGTGGAGGTCGAGCAGCTCGGAGAATCCGCCGGTCTCTCCCCAGCTCCGGCCGGTGCGGTAGATCCGGGTGGTGCCCTCGACGGACACACGCCACTGGACCTCGGCGTCCTGGCCCTCGGGCAGCGCCTGTTCGGGCAGCCGGAGGCACACCTTGCCGCGGTGGGCGTCGAAGATGATGCGCGGGGTGTGTTCCCGGGTCGCGACGCCGACGGCGGAGCCCCGGCCCGCGGTTCCGACGGGGCGTTCCCGCAGTTCAGCGGCGACCGCACCGCGCAGAAGCACCGGCAGCGTCACCTTTCCGCGATTGTCCTGTCCGGCGAGGGCCGCGCGCCAACCGCGGGGATCGGTGCGGGTGAGTTCCCTGAGTTCGATGACACCGGCCATAACATCGGCGAGGATCTCCGGGGCCGCCGCGGCGACGTCTGCGGTGACCGGCAGCGGGGTCTCCGGATCATCGTCCTCGTCGTCTGCGGGGAGATTCTCCGCGTAGCTGCCGTCGGCGAGCATCGACACCGTGTCCGGGCCGGTGAGTTCCCGCCCGGAATCATCGAGCGCGTCGAGGAGTTCGAGCAGACCGGGCACCTCGTTGCCGGTGACGCCGGCGTGGGTCGCGAGCAGCAGCACCGGGGCCCCGAGACCGTCCGGGATCCGGAGCCCGACCCGGCGGACGAGATCGACGGTGACCCCGGCGAGTTCTGCGGTGAGGCCGTCCGTGGGGGCCAGACCGAGGCCGTGCAGGTACTCGTCGAAGAAGCTGGAGCGGTCGGTCATCCGTGCGGCACGCGCGACGAGGGTGACCACGGCGACGGTCGGGGTGACGTCGACGAGACCGGTGATCGTCGCGCCGGCCGCCATCTGGCGGGAGAGGAACGTCCCGTAGAAGCGTTCGATGCACTCGATGTCATCGGATTTCAGCCCCGTTCCGGTGACCCGGTCCCGGTCGGCGAGGACCTGTGCGAGTTTCAGTTCGGTCTGGGATGCCCAGCCGAGGAGGGGGTCGTTCAGGTCCGCGATCGGATTGGCGCTGCCGCTCATGACGTCGTGTGTGCCCCTTGGAGTGTGCCGGTGGATGGTTGGCCTGCCGAGCAGACTGTTCGATTCTAGCGCCCCCGTCCGCGGCACGCGCGGACACCATTGAAGCCCATGGCCCACGCCCCTGAGCAGCAGGTTCGATGCCCGACCTGGGGTCGGTCAGGTCTCATCGGTGTCGTCCCGCGCACGGGTGGCGGGCGACATCCGCTGGCTGATCACGCGGGTGACGCCGTCGCCGCGCATGGTCACGCCGTAGAGCACGTTGGCGACGTCCATCGTGGGTTTCTGGTGGGTGATGACGATGAGCTGACTGGACTCGCGGAGTTCCTCGAACAGGTTGATCAGGCGACGCAGGTTGACGTCGTCGAGGGCGGCCTCGACCTCGTCCATGACGTAGAACGGGCTGGGGCGTGCCCGGAAGATCGCCACGAGCATGGCGAGTGCGGTGAGGGACTTCTCCCCGCCGGAGAGCAGCGACAGCCGCTTGACGCGCTTTCCGGGGGGCCGGGCCTCGACCTCGATGCCGGTGGTGAGCATGTCGTCCGGGTCGGTGAGCACCAGCCTCCCCTCCCCGCCCGGGAACAGGGTGGAGAACACGCGGGGGAACTCGTCCTCGACATCGCGCCAGGCGTCGGTGAACAGCTGGAGGATCTTCGCGTCGACCTCCTCGATGACCCCGGTGAGATCCCGTCGGGCCTGCTCCACGTCGGCCAGCTGCGTGGCGAGGTACTCGTAGCGCTCCTCCAGGGCCTTGAACTCCTCGAGGGCGAGCGGGTTGACCTTGCCGAGGGAGGCGAGATCCTTCTCCGCGCGCTTGAGGCGCTTCTTCTCCGCGGCGCGGTCGAAGTCCTCGCCCGGGGTGTAGTCAGCGAGGATGACCTCCACCGTCAGACCCAGCTGCCCGGTGATCTGTTCCTCGGCCTGTTCGATGCGCACCTGTGCCTGGCTGCGGGCGATGTCGGAGGCGTGTGCCGTGTCGGTCAGCCGGTTGAGTTCCATCCGTGCGGCGTTCACCGCATCCTTGGCACGGGCGAGCCGTGTTGTGACGTCGGCCCGGGCCGTGTTGAGTTCGTCCCGCCGGGCCGCGGCCCGAGCGGTGGCATCCGCGGTGCGATCCGCGACCTCCCGGGCACCGCGTTCCACGGCGGCTGCGAGTTCGGCCGCCGCCCGACGGGCGGCCATCGCCCTCTCGTGCCGGGCCTTGGCCTGCCGTTCGTGCTCGGCCTGACGGCGCAGCGCGTCGCCTCTCCCCCGCAGCTGCCCGGCGCGTTCCTCGGCCGTCCGCAGCGCGAGGCGGGCCTCGACCTCCATGGCCTTGACCTGTGCGAGCGCGGAGGCGGCCTCGTCCCGGGCCGCGGTGGAGGGTTCGTCGGGTTCATCGGTGTCCTCGACGCGGGTCAGGCGGTCGAGGGTCTCCTCGAGCTGTCCGGCCAGTTCGTTCCGGCGGAGTTCCGCTGCGGTGACGCGCGAGGCCATGCGCTGGTGTTCGGCGCGCGCCACTTCGTGGCTCCTGGCCAATCGGGTCGCATCCCGGTTGAGGGTCTCGAGGTCGCGGTCGTGCTCACGGAGCGCGGCCTTCGCCGCCGCGGCGTCGACCCGCGCCTCCTCGTCCGCGGTCGCGGCGCCGGAGAGGGTGCCTGCGAGCTCGGAGAGTTCCGCCTCCGCGGTGGCGAGTTCCCCGCGGGCGGCGTCGATCTGCGCGGTGATCTCCACCGCGGTTCCGGCCCCCTGTCCGAGGGTCAGCCACCCGTGTCCGCGCAGCGTGCCGGCGCCGGTGACGGCCTTCAGCCTGGGGTCGTCGCCGACGGCCTTCCGGGCCGCGGTGTCGTCGTCGGCGAGGACGACGTCGACAAGGAGCCTCACGACGGCGGTGCGCACGCCCGGGTCGAGGTCCAGGTGGTCGAGCAGCCAGGTGCATCCGGCCGGCAGATCGGTGTCGAGGCGCCAGTCCCCGCTCCCGGCACCGGTCGTGTCGATGAGTGTGGTCCGGGGGATGTCCGCGCCGTCGAGTTCCCCGAGAACGGTGTCGTCGATGTCACCGGCGACGGCCTCCGCCACGGGGCCGAGGGCCGCGGCGACGGCCTTCTCCGTTCCCGGTTTCGGGCGGATGAGGGTGGCCAGAGGTGCGAAGCCGTCCCCGAGTATCTCGGCTGCGTCGACGGTGGGCACGGTGGATTCGAGGGTGTCGATCCGGGAGGTCAGGGACGACACCCGGCGTTCCAGGGCGCGTTCGGCGTCGCGCAGCTGGTTGAGCCTCGCCTCGGCGGCCTGTGCCTCGGCGGCTGCGCGGGTGTGCGCCTGTTCCAGTGGTTCGCGGTCGGTCGACGAGCTCTCGATCCGGGAGGCGATGGCCTCGGCCTCCGCGCGGACGGCGTCCGCCCGCCCGAGGGTCTCCTCGAGCTGCTCGGTGAGCCGTTCAATGTCGGCGTCGGCGGCCTCGATCCGGCTGCGCTGGGATTCCTCCGCGGCGAGCAGCCTGACCACGCCCTCCCGCCGGTCGGCGATGGCGCGCATCTGGGCGAGGTGCTCACGTTCGAGTTCGCGGGCGGTCTGTTCGCGCTCCTCGACCTCCTCCCGGATGGACTCGAGGCGCTCGGCCGCCATCTCCACGGCCTCCTCGAGACCGGCGAGTTCCTCGTCGGCGTGCTCGGCGCGGCGTATCAGGTCATCGGGGTCGGGTCCGGAGTATCGGATGTCGGAGACCTGGTTCGCGGCGCGATCGGCGGCGATGCGCACCGTCGCGGAGACGCGTTCGGCCAGTGCCGACAGGGTGAACCACAGGTTCTGGGCGGCCTCGACCTCGGGCGTGAGCCGGGCGAGTTCCTCCTCCAGTTCGAGTTGCCCGCCGGTGGCCTCCTCCAGTTGTTCGGTGACGTCGCGGACCCGGGCCGCGAGCAGCTCCGCCTTCGCCTCCGCGTCCTCGGCGTCGGCGCGCAGCCGCACAAGCTGGTCACCGGCGAGCCGGAGGCGGGCGTCCCGCAGTTCGGCCTGCACCGTCGCCGCGCGCTTCGCCGCCTCCGCCTGCCTGGCCAGTGGCTTCAGCTGACGTCTGAGTTCGCCGGTGAGGTCGGTGAGCCGGTCGAGGTTCGCCTGCATGCCGACGAGCTTGCGGTGTGCCTTCTCCTTGCGCCGCCGGTGCTTGAGCACGCCGGCCGCCTCCTCGATGAAGGCGCGCCGCTCCTCGGGCCTCGCCTCGAGGATCTGGGCGAGACGCCCCTGCCCGACGATGACGTGCATCTCGCGGCCGATACCCGAGTCGGACAGCAGCTCCTGGATGTCCATCAGGCGGGCTCTCGTCCCGTTGATCTCGTACTCGCTCGCCCCGTCTCGGAACATCCGCCTGGTGACGGAGACCTCGGAGTAGTCGATGTCGAGGGCACCGTCGGCGTTGTCGATGGTGAGGGTGACCTCGGCGCGGCCCAGCGGTTTGCGGTCGCCTGCGCCGGCGAAGATGACGTCCTCCATCTTCCCGCCGCGCAGGGTCTTCGCGCCCTGCTCCCCCATCACCCACGCCAGCGCGTCGACGACGTTGGACTTACCGGATCCGTTCGGGCCGACGACGGCGCAGATGCCGGGTTCGAATTTCAGGGTCGTCGCAGACGCGAAGGACTTGAATCCCTTGAGCGTCAGCGATTTCAGGTGCACCGGAAAATAGTAACACCGGCCTCGGTCAGGGATTTCGGGTGAGTTCCCCCGGGTCCAGCTCGTCGAGGAGCACGATCGTCCGGTCCCCCAGATCGCGGGCGAGCGGGGCGTCGACTGCGGCCAACCGCACCTCCAGAGTGCAGGGGCCGTCCGTTCCCGGGAGGATTCCGGCGACGAGCGCGAGCCGGACCTCGGTCCCGGTCTCCTGCACGACGGGTCGGACCCCGAAGCAGCGCGTGGCCCCGGTCATCCCGGCGATCCGGATGGTCCTCGATGCGGGCGACGTGCTCGTCGTGCATCCCGTCGGACGGGGTGTCCACGGGGTACTCCGCGAGGGGCACCACACCGGTTCCCGGGTCGTCGTCTTCAGCCGGGAGGTCGGCGACCGGACCGGTCGAGGGGGCGGGGCCGGAAGGAGCGGTGCCGTCGGCGCGCGGCGAGCATCCGCAGAGCGCGGCTGCGGCTGCCGCAACCGCGGCGGCCGTGAGTGACACCGTCAGCCGACTCATCGT
This sequence comes from Corynebacterium antarcticum, assembly GCF_016595285.2. Lineage (NCBI taxonomy): Bacteria > Bacillati > Actinomycetota > Actinomycetes > Mycobacteriales > Corynebacteriaceae > Corynebacterium > Corynebacterium antarcticum. The sequence goes on from NZ_JAENIP020000001.1 coordinate 481,852, forward strand.
TCGGTGAATCCCGATTCTCCCCGGGGTTCGGACCACTGGTCGATCACCTTGTCGACCCGGCCGGGGCGTCGGGTGGTGCTGGGCTGCTCGGCGAGCCGACCGAGGAGGGCGACGCACGCCTGTTCCTCCCCCTCCGCGACGACGAGCACGCGCCCGTCCGGATAGTTGCTCGCGGAACCGGCCAGCCCGAGCTCCTTCGCCTGGCAGCGGGTCCACCAGCGGAACCCCACCCCCTGGACATGCCCGTGAACCCACGCCGTCAGCCTCGTCCGATCTCCTGCACCCATCGTTTCCGTCCTCCGTGACCATCATCGTGGTGAAGATCTGTCCTGCGGATCACTGTACCGGGCGGTGGGACGCGGAGAGGGGCACCACCCGACTGCCGGACGGCGCCCCTCTGACGGAGATCGCTGCGGCTACCTCACACGGCGGGAGACCTCGTCGTAGCGCTCGTCGCGCTGGAGGACCGCGTCGCTGCCGTCCCAGCACTCCATGTTCTCCCAGCCACGGAGGCGGGGAAGGTCATCGCGGTGGAACACGGGGTTGAGGCCCCTCGCCCGCTGCTCCGAGAAGTGCCTGAGCAGCGCGACGGCGACGCCACCGAGCGGGATGATGGCGATGAGGTTGGCGGTGGCCATCAGCCCGGAGAACGTGTCCGCGAGCGCCCACACGAGCGGGACGGATCCGAGTGCGCCACCGAACACGCAGAGGACCACGAGAGCCCGGAAACCGTTGAGCACGGTCTTCGACCCGGTGAGGAACTCGATGTTCGTCTCCCCGTAGTAGTAGTTGCCGATCACGGAGGAGAACGCGAGGAAGATGATGATCACGGTGAGGAAGTGGATGCCCCAGGTACCGACGCTGTCGGCGAGGGCTTTCTGCGTGAGCTCCATGCCGCCGCGCGTGTCGTCGTAGTCGGGCTTGGACAGCAGGATGATGAACGCGGTGACGGAGCAGACGACGATGGTGTCGAAGTAGACGCCCAGGGTCTGGATGAGGCCCTGCTTCGCCGGGTGCGAGACCGTCGCGGTGGCCGCCGCGTTCGGCACCGAACCCATACCGGCTTCGTTGGAGAACAGGCCCCGTCGGACGCCGTTCATGATGACGGTACCGATCGCGGCACCGGTCACCGACCGGAATCCGAAGGCCTCCGCCCAGATGTTGGCGACCATTCCGGGAACCTGCCCGATGTGGATGACCACGACGATGATGCCGACGATGATGTAGGCGACCGCCATGACGGGGACGATGACCTGGGTGACCGCGCCGATGCGCTGGATCCCGCCGAAGATGACCGCGGCGGTGACCAGCGCGAGTACGGCACCGACGATGATCTTGACGACCACCGGGTTGGACGCCTCGAAGGACGTGGTCATCGAGTCGGCGATGGAGTTGGACTGCACGGCGTTGAACACGAAGCCGTAGGTCAGGGTGATGAGTACGGCGAAGATGACCGCCAGCCAGCGCCATCCGAGGGCCCTGGTGATGTAGTAGGCGGGGCCACCCCGGAAGGAGTCCCTGTCCCGCACCTTGTACACCTGCGCCAGCGTCGACTCGACGAACGAGGTCGCCCCGCCGACGACGGCGAGCGTCCACATCCAGAACACCGCACCGGGGCCACCCATCGCGATGGCGATTGCGACGCCCGCGACGTTTCCGGTGCCGACGCGCGAGGCGGCCGAGACGGTGAACGCCTTGAAGGCGGAGATGTTCTTCTCCCCCTTCTCGGAGGGGGTCCGCTCCACGATCGAGCGGAACATGTCCGGGATGAACCGGATCTGGACCACGAGGGTGGTCCAACAGAAGTAGAGCCCCGCTCCGATGAGCAGGACGAGCACGAATTGCCAGTAGAAGTCGTTGAACTCACCGACGAATTTCTGAAGTTGTTCCATGCGGAGAAACGTTAACCCAAAACTCGGGAAAAAGTCAGTATCTGCGTTGGCAGTTTCCGCAGAAGTGGCTGGAGCGGTTCATGAAGTGCTCGCGCTGGATCGTGAACCCGCAGCGCACGCAATCTTTTCCGGTCTGTCCGTAGACCTTGAGGGAACGGTCGAAGTATCCTGAGTCGCCGTTCACGTTCACGTACAACGCATCGAACGAGGTTCCGCCCTGGGCGAGTGCGTCGCGCATGACGTCGATTCCGGCGGACAACAGGTCACCGATCCGCGTCACCGACATGCGTGAGGCGCGCTGCCGGGGGTGGACCCGGGCCCGCCACAGCATCTCGTCGGCGTAGATGTTGCCGATCCCGGAGACGGTCTCCTGGGCGAGCAGCAGTCGTTTGATCTCGGTGTCGCGGGCTTTCAGGGTTCGCGCCACGGCACCGGGATCGAGAGCGGGTTCGAGCAGGTCCGGGGCGATGTGGGCGACACGGTGCGGGACCCTCCTGGCTTCCGTACCGGCGGTGGTGCTCCGACCCCGCACGAGGGGCCCGGTGGACCAGTAGCCGAAGGTCCGCTGATCGACGAACCAGACCTCACGCCCGTCATCGAGTCCGACATGGGCCCGCAGGTGTCTCCGGTTCGGATCGTCGGTTCCCGCACCTGGATCCTTGATCAGCATCTGTCCACTCATGCCGAGATGCACCAGGAGTGCGGTCTCCCCCGGTGTGAGGACCAGCCACAGGAACTTGCCCCGGCGTTCGACGGATGCGACGGTGCGCCCGGTGAGCGCCGCGGACACCTCCGCCGCGCCGCCGGGATTGTTCCGCGCCGCGCGCGGGTGGAGGATCTCGGCCCTGTCGATGCGGGAACCGGTGATCAGGCGAGCCAGCCCGGACCGGACCGTCTCCACCTCGGGTAACTCAGGCATGGACGGTGCTCAGGAATGCTTCCGTCCGGACGCCGCCTCCCGGGCGACGGTCTCGGGCGAATCGGGCCCGAAGTCGAGCTCGTCGCGCAGCCGCGCGTACGCGATCGCCGCGGCGTCCTGCTCGGCGGTCTTCTTGCTCGACCCGTGTCCGGCACCGAGATCCCTGCCGGCCACGGTGATCCGCGCGGTGAACTGGCGGTCGTGGTCCGGGCCCTCGGAGGTGACGGAGTACTCCGCCATGGGCAGCTTCCGCTCCGCGAGGCGTTCCTGCAGGGAGGTCTTCCAGTCGTTGTGCATGCCCGTGGCGGCGGCCGTCTCGATGAGGTGGGAGAACAGCCGGAGCACCACGGAGCGGGCGACCTCGAACCCGTGCTCGAGGTAGATCGCGCCCAGCAGTGCCTCGGTCGTGTCGGCGAGGATCGAGTCCTTGTCGTCGCCACCGCTGGCCCGTTCCCCCTTGCCGAGGAGGATGAACCGACCGAGGCCGATGTCGCGGGCGACCTCGGCGAGTCCGTACCGGCTCACAATGGAGGCGCGCATCTTCGAGATGTCACTCTCCGAACGCGTCGGGTGCAGCTGGTAGAGCCTCGCCGCGACGGAGAGTCCCAGGACCGAGTCACCGAGGAACTCGAGGCGCTCATTGTTGGGCAGGTGCCCATTCTCGTTGGCGAAGGACCTGTGCGTCAGCGCGAGCCGCAGCAGCTCCTCCGGGAGGTCGACGCCGAAGCTCGCCAGCAGAGGCGCGTGGTCGACGGCGGCGAAGGATCTCTGGAGCGCCTCCACACCGGTGAGCCGTTTTCTGGGGGTCACAGGAACTTCTCCAACCCGGCCCAGCGGGGATCCGGGAGGGTCTTCTCGTCCCTCCCCGACACTCCGTCGGGTTCCGGGGTGCGCTCGGAGTCGCATTCGCCGATGCCGAAGTAGTCGCAGGTCGGTGAGAAGGGCAGGTTCAGTCCGACGACATCGGTGAGCGCCTGCTGGATGTCGAGTTCCGTTCCCTCGATGCGCGGCGGATTCTCCTCCGCGTCATCGTCCGCTGAATCGCCCCTGACGAAGTTGTCGGAGGCCGCGAACACCTCGTTCACGTGGAAGAAGTGCTCGACGTCCAGGGGGCGGAGGCACCGGGCGCATTCGCCGGTGAGTGGTGCGGTGACCGTGGCGTCGACGAGGACGGCGTCACCGAGGGGTGAGAGGAAGGCGTCGACGGTGACGTCGGCGCCTTCGGCGATGGCGACCAGAGGTAGCCCGATCCGCAACGGACTCGGGCCGGTCTGGGTGCACTGTGTCGGGGTGGCCGAGGAGCGCAGCAGTGCTGCGACATCAAATACAAATGGTGAGTTCATGACGTCCCACAGCCTACCCTCTGGGCGGACAACCGCCCAGATCGCCGGAACCCGCGGGCCACCGGGCCGGAGCTACTCCTCGTAGCCGCGGGCGGAGTAGCGGGTGCCGCGTTCGGGGCGCTCGGGCCGGTCCCGGTGCTCGGGACGCTCACCGCGGCCGGCGGCACCGGCTCCGCGGCGCAGCGCGGCGCGGTCCTTGGACACGCTCCGCAGCGTCGCGGACAGTGATTCCTCGAACTCGGCGAGCTTCGTGTCGACGAAGGCGTCGCATTCTCCGCGCAGCCGGTTGGAGTCGGCGTGGGCGGAGTCGACGATCCGGTGGGCCTCCTCGTTCGCCCTGCGGACGACCTCGGACTCGCTGACCAGCCGGTGCTGCTCCGCGAGTCCCTCGTCGACGCTGCGCTGGTAGGTCTCGTTGCCCTTGGCCACGAGACGTTCCGCCTCGGCGTTGGCGCGGTCGACCGTCGCCTCAGCTTCACGCCGCGCATCAGTCACGAGACGCTCGGCCTCCTCCTCCGCGCGGGCGACGAGGAGGTTGGCGTGGTTCTCCGCGTCGGCGACCATGGCGTCGGCGTCCGTGCGTGCCGTGGACACGAGTGCGGAGGCCTCGTTCTCCGCCTCGGTGACCAGGTACTCCGCCTGTTCCTCGGCACCGCGGATGAGGTCATCCCGCTTGTCCAGGACGTCCTGGGCGTCGTCGACCTCCTGCGGCAGGGCCTCGCGGAGGTCATCGAGGAGCCGGAGCATCTCCGTCCGGGGCACGAGGCAGTTCGAGGACATCGGCACGCCGTAGGCCTGCTCCACGGTGGCGTTGAGCTCGTCAAGGGATTCAAATACGCGGTACATGCCACATACGGTACCCAACAATCGACGCCGGGGAGTGAGGACACAGTACGGTTCCTGCAGCCCGCCCACCCACGGACGTGAAACGACCCCGTTCCCGGATCCCCGCCATGACTGGCGGGCCGGTGAACGGGGTCGTCGCGGTGATCACGGGCGTGATCCCGACGGGGTCCGGACTAGATGACGCCCTGGGCGATCATCGCGTCGGCGACCTTCTTGAAGCCGGCGATGTTGGCGCCGATGACGTAGTCACCCTCGTGGCCGTACTCGCGGGCGGTCTCGTCGCAGAGACGGAAGATGTTGCTCATGATCTCGTGCAGACGCTTGTCGGTGTACTCGAAGGTCCAGGAGTCGCGGCAGGCGTTCTGCTGCATCTCCAGAGCGGAGGTGGCGACACCACCGGCGTTGGCCGCCTTGCCGGGGCCGAAGTGCACGCCGCGCTCGCGGTAGACCTCGACGGCGTCCGCGGTGGAGGGCATGTTGGCACCCTCGGCGACGAACTTGCAGCCGTTGTCGGCGAGCTTGGCGGCGTGCTCGCCGTCCAGCTCGTTCTGGGTGGCGCAGGGCAGGGCCACGTCGCACGGGAGATCCCAGATGGAACCGTCGGTGTGCAGGGTCGCTCCCTCGACCTCGTCGACGTACGCGGAGATGCGCTCGCGGCGGACCTCCTTGACGTCCTTCAGCTTGGCGACATCGACACCGTTGGGGGTCTCGACCCAGCCGGAGGAGTCGGAGAACGCGATGACGGTCGCGCCGAGCTCCTGGGCCTTCTCGATGGCGTAGATGGCGACGTTTCCGGAACCGGAGACGATGACCTTCTTGCCCTCGAAGGACTCACCGTGGGCGGCGAGCATCTCCTTGGTGAAGTACACCAGACCGTAGCCGGTGGCCTCGGTACGGACGAGGGAGCCGCCCCAGGTCAGGCCCTTGCCGGTGAGGACACCGGACTCGTGCTGGTTGGCGAGGCGACGGTACTGACCGAAGAGGTAGCCGATCTCGCGGCCGCCGACCCCGATGTCACCGGCGGGGACGTCGCGGTACTCGCCGATGTGGCGGTGCAGCTCAGTCATGAAGGACTGGCAGAAGCGCATGATCTCGGCGTCGGACTTGCCCTTGGGATCGAAGTCGGAGCCGCCCTTGCCGCCACCGATGGGGAGACCGGTGAGGGAGTTCTTGAAGATCTGCTCGAAGCCGAGGAACTTGATGATGCCGACGTTGACCGACGGGTGGAACCGCAGGCCGCCCTTGTACGGGCCGAGCGCCGAGTTGAACTGGACGCGGAAACCGCGGTTGACGCGAACCTTGCCCTGGTCATCGGTCCACGGCACACGGAAGATGAGCTGACGCTCGGGCTCGCAGAGACGCTCGATGAGGCCCTCCGCCGCGTAGTGCGGATCCTTCTCCAGGATGATCTTCAGGGAGTCGAGGACCTCTGCGACGGCCTGATGGAACTCAGCCTCACCGGGGTTTCGGTTGAGCACCGTGTTGTAGTACTGGGAAACCTGTTCGTCAACGTTCATGTGGCTATATTCCTTGTCTCCGCGACCCGGTTACGACAGGGGACGGACTGCGCCGTCCCGAGACCGGTGCCCCGTTTCGCCGTGCGGCGGGACGGGGATGTCCGGGACCCCGTGGGTCGCGGTGTTGCGACGGGGTTTACTCCAGTCTTGACCGGCAATACCTGTCGCGCAACTCAAAATTGTGTGTCATAGATCACACCATCTCGATTATGTGGCATACCCTGCAGTTTTCCGAGATTCGACTCCACCGCGATGGGCAGGATCGTCGCCCCGAGAGGCACCGGAACGCAGGAAACCTCCCCCTCCCCACCCCCGGCCTGCCAATCGACCAACAGGTATTTGACGAGGGCCACCACGGTGGGGTTGTAGGGCATGAACATGTGCCCGCCGAGGTTCGCCGGACAGAGATCCTGCAGCACGATGCTCCGGGTCCGGTCGCCCCGTATCGCCTGCAGGTCATCGCGCCACATCATCTCGTCGAAACGGGTGGACACGGTCACGTACGCGGGCCCCGGAACCGTCTCCCCCGCCGCATTGAGCTCCGTCAGGAACGTCGACCCGACGAGCAGGTCCTGCAGCGCCGGGGACAGCACCGCGTCCCGGAACGGGCGCGGGATCAGGTGGAGCACGTGGGCCAGTCCGTCCGGCCCGCCTCCCCTGGTGGGGGACGCCAGGCCGATCCAGGTGGCGGTCCGTTCCCCGCCGTCGATGACGTTCGTCCAGTACCGCGCCACGGTCGCCCCCTGGGAGAAACCGATCAGGGAGACCTGCCGCGCGCCGGAGGAACGGAGCGCCGCGGTGACCGTGGCATCCAGCTCGGCCGCCGATTCGGTGATCGGGCGCCACCCGAACCCGTCGTCACGTCCGGGACCGAGTCCGTAGTCCATCCCGTAGACGCACCAACCTTCATCGGCCAGTTCGGCACCGAGAAGTGAGTAGTCGGCGTAGAGCGTTGAATCCGTGCCGTGGACGAGCACCACCGCCTGCTCCCGCCCCGGGGAGACCCGGCACCCGGGATCGTTGACCCCCTCCGGGACCAGGGGCGGGTACCCGAGTGTCCGTTCCACGATCCGGGCCGCGGCCAGATCCGTGTTCCGGGGTCCGGGTATCCCGTTGCCCCCCACCGGGGAGTCGGGCACCCCGGCCGCCCCGACTCCCCCACCCGTTAGACTGACCACACCGGCGAGCAGTAGCGCGGCGACCATCCGTGAACCGGATGCGATCCAGCTGAATTCCATGACCCCACAGTAGCGTCCGTGATGCCGGACCGGACAGACCCGAACAGGTGGAGAGCCCCCGTGACCGAAGCGAACGCACCAGCCGGCACCGACCCGGGACCGACCGTCGTCCTGGCCCCAGACTCCTTCAAGGGAACCGCGACCGGTGCCCAGGCCGCGGAGTGGATCGCCGCCGGGTTCACCGGGGTCTGCCCCGACGCGGAGATCGTCCTCGTGCCGATGGCCGACGGCGGTGAGGGTACGGCATCCTGCTTCAGTGGCGAGGTGTGCACGCTTCCGACGGTCACCGCCGCCGGACGCCTCACGGAGGCCTCCTACGTCTTCGACGCCACCGGCGGAGGGACCGGGGTCCCGCAGGCCTACATCGACGTCGCGGCAGCCTCCGGGCTCCCCGCGGTCGCGGACACCCCGGTGCCCGGCACCGGCGACACCTTCGGGACGGGCGTGCTCATAGCGGACGCGGTCTCCCGCGGTGCGGTGCACATCGTCCTGGGGCTCGGTGGATCCGCGACCGTGGACGGCGGGACGGGGATCCTCATCGCTCTGGGCGCGCAGCCACTAGACGCCTCGGGGCGGGCACTGCCCCAGGGGGGTGAGCACCTCGCGGAGCTGGCGGACATCGACACGGCCCAGCTGAATGTGCGGGCCGCCGCCGTCGAGTGGACCCTCCTCGCCGACGTGACCGCACCGGTCACCGGCCCAGAGGGAGCCGCCGCGGTGTTCGGTCCGCAGAAGGGCGCGGACGCCGAACTGATCGGGCGGCTCGACGCCGGACTCCACCACTTCTGTGACTTCGCGGGCATCGACCCGGGGACCCCCGGCTACGGTGCCGCCGGAGGGGTCCCCGTGGGTCTGCACTGGTTGAGTTCCGCCGTCACCGGCGGCGAACCGCGCGTGCGGCTCCGCCCGGGAGCGCGGACCGTCGCCGACGCCGTGGGACTACCCGGCTTCGCCGCCGACGCCGATCTCGTCGTCACCGGCGAGGGGCGGGTCGACGGGCAGAGCTTCACCGGCAAGGTCGTGGGCACGGTCCTCGACATCGCGGGCCGGACCGGGACCCCGGCCGCGGTCGTCGCCGGAGCGATCCGTACCGACCTGCCCGAGGGAGTGATCGGCATCGAACTCGGCCCGCGGGACGGCGTCGAGGATCCACACCGGACCGAGACCCGGTTGCGGGAGGCGGGTCGCCAGCTGGCGGAACGTTACCTGGCGACCCGGACCGACCAGGGGTAGGTGGCGGGACGCTCGTACAGCGCCTCCTGTTCCAGCAGCACGCGGTCCCGCGGCAGAACGGCGGGCGGAGTCAGAATCCGGGACAGGGTCATCGCCAGCTGATTCACGGATCCGCGGACCCCGTTCAGCTGGATCCGGTAGCGGCAGACCGAGGCATCGGCCATGTCGAGGTCCGCATGTTCCACACGGTAGATCCTCCGGAGCTCCGCCTCCAGATCCGGCCCCACACGCGGGGAAGGGTCGAAGACGACGCTCGCGGCCTCGATCTCACCGGCCTCGACGAGCTCGTCGGTCGCGCGACTGAAGCGCTCGGACAGACCTTCGACATCCGTATCGGGAACCAGGCAGTCAAAAACTATCGTGGGCATGCCGCCACACTAGCGAATATCCTGGAGAATTATGAGCCCCTATTTTCCCACCCGACAGACGCCGCTCACGACAATGGCGGACGGCACGATCAAGCAGGTCAACCCGTTCACCGGCACGGAGGTGTGGACGGTCCCAGGGCGCGGAAACCGACCCCTGTCAGTTCCCGCGGCAGGCACAACACCCCTCTCGGAGATCGACACCGACCACCACTGCGCGTTCTGCCCCGGCAACCTGCTGCTGACTCCCCCGGAAAAGGCACGCATGGTGCGTACCGGGGGTACACACGCGGACCACACCGCCGGTGACGGCGATGGGTGGGAGATCGTCACCGGACTGCTCCCACACCAGCTGCACGACACCACCGCGGAGTTCCGCCGGGTTCCCAATCTCTTCGAGATCGTGTCCTACGACTACTGGCGGGCGAACTACGGATTCATCATGGACTCCGCGACCTCCGCCCGCATGGCCGCCTACATCGCGGACGCCGAAGGGCGGGAGCACGTGCGCCGGACCGTCGAGACCAGGCTCCGCGCATCCGGGACGCTCGGCGCCGACGAGGTCGCCGACCTGACCGAATCCGATCTCCTGGAACGTGCGGGCGGGTTCTTCGCCGGCGGGCACGACATCATCATCGCCCGCAACCACTTTGCGCCGGGGGCCACGGACACGGGCCAGCTCGCGTCCTCGGGCACGCTCACCCCGGACGAGCACGCCGCCCTCATCCGGTTCACGATCGCCGCGGCCGCCGACCTCTACAACCGCAACCGCTACACGCCTTACGTGGCCGTGTTCCAGAACTGGCTCAAGCCGGCGGGTGCCTCCTTCGACCATCTGCACAAGCAGCTCGTCGCCATCGACGAGCGTGGCGTGCAGGCGGACACGGAGATCGCGCAGCTGCGCGCCAACCCGAACATGTACAACGAGCTGGCGGTGGACTACGCCGCCTACCACAACCTCACCATCGCGGAGAACGACCACGCGATCTGCTTCGCCGGTATCGGACACCGCTATCCGACCCTGGAGATCTACTCGAAGTCCGCCACTCCGGAGCCCTGGCTGCAGTCCGAGGAGGAGGTCCGCGCGATGAGTGACCTCATCCACGCGTGCCACGCCGCCGCGGGCCCCGACGTCCCGTGCAACGAGGAGTGGCACCACAAGCCCATCGACCTGGACATGCCGATGCCGTGGCGTGTCGTCATCAAGTGGAGGGTGTCCACCCTCGCGGGCTTCGAGGGTGGCACGAAGATCTACCTCAACACCATCTCCCCCCAGTCGATCAGGGACCGGATGGTGGCGGCGATGTACCGCCTGCGTGACGATGGCGCCATCGCCCCGGACCTGAGGATCGCCACCGAGTGCCGCCTGGAACGCAACAGCCTCCGGTACAACCCGTTCCTCAGCGGGCACTGATCCGGCTCCACGTCCCCCGGAGCAGGACGGGAGTTCACCGACCATTCACGCCGCGATCCTTGCGGAGACACCCGTTCGGGTGCTGAATCTCCACGCCCGGCGCCCCTTCTTCCGGTATATCTGGAGTATTGGGTGCCGTCGTGTATGCGGCACGGTACCCGGAGTGGCACGGACGGGTTTCCGGACCGGCGCGGGGTACGCGATCCCCGCCGGGACGGGTTCCCCACCCGTCCACTGATACGGATAAACAAACCGATACCGACAGATTTTCGATAGGAGCACTCCACATGGCGGAGAACACGGAGACAGACTTCCCCACCACCACCGCGGCCCCGACCACGGTGGCGGCGCTCCTCGAGGCCCACGGCAGTGACCTGTCCTGGCAGCGCGACTTCTACCGTGAGATGCACGCACATCCCGAACTCTCCGGGCACGAGAAGGAGACCGCCGGCCGAATCGCGGCCCAGCTGACCCGCTTCGACGCGGAGGTGACCACCCACATCGGCGGCTACGGCATCGTCGCCGTCTTCACGAACGGTGAGGGGCCGTGCGTGCTCATGCGCGCGGATTTCGACGGACTGCCCGTCAAGGAGGAGACGGGTGTCGAGTTCGCCTCGACGGACATCCACACGCAGGACAACGGCTACGTCAGCCCGGTGATGCACGCGTGCGGGCACGACATGCACACCACCGCTCTGCTGGGTGCCTGCCAGATCCTCGACGAGCACCGTGACGCGTGGCGCGGCACCTTCATCGCCCTGTTCCAGCCCGCGGAGGAGAACTCCGACGGTGCGATCGCCATGGTCAACGACGGGCTCATGGACATCATCCCCCGTCCCCAGGTCTGCCTGGGGCAGCACATAGTCCCGGGGCCCGCCGGAACCGTGATGTCGATGCCCGGTGCGGCCCTGGCAGCCTGCGACACCATCACGGTGACGATCCACGGGCGCAGTGCCCACGGTTCCATGCCCCACAACTCGATCGACCCGACCTTCATCGCGGCGATGGTCGTGGTGCGGCTCCAGGGCATCGTCGGCAGGGAGGTCTCCCCGGAGGATTTCGCCGTGATCACCGTGGGCACGCTGAGTTCCGGGCACTCGAACAACACGATTCCGGACACCGCGACCCTGGTGCTCAACTGCCGCTTCTACGACAACGACGTCAAGCACCGAGTCTACCGGGCCATCGAACGGGTGGTGCGCGCGGAGTGCGCGGCGAGTGGCTGCGAGCGGGACCCGGAGTTCGTCTACTCGGCGCACGGGGACCTCACCGACAACGATCCGGCGGTGTTCCGGCGGGTCCGGGCGACCTTCGACGCGGTGTTCGGTGAGGATTCCGTCGACGCCCGGCGGTGGACGGCATCAGAGGACTTCTGCGACATCCCGAACGCGTTCGAGGTCCCCTACCTGTTCTGGACGGTCGGGGTCACCCCCCGCGAGCAGTGGGCCGCGGCTGAGGCGGCGGGCCGGATCAGCCGGGACATCCCGACGAACCACTCCGGCACGTTCCTGCCCGACTACGCCCCCTCTGTCGACGCCTCGACCCGGGCGGCAGCGGCGGCTGTGCTGAGTTACCTGGGCCGCTGACCCGTACCGCGGGCCCGACCGGCGAACGACAACGGCGCCCCACGACCTGTTCCGGATTCACCGGAGGAAAGGTCGTGGGGCGCCGTCCGCGTGCGGCGGGTCACTCCTGCCGCACGGCGGAGCCGATCAGGGGTGGTAGGTGATGAGACCGAGTTCCGCGGGGCTGACGAGCAACGGGTGGGAGGGGATCACCCGGGCGGTGAAACCGATGTCTCCGGGACGGTCGCTGGGCAGGGTGACGGTGTAGCCGTCATCCGCGCGGGCCATGTCGAACACCTCGGGGGACTCGAGGGTGCCGACCGGTGTGCGGAGGCCCTTGACCAGTTGCACGGTCACATCATCCGGGTTCAGTCCACCCAGGTCTGCGGAGACGGTGAACGTCATCGGCTCACCGGCGAGGAGCCGGCAGTCCGACTGGGTGGAAACGCCGTTGACCCTGAGGTCGTGCAGCTGGACGGCGTTCCAGTTCCCGCGGACCCGCTCCATCCAGTCGACGAACGCCGAAGCGTCGCCGTCGTTCTCCATGATGAGCCGCGCGGAGGTGTCGGCCGGGCGGTAGTACCCCTCCGTGTAGTCGCGGACCATGCGGAAGGAGGTGACCATCGGGGACAGGGTGGTCAGCGAACGGCGCACCATCTCGAGCCAGCGGCGCGGGATGCCCTCGTCGTCGCGGTCGTAGAACAGCGGCGCGATCTCGTACTCGAGCAGGTCGTAGAGGGCCTGGGCCTCCAGATTGTCCCGGTGGTCGAGGTCCTGGGTGTGCACCGTCGGGATCGTCCAGCCGTAGCCCTCCTGCGGCATCTCGTCCCACCAGCCGTCGGAGACCGACAGGGTGAGGCAGCCGTTCATGACGGCCTTCATGCCCGATGTTCCGGAGGCCTCCTGCGGGCGGACCGGGTTATTCAGCCAGATGTCCGCGCCGGAGATCAGGTAGCCGGCTAGTCCGATGTCGTAGTCGGGCAGGAAGATGAACTTGTCCCGCAGGCCGGCGTCATCGGCGAACTGGATGACCTGCTGCATGAGTTGCTTGCCGCCCTCGTCGTGCGGGTGCGCCTTTCCGGCGATCACGAACTGGACGGGCCGCTCCGGGTTGGTCAGGATCCGGCGCAGCCGCTCCGGGTTGCGGAGCATCAGGGTGAGCCGCTTGTAGGTGGACACGCGACGTGCGAAGCCGACGGTGAGCACCTCGGGGTCGAGGACGTTGCGGGTCCAGTACAGCTGGGCCTCCTGCTGCCCACGGATCAGGCACGAGGAGTGGACCGCTTCCCTCGCCACGGCTACGAGGTCGTGGCGCAGACCGTTGCGTGCCGCCCACAGCTCATCGTCGCTCACGGCGTCCGGGTGGTCCCAGACGTCGGTGGAGGTGAGGTCGGCGTCGCCGGAGATCTTCGCGATGATCTCGGCCATCTCGGGCTTCACCCACGTCGGGAGATGGACGCCGTTTGTCACGGATCCGATCGGGACCTCGTCGCCGTGCCAGCCCGGGTAGAGGGAGGCGAACATGCCTCGGGAGACCTCACCGTGCAGCTTCGCCACGCCGTTCGCGTGCTGCGACAGGCGCAGACCGAGGTGCGCCATGTTGAACATTCCCGGGGTGGCCTCCGCGCCGAGCTCCAGCGCGCGACCGATCGGGACACCCGGGCACAGGTGACGGGAGGGATCCTGTCCCTCACCGAGGTAGCGGCGCACGAGATCGACGGAGAAACGGTCGATTCCGGCCGGGACAGGGGTGTGGGTGGTGAAGATGTTGGCGGCACGGACCTGGGCGAGGGCGGCGTCGAAGGACTGCCCCTCCTCCATGCGCTCCCGGATCCGCTCGAGACCGAGGAAACCGGCGTGTCCCTCGTTGAGGTGCGCGACACGGGGACGGGAGAGGCCACGGACGGCACAGAATGCGTTGACGGCGCGCACGCCGCCGACGCCGAGGACGAGCTCCTGCTTGATCCGGTGCTCACTGTCGCCGCCGTAGAGGCGGTCGGTGACCTCCTGCATGCCGGGCGGGTTGTCGTCGATGTTCGTGTCCAGCAGCAGCAGCGGGATCCGTCCCACGTGGGCGATCCACAGGGCGATGACGATGTCGCGCCCGTCGGGGTAGGCGACGGTCACCTTGATCTGCTCACCGTCGGCGTCAGTGACGCGCTCGATGGGCAGGTCCTCGGGGTTGTGGTACTCGTACCGTTCCTGCTGCCAGCCGTCCGCGGACAGCGACTGGGTGAAGTACCCGAAGGAATACAGCAGACCGACACCGATCAGCGGGACGCCGAGGTCGGAGGCGGACTTCATGTGGTCGCCCGCGAGAACGCCGAGTCCGCCCGAGTAGATGGGCAGCGAGGGGTGGATGCCGAATTCCATGGAGAAGTACGCCGCCACGGGGTCCGTGGAGGTCGCGGCCGCCTCGGCCGAGTGGGTCTTCTGGTACCAGAAGTTGCCGCCCAGGTAGTCGTCGAGATCCTCGACCTCAGCCTTCATCCGGTCGATGAAGTCCTTGTCGGCGGCAAGTTCCTGCAGCCGGGAATTGCTCACCCGGTGCAGCATCATCTTGGGGTTCTCCCCCAGTTCCTCCCAGAGGAGAGGATCGATGGACTCGAAGAGCTCGCGGGTGGAATCCCGCCAGGACCAGCGCAGATTCAGTGCGAGACGACGCAGGGGCAGCAGCGCCGTCGGGGTGTTGTGGGATATATGGACGTTTCCTGAAGAAATCACTCGTTCAACCTTACGTTAGCGTTCGTGTTTCCATGGGTGACCGGGGGGCGAGGGTGTACCCGGTGTGCTTTTCCACCCCTTGTGACGACGAGAACCCGGCTCGCGGTCTGCGGGCCGGGTTCTCGTTGTTGAGCAGGGATGGCTTTCGGTCGGTCAGGATCCGGAGGAGGTGTTCTCGCCGAGCAGGTGCACCTGGATCATGTTGGTGTTGCCGCGGATTCCGGGCGGGGTACCCGCGACGACGACCATCATGTCGTCGCGCTTGTACTCGGGCATCGCCAGGAGAGCCTTGTCGACCTCCCGCATCATGCCGTCGGTGTCCTCGACCTGCGGGCAGAGGAAGGTCTCGGCACCCCAGGTCAGCGCGAGCTGCGAGCGGACAGCCGGATCCGGGGTGAACACCAGCAGCGGCAGCTGCGAATGGAGCCGGGCGACCCGCTTCGCGGTGTCACCGGAGGAGGTGAACGCCACGAGGGCCTTCGCGTTGAGGCGCTCGGCGATGTCGCGGGCGGAGTAGCTGATCACGCCACGCTTGGTGCGCGGAATGTGGCTGAGCGGCGGGACGCTGCCCGCGGACTCCGCGGTCCGCACGATCCGGGCCATGGTGCGCACGGTGTTCTGCGGGTCGCGGCCGACGGAGGTCTCTCCGGAGAGCATGACGGCGTCCGCGCCGTCGAGGACGGCGTTGGCGACGTCGGAGGCTTCCGCGCGGGTCGGTCGGGAGTTCTCGATCATGGAGTCGAGCATCTGGGTGGCCACGATGACCGGCTTGGCGTTCTCGCGGGCGATCTGGATGGCGCGCTTCTGCATGAGCGGCACCTCCTCCAGCGGCACCTCGACGCCGAGGTCACCGCGGGCGACCATGATGGCGTCGAAGGCGAGGATGATCGATTCGAGCGCGTCGATGGCCTCCGGCTTCTCGAGCTTGGCGATGACCGGGACGCGGCGTCCGACCTCGTCCATCACCTCGTGCACGAGCTCGATGTCGGCCGGGGAACGGACGAAGGAGAGCGCGATGAAGTCGACGCCGAGTTTCAGCGCGAACTTGAGGTCCGCGATGTCCTTCTCGGAGAGCGCGGGGACGGAGATGTCCATGCCGGGCAGCGAGACGCCCTTGTTGTTGGACACCTCACCGCCCTCGATGACCTCGCAGACGACGTCGTTGCCGTCGACCTCGACGCACACGAGACCGACCTTGCCGTCGTCCACCAGGAGCCGGTCGCCGGGCTGGGCGTCCTTGGCCAGGTTCTTGTAGGTGGTGGACACGCGGTCGTGGGTGCCGACCACGTCGTCGACCGTGATGCGCACGGTTTCGCCGGTGGCCCACATCTGCGGACCGTCGGCGAAGCGGCCGAGACGGATCTTCGGCCCCTGCAGGTCGGCGAGGATACCGATGGCGCGCCCGGAGGCGTCGGTCGCTTCGCGTACCCACCTGTAGTTCTGTTCATGGTCTGGGTAGTCACCGTGCGAGAAGTTGAGGCGGGCGACATTCATGCCCGCGTCAACCAGGGATTCGATCCCTTCTTTGCTCGCAACGGCAGGTCCGAGGGTGCATACAATCTTGGTTCGTCTATCCACGTCCCCGACTGTAGTCCCCCGGCTCCGGAAACGCCGCCGGTCGAGGCCGGTCGGCCACCTCCGTCGCACGTCACGGGCTGTCTGTGAAGCCCGACACAGTCCTCCCGGAACCCGCACGAAACTCCCACAACCAGGCACAAACAGACACGTTCGGGCGCAAACAGTCAGGGGTGGCGGTCCGTCACGCGGTGTTCGCGATACTGCTCACACCGCTCGGCCGAGTCGAGAATTCACCGTCCCGTCGCTGGTCCGTCAGCTTCCGGCCCGGGTCCCGACACACGGGAGCCACCGCGACGGTCGCCTGTGACCGTATCTCCCGTACCGGAGACGGGGTCGACTCCCGCGGAGTCGGTCCCCTCCGTGCGGGAGCCGTCCCCCCGCGGATCGACGACCTCCGGCTCCTCCCTCTTCCCCCGGATCAGGAGCAGGAACAGGACTCCCCCGATGAACAGCAGTGTCGACGTCACCGTGTTCACCCGGAACCCGAGGATGTGGTTCGCCGGGTCAGAGCGCATGAGCTCGACCCAGAACCGTCCCGCCGCGTAGGCCGCGACGTAGAGGGCGAAGACCCGGCCGTGTCCCATCCGGAAGCGTCGGTCGGCCCAGAGCAGCAGCACGACCACCCCGAGGTTCCACAGCAGTTCGTACAGGAACGTCGGGTGCACCACCGTGAGAACCTCCCCCGTGGAGTGCCCGGTGAGCGGCGCGGCGGCACCGGTCTCGTCGACCCTCCGGTAGATCTTGAGCCCCCACGGCACGTCGGTGGGGCGACCGTAGAGTTCCTGGTTGAACCAGTTGCCGAGCCTGCCGATGGCCTGGGCGAGGATGATGCCCGGGGCCGCCGCGTCGGCCAGCGGGGCGAAGGGCAGACCTCTGCGCCACATCATGATCCAGACGCCGAGCGCGCCGAGGGTGACCGCCCCCATGATGCCGAGGCCCCCGTTGGTCACCATGAAAACCTGGAGCGGGTCGCAGTCGGAGCAGAAGTACGAGTCATAGTCGGTGATGACGTGGTAGAGCCTGCCTCCGATGATCCCGAGGATGACGGAGATGACCGCGGCGTCCATGACGATCTCGGGGTTGCCGCCCCTCGCCGCGTAGCGGGCGCGCGTGAGAAAGATGGCGGCGATGATACCGGCGACGATGCACAGCGCGTAGGCCCTGATCGGGAGGAATCCGAGGTGCCAGACACCCTGGGGTGGTGAGGGGATGGAGGCGAGAAGTGTGGTGGTCACGAGATGGGAACCTGTCTGCCGGTGCGGTAGCGGTGGCGACGGGGCACCCCCGGGGTGGGCGGTGTCCCGTCGAACTGACCAGACCAGTGTGCCCCATCACGGCCCGACCACCCAAGAAGGGAGGGGCACACCGTCACCGATGTGCCCCTCCGACTCCCGGCCGAAACGATCGGACTACTGTTCCGTGGACTCCTGCCCGGCGTACCCGGGATCCTGGATCTCCGGTGCCTGCTCCGGAATCTGGGGAGCGACCTCCGCGATATCCGGATCCTGACCCTCCGGTGCTTCCGCGGAAGCGTCCCCGGTGGTCTCGGCCTCAGGGTTCTCCGGTGCCCGGTCGCCGTTCGCCGCCGCCTGCTGGGCGACGAGTTCCTCCACCGTCGCGTTGTTCGGCGGCGGCACCATGCGCACCGCGCGGGTCGAGGCCGTGCCCGACTCGAGCGCGGCGCTGATGAGGGCGTAGAAGCTGTCCTCGGTGGGGTTCTCGGCCATCGCCGCCGCGGCGTCCGCCGCCGCGCGGTAGGTCTCGGCGAGCTTCGGACGGTGCCAGACCAGCGGATCGAGCGCGCGGCGTTCCGCGTCCGTCACGTCCTCCGGGATCTTCCACTCCTCGAAGCCGTCCGCGATCCCACCGATCGCGTCGGCGATCACGCGGTAGTCGTCGGAACTGATGTCGGGGAGTTCCGTGCCCGGGAGCGGCGGGTTCTCCAGCGGCAGAATCTCGATGACCCGACCGAACTCCTCGTTGTCCCGGAGGCTCTCACCCTGGGTGAGATTCATGAAGTCGATGTAGGCCGTCACGACCTTGTCCTCGGGCACGTCCACGTCGGCGGCGAAGGCACCGCACACGGGCGCGGCGTCGAACTGCTCACGCTGTTCGCCCTCGAGCCCCTCCGTGAAGGAGAAGAAGCTCTCGACGCCCTCGGCCCCACCCTCGATCGTCAGCTGCGGGATTTCGGCATCGGAGGTCAGCTGTTCCTGGATGGTCATGTCCGGAGTGGTGTCCACGGCGGCGTCGATGAGCCGCTTCGCGGTGGCGTACTGCCCTTCGACGTCACCTTCGGCGTCATCCTCGATGGCCCGCAGCTTGTCCTGCGCGGAGACGAGGTACTCGTGTGTGCCCACCAGCAGGCGCCCGTTGCCCGCGTCGGTCTGGGCCGCGGCGAGGCTGTAGAAGGCGTTGCACAGCGCACCGATGACGGTGTCGTCCTTCTGCTCTCCGGAGTCTGAACCGGAGCAACCGGTCAGGACGAGGGCCGCCGCCGAGAGCGTGGCGACGGAGGTACGGAGCACCGTGGCGCGCCTACGGGGAGATCTGGGGTGTTCGGGTGAGTTTGTCATGGGCTCCAGTGTGACTGTCCCGAGACCCGGCGGCAACTTCAGGTGTGAATCAGGGTCACCACGTGGACGGACAGGCGGGGTGTTGTCCAGCGGTGACGAGTGTGCGGCACATGCCTGCGGGGTCCTCCGCTGTGACGAGTTCCTCACCGATGACGACGGCGTCCGCGCCGGATCCCGCGTAGCTCATCAGGTCCCGGGTCGTCCGGACCCCGGACAGTGCCACCCGGATGGTGCCACGGGGCAGTCCCGGTGCGATCTCCGCGAACGCCTCCCGGTTGATCGTCAGCGTCCGCAGGTCCCGGGCGTTGACCCCCACGACCCGGGCACCGGCCTGGATCGCCCGGGACGCCTCCTCCGGGGTGCGGACCTCGACCATGGCGGTCATTCCGAGCGACTGGACCCGGTCGAGCAGTGATTCGAGCCGCGCCTGGTCCAGCGCACTGACCAGCAGAGGCACCATGTCGACTCCGTAGTAGCGGGCCTCGTGGATCTGGTACGGGTCGAGGATGAAGTCGCGGCACATCACCGGCACCGTGACCGCGCTGCGCACCGCGCGGACATCCTCCAGGGAACCGTGGAAACGGCGTCGCTCCGTCTGACATCCGATGAGTCGGGCACCTCCCGCCTCGAAGGCGCACGCGAGTTCCGCCGGTGATTCGATCAATGCGATCGGCCCCTGGACGGGATTCGCCCGTTTCAGCTCGGCGATGACGCTGCATCCGGGCTGGGTGAGCGCCGCGATCGCGTCCCGCGCCGGTTCGACGTCACGGGAAAGGGCCTTCATCTCCTTGAACGGCACGACAGCCTCACGCGCGGCGACGTCCTCGACGACGCCTGCGATGATCTGGTCGAAAACCGTGGTCATGTCTGATCCGTCCGCGTGCGGTACCCGGCGGTCAGCCCGCCGGTGTTCAGGGACAAGGCTAACGGCTTTCCGGGTGTCCGGTGAAATTGTGTCGGCACCGCACCGCGACGACGTGCCCCCGTGTCACCCCTCCGCTACGGCGTGAGGACACGGAATCACCGCACCGGACCACCCCCTGCCCCCTCCCCCCGATCGTCCGTGGGGTCCATGTCCGCGTCGAGTGCGTCCCAGAGCACCCGTCCGGAATCGGGTGACTCCTCGAGGTCCTTCTCCAGCCGGGCCTGGCGGGCCCCCGGCGTGACGTATCTGCTGGATGCCTGCTGGGCGGCGCCACCGGGGCGCAGGACGAGCAGCACTCCCCCGACGAGGGCCAGAGCGCACCCCACGAACGCGACCGTGGGACCGGTGTGGTGGATGTCCAGGCCGGTGACCGTCGCCCAGTCGCTCAATGTCACCGGGGAGCTGGCCTTCTGGGTCGCGGCCCCCGAGGTGAGCAGCATCCGGGCCCGTTCGGGATCCGGTGTGCCCGCGAGGAGCGACAACGGTGCCCAGCTGGCGCCGACGGCCGCGATCGCCGTCAGCACGCCGATCACCCTGCGAACGTTCCTCCGTAGTGCGAGGGCCCCGAGGGTGCCGGCGACCAGCACGAGGGTGATCACGGTGACCTGCGAGGCCCACACGGCACCCGGAAGTTCGCGGACCGCATCCCCGGATTTGTCGTCGAACGCCCTGACCGTCACCCAGACCAGCCGGGAGGACAGCCACAGCAGGGCCGCGCCCGTGCCGACCGAGAGTGCCGCTACCTGCGGTAGACGCGGGGTCCTCACAGCAGCTCATCCGCGTCGAAGCAGG
Source organism: Corynebacterium antarcticum (assembly GCF_016595285.2). Taxonomy (NCBI): domain Bacteria; kingdom Bacillati; phylum Actinomycetota; class Actinomycetes; order Mycobacteriales; family Corynebacteriaceae; genus Corynebacterium; species Corynebacterium antarcticum. The sequence continues at coordinate 502,779 of NZ_JAENIP020000001.1, forward strand.
TGTGGTCCCCGGTGTGGCACGCCCCACCGGTCTGCCGGACCGTGAGCAGAACCGTGTCCCCGTCGCAGTCCAGTCGCACACCCGTGACCTCCTGGACGTGGCCCGAGGTCAGTCCCTTGATCCAGTACTCCCGACGCGACCGGGAGTAGTAGGTGCCCCGGCGGGTCGCGAGGGTGTAGGCCAACGCATGGGTATCCATCCATGCGAGCATCAGCACGTCCCCGGTCCCGTCCTCCCGGACGACGGCGGGCAGGAGCCCGGCATCGTTGAGTTTCAGGCGCTGCGCCACCGCCGGATCCAATTCGTACCGGGAGGGGTCATCGGTGTGGCCCGTGTCTGAGGTCGGATCGACGCTCATCGTCGGACCTCGAATCCGGCGTCGGCGAGCGCTTCCTTGACCTCGTCGATGGTGATCTCCTTGAAGTGGAAGATCGTGGCCGCGAGCACCGCGTCGGCACCGGCGGCGACCGCCGGCGGGAAGTGCTCCACGGCACCGGCACCGCCGGAGGCGATCACCGGGACGGTGACCGCCTCGCGGACCGCCTCCAGAAGCTCGAGGTCGAAGCCGTCCCGGGTGCCGTCACCGTCCATGGAATTCAGCAGGATCTCCCCCACCCCGAGCTCCTCACCGCGGCGCGCCCACTCGATCGCGTCGATACCCGCGGACCTGGAACCACCGTGGGTGGTCACCTCGAAGCCGGAGGGCTGGGGAGTTCCGCCCTCGGGTACGCGGCGGGCGTCGACGGACAGCACGATGCACTGCGCGCCGAAGCGTTCGGACAGTTCGCGGAGCAGCTCCGGCCGGGCGATGGCCGAGGTGTTGACGCTGACCTTGTCCGCCCCCGCACGGAGCAGCTGGTCGACGTCCTCGATGGAACGGACCCCACCGCCGACCGTCAGGGGGATGAACACCTGTTCGGCGGTCCTCCGGACGACGTCGAGCATCGTCCCCCGCCCGTCCTTCGACGCGGAGACATCCAGGAACGTCAGCTCATCGGCACCCTCGGCGTCGTAGCGGGCGGCGAGTTCCACGGGATCGCCAGCGTCACGCAGGTTGGCGAAGTTGACGCCTTTGACGACGCGGCCGTCGGCCACGTCCAGGCAGGGAATGATACGGACAGCTACGGACAAGTTCCGTCCGCCTCCTTCTCAGATCGGGTGAAGCGATTTCAACGGTCGGTGCCGAGGGTCTCACTGATCGTACCGAGGATGACGTCGTGCACGCCCTTCGCCCCGGCGACGACACCGAAGGAGTCCGGGTGCCACTCGTTTCCCGCGAGATCGGTCACCACACCCCCGGCGGCGCGGACGAGCAGGACGCCCGCGGCGTTGTCCCAGACGTGGGGGCTGAAGGTGACGGTACCGCCGAATATTCCGGCCGCGGTGAACGCGAGATCGAGGCCCACCGATCCCGTCACCCGGAGCCGGGGGTGCTTCGCACCCAGTCGGTCCAGGAGTTCGTGCCGCGCCCAGGTCGGGAACGAGGAGTGCACGGGAGAGATGATCGAACCGAAACCGATGTGGCTCAGCCAGGGGTCGCGCTCGGTGACGGGGCGCTGCGGCCGTCCGTTGCGCATCAGCGGCGAGCCGGTGTAGGCGGTGAAGCGCTGACCCGTAGCGGGCTGCGAGGTCAGGGCGCACACGGGCTGTCCGTCCACGAGGAGGCTCAGCAGGAACGCGCACATCGGGTTTCCCACGGCGAAGTTGGAGGTTCCGTCAACGGGATCGACGACCCAGACGGCGCCGGCGCCGAGATCTCCCCCCGCCTCCTCCCCGAACACGGGGATACCGGTGAGCAGCGTGAGCTGGCGGCGGACGGTCGCCTCGACGGCGAGGTCGACCTCGGTGGCGATGTCCCCCTCGCCCTTCTCCATGACGCGTGCCTCGCCGAGCGACGAGCGGATCATCCGCTCCGCGTCATCGGCGACGGCCTCAGCCACCGCGAGCAGCCCGCGGGCATCCAGATCTCCGGACACGGTCAGCCGCGCCCGGTCGGATCGTCGGTCGGCTTCCCGGCGACGGCGGCGAGCGCCTCGGGGAGGGTGAAACGTCCCTCGTAGAGGGCCTTGCCGATGATGACGGAGTCGATTCCCTCGTCCACGTGGGGCATCAGTCCGGTGACGTCGGAGAGCTCCGCGATTCCACCGGACGCGGTGACGGGTGCGTCCGTGGCAGCGGCCACGTCGCGCAGGAGGTCGATGTTCGGTCCGGTCAAGGTGCCGTCCCGGGAGACGTCGGTGACGACGAACCGGCTGCACCCCGCCCGGTCGAAGCGCTCGAGGATCTCCCAGAGATCGCCGCCGTCGGACACCCATCCACGACCGCGCGTCCGCCACTCGCCGTCGATGAGGCGGACATCGAGGCCGATCGCGACGCGGTCACCGTGGGTGCCGATGATCTTCTCGGCCCATTCCGGGTTCTCCAGCGCTGCGGTGCCGATGTTCACGCGGCGGGCACCGGTCGCGAGCGCCCGTTCGAGGGACGCGTCATCCCGGATGCCACCGGTCAGCTCCACGTCGATGTCGAGTCGGCGCACGACCTCGGCCATCATCCCGTGGTTGGATCCCCGACCGAAGGCGGCGTCAAGGTCGACGAAGTGCAGCCACTCCGCCCCCTGGTCCTGCCAGTTGAGTGCGGCGTCCAGCGGGCTGCCGTAGCTCTTCTCACTGCCCGCCTCCCCCTGGTGCAGGCGGACGGCTCTGCCGTCCACGACGTCGACTGCGGGTAGAAGTGTGAGGCTCATGGGGCCAATCCTAGCGATGCCGGGACAAGGTGCGACACCCCGTCGGTGGGTCGGTGGTCAGAGTGTATCGATCCAGTTGCGCAGGAGCTCGGCCCCGGCGTCCCCGGACTTCTCGGGGTGGAACTGGGTTGCCCACAGCGGGCCGTTCTCCACTGCGGCGAGGAACCGGTCCCCCTCGTGCTGCGCCCAGGTGAGCGTCGGCGGCGTGAGGGCGTCATCCTCCGGCATGTCCCAGCTCCGGACCGCGTAGGAGTGGACGAAGTAGAAACGCTCGTCGGCGATACCGCGGAACATCCGGGAGTCCGCCGGGACGTCGACCGTGTTCCAGCCCATGTGCGGCAGGATGTTCGCCCGGAGCTTCTCCACCGTTCCCGGCCACTCACCGCAGCCTTCAGCCGCGGTGCCGTGTTCCACACCGCGTTCGAACAGGATCTGCATACCGACGCAGATGCCGAGGACCGGACGCGACCCGGCCAGCCGCTCGCCGATGAGCCGGGCACCGTGAACGTTGCGCAGACCGTCCATGCACGCGGCGAACGCCCCGACGCCGGGGACGAGGAGGCCGTCCGCCGCGAGCACGGTCCCCGGGTCGCTGGTCACGGTCACCTCGGCACCGGCGCGCTCGAGCGCGCGGTGGGCGGACCGGAGGTTTCCGGAGCCGTAGTCGAGGAGGGCCACGGTGGGGGTCTTGCGGCTGGTCATCTTGTGCTCCCGGTGGATTGTGTGTCGGTGTCGGGGTCGGTGGTGGGGTCGTCGGTTGTCCGGCGGGCGGCGTCTTCCCCGCCAGCCCGCGGCTTCTCCGGCGCGGGCGTGGTCCGTCCGGTGCCACCCGGGCTGGGGTCCACGGGCGTGACAGAGGACGTCTTCGGGGTCCGCTCCTGTCCGCCCTGGCCGGGACGGTCCGGGGAACGGAGTTCCGCCAGTCTCCTGCACTCCATCTCCCGGGCTTCCGCCCGGGCGCGTTCGATGTGCTCCTGGGCCTCCCTTCGGGCACGCTCGACGTGCGCGCGGGCGTCCGCCCGGATCTCCCGGACCTGGATCCTGTACTCCCGCTGGTCGGATTTCCGCTCGGCCTTGAGGGCGCGGCGCTCGGCCGCCTCCGCACGGAGTTCGGCGTTGAACTCCTCACGGCTCATGCCCTCCGGGCGGCGCCGGACATGCGGGCGCGGGGTGTTCTTGGCGAGTAGTTCGGCCACGTGCACGGGTTTCATGCCCGCCCGGCCGATGGCCCGGGCACTGCGTACCGCGGTGCGGGCCATCGGCACGCGCCGGAGGGTGGCGCGCGTGTTGTTGTACTCCGCGATGCGGTGCCGGCCGATGACCCGGTCCGCGACCACGACGGCGAGACCGAGAACCACGAGACCGGCCGCCGTCCCGAAGGACCCGGAGTAGGCGGCGCGCGCGGCCACGACACCGAGAACCACGGAGCCGAGGCCGGTGCCGGAGTCGAAGGCGATGTTCCACATCGCGGATGCCTCGGTGACCTTCGACCGGGGCAGCCGGGCGAACATCATCAGCAGCGCCTCATTCTGGACGGCACCGAAACCGGCGCCGAACAGCAGGGCGGAGAGGAGCAGCAGCCACGGGTTGAGCCCCGCGGCGAGGACGAGGGTCGCGAGCGCCAGACCGACGACCCCGGCGACGAGCGACGGGATGACCAGTCGCCCGGCCTCGCCACGGCGGTCCGCGATGACGCCGGCGCCGTAGCGGCTGAGCATCTGGGATCCCCCGACGACCGCCAGCACGAGTCCTCCGACCACGGCGCCGCTGGCCGGGTCGAGTTCCTTCACCGCGGCGGGGAGGAAGGATGAGATGGCGCCGTAGCCCATCGCGATGGTGGAGATCGCGAGCGCCGGGACGGTGATGAGCTTCCAGGTCGCGACGGAGTACCCGCTCTCCGTGATGGAGCCGGTGCCGCGCAGGGACTCTCGCTTCTCCGGGGACAGCCGCGGAAGGGACCAGCACAGTGCGGTGGCACCGATGCCGATGACCGAGGAGATGATGTAGACCGAGGTGAATCCGATCGTCTCCGCGAGATAGAGCCCCGCCGGCAGGAAGAGCATCTGCAGGAGCCCGACGACGAGCCCCAGCGCCCCGGACGCCTTTCCGAGGAACCTCCGGGCCACGAGTTCGGCCATCAGCGCGGACTGGGCGACCGTCAGTGCGCCGAAGCCGACGCCACGGACCGCGGAGATCGTGAGCACCGGGATCGCGTCCACGGAGAAGGCGTACAACGCGGAGGGCACGCACAGGAGGAAGGCCGAGACGACCATCACCGGGATGTAGCCGAACCGGCGCAGCGCCTTCGGGGTGAACATCTGGGTGAGAACGGTACCCGCCATGAATACACCGGTGACGGAACCGGCGAGACTGTCGGAGCCGCCCGAACTGATCACCGCGAGCGGGACCACCGGGAGCATCAGCGACCAGGAGGCGAAGGCGGCGGCGACGGCGGTCAGCGTCGTCTTCAGCGCCGGGCTGCTCCACATGTTGTCGAGCTTCTCGAGTTCATCGCGTGACAGCAGCCGCGCCGACGTCTTCACCTATCTAACCCACCTCTCCCAGTAGCCACAGCAGCGCTGCGGCGAACGCCGCGGCCGCCGCCAGAGCGCCGATGAATGTCATGACCCGGTTCTCGGCCTGGTAAGCCGCCCAGGTTCCGCCGACCAGGAGGCCGGCGATGAGGAACAGCAGGTAGATGAACCAGTGTGCGGAACCGTCCTGCTGTCCGGCTGCCACTCTAACAAGGTCCGGCATCGGTTACAGCGACCCCTTGGTGGATGGGATTCCCGAGACCCGGGGATCCGGTTCCGTCGCAGCTCTCAGTGCCCGCGCCACGGCCTTGTACTCGGCCTCGGTGATGTGGTGCGGGTCGCGCCCGTAGTGGCACCGCACGTGGAGGGCGATCTGCGCGTTGAAGGCGAGCGACTCGAAGAAGTGCCGGTTGATGACGGTGGCGTAGTGGCCGCCGATCACGGCGGTGATCATCTGGTCCGGTTCGCCGTCCATGACGAAGTAGGGACGGCCCGAGACGTCCACGATCGCCTCGCACAGCGTCTCGTCCATCGGCAGCTGGCACGACCCGAAGCGGCGGATGCCGGACTTGTCCCCCAGCGCCTCCCGGATCGCCCCTCCCAGCACGATCGCGGTGTCCTCGACGGTGTGGTGCGCATCGACGTCGGTGTCCCCCGAGGCGTGGACGGTGAGGTCGAAGCTGCCGTGCGTGCCGAACGCGGTGAGCATGTGGTCGAAGAACGGCAGCCCGGTGCTGATCTCGCAGTTTCCGGTGCCGTCCAGGTCGATCTCCACCGCGATGGTCGACTCGCGGGTGGCGCGTTCCACGCGGGCCCGACGGCTTGCGTCGGTGCCCTCGGATTCGTTGCTGATGGTGTGATTCAGGTCAGCCATGACTTGTCGTCTCGTTCCTCGTGACTCGGTGGCGGGTGCTGGGATGGTTCTACGTGGTGGACGCGCCACCGGGGGTGATACCGGCTGCGGCCGCGATGTCCCGGGCCGCCGCGATGAAGGCATCGTTCTCCTCGTCGAGACCGACCGTGGCGCGCAACCGGTGCGGCACACCCACGTCCCGGATGAGTACACCGGCGTCGAGGAAGCGGCGCCAGACGGCCGCCGCGTCGTCGAAATGCCCGAAGAAGATGAAGTTCGACCTGCTGGGCACGACGTCGTATCCCAGTTCCTCCAGGGCCGCGACGACGCGCTCGCGCTCCGCGGCGATCCGGGCGACCGTCGCCAGGGTGTCCCGGGAGTGCTTCAGTGCCACGATCGCCGCGGCCTGCGACAGCGTCGACAGGTGGTACGGCAGGCGCACGAGCATGACCGCGTCGATGAATGCGGGGGCCGCGACGAAGTAACCGAGTCTGCCACCGGCGAAGTCGAAGGCCTTGCTCATCGTCCGCGACACCACGAGTCGCGCGGGGAACTCCTCGATGAGCTCCACGGCGGAGGGTCCGTCGTTGAACTCGGCGTAAGCCTCGTCGATGATGACGATGCCCGGCGCGGCCCCGACGATCCGGCGGATGTCGTCGAGGGAGGTCACATCCCCCGTGGGGTTGTTCGGGGTGGTCACGAAGACAACATCCGGCCGGAGCCGCTCGATCTCGGCCAGAGCCAGGTCCATGTCGATGCTGAAGTCGGAGCCCCGTGCGCAGCGGAGGAACTCGGTGTGCGTACTCGTGGAGAGGATGGGGTGCATGGAGTAGCTGGGGACGAATCCCAGGGCCGTTCGGCCCGGGCCGCCGAAGGCCTGGAGCAGCTGCTGGAGTACCTCGTTGGAGCCGTTGGCAGCCCAGAGGTTCTCCCGCGTGACGGCGACCCCGGTCTGCTCCGAGATGTACGCGGCGAGCTGGTCCCGCAGTTCGACACAGTCGCGTTCGGGGTACCTGTTCAGGTCCACGGCGAGCTGGCGCACCGTGTCCACGAGTTCCTCGACGAGGGCGTCCGACGGGGGGTACGGGTTCTCGTTGGTGTTCAGCCGGACGGGGACGTCGAGCTGCGGCGCACCGTAGGCGTGTTCGCCGCGCAGGGCCTCCCGGAGGGGAAGATCCGCGAGGGTCGTGTCCGCTGCCAGCGGAGTGGGGGCGTCAGTCATCGGTTGTCCTCGGTGGTTGAGTCGGTGGGCAGGTTCTCGAAGCGGGCGCGGATGGCCTCGCCGTGGGCGGGCAGATCCTCGGCGTCCGCCAGTGCGACGACGGTGTCCGCGACACCCTTCAGGGCGGTCTCGTCGTACTCGATGAGGTGGACGGCCTTGAGGAACGTCCGGGTGTTCAGACCGGACGAGTGGCGCGCGGTGCCCGAGGTCGGCAGGACGTGGTTGGAGCCGGCGGAGTAGTCGCCGAGCGGTACCGGCGCATACGGGCCGACGAAGATGGCGCCGGCGTTCCGGACGCGCCGGGCGACGGCCGTGGCGTTCTCGGTGTGGATCTCCAGGTGCTCGGCACCGTAGGCGTCGACGACGCGGATCCCGGTCTCGAGGTCGTCGACGAGGATGATGCCGGACTGGGGCCCCGTGAGCGCCTGTGCGACCCGCTCGGAGTTGCGGGTCACCCCGTACCGCGCGGCGACCTCACGGTCGACCGCCTCGGCGAGTTCCCGGGAGTCGGTGACCAGGACGCTGGCGGCCATGACGTCGTGTTCCGCCTGACTGATCAGGTCGTACGCCAGGTGGACCGGGTCGGCGGTCCTGTCCGCGAGGATGGCGATCTCCGTCGGCCCTGCCTCCGAGTCGATGCCGACGACGGAGCGGCACAGTCGCTTGGCCGCGGTGACGAAGATGTTTCCGGGGCCGGTGATCATGTCGACCGGGGCGAGAGCTGCGGTCTCCTCATCACCGTAGGCCAGCAGGGCGACCGCCTGCGCCCCTCCGACGGCCCACACCTCGTCCACGCCGAGCAGCGAACAGGCCGCGAGGATGGTGGGGTGCGGCCAGCCTCCGTGCGCCGCCTGGGGCGGCGAGGCGACGACGAGGGTGTCCACGCCGGCCTCCTGCGCGGGGATCACGTTCATGAGAACGCTGGACGGGTAGACGGCGTTCCCGCCGGGGACGTAGAGCCCGACGCGTTCGACCGGGATGAACCGCTCCTCGACGGTCCCCCCGGGGGCGAGTTCGACGGTGTGCCCCTCCGGGACCTGTGCCCGGTGCACCTTCCGGATCCGGTCGATGGACTCCTCCAGGGCGGCGCGGACCTGCGGATCGAGGGTGTCCACCGCTGCGTGGATGACGTCATCCGGCACCCGGACGCTGTCCGGGGTCACCCCGTCGAACTTCCGCCCGTAGGCGAGCGCCGCGGTGGCACCGTTGTCACGGACATCCGCGACCAGCAGCGCGACGACGTCGAGGACGGAGTCGACGTCCGTGCCCCCTCTGGGCAGGGTGCGCCGCAGATGACTACCGGTCGGAGTCTGGCCGGTGAGGTCGGTGAGCGTGAGCATGGGCATTTCCTGCATCATCCCGTTCATGTGTCTGCGTTGGTGGTGGCGGTCCCCGGCCCCCGGTACGACACCGGGAAACGGCGGTCCTGTCTGCGCCATTGTATTCGGCTCCGGTTCCGCGGATGTCACGGGTGCACCGGACCGGGGCGTGACCCCCGGCCACCGCGTATATTGGCGGAGAGGTTCGGGAGAGGTTCGAAGGCCACACGGTGAGGAGGGAAGCAGATCATGGGCGACCGCACCGGGGGACACACGGGCCCCACGAGAGTCAGCCTCGCTGACGTGTCTGCGGCCGTCAGCGCGTGTGACTACCGCTTCCTGTCCGGCACCCGGCGACTGCTGCTGCCCTGGGAGACTCACAGGGTGCTCGTCTACATCGGCCGGATCGACGCCCCGGTGCTCATCGCGGAGGGGCAACTGCGCGGAACCCTCGATCTCTCGGACATCAACGCCCTGGCACACGCCATCACGACCTGGAACGCGGAGCGGATCAATCCGACCGCGATGCTGGAGATCACCGACGACGGGGCGGTCTCGGTCCACTTCCGTACCGCGCTGCCCATCGGGGCGGGGGCCACCGGCGAGCAACTGCGCACCTTCATCCGGTCCGCGATGCAGGCGACGGAGCTGGCCGCCGACCGTGTACTCACCGAGTTTCCGCAGTTGAAGCCCACTGAGTCGACGGAGGGCCACGGCGACGGCCTCGACGCGGACGCCCTGCACGGACCGCTCCGGCTCCAGACGGACCCGGAGGACAGCAACCATGACCCGGACGAGGGGACACCCACCGTGACTGAACCGGATGATCCGGACGAGGACCGCGACATCAGCGACGGGGTCAACTCCAACGCCAACGGGGACACCGGTGTCCCGGACCCGGATCCACCGTCCCCGGTGGATCTGGCCCGGCTGGAGGCGACGTTGAAGGACCTCGGCATCCACGGGATGCACAGAGGGGAGAACTGGCTCGCGACGACGGTCAACAGTGTTCTCATCGGGCTCCACCTGGACAACGGCCCGTCACTCATTCTCCGCGGTCTGTGGGACCCGAACCTCGATCCGGAGCGGGACTTCATGCGGATCTTCCTCTGCTGCAACACCTGGAACGAGAAGTCCGCGCTGACCAAGGCCTACTGTCACACCGACGACGACGGTCTCCAGGTCCGCGTGGAGATGTCGGTCCCGACGGCCGCCGGACTGACCCCCACCCAGCTCCGGCACACGCTCTCCCTCGGGCTCCGTCGCGTCCTGATCGCGGTCGGATCCATCAGCGAGGATGTCACCGGGGTGTCGGTGGTGGAATGGCCCGATGAGTGACCCGGTGCCCTCCACCGACCACGGACGGGACCCCACCGGTCGTGTCCCGGATGACCCTTCCGGTCTGTTCCCCGGGGCTCCACCTACCGGCGAACTCAACCGTGGACTGAGGCTGACTCTCCTCCGGGTGTCCGGACCGGCACCACTCCGGATGCTGCGCCGCCGCCGGCGTTCCGGCCGCCGCTCGACCCGGCCCCTGACCTTCGACATGGTCGAGGCCGCACTGGAGGAGTTCGGGGTGCGGTACTCGACGGCCGCGGACCGGATCATGGTCGCCTGGCCGAGCGTCCGCGGTGAGTTCCTCGTGATCCGCGACAACGGTGGACTGCACCTCGTGTTCCGGGGACGGCTCCGGGGGCGGACCGGAGTGGGTCACCTGCCCGTCCTGCAGGACGCCCTCGCGCTGGGTGAGCAGCGTTCCCTGCCGGTGTGCTTCTACCCGTCGGTTGCGGCGGACGGGACCCTCAGCGTCCGGTTCCACGCGTCCCTGTGCGTCGACGCGGGGATCTCCGACGATCAGTTGCGTACGTTCCTGGAGAGATCCCTCATCCTCGTGATCACGGGGTGCCTCGCACTCATCGACGAGATCCCGTCCCTGGCCGGTCCCAGGATCAATCCCCCGGAACTGCTGCGCACCGATGCGGTGGAGGCCACGCGGCCGGTGCCGGGGACCGTCATCCTCCGGCCGGGATCGCACCCGGTGGAACCCGGGATACCGGAACCACTCGACATGTACCGCCTCCGGATCATCCTGGAACGGATCCGCGGGGACGCGGAACCCCACCCCAGGTTCCGGGCCCTCACCCTGACGGTCGACGAGGTCGAGGTCCAGATCACCGTGACCACCGATGCCGCGGGAGTCGCCGGAGGCGATCTCATCGTCATCTCCCGGTGGGAGGTCCCCGTGGAGGGCCCCGCCACCGGGGTGTTCGGGGAGGCTTCGACGGCGTGTGCCGCGTTCGACCGCCGCTGTCAGACCGTCAACGCCCGGGCGGCACTCGTGGACGACGGATCGGACGGCGCCCGGGACCGTGTGGTCGTCTGCGCGGTGGCGGTGTTCCCAGTCGCGGTCGGGGCGACCGACGCACAACTCGAGGCGGCGATCGGATGCGGGATCACGGGCGTCGTGGAGGCGGTCACCGTGATCCGGGGGCACTGTCCCGGCCCCGCTAGGCACTGCCCGGAATTGACGGCGGGCGGTCGGCGTCGTCGTAGACCGGGGTGCGGTCCGGCCGGACCAGGACCGCCGCGGACCAGTAGGTCAGCAGCGCGAGGTACGGAGCGATGACCACACCCCAGTGGAGCGTCACCTGGGGGATGAAGGCGTAGTCCTGGCTGATCTGCAGCGCATCCTCGGCGGGCACCGGATGCACGAGATGTGCCACGGCATCACTGATGCCGACGATGGTGAATGCACCGATGAGCGAGCAGAACGTCACCCACGCGAGCATCCTCGGCCCGAGGAGTTCGGGAGCGCGGAAGAACGCGATCAACGCGACGACGATCCCGAGGATCGAGCTTCCGGTGATCATCCCCAGCCACGTGTCGAACTCCTGGGACCCGGGCGCGACCGTCACCACGGCGGCGTCCTCCATGACCCTCCCCATGTAGACGGGTCGGAACAGCCCGGAGAGAACGCCCGCGACCAGGGCCAGAATGAGTGAGAGCGCGAGGATCCCGGCATAGGATCCCGTGGACCGCCTGACCCTGGGCAGCAGCCGTCGAACCGGTGTCACGCCGGCCGACGGCGAATCTCCCGGGCCGTCACCGGCGTGCACGTCGACGGTCTCTGGCGCGTCCGGATGCCCGTCTGCGTGGTCAGGATGGTTCATGGACGTCCAATCTACGCGGAGAACCCGCCGTCACCTAGTGCCGGGGAGTACCGGCGAACGGTCAGCGCCGGCCGAGGTAGGCGGAGTCGACCCGTCCGTGCCGGGAGCACGAGGCGTCCCATCCGTCGGGCCGGATCTGCACCACCATCCTGCGACCGCAGAGCTGGCAGTAGCGGGGCGCCTCCAACCCGGCACGCGCCGAGGGGGACAACCGGACCGTCTCCCCGTCGGCCAGGCACTGGCCGGTGTTCGGGTGGTACACGGGGGCCGCCCCCGTGATCAGTGCCTCGAGGAGGTCGGTGTTGTCCGCGATGCGGGCCATGGGTCCAGGTCTCCGGATTCTCTAGCAGGTGGAGTTGAGCGCCTTGATGGGCAGTCGCAGCTTACCCATCATCTCGAGATCCTGCTCCTGGGGCCGTCCGAGGGTGGTGAGGTAGTTGCCGACGATGATCGCGTTGATGCCGCCGAGGAGCCCCTGCTCAGCGCCCAGGTCGCCGAGTGTGAGCTCCCTGCCACCGGCGAAGCGGAGGATCGTCTTCGGCAGCGCGAGACGGAAGGCGCCGATCGCGCGGAGCGCGTCCTGGGCGGGCATGACCTCGTAGTCGGCGAATGGCGTCCCGGGGCGCGGGTCGAGGAAGTTCATCGGCACCTCAGTCGGATCGAGCACCGCCAGATCCTGGGCGAACTCGGCCCGCTGTTCGAGAGACTCCCCCATGCCGAGGATGCCGCCGCAGCACACCTCCATGCCCGCCTCCTTGACCATCCGGAGCGTGTCCCGGCGGGTCTCCCACGAGTGGGTCGTGACGACCTGGGGAAAGTAGGAACGGGCGGTCTCGAGGTTGTGGTTGTAGCGGTGCACGCCGGCGGCGGCCAGGCGGTCGACCTGGTCCTGGGTCAGGATGCCCACGGACGCCGCCACCTCGATGTCGACCTCGGACTTGATCGCCGCGACGGCCTGCTCGAGCTGGGACAGGAGGCGCTCATCGGGCCCCTTGACGGCGGCGACGATGCAGAACTCCGTCGCTCCGGTCTTCTGGGTCTGCTTCGCGGCCTCGACGAGTGCGGGAATGTCCAGCCACGCGGAACGGACGGGCGACTCGAAGAGACCGGACTGCGAGCAGAAGTGGCAGTCCTCGGGACACCCGCCGGTCTTCAGGGAGATGATCCCCTCCATCTCCACCTCTTCGCCGCACCACTTCAGACGGACCTCGTGCGCCAGCTCGAGAAGTTCCGGGAGGCGGTCGTCCGGCAGATTCAGTACGGCGAGGGTCTCCTCCTTGTCCAGCCCGACCCCGCCTTCGAGGACCTTCTTCCGGGCAAACGCGAGAATGTCGTCCTGCGCTCGCTCTGACACATCACTGTCGATGGTTGCGTTGGTCATTTGTCGGTCCTCCCGGGGATGGGGCTCCGGGCTCTTGTCCCGGGTACCCTAAAGGTCGTGCTGGTGGTCATTGGAAAACCACGATACCGACTCAGTTGAACGCTGTTCAAAAAATGGGGGACGTAAACGACCGGCTAACCCGATCCGGGGGGGAGCTGCACGAGAGCTGCAGAAATGCCGAAACCCCCGCCCGAACCCCTATCGGGGTTCCCGGGCGGGGGTTTTCGGTTCCGCCTGTCGCCACCGTCACCCTGCGCCGGTGACGGACTCCGATCAGTCGCAGAGCTTCCAGACGCCGTCCTCCTTGAGGAACCGCATCGTACCGGTCTCGACCTCGTTGCCCGCGTTGGCGGTCACCGTGGCGGAGGCGGTGTTACCCTCGACCATGATGTCGGTCACACTCTGCACCTCGGCCCTGCGCCCCTGCAGTTCGGGGATCATGTCCATCGGGACATCGGGGATCTGGTTGAGGTCGTACGCCTCGCGACCACCGTTGGCCTGGAGCACCGAATTGCAGGTGTTGTCGAGGATGCCCCCCAGGTAACCCCTCAGGGTCGGCGCCCACGCGACCCGACGTGCCAGATCCTCGATGGCCCGGGCCTCTTCAGGGGTCGCCGGACGGCCACCCTGAACCGGGGACGCCGGCTTCGGGGACGGGAGATTGGCTGCGGCCGCCGCCACCGCAGCCGCAGCCTCCTGATCCGGTACCGGCGCGGGGGCCGGCGCAGAGGTCGTCTCGGACATCAAGGTCTCCCCCGATGCGGTCGTCGTGGTGCTGCTCGTGGTCGAAGTGGAGGTCTCGGTCGAGGTCAACGTCGAGGTCGACGCGGACGTGGAGGTGGTTGACGTGGCATCGGCCGCGTCATCTCCGTTGGAGCTGCACGACACCACGCTCATGGAGAGCGGGGCGATCAGTGCGGCTGCTGCAATGGTCTTCTTCGCGAGACTGAGACTCGGCACGGGGTACTCCTGACTAGTTTATTCGGACAGCGCGGCGACCGCGCCCTGATCTGAAGTTTCATGTGGCCTGGCGCTCCAACACTAACAACCGCATCCCAGATTCCCCGTTGTTTTTCCTTAAACTTGGGCAATAAACCGGGGCAATCCCCGACCGGCGTCGGATGTGCGCCATCACGGCACGAACTCCATGGTCCGCAAATCTACTGCACCGCGCCCTCCCGATCCACCACCGGCCCGATCTGCACCGGAAACACCTCCGGTGACGCCGGGCCGAGCTATCGTGACGGTGTGCAACTGACCCGCGAGTCCATCATCACCGCCAGCCTCGATATCGCAGACACGTACGGGTTGGCGGACATGACCATGCGCCGTGTGGCACGGCAGCTCGGGGTCGCCCCGGGCGCCCTCTACTGGCACTTCCCCAGCAAGCAGGCACTCATCGCGGCCATCGGACGGGCCATCTGTGCTCCGGTCCTCGACGATGCCGCGACTGTCGCCGGCGCCACATGGACGGAGGCCACCGTCGCGATGTGCAGCCGCCTCCGGAACGCGCTCCTCGACCACCGCGACGGAGCGGAGATCGTCTCAGCGGCTCTGTCTGACCCCGACCTCCGGAACCGGCTCACGGCCACTATTTCCGCAGCTCTCGACGCTGGAAGTGAGTTGAGCGCGGTGCACAGGGAGGCCGGCGCCGTGACACTGCTGCACTTCATCATGGGGGAGACACTCCACGAGCAGTCGGTCGCGGCCCTCAGGATCGCGGAGGGCGCGGATTCTTCCGGGACGTCCACCACGACCGGCGAAACCACGTTCCGGCGGGGTGTGGCGCTCGTGCTGAAGGGACTTGGCGCCCCGCGGGATATATGATTGCTCACCATGACTAGTTCCACCGCAGACGCCCACGAGGTTTGGCCCGGCGACGCCTACCCGCTCGGCTCCACGTACGACGGAGCCGGCACCAATTTCGCCCTCTTCTCCGACGTCGCGGAAAAGGTCGAGCTCTGCCTGCTCGACGAGGACAACAACGAGACCCGAATCCCGATCGAGGAGGTGGACGCCCACACCTGGCACTGCTACCTCCCCGGGATCCAGCCCGGCCAGCGCTACGGCTACCGGGTCTACGGCCCCTACGATCCCGACAACGGCCACAGGTGTGACCCCAACAAGCTGCTCGTCGATCCCTACGCCAAGGCCTTCGACGGGGAGTTCGACGGCCACCCCTCCCTGTTCTCCTACGACATCAACGATCCCGAGGACCTCACCAAGCGCAACACAGAGGATTCCCTCGGTCACACGATGACTTCCGTGGTCATCAACCCCTTCTTCGACTGGGCCAACGACCGGGCCCCGAAGACCCCGTACCACGAGACCGTCATCTACGAGGCCCACGTCAAGGGAATGACGATGACGCACCCGGATGTCCCGGAGAACCTCCGCGGCACGTACGCGGGGCTCGCGCACCCGTCCATCATCGAGTACCTGCAGGATCTCGGTGTGACCGCCATCGAACTGATGCCCGTCCACCAGTTCCTCCAGGACGACCGGCTCCGCGAGCTCGGCCTGCGGAACTACTGGGGATACAACACGTTCGGTTTCCTCGCGCCGCACCAGGATTACGCGGCGGCAACGAAGCCGGGTGGGGCCGTCAGCGAGTTCAAGGGAATGGTCCGGGCGTTCCACGACGCGGGTATCGAGGTCATCCTCGACGTGGTCTACAACCACACCGCCGAGGGCAACCACATGGGACCGACCATCGTGTTCCGCGGAATCGACAACGCCGCCTACTACCGACTCGTCGAGGACGACAAGCGGCACTACATGGACTACACGGGCACGGGCAACAGCCTGAATGTCCGGCACCCGCACACCCTGCAGCTGATCATGGACTCCCTCCGCTACTGGGTGACCGAGATGCACGTCGACGGTTTCCGCTTCGACCTCGCCTCGACCCTCGCGCGCGAGCTCCACGACGTGGACCGGCTGTCCGCGTTCTTCGATCTCGTCCAGCAGGATCCGGTGGTCAGCCAGGTCAAACTCATCGCCGAGCCGTGGGACATCGGCGAGGGTGGCTACCAGGTGGGCAACTTCCCGCCGCTGTGGACCGAATGGAACGGCAAGTACCGGGACACCGTGCGTGACTTCTGGCGCGGCGAACCCGCGACCCTCGGCGAGTTCGCTTCGCGGCTGACCGGTTCCTCGGACCTCTACGCGAACAACGGCCGCCGCCCCACGGCGTCCATCAACTTCGTCACAGCCCACGACGGCTTCACCCTCAACGACCTGGTCAGCTACAACGAGAAGCACAACGACGCCAACGGTGAGGACGGCCGCGACGGCGAGAGCCACAACCGGTCCTGGAACTGCGGTGTGGAGGGCCCGAGCTCCGATCCGGAGGTCAGGCAGCTCCGCGCACAGCAGCGCCGGAACTTCCTCACCACACTCCTGCTGAGCCAGGGCACCCCGATGATCGCCCACGGCGACGAGATGGGCCGCACCCAGGAGGGGAACAACAACGTCTACTGCCAGGACTCCGAACTGTCCTGGATCGACTGGGACCAGGCGGAGGACAACAAGACGCTGGTGAACTTCACCCGCCGACTCCTGCGGATCCGGGCGAACCACCCCGTGTTCCGGCGGCGTCGTTTCCTCGCGGGTGGACCGCTGGGTGACGATGACGTCCGCCAGCGCGACATCGCCTGGCTCGTTCCCTCCGGCAAGCTGATGACCCAGGCCGACTGGGACTTCACCTTCGGCAAATCCCTGATGGTCTACCTCAACGGCGACGCCATCGCGGAGCCCGGTGAACGCGGGGAGCGGATCACCGACGACTCCTTCATCATGTGCTTCAACGCGTACCACGAACCGTTGGAGTTCACGCTCCCCGGGAAGCGCTTCGGCGTGCGCTGGCGTCTGATCGTCGACACGGTCGAGGAGACCGGGTACCCGCTGGAGGAGGAGGTCATCGAGGCCGGAGGGAAGATCACCGTCCCCGCCCGCTCGACGATGATCCTCAAGCAGATGGAGCCCCCGGCGGAGGAACCGGACGAGGAGCCCGGCAACGACCGCAGCGCCCCGGGTTGCGTCCACGGGACGGACGACGAAATGCCGGAGTCGAAGACCCCGGCCGCCGGTCCCCTGCGCACCGGTGCCACCGAAGACGACTACCGCGACCGGACCGGGGACTACATCTGATCCGGGTGTGAGCCCGACCTGAACCGGCACGACGCCAGCATCGAGAGGTGAACCCGACGTGATCGCAGCCCACGGCAGCACGGTCACCGTCACTCCCCGCAAGGTGACGGTGCACAACGATCCACTGTTGACGGCGCTCCGGGGCCCCGGCCCCGAGATCCCGTTGGACTCGATCACGGGGGTCACGCCCGTGCCCGGTGATCCCGTCACCTGCGGCCGGGTGATCCTGGAGGGGCCGGGCACGGAGATCGTGTTCAGCCCGAACCAGACGGCTGAACTGCAGCAGCTCGTCGATGCGCTGGCGGCGGCCCGTGATGGTGGTGCATCGGACGTCGAGATCCCCGGTCTCGATTTCACCGCCCTCCACGTCGACCACGACACCGGCTGGGACACGGTCTCCGCCATCGGTGTCGCACGGGTCCGGGACGGAGTCGTCGTCGACGGCGCCTCCCGGGAGTTCCCCGGTGACGACGGAACCGGGCAGACCGCGGTCGGCGCACTCCTCGACCATCTCGGTGATGACGGCGAGATCCTGGTCGCGCACAACGTCTACCGCCAGGTCACCGTCCTCTCCCGGGTCCTGCGTGCCTCGGGATCCGCCGCTCTGCCGCCCCATTCCCTCGCCTGCACACTCGCACTGGCCCGCCGGGAGCGGCCCGACGACACCGACCACTCGCTGACCGGACTGTGCCGGAGCCTGGGCCTTCCCGTACCCGACTCACCGGCGGCCGCGGCGGAGGCCACGGCCAGGATGTTCGTCCTCCTCAACGGGGACGCCACCAACCGGCACACCGTCGATGAGGTGCTCGCCGGGGCGGGCCTCGATCTCGGTCGGATCGACGGTGAACGGGTGTGGCCGGTACTGGACACGGTCCCCGAGGCCCCGCCCCGCACCGCCCCGCCCGGCGCCGGTGGCGGGAGGAGGAAGTCCCCCCGAACCGTCCCCTGGGCCAAGGTCGCCGTACCCGACACCGTCCCGGATCCGAACCCCGACGCCGATCCCGATGGTCTGCTCTTCGGGCAGAACGTGACCCTGTCGGGCGATTTCGAGCCCTTCGACAAGGGACGGCTCTGGCACGAGCTCGCCGACGCGGGGGCTACCATCGGCAAGAACGTGACGAAGAAGACGACCATCCTCGTCTGCGGCGAGTGGGGTAAACCGACCTCCAAGCAGAAGCGCGCGGAGGAACTCATCGCCAGGGGCCAGGACATCTCGCTCTGGTCCGCCGGGCAGCTCTTCACCACCCTGGGGCTCGACCCTGACGCGGAAGAAGATCTCCAGCCGCCGTTCTGAGGCTCACGGAACCGGATCGACGGGCGGCCGGGTCGGAGAGACATGAGTGCCACCACCGGTTCGCACCGCGCGAGCTGCCGCGTTTCACCGCGGCTGCCCTGGTGCCTGCGGCTGCTGCCCGTCCCGGTCTCCCGGTTCCACCCCACCGGTCCCGTGGGAATCGCCCTGTCGACGGGGTTCGCGGCCGGGCTCTGTTCCGGGGACCGCTTTCTCACGGAGGAGGATCTGCGGCGCTCCGGGGTCCCCGCCGCGACCGCCTGGGACGCGGCGGCGGCCGGGGCCCTGGACTCCGCGCGTACGGGTGACGGCTTCCGGGTGTACATCCGCAACCGTACGGTGCCCCGGTACCCGGACGATGTGCTCCAGGTCGCGGTCCCCGGGTCGGCCGCGACCGACTGGCTGGCCCACCCGGACACCTTCACCACGATCGACGCCCACCTCTCCACGATTCTCGGTCGCCGGCCCGTGTGGTTCGCACCGCGTGTGGGCGAGTTGTACGCGGGAACCCGTGCCGACGACGGCCTGCTGGCCTGGGTAGAAAACCGGTTCCGGGGAGCCGGACTCGACGCGATCTGCCCCGATCCCGTCCGCTGGGTGGGAGGTTTCCCCGTCGCGGACACCGCACCGGGTCCGGTTGACCGCTGACCTCCGCACTGTCCCCCGCCCCCTGCCCGACCGCGACACTCCCGCCGCACGTGTTCCGCCCGCCGCGCGGGCTACAGTGGTGGACGCACGGGCCCGCCGCCCACCCCGATGACCAACCCAGGAGAATCATGACCCGCCGTCCCATCACCGCCACCTACCGTCTGCAGCTGCGTGGACCCGAGGCCGATCCCTCAGGCAGGGCGTTCGGCTTCGCCGAGGCCGAGGCGGTCGTCCCCTACCTGGCGGAACTGGGCGTCAGCCACCTCTACCTCTCCCCCATCCTCACCGCACCGGCGGACTCGGCCCACTCCTATGACGTGATCGACCCCACCGAGGTAAATCCGGCCTTCGGGGGCATCGCCGGGCTGCGGAGTCTCGCGGAGACCGCCCGCGGACACGGCCTCGGCATCATCATCGACATCGTCCCGAATCACCTCGGTGTCGACGACCCGCGTCAGAACCCGTGGTGGTGGGATGTGCTGAAACTCGGCCGGGACAGTGAGTACGAGAGCTACTTCGACATCGACTGGCACGACGACAACGGCGCGGGCGGCAAACTCGGTCTCCCGGTCCTCGGCGCGGAGGGCGACGAGGACAAGCTCACCCTCGACGAGATCGACGGTGAACCCGTACTCCGCTACTACGACAACGTCTTCCCCGTCCGCCCCGGAACCCAGGACGCCGGCGACCCGGTGGCCGTCCACGACGCCCAGAGCTACCGGCTGATGTACTGGAAGTCCGGCATCATCGGCTACCGGCGTTTCTTCTCCGTCAACGGGCTGGCCGGTATCAGGCAGGAGGACCCGGTGGTGTTCGAGCACACCCACCGGGTGCTGTCGCGGCTGATCGCCGAGGACCTCATCGACGGGGTCCGGGTCGATCATCCGGACGGACTGTCGGACCCCTTCTCCTATCTCGGTCGGCTCCGTGCCCTCATCGGAGACGACCGGTGGCTCGTCGTCGAGAAGATCCTCGGTGTGGACGAGCCCCTCGATCCGCGCCTCGCGGTCGACGGCACGACCGGATACGACGCGCTCCGCGAACTGGACGGCGTGTTCATCTCCCGCGATGCGGAGGACACCCTGTCCATGCTCGCGATGCAGCAGTCGGGCTCCGCCTGGGACGATGCCGCCGTCACCGCCACCGAGCAGGCGCTGAAGCGGTCCGTCGCGGCCGACGAGCTCGCCGCCGAGGTACGCCGACTTGCACGGGCAGTGCGCCGGGACAACTTCTCCACCGCCGGTGACGGGGTCAGTGAGCGGATGTTGACGGACACGATCGTCGAACTCGTCGCCGCGATGCCCGTCTACCGGGCCGACTACATCTCACTGTCCCGCGTCACCGCCACGGTCGTCGCGGAGATGACGCGCCGCTTCCCGTCGAGGCGGGACGCACTCGACCTCATCACGGCGGGGCTGCTCGCCGACGGTGAGGCGGCCGTCCGTTTCGCCCAGGTCTGTGGTGCCGTGATGGCCAAGGGCGTCGAGGACACGACGTTCTACCGGGCTTGCCGCCTGGTCGCCCTCCAGGAGGTGGGTGGAGCGCCGGGCCGGTTCGGCGTCGGCCCCGCCGAGTTCCACCTGCTCCAGCAGGAACGCAGCGTGCTGTGGCCCCGGACGATGACGACCCTGTCCACCCACGACACCAAGCGCAGCGAGGACGTCCGGGCCCGGATCATCGAGGTCACCGACATCCCGGGTGACTTCGCCGAGATGGTCCGCGAGGTCACGGCCATCACACCTCCCCCGGACGGCGCCACCGGGCACTTCCTGCTGCAGAACCTCATCGGTGTGTGGCCCGCCGACGGTCAGATGACCGATTCCGTCCGGGACCGCTTCCACGCCTACGCCACCAAAGCGGTCCGTGAGGCCGGTGTGCACACGACCTGGACCGACGTCGACGAGGGCTTCGAGAAGTCCGTCTCCGACTGGATCGACGCGCT
This sequence comes from Corynebacterium antarcticum, assembly GCF_016595285.2. Classification (NCBI taxonomy): domain Bacteria; kingdom Bacillati; phylum Actinomycetota; class Actinomycetes; order Mycobacteriales; family Corynebacteriaceae; genus Corynebacterium; species Corynebacterium antarcticum. The sequence goes on from NZ_JAENIP020000001.1 coordinate 524,034, forward strand.
CTGCTCCGGCCCCGCGACCGACCGGATCGCTGCGTACGTCGGCCCCGTCGCCGCAGCCGCCGTGCAGATCACGCTCGGACGGAAGCTCCTGCACCTGATCGGCCCGGGTGTCCCGGACGTCTACCAGGGCACCGAGTTCGTCGACGATTCCCTGGTCGACCCGGACAACCGGCGTTTCGTCGACTACACGGCCCGCAACCAGACCCTCGAGCTGTTGTCGGCGGCCCCGAGCCCGGTCGCCGCGGTCTGCGAGTCGGCGATCGCCGCCGGCGTGGCGGTCCCCGCCCACGCGGGCGGCGCCGATCTCGAGCTCACCCCGGAGGAGGCCGAGGACACGTACCCGCACCTGCGGGTGCGTGCGGACATGGCGAAGCAGGCAGTCGTCCACGCGGCGCTCGGTGTCCGGCGGGACGAGCCGGCCTCCTTCGTCGGCGGCGACTACCAGGCCGTCTTCGCGGTGGGCCCCGCTGAATCACACGTCGTCGGTATCGCCCGCGGCCCGGAGGAGCGCGACGTCCACGTCATCGCCCTCGCGGTCCGCCGGCCCCTCCGTCTGGCCGCCGAGGGGGGCTGGCAGCACACGACGGTGACCCTGCCGGAGGGAACCTGGACGGAACGACTGACCGGAAGGACGTTCTCCGGGGTCCAGGAGGCCGCCGATCTGTTCGCCCTCCTCCCCGCGGCGCTGCTCGTCAGGGTCGACGAGGAGCGCTGATGGCCGAGAAGAACAGACGGATCTCCGTACTGGGCCAGCGGTACGCCGAATGGGTGCGTGCCCACCCACGGGTCGCGAACGAGTTCCGCGACGTCATCGAGGAACTGCTCGCGGAAGCCGGCGTCACCTACGACCGGGTGTCCGTGCGGGTCAAGGAGTGGCGTTCACTGAAGGCGAAGGCCTACAAGACCGACGGGTCCGGTAACCCCGTCTACCCCGACCCGTGGGAGGACATCCACGACATCCTCGGCGTCCGGGTCACCGTCTACCACTCCATGGAGATCCCTCAGGTGATCAGCGTGCTCCGGGAGGCGTTCACCGTCCACCGTTCGGTGGACAAGACCGCGGAGACCCGGGTGTCCGGATCCTTCGGGTACGGCTCCCATCACCTGGTCGTCGGGGTCGAGGGAACCAGCGACGCGGCGGCCGAGCTCGCCGCCTATTCGGGGCTGCGCTTCGAGGTGCAGGTCCGGACCGTGCTGCAGCACGCCTGGGCGGAGTTCGAGCACGACATCCGGTACAAGGGCGGCGGCGTCCCCCTCGACCCCAGGGTCGACCGGGCGTTCACACTGACCGCGGGGCTGATCGAGCTCGCCGACCAGCAGTTCGACCTGATCGCCTCGATACAGGGGGACGCCCCGGCGGAGACCGGCGACGTCGAGTTGTCCGCCGAGACGCTCCCCGGCGTCCTCGCGGTCCTCGTCGGAAACCGGTTCCCCCGCTCCAAGTCCGAGTACTACGTATGGTTGGAGGAGATCCTCGCGGCCAACGGCATCACCACCGTCGGGGAGCTCAAACGCCTGCTCGATGACGCCGACATCGACGCGGTCCAGCGGTCCATGCGGTACCGGTTCACCCCCGGCCAGGTCCGGATCATCGACGACCTGCTCCTGCGCCGTTTCGGCGGGGAGCACATCGAGAGGACGAAAAAGACGGGTACCCGCGCGGCGAGCCGGGCCGCTCGACTCAGACAACGGCTTAAGGTTATGGAAGCCGACCACATCGTCGGCTGACACCGGCACCCGCTGCCACGACGACACCGCAGGCCCCCTGCGGCATCGGATACCAGGAGTTGATGAATACCATGAGTTCCATCCAGATCTTCCCCGACCTCGCCGACGCCGTCCACGTCTGGGCGCTCTCCGTCGCGGACTTCTTCCGCGGATTCGGGGTCAACTTCCCGCCCGCGGGCTCCAGCATGTGAGCTGCGACGTGAGGCGGTCAGGGAGCCCGACCGAGTAACCGGTCCGTCTCCCGCCGTTCGCGTTTGGTGGGACGCCCCGCCCCGCGATCCCGCCGCGGCACCGACGCGAGCACCTCCTTCGGTGGCGGCGGCGGGGAATGGTCGATGTAGCAGGTGCGGGCGACGGCGGCACCGACCCGTTTCCGGATCGTCCGCGTCACCTCCACCTCGTGCAGCCGGTGGTTCACCCACACCCGGACACGGTCTCCGGGCACGATCTGCTGGGCGGGCTTGACCGCCCCACCGTTGACCTTCACATGGCCCGCCTTGCACGCCTGACCGGCGGCCTGGCGGGTCTTCAGCAGTCGGACGGCCCAGACCCACGCATCGACGCGGACCGGACCGGTCTCCTCAACGGAGCGTGCGTCGCCGGTCACCGTCATCAGTCGTCCCGGTGGCCCGTGATGGCCTGGATACGCCGCCAGTTGTAGAAGCCACCGGCGACCGCGACGACGAGCCCCAGGATCAACCAGAACCAGCTCCATGCGACGAGCGCCAGCACGGCACCACCGACGACACCACCGCCGACGCAGATCACACCCGCCCGGGCGTGCCTGCGGACCGCGTGCTTCCGCTGCTCAATCGGATTCCTGGGGAATTTTTCGATGCTCATGGGGAACAAGTCTATCGGGACGGGCCGATCAGGGGAGTTCGATCCACTCCGTGCCCAGCCGCTCCGGCTCCACGGTCCCCTGCGTCACGGACGCCAGGGTCCCGGTCAGACCGGCACCGCCGCCGGGCTCCACCGCGACGTGGATCGTGGCCCTGGCCCCGTAGTCGGTGCCCGTCACATCGACCCCCCGGTTGCGCAGCTCCGACTCCAGTCGGCCCGCGTCGGCGTGCCCGACGGTGACCGCGTACAACTCGCGTCGCGCCCGGGTCACCACCGGGACCCGGCTCAGCGCCCCGGAGACGGCGTCCGAGTACGCGCGCACCAGACCGCCGGTGCCCAGCTTCACACCGCCGAAATAGCGGACGACGACCACCGCGACATCGAGCAGCCCCGAGCCCCGCAGCACCTCCAGCATCGGGGCGCCGGCGGTGCCCGACGGTTCCCCGTCGTCACTGGACCGTTCGACCGGGTTCGCGCCGTCGACGTGGTGGATGTAGGCGCTGCAGTGGTGGCGGGCGTCGGGGTATCTGCCCCGGACCTCGGCGATGAAGCTGCGGGCCTGCTCCTCGTCCGCCGCCCTGGTGACCAGGGTGATGAACCTGGAGCGCTTGATCTCCAGTTCTGTCGTGGTGACCACGTCGGGCGCGGGAAGGCGGTACATGCACACCATTGTGCCGGAAGCCGCGTCCTCGCCTAGCCTTGGGTGCATGCGAAATTTCTCAGTCTGGGCACCCCACGCCGACGACCTCCAGCTCATCGTCGATGACACCACACACACCATGCGGCACACCGACGACGGTTGGTGGGCAACGGACGAGCCCCTGACCCCGGAGCCCGGTATGCGCTACGGGTACCGGGTGCTGAAGGAGGGGCAGTGGGTGGGTCCGTGGCCGGATCCGCGTTCCGTGGAGCAGCCGGACGGAATCCACGGACTGTCCCGGGTCCCGGACGACGGGTACCACTGGTCCGATGACGCCTGGACCGGCCGCGACCTCCCCGGGCAGGTCATCTACGAACTCCACGTGGGCACCTTCTCCCCCTCCGGCGACTTCGCCGGTGTCGTCGACCGGCTCGACCACCTCGTCGGCCTGGGTGTGACCACCATCGAGCTCATGCCGGTGCAGCCCTTCGGCGGGAACCGCAACTGGGGCTACGACGGGGTGCTCTGGCACGCGGTGCACGCCGGATACGGAGGCCCCGAGGGACTGCGGAAACTCGTCGACGCCGCCCACGCCCGCGGTGTCGCCGTCATCCTCGACGTCGTCTACAACCACTTCGGACCCGACGGGAACTACAACGGTTTCTTCGGCCCCTACACCGCCGGTGGCTCCACCGGCTGGGGGGATGTGGTCAACCTCAACGGCCCCGACAGCAACGAGGTGCGCCGGTACATCATCGATGCCGCGCGCGCCTGGTTCGAGGACTTCCACGTCGACGGGCTGCGCCTCGACGCGGTGCAGGCCTACCACGATCCCGGTGCGCTGCACCTGCTGGAGGAGCTGCAGATCATGGCCACCGAGGTCTCCGCCGCGACGGGGATCCCGCGCAGCCTCATCGCGGAGTCGGACCAGAACGACCCCCGTCTGGTCGCCGCCCGCCGGGCCGGCGGCTACGGTATCGCCGGCCAGTGGGACGATGACATCCACCACGCGCTGCACACCCTCGTCTCCGGGGAACGGCACGCCTACTACGCGGACTTCGGCACCACGGAGGTCCTTGCGAAGACACTGCGGGAGGTGTTCCTCCACGACGGGACGATGTCGACGTTCCGCGGCAAGCGGCACGGTCGCCCCGTGAACCGGGAATTCACGCCGGCCAGCAGCTTCGTCACCTACACCACCACGCACGACCAGGTGGGCAACCGGGCGACCGGCGACCGCCCGAGCATGCACCTCTCCCCCGCCCAGCAGGTGCTCAAGGCGGCGACGATCCTCACCTCGCCGTACACCCCGATGCTGTTCATGGGTGAGGAGTTCGGTGCGACGACCCCGTTCGCGTTCTTCTGCTCCCACACCGACGAGGAGCTGAACCGGCTCACCGGTGAGGGCCGGAAGCGGGAGTTCACCCGCTGGGGCTGGGACGAGCAGGAGATCCCGGAGCCCTCCGATCCCGCCACGTTCGAGGCCTCGAAGCTGGACTGGGACTTCACAGACGGGCAGCGGGACATCCTCGACGCCTACCGCACACTGCTCCGGTTGCGCCGGGAGCAGCGTCTCGCGCGCCCGTGGCTGTACGACATCGACGTCACCCACGGTGAGCGGTGGGTGGCGGTGGACCGGGGAGACGTCGTGTTCGTCGGCAACTACTCCGACCGACCGGTCGAGGTCGGTTTCGGCGGCGAGCTGATCTACTCGTTCACGGACCCTGAGGTCGGTGCGGACAGCACGACACTGGATCCCTGGGGCTTCGCGCTGATCCGACGGTGACCGCACCACCCCGGGACTGAGCCGTGCCCCGTGCGCGGCTCAGTCCCGGGTACGCAGGGTCCGGTTCGCCACGAGAACGGTCAGGAGCGCCACGAGCGCAGCCACGACGCTGGCGGCGACGACCCCGTGCCGGAACGCCAGGTCCGCCGCGGCGACGAGGTCGGCGTCCCCGCCGGCCAGCTGATGGGCGCGCACGAGGGAATCTCCGGCTCCCTCGGGGAGATCGGTCGTCGCGGCCAGCCGGTGGCCGAACACACCCATCACCGTCGCGCCGAGCACCGCGGTACCGAACGCCCCGCCGAGCTCGTAACCGGTCTCGGACAGTGAGGCCGCGGCACCGGTGCGCCTCGGGGGCGCGGCGGTGAGGATGTAGTCGTTGCTGACGGGGTCGATCATGCCGCAGCCGACGCCGAGGACCGTGAATCCGATGGCGAGCCACGGGCCCGACCCACCGAGGTGCTCCCCCATGCCCAGGGCGTCGGCGGCGAAGATGACGCTCGCCACGGCGGCGAGGATCAGCGCGGCGACGAGCAGCGGGCGGGGCGGGATCCGTACCATGAGCCGGCCGGTGATCAGCGTCGCGACGACCGAGGCGATGAGCCCCGGGAACATGAGCAGGCCTGCGGCGAGCGGGGTGTATCCGAGCACGGTCTGCAGGTACTGGGAGAGGTAGAACAGCACACCGATGTAGAGGAACATCGACACCCCGTTGATGACGACGACCGTCGCGTAGACGCGGTTGCGCAGGAGTTCGACGTCGATCAGCGGTGTCCCCGTGGTCCGGAGGTGCCGGACGAGCAGGCGGGCGGAGACGACGCACACCACCGCGCACGCGATGACCCAGACGTCGATCCCTTCGACGGGCACGACCTTCACCACGTAGACGAGGGTGAACAGCGCGAGGATGCTCAGCACGGCACCGGGACCGTCGAATGCCGCTCCGCTCTTGCCCGCGGACGCCGGGAGTGTCACCAGTCCCCCGATGATGATCACCGCGACGAGCGGCACGTTGATGAGGAACACGGAACCCCAGTGGAAGTGCCCGAGCAGATAGCCGCCCAGAACCGGGCCGACGGCGGCACCCACGGCGTACACCGACACCCACACCGACACGGCCCGCGCCCGTTCCCGGGCGTCGGTGAACATCGCCCGGATGAGCGACAGCGTCGACGGCATGAGCGTCGCCCCGGCAGCTCCCTGCAGCGCCCTCCCGACGATCAACCATTCGGGTGTCTGAGCGGTGGCGGCGAGCACCGAGGCCGCACCGAACAGTCCCGCCCCGATGAGCAGCACCTTCCGGCGCCCGACGCGGTCCCCGAGCGTCCCCATCGTGATGAGGAGCGCGGCGAGCACGAAGGCGTAGACGTCGATGATCCACAGCAGCTGCGTCGCGGACGGATCGAGGTCCGCGGAGATCGCCGGCACGGCGAAGTTGAGCACGGTGGTGTCGATGGCCAGGATCGCGATGGCGAAGCAGAGGACGGTGAGCCCCCACCAGCGGCGCGGGTGGGCCTGAACGGTATCTGTCACGGGGTCTTCCGGGATCGGTACGGGTGTGTCACGTCCATCAGATAACACGATCGTTTCCGGCCCCGACAAGCCGTGGAACTGCTACGTCAGGAAGTGGTACTCGGGGGTCCCGGGCTGCAGTTGACGGCACCCGATCCGGGACTGCGCCATGCGCTCGAGCAGCGGGTCGAGATCCGTGGCGGAACCGAGCTGGAGACCGACCAGCGCGGTACCGGTCTCCCGGTTGTTGCGCTTCAGGTACTCGAACAGAGTGATGTCGTCGTCGGGCCCGAGGATCTCCTCGAGGAACATGCGCAGCTGGCCGGGTTCCTGCGGGAAGTCGACCAGGAAGTAGTGCTTGAGTCCGCGATGGACGAGGGAGCGCTCCACGATCTCGTTGTAGCGCAGCACATCGTTGTTACCGCCCGAGATGATGCAGACGACGGCGTCGCCCGGGCGGCTCCGGAACTCCTTGAGTCCCGCGACGGAGAGCGCCCCGGCGGGTTCCGCGACGATGCCCTCGTTCTGGTAGAGACCGAGCATCTCTGTGCACACGGCACCTTCACTGACACTCATCATGTGCACCCGGGACCGGTTCCGGTCGATCACCCGGTAGTTCAGATCGCCGACCCGCTTGACCGCCGCACCATCGACGAAGGGATCGATCGACTCGAGTGCAACGGGGGCGTCTGCGGCGAGCGCGGCCTGCATGGAGGCCGCACCGGCTGGTTCCACGCCGACGACAGCTGTCCGGGGGGCCATGTCCGCGAGGTAGCTCGTGACACCGGCGATGAGACCACCACCCCCGACGGGTATGAAGATGGTGTCGGCCGTCTTACCCAGTGACGTCAGCTGGGCGAGGATCTCAGCGGCCACGGTTCCCTGACCGATGATTGTGTCCCTCGCGTCGAAGGGTTCCACGACGGTCGCCCCGGTCTCCGCTGCGGCGGCACGCGCGGCCGCGGATGCCTCATCGAAGTTGCGGCCGGTCACGACGACCTCGATGCGGTCGCCGCCGTGGACGCGGATCCGGTCGAGTTTCTGTTTCGGGGTCTGGTCGGGGACGAAGATCCGGCCGTCGATCCCGAGGGTCCGGCAGACGTACGCCACCCCCTGTGCGTGGTTTCCGGCGGATGCGGCGACGATCCCGGCGGCACGCTGCTCGGGGGTGAGTTGCGCCACATTATTGTAGGCACCCCGGATCTTGTACGAACGGACGTCCTGCAGATCCTCCCGCTTGAGATAAACCTCTGCACCGGATTCCTCACTCAACCTGGGGCAGTACTGGAGCGGGGTCGGGGCGATCACCGTGGAAATCCGCGCCTGCGCCATCTGGATGTCCGCCGCGTGGATCGGCAGTGGGGCCATTGCTGCGGAGTCGGATGAGACGGTGTCTGTGCGGTGATCGGTCATAGGCGTTGATTGTAGTGCGCCCTGCACCATCTCCGTATCTCCGGGTCCCGGGCACCGGAACACGTGACGCCGTTTTCGGCGCCTCCAGTTTCCGTGCAACACGATCCCGTAGAAGTGGTGGCGATCCGTCCCGGGCACAGGAGATTCACCGTGTTCCGCCGCCCACCGCACCACGGCAGCGCTGACCGCCGACTTCCTGTGGCCCAACATCGGGGGGCGTCGATCGTCGGGGAGCAGATCAGCGCGCAGGCGCCCGACGCAGCACTGTCCCCGGCACCCCTCGGAACCTATGAGAGCGGTCCGATCGGCGAATCAGCCGCCGAGGAATCCTCCTACCACACGGTGAGCAAACGCCTGCTCACGGTCAACGCCCACGCCGGAGCCATCGACGTCATCGATGCCGCGGATCCGTCGAATCCCGTCATCCTGTTCTCCGTCAGCCCGGAGCGGACACCACAATCAACTCCGTCGTCGTCCGCGCGGACAGGCTGACCGTCACCACGGTCGAGCCCTCGACCGTCACGGATCCGGGAGCCGCGGTGTTCTTCGACGTCGCCGGCGACGGAACGATCCCCGGGTCCGTCGGTGTCGGTGCACGCCCGACATGGTGACCATCACCGACGACGGACACCACGCCCCCCGTCCGACAGCGAGGGCAGACCGAACGAGGACCATGTCGATGACCCCGAGGGCAGCATCAGCGTCACCGCACTGCCGGACGGACTCGCGGCGGCCACCGATGCCGATGTCCGGGCCGCGGATTCCACCGGATTCACCGCGGACAATCTCCTCGCGGGGCCGGGTGTTCAACCCGGAGGGCGTCACGGGCACCGTCGCGCAGAATCTCGAACCTGAGTACATCAATCACCACCCACGGGCACACCGCCTGGGTCAGCCTGCACGAGAACAACACGTTCGCGGTCATCGACATCCCCTCCGCGACCGTCACCGAGCTGCTTCCACCCGGAACCGTGGCCTTCCGGAATGCGCCCACCGACGTCTCCTACAGGAACGACGAACTGAAGCTCGGTAACTGGCCGGTGAAGGGATTCCTGCAGCCCACGCGATCGCCTCCCACGAGGTGGCCGGAGCACCGTACATCGTCACCGCGAACGAGGGGGACGTCCGCGATTTCGAGGAGGCCGGGATCGTGACCCCACTCTGTGCCCCGGATTCGAGGGTCTCGACGCTGACGCGACAGACAAGCTGCAGATGAATCGGTCGGCCATCTCACGGTGCCCCGGGGTACAACCCGGACGGATCCTGCCACGACGAGCTGTACACCTTCGGCGGACGTGGGTTCAGCATCTTCACCGACGACGGGGGCACGCGTCTACAACTCAGGTGATGACTTCCTCCGCACGGTCACGCGGTTCCCGGAGCTCGTCGCCGACATCGGCGGCCGCCCGGACAACAAGGGCGCGGAGTCCGAGGGCGTCACGCTCAGCGAGATCGACGGACACCTACGCCTTCATCGGGCTGGAGCGTGCCGGCGGGATCATGGTCCACGACATCACCGCCCCCCCCCCCGATCCCCCCGCATTCGTCACCCACGTGAACAACCGTGACCTCAACCAGCCGGCCGACGGCCCGGTCACGGGTGACACCGGACCCGAGGGGCTGACGTTCATGCCGGCCGCCGAATCACCCAACGGCCGGAGAATCTGCTGGCCGTGGCCGACGAGGTATCGGGCACCACGACGATCCGGAAGATCACAACCGGGACCGACGGGGAATCCGGCGAGACAACGGAGAACAGCTCCCCTTCCCCGGAGGATCCTCCCACGGTTCGTCCGGGGGCGGGATCATCTCGGCGCGATCCCCGGCCTGTTGTTCGGGGCCATCCCGGTCCTCGGCGGTCACCTGTACGCCGCACTGCGGCCCCTCCTACCGCACCAGCGCTGGAAGGCGGAGATGTACCGGACAACCGGCAGCCGACGGATGTACCGGACCGGTGGAAACCGGGGCCCGACACCGACCCGGCCACGGTCGATGTCACGCGGGGCATCCTGGGCGGCACGACGTACCCCGGGGTGGTGGTCGTCCATCTTCCCGTCCGGGGTCTGATCCGAACCAGCTGTACAGGTGTGACGACCACAGCGGCGGACACCAGCACGAGGAACCGGACCATGACGCCCCAGCCCCATCCGACGTGGTGTGCCCCACAACGCCCCGGCGCATGATCCCGCTGATGAACCGACCCGACAGCACCGGGGCGACGGGTGTTCCGCGTCCGTCGCGGGACAGCGGTGGTTCAGTTGTCGACGGTCCCGTGATCGACGGTCACGGAGTGTCCGCTTCCCGGGTCACCCGTGGACGGTGACGGATCCAGGGAACCGCCGACGGAAAGCAGAACCAGGGCCGCGATCCAGAACGGTCCCCACCGTCGGTGGACAAGTTCGGGTTCTCTCGGCCCCACCCGGCCGAGCAGGAGTCGGTCGGTTTCGGTCAGATACCGGTCGAGTTCCCGGTCCCTGCGGGCTCGCTCGCAGGCTTTCTTGTCCTGTTCTTCGTACCACAGCCACATGGCACCCGGCAGCGCGATACCTGCGGAGAAGATGATCGAGGACAGAACGTCCACTACACCGGAATCACCGAACGACGACAGCAGGCCGCACAATCCGAGGCCCACGGCGATCCAGGAGAAAACGGCTTTCCTGTTCGACCGGGGTGGTCGTCGGAACGCCAGTGTCTGATTGTCGGTCATGGTGAAACTCCATCTCCACCGTCTTGCGGATCACTCACCTCCGTTTAATCCCCGTCTCCCTCAATCCACAAATGAGGACGGTCGGGTGCGTCATTCTCCCGGAAAGGCACTTCTCCCGCCGTCACCGCGTCCGGTGCACCGGCGTCCAGGGTTTCAGTGCGCGACGGCGGCACCATCAGCCGGATCCGCGTCTCCACTCCCCCGGTTCAGTGCCCAGGTCTCGGATTCGCGGAGCGTCGCCCACAGTTGTGCGTATGTCCCACCTGCCGCCAACAGCTCCCGGTGGGTTCCCCGCTGGACACAACAACCGCCATCGAGGACGACGATGTCATCAGCCCTGACGATGGTGGACAGTCGGTGTGTGACGATGATCGCCGTCCGTTCCCGGCACAGCTCGTCGAGCGCACGCAGGACGGCAGCTTCACTCACCGGGTCGAGGGAGGCCGTCGCCTCATCGAGCAGGACGACGGGCGCGTCACTGACGACAGCTCGCGCGATGGACAGTCGTTGACGTTGCCCACCGGACAGTCCTGCACCGTCTTCCCCGAGGACGGTGTCGTACCCGTCATCGAGTGAGGTGATGAACCGGTGGGCCTGCGCGGTGCGGGCGGCGGCGATGATCTGGTCCCGCGAGGCCCCCGGGTTGCCGACCGCTATATTGTCCGCAACGGTGCCCGGGAACAGATGGATGTCCTGGAACACCTGGGTGATCGTCCTGCACCGGGTGGCTGTGTCCATGTCTCTGACATCGACTCCGCCGATCAGGATCACGCCTTCTCCTGGATCGTCCCCTCTGTCGATCAGGGACAGCAGGGTCGATTTGCCACTACCTGAGCGTCCGACGAGGGCGGTGGTCGATCCCGGGGCGGCACGGAAGCTCACCTCCCGGAGGGCCGGGACACCGTCTGCGTAGGTGTAGCTCACCCCGGAGAGTTCGACACCGTTGTCGGAGGGCTGTCGGGGGTGCCGGGGTGCGGGGAGCTGCGGGAGCCGCAGAACGTCCACCGCCCGCCTGATCGCAGCCTGGGTGAGTTGCCAGGACTCGCCGGCGGCCAGGACCCCGTGCACCGGCTGGTAGACGCCGACCGCGAGTGTCGCCACCACTGCGACGACGACACGGGTGTCGGTTACCTCCCCGTTGGCCAGCCGCCAACCTCCGACCGCGAGGATCAGGGGAAGCCCGGTCTGGACGACGAACCCGGCGGCACCGGAGGGCACGACCAATCGGTGCACCATTTTCACGGAAACCTCACGGAAGGCATTCACCGCACGGCTGTAGTAGGACAAGCTCCGCTGTTCACCCGAGTAGAGCCACAGCGCCGGTGCCGAGGCCACGAGATCGATCATCGCCGCAGCAGCATGAGCTTGTTTCCCCTGTCGCTCATCACCGAGCTCGGCGAGCCGCCTGCCACTCACTGCCATGACGGGCCAGACGGCGACGATCGGAGCGGCGAGCGCCAGTCCGAGAACCGGGTCGTGGAATGACACGACGACGATCACCGCCAGCGGAAAGCCGAGCACCTGCCCGGCACGGGGTAGCGCATCGGAGAGGAACTCCTCGACGGTCTGGGTGTCACTCGTCACCAGGGCGGAGATGTCCGCACGCGTACGACCGCCGAGTGAAGTCTGTGGGAGGGTCACGAGATGGTTGAGTACCGCGATCCGCAGTTCAGCGACCACCTCGTAGGCCGCGAGCCAGGACAATCGTGCGGCGAGCCACCCCATGACCAGTTGCCCGGACAATGAGAGGATCGACAGCACCGCGACCTGCGTCACGTGATCACGATGCACGGTCCCGCCCGTGGTGAGAACCATGATGACTGTGACCGCCGCATAGAACCCGAGGGTCAGGAACAGCGACTGCGCGATTCGGGCCGCAACTCCACCGAGAACCCGCCACCTCGCGCCGCCGGCGCACCTCCAGAGAATCGCCGCCCCGCTCACAGCTGATCCTCCCGGTGCATACCAGGGCCGTGGTCCGGGCGCGTCGTTCCGGCGCGCCCGGCGGCGGCATCGGCCGGAACGGTGTGTGCGCCCCACAGGACGGCGTATCTACCGCCACGCGCGATGAGTTCATCGTGGGTGCCCTGTTCCGCGACGGTGCCCCCGTCGAGGACGATGATGTTGTCCGCGTGGCGGATCGTGTGTAGCCGGTGTGCGACGACGATGACGGTGCGCCCACGGGTGAGCTCGTTCAGACCACGGTGCACGGCGGCCTCGTTGTCCGGGTCGGTGGCCGCCGTCGCCTCATCCAGAAGGAGTACGGGCCGGTCGGCGAGCAGTGCGCGGGCGATGGCGATGCGTTGGCGTTGTCCCCCGGACAGCCCGGCACCTGATTCACCGAGTACGGTCTCCAACCCTTCCGGTAGGCCTTCCACGAATCCGTCGACGGCGGCAGCGTGTGCCACCGCGGCGATGGTGGCGTCATCGGCATCGGGCCGGGCGAGGCAGATGTTGTCGCGGATGGAACCGGCGATGAGGTACGGCTTCTGGAACACCGCCGCGACATGGCGGGACAGTTCGCCGGGTTCCATCTCGTCGACTGCGCGGCCACCGAGTCGGATCTTTCCGGAATCCGGGGTGTGGAAGCCCGCCATCAGCTCGATGACCGTCGATTTTCCGGCTCCGGAGTCACCGACGATGGCGGTGACCGAACCTGCGGGAATGTGGAATGAGAGGTTGTGGAGCACCTCCGATCCGGGTTCGTGGGAGAAGGACACCGAATCGAAATCGACGGCGACCGGCCGGAGGTCTCCCGGTACCCGGGCTGGGGCCCCTGTGCCGCGGTGGCTGCCGGTGTCCGGGCCGGCGGCGAATTCGGTTTCTATGGCGGTCGCACCGGCGGCGAGCATCGGCAGCGCGACCATGCGATGGAAGACCGTGACGAGGGGGACCGGGTAGGCCGGTCCGATGACGACGAACAGCAGAAACCCGGAGACGGTGAGGTCGCCGGTGTACAACAGCCACGTGCCCACCGGGGTGATGACCAGGACGGTGGATGCCACGAGGCTCGAGAACGGGGAGCCCCACCTGACGAAGGCGGCACCCCACTCGGACTGCAGCCGGGCGTTTTCACGCACTGTGTCTGTGGTCCGGCGGTGTTCCGCCCCGGTCCTGTTGAATACCCTGATGACGGGCAGTGCGGTCAACAGGTCCAGCACCGCGGCCTCCATTGCGGTTCTCGCCTCGAGCCACCGACCCATGCGGTGTCCATTGCTGCGAATCGCCCGCAACATCGTCGCGAAAGCCACGGGTACGAGCGCCACCGCAGCCACGGTCATCCGCCAGTCGACGGTGAACAGCCACACGGTCACACTGATCCACACGGTCACGGCCGCAGCAGTCTCCGGAATGACGTGCGCGATGAACAACTCCATTTTCTCGCAGCTGTCCAACGCGAGGGTTTTGGCCGTCGAAGAGTGTCTCCGTCGGAGCTCACCGACCGGACGTCTCACCCACGCTCCGCCGAGGGCGTGCCTGATTTCGGCGATCGTGTGGAACGCCACCAGGTGCGCCAGAGCTGTCGCAGCGGAGTAGGCCACCGCCCGCCCCAGGACCCCGACCCCACACAGCACCACGTGGCGCCACACGGTCACCGGGTCCCCGTCACCGTCGACGATGACGACCACGACCCGCCAGATCGCCCACACCGACAGCAGTTCACCGAATCCCGCGGCGATCCCCAGCGCGACCGCGCCGAGAAGCTGAGCGGTCCGCCCGCCGAGGTACCGGGCGAGAAGCAGGGGCGCGGCCCAGTAGTCGAGTCCACCCTGTTGTCGCCGTCGGGGGGACCGATCTTTCTCGATACTCATGACGTCATGCTCTTTCCGTGTGTTCCATGTCGTTCTTCGTGTGTGTCCCCGTGGCGATGGCAACCGGCGGCGGGCACCCCGGCCGGACGCCGCCACTCCGGTTGCCCCGAACGCGACCACGGATCAACTGATGGATTTTGCGGGACCTAGTTGAAAATCCCTACCAGCAACTAATGGTAATGTATTCCATCAAAGCTCGGATTGAGATCAGCCCCGACCATGGCCGGGCCTCGCCTGAGCTTGGTGTGCCGTGTGTCCCCATCCGCCACGGAGCCGGAAGACACCCGATCACGGAGCCGGGGCCACCTGCATTCCTCCGTCTCTCCATCACACTCTTCAATTTCAGGAGTCCCCGATGAACACACCGTCCCGTACCCGTCTCTCCGCGGACGACCGCACCGAGGTCGCGGTCGTCGGGGCCGGAGCCGCCGGACTCGAAGCCGCGCTGGTGCTGGGTCGGCAACGTCGACGCGCCCTCCTCATCGACTCAGGTGACTACCGCAACGCCCGCTCCACCGGGGCACACATGTTGCTCGGACTCGACGGCACCCCGCCGACGGAGATCCGTGACCGAGCGCTCGCCGACATCGCCGGCCTGAACACCGTCATCTATCTCCGTTCGACCGTCACAGCGGCACACCTCGACACGGAAGACGGCGAGGGTCGCACGGAGCCCGCGGTGGCGCTGACACTCTCCGACGGCCGACGGGTCACCGCACGACGCCTCATCATCGCGACCGGCCAACGGAACGTCACCCGGGACGCCGACGGCGTCCCCCTGATCAATGGCCTCGACCGGGGACACGGTATCTGGACCCGACACTGCCCCTACTGCCACGGATGGGAGAACAGGGACAAGGACATACTGGTGGTGCCGGTTCCGGGAGTCCCGGTCATCCGGACCGTCTACCAGGCCCTGTACCTGCGGGACCGGATATCCGACCGTGTCCGGATCATCATCGACGGCGCGGAAGTGCCGGACGTATTCCGAGGAGCGTTGGCGGATGCCGGGGTGAGCCTCATCGATGACACCGTCAGCACGATGAGTGGTTACCCGGATGCGGTGAGCGTGCGAACGACGGGTGGGCGCACCATCCGCGCCGACACGATTTTCGCCACACCACCGACGACAGCCGGATCCTCGCTCGGGGAAATGCTGGGACTGCAGATGCAGGGAACGTGCATCCTCACCGATACCCGTCAACGGTCCTCGGTCCCACAGGTGTTCGCCGCAGGCGACGGCGCTGTGCGCCGGGGCGAACCCGAGCCGATGACCTTCGTCACCCAGGCAGCCGCACAGGGGCAGCTCGCGGCGATCTGGGCCGACCAGGACCTGTTCCTCGCCGGACCCGGTATCCCGACCCCTTCCGCCCTCCCCGAGGCGTCTCCCACCCGCCCGACAGCCGCCGGCACAATGCCCCTCAGCCTCCACGAATCCACCGAATGACCGCACCTCCCACGACCCGACCCCACAAGGAGAATCACGTGCACAGACGTACCTTCCTCAAGTTTCTCGCCACAGCAACGGCGACCGCCACAACCGGTTTCTGGCTCGCCGGATGCTCGGACAACGGCAACAACGCCAACGGTGGTGATCCGACGGATTCCGGTGCAACCGGTGAGGCTGTCCTGAAGACCCTGCGGGTCGCTGCGACAGGTGGCCCCGGTGAAGAAGTCGACCCGAGCAAGGCACTGCAGACCGCGACCTGGGCCGCGATCTACGCGGTGTTCGAGCCCCTGGTGATCCACACGGAATCCGACGCGCGGTACCAGCTCGCCGACACCGTCGAGTCAAACGATGACGCCACCGAGTGGACCGTGACAATCCGCGAAGGCGCGACCTTCTCCGACGGCAGCCCCGTCACCGCAGGTGACGTGATGAAATCCGTGACATTCACCACCCGAGACCCGATGAAGGCGGCGATCGTCGAGGACATCGACACAGAAGCCTCCACGATCGTCGATGCCCGGACGGTCACACTCAGGCTGGCCCGCCCGCGCGCTGACTTCATCGAGTCGGTGCTCGGGATGGCGAGCCTCGTGTTCAAGGACGGCGACCCCGGCACCGGTATCGGTTCCGGTCCGTATGTTCTCGGCGCCGGGGATTCCGCGCAGGGATGGACACTCGACGCCAACCCACACTTCCCCGCCGACAGACGGGTGTCGGAGACCCTCGAGATACAGGTCATCACGGATCCGGCGGCACGCACCCGGGCTCTCGAGTCCGGTGCCGTGGACATGGCCCTGAACCTTCCTCCCACCGCGGCACGCACACTCGACGAAAGCATGGTCTGGATACCCGGCCCATACGATTCGCGTCCGCTCGTGGTCGTGCTCAACACCCGGGTGGCCCCCTTTGACGACCCCGAGGTGCGGCATGCCGTGAAGATCGCGATCGACCGTGAGGAACTCGTCGCGCAGGCACTCGACGGCGCCGGTGAGCCGGGCGCCGACGTTCCGGGACTGGGATTCGCGGATTACCCGGAGAAACTCACCCCGCCGAAGCGGGACGTCGGGAAAGCCGCCGCCATATTCGCGGAGAAGGGCATCAGTGAACTGACGCTGTTCACCGCGGACCTGGTTCCCGGTATGAACGACGGAGCCGATCTCATCGCCCGCCAGCTCGGGGACGCCGGTGTGACCGTCACCGTCGACAAACGTGATCCCGTCTCCTACTACGCCGACGTACCTGCACTGCAGGAACTCCCCATGTTCGCGAGCTACCTCGTCAACCGCTCCGTCCTCGCATCCCTCACGTTCATCACCGGCTCCCGGGCGGTGTTCAACCTGTCCGGTTTCGGGACCGACCGAGAGTGGGATGAGAAACTCTCGGCGACACTCGCGGAGACCGACGAATCGGAGCGCCGGCGGATGCTGACGACCCTGGCCACAACCGTCAGTCAGGAAGGCGGCGACCTCATCTGGGCGTTCGCCAACTCCGTCAACGGTCTCGGGGAGGGGGGCCCGCCCGTGCCGGTGTCCTACTCAGTTCCCGTATTCACGGCGTGATCCGGCGACCACCCACCGCGGTGCGCACCGTGGTCCGCTTCGCCGCTGTGGTTCTGTGTTCCGGGTCAGTCGTCTTCCTGATCATGGTGTGGCTACCGGGAGATACGGCGACGGTCGCGGTGCACACACCGGACCCCGAACGGATCGCGGAATTACGCGCACAGATGGGAATCGACCAACCGACACTCCACCGGCTCCTTTCCTGGTGGAGGGGACTTCTGCACGGTGAGGGCGGGACACTCCACGGGTCCGGGCGCTCAGTGTGGTCGGCGATCGAGATCCCCGTCCGCAACTCTGCGATTCTCGTGGCGTTCGCCTGGCCACTGCTCGTCATCCTGGGATGTACCCTGGGCATCGCTGCAGGGACAGCCGTCGGATCAGCCAGGGACATGGGGCTGTCCACGGGTGCACAGGCGACACTCGCGGTACCCGAGTTCGCCACCACGACCCTTCTCCTCGTCATCTTGTCGGGCATCCTGCATCTCGTCCCCGCCGTATCGCTGGTGCCACCGGGCGGGACCCCGTTGGACAGACCCGAGGGACTGTTCGTGCCGGCACTGGGTATCGCCGTCACAGGCGGCGCCTGGCTGCAACGCATGGTCCGTGCTGCGGTCGCCGACGCGCACGTGCTCCCCCACGTCGCCGCGGCACGGCTCTCCGGAATGCACCCACTCGCGGTATTGGTGCGTCACACGCTGCCCGCGGCGTCCGCACCGGTGGCCCAAGCCTGCGCGGCGACCGTTCCGTACGCGGTGACAGGGACCGTCGTGGTGGAGAACGTGGTCGGATTCCCGGGAATCGGAACGCTGGTGGCGAACCTCATAGCGAACCGGGAGACCGAAGCCACGGCAACCGTGACCGTGCTCCTCGCGGTGATCACGATGGCCGCTTTCCTGGTCGCGGACCGGAAGATCACGGATGTGGGGGCACCATGAGATCACCGGTGCCGTACGGTCCCCGCGGAGCTGACCGCCGGACCTCCACGGTGATGTTCTCCGTTCTCCTGCTGGCGGTGTGGGCGGGTGCGGTGCTCACCGCGCTCGCCGGTCCTCTGATCGCCCCTGTTCTCGGACTTCCTGATCCCGCGGAGCCCGTCGCCCGCCCCTTCACCGCCCCGGGACCGGGGCATCCGTTGGGTACCGACCGGGTGGGCAGAGATGTCCTCGCACGACTCTGCATGGGCAATATGGTCCTGGTGATACCCCCCGCCCTGGCTGCCGCGGCGTCGACCGTCTCCGGCACCGCGGTCGGGCTGACGACTGCTCTGTGTCCCCGGCTGAGACCCTGGATCAGATTCCTGACGGACACGCTGCTCGTCATCCCGCCGATGATCATGCTCCTGGCGGTCATCTCGGCGAACGGAGTCGGACTTCCCGGTGTCACCCTCATGGCCGTGATTCTCTCTCTTCCACTGTCCTCGCGGTATCTGGAAGCTGCGGCGAAACCCGTCGTCTCATCCGGGTACGTCGAAGTCCGGCGGGCCGCCGGGGTACCGTTTCCCGTGGTCGTCATCGGTGACGTCCTCCCCGCGATGCGTCGCGCCCTGTTCGCCGATCTCGGCATCCGTTATGTGGGCGTGGTGTTCCTGACGGCGACCACGGCATTCCTCGGTGCGACGGTCGGTACCGGCACCCGTACCTGGGCATCGATGGTTCCGGAGGCCTTGGCCGGGCTGGCGTTGAACCCGTGGGCGGCGGCGGCCCCGGTCCTGCTGATCATCGCTCTCACCGCCCCACCGGCGATCCTGATCGACATCGTCACCGGAGGTGGACGCTGATGGACATCATCGTTTCCGGGCTGACCGTCAGCGTACGGGCCGGCACGGTGCTCGACGGGGTGGACCTCCGGATGGACGCAGGGGAAACCACGGCGCTGCTCGGTGGATCAGGGACCGGGAAGACAACACTCGCCCACGCACTTCTCGGGCACATACCCCGGGGACTGACCGTGACAGCCGGTGACATCTCCTGTGGCGGCACGAACCCCCTGAAACTGTCCGGACGCAATCGACGGGCTTTCCTGCGACGTGCCGCTTACGTCGACCAGGACCCGGGGGCGGCACTCCCTCCCACGATGTCCGTCCGCGACATCATCCGCCAACGACGTGCATCGGGATCCGGAAGCACCCGCCCGGGAGATGACCGGATCCGCGAACTGCTGTCCGACATGGGGCTCGGCGACACCGCGGAGATCCTCGACCGGACACCCGGCCAGCTGTCGGGTGGACAACGGCGCCGGGTGGGGGTGGCCGCGGGAATAGTCTCCGGACCGGAGCTGCTCATCGTCGATGAACCCACCGCCGGCGTCGACAAGGCCTCCGTCACCGCCGTCATCGACACCATCCGGAAGGCCATCGCCCGCACCGGAGCCACGTCACTGATCATCACCCACGACACCGAGGTGGCCGCGGCGCTGGCGGACCGCACGGTGCACCTCGAACGGGGCATCATCCGTGTCGGGCCGGCATCTCCAGCCGTCACATCCACCAGAGACCTGCCGCATCTGATGGATCAGACAACCACGGCCACTGATTCCCCGACGACCCTCCACTGTGGTCTCCACGCCACCGGTCTCTCCGTCGGATGGGCCGGAGGGCCGGTGACCGTACCCGTCGATTTCACCGCACCGCGCGGATGTCTCACAGTCATCTCCGGCCCGTCAGGATCCGGGAAATCGACGCTGTTGCGCACGCTGCTCGGTCTGCTCCCTCCCCGGACCGGATCCCTGGACCTCGACGGCAGACCGCTCGCTCCCGTGTTGAGGCGACGACCACGATCGGTTCGGAGGTGTTTCGCCTGGATACCGCAGGAGGCGGAACTCGCCCTGAATCCCTCTGTGCCAGTCGCCCGGGCACTTCGTGTCACCGGGGCACCACGAGCGGAGATCGACGCTGTCCTCGCCATGCTCGATCTCGGAGACGTCGATGTCACACGGGTGAAACCCGGTGACCTGTCGGGAGGCATGAGACAGCGGGTCTGCGTGGCGGCGGCGCTGCTCGCCCGGCCGGACGTCCTCGTGGCCGACGAGCCGACGTCAGCTCTCGACGGTGCGAGCGCCGAGCTGGTTCTCACCGCGCTGCGCCACTACAGTGAGCGGGGCGCCTGCGTGGTCGCGGCCAGCCACGATCCGAAGCTGCTGGAACTCGCCGATCGGGTGGTGTGCGTGGCTCCGGCGGTCCCACGGACCACCGCCGGCTAACCCAGGATCCCCGGCCCCATCGTGGCCTTCAGGTCGCCCATGAGGTTGCCGTCCCGGTTGACCCGCAGATGCTCCCCGAGGATCATCACCGTCGATTCATCGCCGTCGACCAGGTTCAGGTACACGTCCGAGTCGCCCTTGTTCGCCATGAGCACCTGCTTGAGCTTCGCGATGGTGGGCATGGTGCACTGGTCGGTGCGGAGCGTGAGCCGCAGGGGAAGTCCGGCGCCGTTGCCCGGCCCGAGATCCGGGGTCTTCAGATCGTCGCAGAACAGGCTGGTGCGGTCGTCCCTGATCGAGATGTGGGCCTTGGCGAGGATGATGTTGTCCTCCACGATCTGAGGTGCGACCAGTGCGTAGACCTTGTTGAACACGAGCAGCTCCACGGAGGCGCCGTTGTGGTCCTCCACGGTGACGATCGCCCACGGGGAACCGTCCTTCTTCGAGAAGCGTCGGTCGACGGCGGAGATGATCCCGCCGATCTTGACCTCGGCCTTGTTCTTCAGTTCCCCGGCGAGGATCGTCGTGATCGGGGTGTCGGTCTGTGCGGCCAGTGCCTGCTCGAATCCGTCGAGCGGATGGCCGGAGACGTAGAGGCCCAGCATCTCGCGTTCGAGGGCTAGCTCGTGCTTGCGTTCCCACTTCTCGTCCGGAACCTGCACCGCGAACGCGTTGGCGAAGGTCTCGTCCTCTCTCCCGAGGCCGGCGAAGAGATCGAACTGACCCTTGTCCGCCGCTTTCTTCGTGGTGATGACGGAGTCCACGGCCTCTTCGTGGATCAGCATCAGCCCCTTGCGGGGATGCCCGAGGGAGTCGAAGGCACCGGCCTTGATGAGGGACTCGGTGACCCGCTTGGAGCAGGGGCCTGTTTCGATCTTGTCCAGGTAGTCGGAGAAGTTGGCGAACGTACCCTTCTCCTTGCGGGTTTTCACGATGGACTCGACGACGTCGGCGCCGACGTTGCGGACCGCTCCGAGTCCGAAGCGGATGTCATCGCCCACGGACTGGAAGGTCAGCTGGGACTCGTTGACGTCCGGGGACAGCACGCGGATTCCGAGGTGCCGGCAGTCGGAGAGGTAGATCGCGGACTTGTCCTTGTTGTCCGCGACGGAGGTCAGGAGGGCCGCCATGTACTCGGCGGTGTAGTTCGCCTTGAGGTAGCCCGTCCAGAAGCTGACCAATCCGTAGCCGGCGGCGTGCGATTTGTTGAACGCGTACGCGGCGAACGGTTCGATGGTGTCCCAGAGCTTCTTGATCGCCTCGTCCGAGTAGCCGTTGGAGCGCATGCCGGCCTGGAAGTTCACGAACTCCTTGGCGAGCACCTCGGGCTTCTTCTTGCCCATCGCCTTCCGGAATCCGTCGGCCTGGCCGGCGGTGTAGTTCGCCAGTTTCTGGGAGATACGCATGATCTGCTCCTGGTACACGATCAGACCGTAGGTGTCCTCCAGGATCTCCCTGAGCGGCTCCTCCAGCTCCGGGTGGATCGGGGTGATCGGCTGACGGCCGTTCTTCCGGTCCGCGTAGTCCCAGTGCGCGTTCATTCCCATCGGACCCGGACGGTAGAGCGCGAGAGCGGCGACGATGTCGTCGAAGCCGGTGGGCTCCATCCGCTTCAGCAGCTCACGCATGCCGCCGGAGTCGAGCTGGAACACCCCGAGGGTGTCACCGCGGGCGAGCAACTTGTAGGTCTCTTCGTCGTCCGTGGTCAGTGCCTCGAGGTCGATGTCGATGCCCCGGTTGGCCTTGATGTTCTCGATGCAGTCGCCGATGACGGTGAGGTTGCGCAGGCCCAGGAAGTCCATCTTCAACAGGCCGATGGCCTCGCAGGAGGGGTAGGGCCAGCCGGTGATGATCGCGCCGTCCTGGGCGCGTTTCCACATCGGGATGCAGTCGAGCAGCGGGACACTCGCCATGATCACGGCGCAGGCGTGGACGCCGGCCTGGCGGATGACGCCCTCGAGACCGCGTGCGGTGTCGTAGATGGCGCGCACGTCAGGGTCGTTCTCGATGAGGGTGCGCACCTCCTGCGCCTCCCCGTAGCGTTCGTGCGAGGGATCCATGATCCCGGACAGCGGGATGTCCTTGGCCTGCTGCGCCGGCGGCAGGGCCTTGGTGATGCGGTCGGCGATCTGGTAGCCGGGCTGCCCGAACTGCACCCGTGCGGAGTCCTTCAGCGCCTGCTTGGTCTTCACCGTTCCGAAGGTGATCACCTGGGCGACCTTGTCCTCGCCCCACTTGTCCGCCGCGTAGCGGATCATCTCGCCCCGGCGGCGGTCGTCGAAGTCGATGTCGATGTCGGGGGCGGAGGGGCGTTCCGGATTGAGGAACCTCTCGAAGAGCAGGTCGTGCTCGATGGGGTCGATGTTGGTGATCGTCAGGGCGTAGGCGACGAGCGAACCGGCCGCGGAACCACGGCCCGGGCCGACCCGGATCCCGACGGAGCGGGCGTGCTTGATCAGCTCCGCGACGATGAGGAAGTAGGAGGGGTAACCCTTGCCGTCGATGACGTCGATCTCGTACGTCGCGCGGTCGAGATAGGCCTGCGGCACCTGACCGCCGTCGAACCGGTCCTTTAGCCCCTCCATCACCTCGTGGGTGAGCCAGGAGGTGGGGGTGTATCCGTCGGGGACGGTGGCGATGGGCATGCGGTCATGGGTGTGCGGCGCCCACAGTTCGCTGTAGTCCTGCACCCGCTCCGCGATGAGCAGGGTGTTGTCGCAGGCCCCCGGGACGGTGTCATCCCACATGGAGCGCATCTCCGCGGCGGACTTGATGTAGTAGCCGTCGCCGCCGAACTTGAACCGGTCCTCGTCGTGCAGGGTCTTGCCGGTCTGCACGCAGAGCATGGCCTCGTGGGCCTTGGCCTGATCCTTGACGACGTAGTGGCAGTCGTTGGTCACCAACGGCGGCAGGTCGAGGCGCTTGCCGATCTCCAGCAGTTCGCGGCGCACCCGGGTCTCGATGTCGATCCCGTGGTCCATCAGCTCGAGGAAGTAGTTGTCCCGGCCGTAGATGTCCTGCCACATCGCCGCGGCCTCGAGAGCCTGGTCGAACTGCCCCAGGCGCAGGCGGGTCTGGACGTCACCGGAAGGGCAGCCGGTGGTGGCGATGATGCCGGTGGCGTTCTCCGCGATGAGGTCGGCGTCCATGCGGGGCCACTTGCCGAGCTGCCCCTCGTAGGACGCCATCGACGACAGGTAGAAGAGGTTGCGCAGTCCGGTGGCGTTCTCCGCGATCATCGTCTGGTGCAGGTACGCGCCGGAGGCCGAGACGTCGTCGGATTTCTGGTGGGGCTCGCCCCAGCGGATGCGCTGCTTGTTGAACCGGGATTCGGGGGCGAGATAGGCCTCGATGCCGATGATCGGTTTGATGCCGGCGTCGGTCATGGCGTGGTAGAACGCGTCCGAGCCGAACATGTTGCCGTGGTCGGTCATTCCGACCGCGGACATCTTCTGCCGGGCGACCTCCTCGGCGAGCAGGTCCACCTTGGCCATGCCGTCGAGCATGGAGTATTCCGTGTGGTTGTGCAGGTGGACGAAGGAGGAGCCGCTCATGGCCGCTTAGTCTATCCGCCGGACGGACCCCCGGCGAGGGCGCAGGTCACGCCCCACCCCGTGGGTGACAACGGTGTCGTTCATGTGTCCGTGGAACGCCGGTGGGTCACCGGGGCCGACACGGGTAGTGTGTTCCGAATGATATTCGGGGTTCTCGCCTACCTGCTCTGGGGTTCCTTCGCCGCCTACTTTCCGCTGCTGAAACCCGCCTCGCCGCTGGAGATCCTGGCGCACCGCATCGTGTGGACCGCGCTCGTGATGTTCCTCGTCCTCGGCGTGACCCGCGGCATCCCGGTCCTGCGCCGGGCGGACCGCAGGACCTGGGGGACGATCGCCGGCGCAGCGGTGCTCATCGCGTTGAACTGGCTGGTCTACGTCATCGCGGTCAACACGGGCCACGTCTCGGAGGCGGCACTCGGCTACTTCATCAATCCCCTCGTGAGTGTGGCGATGGGCATGATCTTCCTGAAGGAGCGGCTGCGCCCGGCGCAGAAGGTCTCGGTGGCGATCGCGGTCGTCGCGGTGCTCATCCTCACGGTCGTCGGCGGTGAGCCGCCGCTGCTCGGGCTGACACTCGCGGTGACCTTCGGCGCGTACGGCCTGCTGAAGAAGCGGGTCGGTGTCCCGGCGACGGCCTCCCTCGCCGGGGAGACCCTCGTGCTCCTCCCCCTCGCGGTCGGGTACCTCGTCGTCCTCGGTGTCCGCGGTGGGGGCACCTTCACCGGGTACGGCACCGGCCACACGCTGATGCTGATGAGCACCGGGATCGTCACCGCCGTGCCGCTGCTGCTGTTCGGTATGGCGGCCAGCCGCATCCCGCTGGCGACGATCGGCATGCTCCAGTACATGACCCCGTCGATCCAGATGCTGTGGGCGGTGCTCATCGTCGATGAGACGCTCTCCCCCGTCCGGTGGGTGGGATTCTGCATCATCTGGGTCTCGGTGGCGATCTACCTCGGTGACCTCGTGGCGCAGCAGCGGTCCAGGCGCCGCGGGGCTGCCGCCGTGGAGGATGTCACTCCGGTCTGACCACCGGCTGAACCCCGATCCGCCCCCACGCCGCATCCGGGGGCAGCACCTCGACGGCGAGCACCTCCGACTCCCCGGCGAGGACGTGGAGCGCGGTCCCGTCGTCCCAGACGACCACGCCACGTAACCGCCGGTCCGGCAGAGTGCCGCCGTCGCCGAGGGAGTGTCCGATGAGGTTCAGGGTGCGGTCGAACACCTCTTCCCGCCCTTCCGCACCGGTGGGTTCGGGCAGCGCCACGGGGACCGCACCATCCAGGACGAGCGCGTTGACCCGCCCGATGTCGGCCTGCTCCAGGACCCGTGCCGCATCCGCGGCGGGCTGCGGTTCCCGGAACGTCACGAGCGCGAACCCCTCGTCGTGGTCGGGGGCCACCGCGAGGGTGTCTGCGGCCCGGGCCAGGTATTCGTCCAGGGACTCACCGTGTTCCCGGCCGAGGACGTCCCCGTTGACGGGCATCGGTTTCGCCACCCGGTCCGAGGTGGACAGCCAGGCGACGGCACCGACGAGTGCGGCAATGCTGACCACCGCGACGCCCGTCCGGATCCGGTCCACGTCCATGCTCATGCCAGTTCCCCCGTTCCCGTGTCCTATGCCTGCCGCAGGATGTCCAGCGCCTGCTGCAGGTCATCCGGGTACGGCGAGACGATCTCCATCGCCCGACCGTCAGCCGGATGCGTGAAGCCGAGGGAGACGGCGTGCAGCCACTGGCGGTCGAGACCGAGCCGTCTGCTGAGGTTCGGGTCCGAGCCGTACATCGGGTCTCCGCAGCAGGGATGGTGCAGCGCGGAGAAGTGGACACGGATCTGGTGGGTGCGACCGGTCTCCAGGTGGACGTCGAGGAGCGAGGCCTCACGGAACGCCTCGATCGTCGAGTAGTGGGTCACCGAGTGCTTGCCGTCGCTGCGCACGCAGAACCGCCAGCCCGCCGACGGATGCCGGCCGATGGGAGCCTCAATGGTGCCCGTCGACGGATCGGGGTGCCCCTGTACGAGCGCGTGGTAGGTCTTGGTCACGGTGCGGTCCCGGAACGCGCGTTTCAGGTGGGTGTACGCCCGCTCACTGGCGGCGACGACCATGACACCGGAGGTACCGACGTCGAGACGCTGCACGATGCCCTTACGTTCCGGTGGGCCCGAGGTGGAGATCCGGAAACCGGCGGCGGCCAGCCCGCCCACCACGGTCGGCCCCTCCCAGCCGACGGTCGGGTGCGCGGCGACGCCGACGGGCTTGTTCACGGCGATGACGTCGTCGTCGGAGTAGAGGATGTCCATGCCCTCGACGAGTTCCTCCCTGGGCAGCAGGGGGCGCTCGGGTTCGGGCAGCGTGACGTCGAGCCAGTCCCCGGCGGTCAACCGGTCGGATTTCCCGACCGCACGGCCACCGACGAGTACGTCACCGGAGGCGGCCAGATCGGCGACCGTGGTGCGGGACAGGCCGAGAAGCTTCGCCAGTCCGGCATCGACACGCATGCCGGCGAGGCCGTCGGGTACGGGGAGCTGACGGGAGGGGCGGGTCATGCGGCCACCTCCGTGTCCCGCGACCCGGCGCGGGCGTCCAGCAGCGCGGACAGGAGGAACACGAGCACCCCGACGGTGATGCAGGAGTCCGCCACGTTGAACACCGCGAAGTCCCCCACCGAGATGAAGTCGACGACATGCCCGACGAAGAATCCCGGGTCCCGGAACAGCCGGTCGGTGAGGTTGCCGGCCGCACCACCGGCGACGAGTGCGAGGCCGAGGGCCGCGAGTCGCCCGTCCACCCGGGGCGAGTGCCAGAGGATCCCCACGACGAAGATGAGCTGGATGGCGGTGAAGACCCACGTGAACGAGGTACCGAAGGAGAATGCGGCCCCGGGATTGAACACCAGGTGGAACCGGAACCAGTCACCGATGAGTGGCACGACCCCACCGGGTTCCATCCCGGCGAGGATCAGGGCCTTGGAGAGTTGGTCCACGGCAGCGGCGACGACGATCACCACGATCGTGAACACCAGATAACCCCTGTCTCGCCTCACCTTGTCAGTCGCCTTGTCAGTCACGGTGACCATCTTCCCCCAAAACCGTCGCAAAACCCACTCGATCGCCCGCCGTCCCGGCGAGCGGTACCGTTGACGGGGTGAGACTCTCCCCCAGCAAGACGAAACGCCGTATCCGCATGCTCTGCGTCGCCGCCGCGGCGGCGACCGCACTCGTCGCCTGCTCCGGCGGCGACGGCACCCCGGAGCAGGCGACGCGGTCGGGCGGCCGAACCAGCGGAGACACCGTCCGCATCGACCTCGACCCGCCCCGCGTCACCCTCCTCGATCCGGGATCCGCCCAGCAGGTTCTCTCCTACGGGGTCCCGGACGCGGACGCTCCGACCCAGGAACTCCCGGTGAGGTTCGGCGGTGGCTTCACCACGCTCGTCGACTCCGGGACCGGGACACAGCCCCACCCTTCCGCGGAACCGGACGGGCTCCCCGTGCTCAACATCGACGCGAAGGCCACGGTGCGCGCGGTGGACGGCGTCGAGGTCACGGCGGGTGAGACGGGTGCGACCCGTCAGGTCACGGTGATCGCCGGGTCGCCCCGGTTCTCCGGTGACGCGACGACGCTGCGTTCCGGGGAGAACCCCGACGTCGACTGGGACGCGGAACTCGCGGGAGCTGACGGGTTCACCGTGAGCTACGCGACGACCCCATCGGGTAAGCCGGTCACGATGTCCCTGCACGCCCCGGATTCGGCATCGGACACCGGGCGCGCGGGGATGGAATCCAGGTTGGGCAATCTCGTCACCCTCGCGGTGGTGTTCCCAGACGAGCCGGTGGGGACGGGGGCCAGGTGGACCGTCGAGAGCCGGATCACCGGCTCGACCACCATGCTGCAGACGGTGACCTACACGCTCACCGAGCTCGACGGCCGGAGAGTGGGGCTGGATGTCGAGGTGGATCAGCGTCCCAGCATCGGTGCGCTGTCCCTCGACGCGCTGGCACCGCAGGGGGACTCCGATGGCGCCGCCGGCGAGTTGCGCGTCGAGAGCGCGGAGACCTCGTCCGCCGGGCATCTGGAGATCGATCTCGACGACCCGCTGCCGCGGGCCGGCGGCATCGCCTTCACCACCCGGATCATCTACGCAGGGGACGGGTCGGACGTCCGGGTGGTCCAGGACAGCCACTCCGCGATCCACTTCGACTGAGCCCGGACACCACCGCGCCCGGTCCCCCTTCCTCCGAAGGTGGGGCCGGGCGCGGTGGTGTCGCCGCCGGTGGGGCGGCTCCAATGATCGGCTACTGAGCCGGGGCTTCTCCGGCCGGTGCCTCAGCCGGAGCCTCGGCGGGAGCGGCCGGGTCGAGCGGGGGCACCTCTTCGGAGCCGGTCTCGATGCACATCGGCGGGACCTGCTCCGGGGAAACGGTATTGGTGATCAGGGTGCACGCCCAGCTCTGGGAGAGCTGCCACGTACCGTCGACGTAGACGAACTCGACGTTCTCGGCGACCTGGCTCGGCCGGTCCGGGAGGGTGAAGTTCACGGTGGCGAGGACGGTACCGTTCTCGTAGCCCGGGAGGACTGGGGGAACCACCTGGAAGTCGGCGCCCGACTCCTGCTTGGAACGGGTCATCGTCTCGAACAGTTCGGGGGCGTTCTCCCCTCCCTGGACGGTGCGGATCTTGTCCTCGACGGAGGCGTCGGGGTCGGTTGCCGTGGCGAGAATGGCGTTGAGTTCCTCGGCGGTCGGCTGCTCCGGGGTCGCTGCGGCGGCGGAACTCGGTGCCGCGCTGGAGGATGCCGGAGCGGAGGTGGTGTCCGGCGCCTCGTCGTCGCCGGAACATGCGACGAGCGACAGGGCCGCGACCACCGCTGCTGCGGGGGCCAGATGCTTGAGAGTTTTCACGTTGTCTCCTCGTGGGGTAGGACGCCCGGTACCTCGTTCAGTGTCCACGGTCGGACGCGGCGGGGCCGGCAGTCGTGACTGCACCAGCCGTGACTGCGCGCGCGGCGGATTCCGTGGCGGGCGTACGCGACACTGATCCTAACAGTGTGCCTGATGTAAACAGAAGTTACGCAAGTTACCGTAGTTGCGTATGTCTCACCTCCCGCCTCTGCACTCTGCGGGTTTTGCCCATCGGATGTGGCAGTCTTGTTCCCATGAACGAGCAGCACGAACACCCAGGTTCCCCCGACAGTTCCCCGAAGCGGATCGTGGTGATCACGACCGGCGGGACGATCGCGTGCACCGCCGACCCGGACGGGGTCCTGCTCCCCACGGTGGCGGGATCCGAGCTCCTCGCACCGGTCGCCGCCCGCTTCGAGGCCTCGGACGCGGCGTTCGACGTCCGCGAACTCAACCGGCTGGACTCCTCCTCGATGACCTTCGCCGACATCGACGAGATCCGGCGCGCGGTGGAGGAGGCGCTGGCCGATCCGGAGGTCGCCGGCGTCGTGGTCACCCACGGCACGGACTCGATGGAGGAGACCGCGGTCGCCCTCGACACGTTCCACGCGGACGACCGGCCGGTGGTGCTCACCGGGGCGCAGCTCCCCCACGACCATCCCGATGCGGACGGCCCGCTGAATCTGCTGGACGCGGTCAACGTCGTCACCTCCCCGACCGCCCGCGGGATCGGGGTCCTCATCGTGTTCGGCCGGGCGGTTCTGCCCGCACGCGGTGCGGTGAAGTGGCACACCACCGACGAGCTCGCGTTCGCGACGAACGCACCCGAGGAGCCCACCCGGGCGGACGTGGTTCCGGCGGTGGATCTCGCGGACGTGGTCGTCCACATCATCCACGCCTACCCCGGCGCACCGCGGGAGCTCGTCGACTCCGCACGCTCCGCGGGCGCGGACGGCCTCGTCATCGAGGCGATGGGATCGGGGAACATCGGGACGGGACTCGCCGCCGCGGTGGGCGACGCGCTGCGCGACGGGCTCCCCGTCGTGATCAGCACCCGGGTGCCCCGCGGCGAGGTCTGCGGAAGCTACGGCGGCGCCGGCGGCGGGGCGACGTTGAATTCCCTCGGCGCGGTCGGCTCAACCTACTTCCGTTCCGCACAGGCGAGGGTCCTGCTCGCGATCGCGATCGCCTCCGGACGCCATCCGGCGACCCTGTTCTGATCCGGCCCCGGCCGGTCACCGCTTCAACGGGATCCCCTGCGCGTCCGTGGAGATCGACCCGGTCAACAGCTTGATCAGGTCGACGAACTTCCAGATGACGGACGGAATCAGGAGGAAGAACCCGAATCCGAAGGTGATCAGGAAGATCAGGAAGGCGCCGCCGTACAGCGCGAGCTGTACGATCCCGGTCTGTTTCTGCCCGATGTAGAAGTTGTGGATGCCGAGCTCCCCGAAGAACAGACAGAGCAGGACAGCCACCACCCAGGATTTCTGCTCCACACCGAACTGGTCGTACCCCATGTCCTGGGCCCCGTACCCGGGGTTCGGCGGTTCGTACGCGCTGATCTGTCCGCCGTACGCCGTATCCCGCGGGTCGGCGGTCTGCGCCTGCGCGTCGTACGGCGAATACCCCCCGCCGTACGACGATGGTGTCTCCACGGGAGCCGCGGCCGACGGGGAGGAGCCTGACGCCGCGGCGTCCCATCCCCCGGACAGCTGCTCGTATCCCGACGCCTGCGGGTCATATCCGGCGGCCCACCAGTCCCCCGACTGCGACGTCTCCCCGGCACCCGGATCCGAGGTGTGGGAATCCTCCCACCCCAGTGGGGAGTGTGCGTTCGACTCTGCCGCGCCCTCCGCGGAGGATCCTTCGCCGGAAGGCTGCCCGTATTCGGGTCGGGACGGGTCTTTGTCAGTCATCGGATCTCCTCATGTGCGCGTTGCCTCGGGCGCCACCGGTCGGATCACGGTCCACCCGGCCGAGTATGCGGAAAACTCTACTTCATTTCCACAGCAGGTGAGTCACAACCCTGCAGCTGTCACCCGGCGACGGCGTCGTCGGTGTCCGTGGCCGCGAACCAGTCATCCCAGTCCAGGGAGTCGAGGGGGTCCGCCGCGCGGAGACATGGATCGTTCTCGTCGAAGTTCCGGGTCCTTCCCCGTTCGGTGGTCCGGGTCTCGAAGCGGACCGAGACGATCCCGTGTCCCGCCCCCTGCACCCAGCCGTGCCCGTACTCGGGGTGGTGGACGTCCTGGGTCGCCTTCCACCTCGATTCGGGAGCGGGTTCCGTCACGGTCAGCACCGGTGGCTCATTGGCGGAACCGCGCACGCCGACCTCGTAGTCGGCGTCCGGTTCGGGCGCCGTGATCCGCTGGTCGAGTTCGGGGAAGAGGACGTTCTGGCGGGCGTGCTCGAGCCCTGAGAAGCTCACCCCGACCAACCGGATCGGGCCGACCTCGTCCGGGTAACGGGCCAGGTTGTGGGCCACGGCCACGAGGGTCGCCTTCTCGTCGGTCGTGTACGGCAGCGACTGCGAGCGGGACTCCGTCCGGAAGTCGGCCATCTTCAGCTTCACGGTGACCGTCCGGGCGCCGCGCCCGTCGGCGAGGAGCCGACGGTGGGCACCCGCCGCAGCCCGGTCGATGGCATCGTCCACCTCCGCGACCATGGTCAGGTCCTTCGGGTAGGTGTGCTCGGAGGAGATCTGTTTAGCGACGGCGCGGGGGGCCACCGGACGGTCGTCACGGCCGCGCGCGAGGTGCCACAGGGCGACCCCCACCGTCGAACCGAGGCTGATCCGGACCTCGGCCTCCGTCATCGCGGCGAAGTCCGCGATGGTGTCCACCCCGAGCTGGTGGAGTTTGGCTTCGGCGACCGGCCCGATCCCCCACAGCTTCCGGACGGGCAGTGGATCGAGCATCTCGCGCTGCCGCTCGACGGGGATGACGTAGACGCCGTCGGGTTTCGCCTCCCCCGAGCCGATCTTCGCGTACTGCTTGCCGGAGCCCGCACCGATCGAGCACGGCAGGCCGGTCTCGGCCTTCACCTCCGCGCGGAGATTCTCCGCCCAGTCCCGGACCTCGTCCGGGGTCGCGCCCACCAGGTCCGGGGGCTCCATGAATGCCTCGTCGATGGAGAGCTGCTCGATGACCCCCGCGTGCCGCCGGATCACCTCGAACACCCGTCGTGAGGCGGCCGAATAGACCTTGCCCCGCGGCGTGATCACCACCGCCCCGAAACCAACTAGCTTCTTCGCCTGGTGCATGGGCATCGCGGAGTGCGCCCCGAAGGCGCGCGCCTGATAGGACGCACCGGCCACCACTCCCCTTCCCGAGACCCCGCCGACCAGCACGGGACGGCCCCGGAGCGTGGGACGGGTCAGCTGTTCGACGGAGGCGTAGAACGCATCCATGTCGACGTGCAGCACCCACCGTTGCATGGGGATCAGCGTATCGCGAAACGAACATGTGGGCGAATGACCGGCCGGGTCCACTTCCCGTCCGACGCCGTGGAACGGGCCGGGCGCCCGGGGAATGACCCCGGGCGCCCGCTCTGTCGTGGGTGGGTGGATCAGGCCTTCGCCACCACCGCGGTGACCCCGGCGATGATGTCGTGCACGTCGCCGGCGAGATCCCCGGTGCGGACCTCGAAGCCGGTGGCGAGAACCTCTCCGGCGATGAGCTCGCGGTGACGCTCCGCCCATTCCAGCTTGTCCGCGGGGACCGAGAGCTCGACGGTGATCCGGTCGGAGACCTCGAACCCGCTGGCTTTGCGGGCGTCCTGCAGGCCACGGACGATGTCCGCCGCCCAGCCCTCGGCCTCGAGCTCCGGGGTGACCGTCAGGTCGAGGACGACCAGGCCCTCGGCTCCGTCGACCTGGGCGGTGGACTCCGGGTCGGCGGCCTTGAGGCGCTCGGTGTACTCGTTGGCCTTCAGCTCGACGCCGTCCGCGACGACGGTGTCCCCCTCCCTGGTGTAGTTACCGGACTTGACCGCCTTGATCACGCGCTGGACGTCCCTCCCGAGACGCGGCCCGGCCTCACGGGCGTTGACGACAACCTCGAAGCGGCCGACGGAGTCGACGTCGTCGGTGAGGGCGACCTCCTTGACGTTGACCTCATCCCGCAGGATGGAGGTGAACGGTGCGAGCAGATCGGACTCCGGCATCGCCACCGTGAGCTTCGGCAGCGGCAGCCGGTTGCGCAGCTTGTGGGACTTGCGCACGGAGCTCGCCGCGGAGCACACTCCCCGGATCTGGTCCATGGCGCGGACGAGGTCCTCGTCGACGGGGAAGTCGGCCGGGTCCGGGTAGTCGGTGAGGTGGACGGAGCGGCCTCCGGTGAGACCCCGCCAGATGACCTCGGTGACCATGGGGAGCAGCGGGGCGGCGACACGGGTCAGTGTCTCGAGCACGGTGTAGAGGGTGTTGAACGCCTCGGGGTGCTCGGTGTCACCGGCCCAGAACCGCTCCCTGGAGCGGCGCACGTACCAGTTGGTGAGGGCGTCACAGAACCAGCGGACCTCGTCGCAGGCGCGGGCGATGTCCGTGCCGTCGAGGGCGTCCCGGACGTTCGCGACGAGGTTGTGCAGCTTGGCCAGGATGTACCGGTCGAGGACGTTGTCGGAGCCGGTGGACCACTCCGCGGGCTTCGAGGAGTACAGCTGCAGGAAGCTGTAGGCGTTCCACATCGGCAGCAGCGCCTGCCGTACACCCTCGCGGATGCCCTGCTCGGTGACGATGAGGTTGCCGCCGCGCAGGATCGGCGAGCTCATCAGGAACCAGCGCATCGCGTCGGATCCGTCACGGTCGAAGACCTCGTTGACGTTCGGGTAGTTGCCCTTCGACTTGCTCATCTTCAGTCCGTCGTCGCCGAGCACGATGCCGTGGGCGACGCACTTCCGGAAGGCGGGCTTGTCGAACAGCGCGGTGGACAGGACGTGCATGGTGTAGAACCAGCCGCGGGTCTGTCCCGAGTACTCGACGATGAAGTCCGCCGGCCAGTGGGTCTCCACCCAGTCCTTGTTCTCGAAGGGGTAGTGCTTCTGCGCGAAGCTCATGGAACCGGACTCGAACCAGCAGTCCAGCACCTCGGGTACGCGGCGCATGGTGGATTTCCCCGTGGGGTCGTCGGGGTTCGGGCGGGTGAGTTCGTCGATGTGCGGGCGGTGCAGGGACTCGGGTCGACGACCGAAGTCGCGCTCGAGTTCGTCGAGTGAGCCGTACACGTCGACGCGGGGATATTCCTCGGAGTCGGACACCCACACGGGGATCGGGGAGCCCCAGTAACGGTTGCGGGAGATGTTCCAGTCGCGCGCACCCTCGAGCCACTTGCCGAACTGTCCGTCCCGGATGTGGGACGGCATCCACTCGATCTCCTCGCGGTTCAGCTCGACCATCCGGTCGCGGAACTTGGTGACCGCGACGAACCAGCTCGGCAGCGCCATGTAGATCAGCGGCTCGCCGGAGCGCCAGGAGTGCGGGTAGGAGTGCTCGATGGTCTGGTGCCGCAGGACCCTGCCCCGGGCCTTGAGATCCCGGATGATGTCCTTGTTCGCGTCGAAGACGAGCATGCCCTCGTAGTCGGGCACCTGGGCGGTGAACTTACCGTCCATGTCGACCGGGACGACGACCTCGACGTCATTGGCCTGGCAGATCATCATGTCGTCCTCACCGAAGGCGGGCGCCTGGTGGACGATTCCGGTGCCGTCCTCGGTGGTGACGTACTCGGCCTCGAGGATCCGGAATCCGTTCTCCACGGGGAAGAACGTGAAGATGGGCTCGTAGGTGAAGCCGACCAGGTCCGAGCCCGGGAAGGTCTCCAGCACCTCGTGGTCCTCGCCGAGCTCCTTGGCGTACGCGCCGACGAGAGCCTCGGCGAGGAGGATCGTCCGGCCGGTGAAATCGGCGTGACCGGTCTCCCCGATGCGGACCAGGACGTAGTCGACGCCGGGGTTGACGGCCAGTGCCGCGTTGGAGGGCAGCGTCCAGGGAGTGGTCGTCCAGGCGATAGCCGCGGCGTCGGCGAGCTCAGGGTGCTCGGCCAGGGTCTTCTCCGCGGCCGATCCCTCGAGCGCACCGGTGAGCGGCATCGTGACCGTCAGGGTCGGGTCCTGCCGCATCTTGTAGGAGTCGTCGAGACGGGTCTCCTGGTTGGACAGGGGCGTGTGCTCAGCCCAGGAATACGGCAGAACGCGGAAGCCCTGGTAGATCAGGCCCTTGTCGTAGAGCTCCTTGAACGCCCACATGACGGACTCCATGAAGTCCGAGTCCATGGTCTTGTAGCCGTTGTCGAAGTCCACCCACCTAGCCTGCCGGGTGACGTAGTCCTTCCACTCCTCGGTGTAGCGCAGGACGGAGGAGGCGCAGTACTCGTTGAACTTCTCGAGTCCCATGGACTCGATCTCGCCCTTGTCCTTGATGCCGAGCTGCTTCTCGGCCTCGAGCTCGGCGGGCAGACCGTGGCAGTCCCAGCCGAAGACCCGGTCGACGCGCTTTCCGCGCATCGTCCGGAACCGGGGGACGATGTCCTTGACATAGCCGGTGAGCAGGTGTCCGTAGTGCGGGAGTCCGTTGGCGAAGGGCGGTCCGTCGTAGAAGACGTACTCGGGCGCGCCGTCCCGCTGATCGATGGACTGGCGGAAGGTTCCGTCGGCACGCCAGAAGTCGAGTACCGACTTCTCCATGTCGGGGAAACGGGTGGAGCCTCCGGTGAGATCCACCTTCGGGTAGACACCGCCAACTGGGTTATTCATGGGCGTTCAACGCTCCTTGCGTTCGAGGACAATCAGTGAAAGGTGCTCATCGTGTGCGGGGACGCCCCGGATCAACCGGCACGCGGTACCACCCTGCTTGGACACCTCTGGGGTGCCCCACTTGATTGTCTTCGAGAAGGTCTGTCACGGTCCCACCCGTCCGGTTCTACTGGGACCCGCGGTGCCGTGACCGCGGGATCTGTTCTTCCGGATGGCTCCCCGGTGATGGCCGGATCGTTGCCTGGCGTGCTCCCGGGTGAGGGGAACACAGCGTGGGGACAGTATAACCCACCGGGTCCTCCGATCAATCCTCCGGCGGGTCCTGCCGCCGTCGGCGTTTGATCACGATGTCCGCGACGAGGAATCCGAGTCCCACCGCGGCGTCGACGATGAGGAGCCAGGAGTAGACGTCCGACCCTGACTGGACGGTCATCACGAGGAGCCCGAACCCGATCAGGGCGGTGATGAGGGCGGCGATCAGCATGGTTTTCCTTCTCGACGGGTTGGGCGGACAAGCGAAAGACGACAGCCCTCTCCCGAGCGTTCATCGTCCGGGAGAGACCTGTCGTCTGGGTGAAACGCGTGGTGGGCTACTGGGCCTTGCCCTCGTTGTCGCCACCGTTGGGGGCCGCGAAGCCCCGGCTCGACAGTTCCTCGAGCTGGCTCTCGAGGAAGGTCTTCATGCGGGTACGGTACTCCCGCTCGAAGGTCCGGAGCTCGGCGATGCGGGCTTCGAGGACGGACTGCTTGTTCTTCACCGTGGCCATGATCTCGGTGTGCTTCCGCTCGGCGTCGGACTGCAGGGCGTCGGCCTTGTCCTTGGCCTGCTTGAGCTGTGCCTCGGCCTGTGCGTTGGCGTCGGAGACCATGGACTCGGAGGTCCGCTTCGCATCGGCGACCATGGTGTCGGCCTTCTTCGTGGCCTCGCTCACGAGCGATTCCGCGCGGGAGTTGGCCTGGCTGACCTTCTGCTCGGCCTCGGTGTTGGCCTTCGAGAGCTTCTCGGAGGCCTGCTTCTCGGCGTTGGCTACCAGTGCCTTCGACTTCTGCGTCGCCTCGGAGAGTTCCTTCTCGGCGGCGGCGTGCGCCTCGTCGAGCATGGACTTCGACTCGGCACGGGCGTCCGCCTGGATGCGATCCGCGACCTCCTGCGCGAGTCCGAGAACCCGGGCCGCCTGCACCTGGCTGTCGGCGCTGGACGCGGCGGGAGCCGCTGCCGGAGCGGCCGCAGACGAAGCCTTGGCGGCCTTGTCGGCCTCAGCCCGGGCGTCCGCGGCGGCCTTGCGGGCCTGCTCCGCTTCGCTACGGGCCTTCCTGGTGGCTTCGTTCGCTTCCGAGAGCTTGCGCTCGTAGTCTGCCCGGAGCTCGTTCTCGATCTTCAAACGGAGCGCGTTCTCATCCACGCCGGCAGAACCGGAACCGGCCTGCTTCAGTTCGTTGTTCGCTTCCTCGACCCGCTGCTGCAGGTCTTCCTTCTCGTCGATCAGACGACCGAGGGTGTCTTCGACCATGTCGAGGAACTGGTCGACCTCGTCCTCGTTGTAGCCACGCTTTCCGATCGGCGGTTTGCTGAAAGCGACATTGTGCACGTCGGCTGGAGTCAGCGGCATGGACGGTTCCCTTCGCTCGTTGGTGGACCCTGGTGAAACTTCGTTGTATCGGGCCCCTGGTGCCCACAGTGGTCATCTGCGGTTCATTGACTGACCCGATATTACTTCTAATTATCGCGAAAGTGTACCTGGACACTTCACCGTGTCGGAATCAACCGGGATTCTCTCCCGGCGGGAATTACCCCGACACGGAATTCCGGGACGGTCAGCTCAGCATCAGCCGGAGAGCCAATGCCGCCAGCCAGATGATGAGGAAGAGGACGATGATCGACATGTCGAGGGCGACATTGCCCATGCGGAGTGGAGGGATCACCCGGCGCAATGCCTTGACCGGCGGATCGGTCAGGACGAACAGGGGTTCGGCGACATAGGCGAACCAGCTCGGTGGCCGGAAATTCCGGGAGAACGAGTGAATCATCTCGACGATGATCCGCAGCACGAGAATGTAGCTGTAGATCCGGAGAAGCAACAGGAGAAGAAGGATGATTGGGTTCACCGGTACGAGCCTATCGGATCAGGGGTCGGACACGCGACACCCCCGCATCCGGGCGGGTTCACCGGGAGTGCGGGGGTGCATCGGCCGCGGAGGGCGCCGGGTCCCGACCGGGAGGTGCCGATCGGGTTGGGGGAACTGGAATCAGCGGAGGCCCGCGGCGTCCTCGAGCTCAGCGATCGTGACCTCGACATCGTCGGGGATCAGCGCGAAGGTCAGCGGCGAGAGCTTGCGCATCTCTCCACGGAGAGCGAAGACGAGTCCGGCCGCGAAGTCGATGACGCGACGCGCCTCATCACGGTCCATCGCATTCAGGTCGATCACCACGGCGTCGCCGGCACGGAAGGGCTCGCCCACCCGGGTGCACTGCTTGAAGCTGACGAGGCGGACGGGGACGATGGTCGGGGCGTAGGACCTGGGCTCGTAGCTGGTCCGGGACGGCGTGTAGCCGTAGCCACGACCGGTTCCACGGTTCGCGGGAGCGTAGCCGTCCCCGGGCGCGGCGGTGTCATCGTAGTCGGCTTCGTCGCGGTAGTACGCCGCGTCGTGCGGCCCCTCCTCGTAGGGCGCCAGTCCGAAGAACTCCTTGAACTTCTTGACACTCGACATGTACTTTCCTTTGCTTCTCAAGGGACGCCGGTTCGCACGTCCTCCGGGTCATCTCCCACTGCGGTTTGTCCCCACCCTATCCACGGGGTCCGAGAATGGCGGTACCGACACGCACGATTGTCGAACCCGCGGCGACGGCTTCGGCGAGATCCCCCGACATACCCGCGGACAGCTCCATCGGCCGCTTCGCCTCGGCGGCGAAACGGTCCCGGAGGTCCGCGGCCGCGGCGAACACCTCGGCGGGCTCACGTCCCAGCGGTGGTACACACATGACCCCGGAGAGCACCAGATTCGGACATCCCGACAATGCGTCGAGGAGCTCGGGGAGCCCGGATTCGGGCACTCCCCCACGGGCCGGGTCCCCGTCGAAGCTGAACTGGACGAGTACAGGCAGCGGCGCGTCGCGGCGTTGGCCGCGGTCGATCGCCAGCGCCGTGCCGCGTTCGAGGGCACGGGCCAGCCGGACACTGTCGAGTGAGTGGACCGCGGCGGCGACCCGGCAGGCGGCGTTGGCCTTGTTGGTCTGTATCTGTCCGATGAGGTGGA
This sequence comes from Corynebacterium antarcticum, assembly GCF_016595285.2. Classification (NCBI taxonomy): domain Bacteria; kingdom Bacillati; phylum Actinomycetota; class Actinomycetes; order Mycobacteriales; family Corynebacteriaceae; genus Corynebacterium; species Corynebacterium antarcticum. The sequence continues at coordinate 563,145 of NZ_JAENIP020000001.1, forward strand.
CGGCAACATCCGGAAACCGGGTGGCCTTCTCCACGGCGTCCTGGACCCGGTTCTCCCCCACGGCGTCGACACCGAGGTCGCGCAGGATCCCGACATCGGAGGCCGGGTGGAACTTCGTCACCGGCAGCAGCCGTATCTCCTCCGGATCACGTCCTGAGTCACGGGCGGCCGAGCGGATCGCCGCGCGGACCGAGGTGAGCCGGTGTGCCAGGTCTTCAGCACGCGTCACCGGTCCTCCTCCGGCATCCAGATGACGCCGGCCTGACGACCGGTCGTCCCCTCCCTGCGGTGGGAGAAGAACGCACGGTCGGCGACCGTGCACCGGAGATCGGCGTCGATGTGGGTCACGCCGAGCTCCTCCAGCTGGCGGGAGATGCCGATCCTCAGGTCCGCCCCCCAGGTTCCCTTCGCCGTACGTGTACGGACCCCGGGAAGCCTCGATTCGAGGTCCGCCAGCATCGGTTCCGGCAGTTCATAGTTCACGCCGCTCGCGGCGGCCCCCATCCACACGTGGAGGTGTCCGGGTCGCGCGCCGAGATCGGTCATGCGCCGGATGGCCCGGGGGACGATACCGTTGCGCGCACCGATCCGGCCGGCGTGGACCGCGGCGATGACACCCGCGTCATGGTCGCTGATGAGCAGCGGGACGCAGTCGGCGGTGAGGACCGCGAGTGCGAGGCCCCGGACCGTGGTCACCAGTGCGTCGGTGGCGGGCACCGGTTCCTCCCACGGCCCCCGCACGACCGTGACGGTCGGGGTGTGCAGCTGCTCCATCCAGATGATCCGGGTGGGCGGCAGCCCGATGGATCGTGCGAGACGCTCCCGGTTGGCCGTCACGGCCGCGGGGTCGTCGCCGACGTGCTCGGCGAGGTTGAATGACGCGTACGCCCCTCCCGAGGCGCCACCGGTGCGGGTCGTGAAGACCTTGCGCACCGGGCGCCGCGCGATGTCGGCGCCGGTGTCGCCGGGTTTCTGCTCCATGCTCCGGACCCGTCAGCGGAGGAAGTCCGGCACGTCCAGGTCGTCGACGTCGTCGATGTCGTCACGGCGACCACGCGAGCTGGTGAACATGCCGTGTCCGGGACGGTCCGTCGCGGCGCGCTCGGAGCCGAGCCGGTGTCGGGCGGAGTCCGCCCGCTGGTCATAGTTGGAGCTCTCGACGTGGTCGGCCGGCTCGCGGTCCACGGGGCGTTCCTCCTCGCGGTCGTCACCGCCGAACAGTGACTGGCCACGGCTCGGCTCCGGAGCCGGTGTCGCCGGGGTCTGGGCGGCGCGGGACTGGGTCGCGGGCTGGCCGTTCTTCTCCGCGGAGGACTGGTCGAAGTCGAAACCCGCGGCGATGACGGTGACCCGGACCTCGTCGCCGAGGTTGTCGTCGATGATGGTTCCCCAGATGATGTTGGCGTCCTCGTCCGCCTTCTCCTCGACGAGCGCGGCCGCCTCGTTGACCTCCTGGAGGCCCAGGTCGGAGCCACCGGCGAAGCTCAGCAGAACGCCCTGGGCCCCTTCCATCGTGGACTCGAGGAGCGGGGAGTTGATGGCCTGCTCGGTGGCCTCGACCGCGCGGTTGTCCCCGCTGGCGGAGCCGATGCCCATGAGTGCGGAACCGGCGTCGGCCATGACGGAGCGGACGTCCGCGAAGTCGACGTTGACCACACCGGGCGTGGTGATGAGGTTGGTGATGCCCTGGACGCCGTTGTGCAGGACCTCATCGGCCGTGCGGAACGCCTCCATCATGGACAGGTTGAGATCGCCGAGCTGCAGCAGCCGGTCGTTCGGGATGACGATGAGGGTGTCACAGACGGCACGCAGGGCCTCGATCCCCTCCATGGCCTGCTTGGTGCGGCGGCGTCCCTCGAAGCGGAACGGGCGGGTGACGACGCCGACGGTCAGCGCCCCGGCCTTCTTCGCGATATTGGCCACGACGGGAGCGGCTCCGGTACCGGTTCCACCGCCCTCACCAGCGGTGACGAAGACCATGTCGGCACCCTTGAGGCAGTCCTCGATCTCGGACTTGTGGTCCTCGGCGGAGGTGCGCCCGACATCGGGGTTCGCGCCCGCCCCGAGCCCCCGCGTGGCTTCGCGCCCGATGTCGAGCTTGACGTCCGCCTCGGAGAACATCAGTGCCTGCGAGTCGGTGTTGACGGCGATGAACTCGACGCCCTTGAGCCCCTCCTCGATCATGCGGTTGACGGCGTTGACGCCGCCACCGCCGACACCGACGACTTTGATGACGGCGAGGAAGTTTTTCGGTGAGGTCATGGTCTTAGGCACTCGCCTTTCAGATTGTTGGAACAGTTGGAGAAGGCCACACAGTTGGGGGACCGTGCGTACGGGGGTTGTCGACTTCCATAATGTGCGAAAGACGGCCGGATGTGGCGGACATCTGCGCGGCGTGTCGGTACCCTAAACCTCAACTTCACAGTTTCTGACGTGGGGAAACGACGGCTTCTTGTCCGCTACTGGCGCACGGTGACCTGCACCGGATCGGACACGTTGTAGACCCGACCCTCCCGGCTCAGCGCGGCGGACGCCGCCCGCGCCTTGTCGTGGTTGTCCTCGGGGGCACCCCAGTAGATCTCGCGGCCGTCGAGGAGAATGAGCGTGATCTCGTACGGTCCGGAAACCCGGATCCGGGCCACCTGTTCCCGCAGCGGCCCGTCGAGGCTCCCGACGACGGCGGCGGCACCGGCGAACAGCTCGCGGTCGTCCTCGCGGGTGTCGGTGATCTCCACCGCGCCGGCGGGTGGGGCCCCGATGATGAATGGGACCCCGGAGGCGTCGATCAGGTGTTCCCCGTCGGATCGCGCCGCGTACAGCACGGCGGTCCTCTCGGTGACCTCGACCGACACTGTGCCGGGAAGGTGCCGCTCCACGTGGGCCCGCTCGATCCACGGCAGTGCGGCCACGTTCCGGGCCGCCCGCCCGGCGTCGACCCGCGCCATGTTCGCCCCCGGAACCACACCCGTGGCGGTGATGATGTCCTCCTCGGCGGTCTGCTGCGCGCCGGTGACGGTGATCTCCCCGACCTTCACCACGGGGACGAACCAGAGCAGCAGCCCGAGGCAGATGATGAGTGCCGCACCGCCGACGACCCAGGAGAGCCGTCCCCTCACTGTTCCAGCTCCGCGAGGATCTCGTCGGCGAGCACCGTCACGCTGCCGGCCCCCATGGTGAGCACGATGTCACCGGGTCCGGCGAGTTCCGCGACCACGGCGGGTACCCGGTTGAATTCCGGAACGTAGACGCAACGCTCCGCGCGGACCAGGTCGGCGATGATCCGTCCGTCGACCCCCTCGACGGGTTTCTCCCTGGCGCCGAAGATGTCGAGCACCACGACCCGGTCCGCCAGGGACAGCGCGGCCGCGAACTCCCCGGCGAACTCGACGGTGCGGGAGTACAGGTGGGGTTGGAACACGACGACTATCCGCCCGTCCCCGGCCTCGCTGTCGAGCTTCCCCCGTGTCGCGCGGAGCACCGCGGTGACCTCCGTCGGGTGGTGGGCGTAGTCGTCGTAGACCCGGACACCGGCATGGGTGCCGCCCGAACCGGCCGGTATCTCACCCTTGAGCTCGAACCTGCGGCGTACCCCGGTGAAGCCGGAGAGCCCCACGGCGAGCTTGTCGGCGTCGGCGCCGAGGAGTGTGCCCGCGAGCAGGGCCGCGGTGGCGTTGAGCACCATGTGTGCCCCGGGGGTGTGCATGTTGACGCTCAGCGACCGTCCCCTGACCGAGATGGTCGCGCGCGAGCCGAATGACTCGGTGACGATCCCGGTGATCTCCGCACCGCACTCGACGCCCGGATGTGCCGAGGCCGCCGCGGTGGTGCCGTAGCCGAGGACGCGGATACCGGAGGCCGCGCACCGCTCGCCGAGGGCCGCGGCGTGGTCGTCGTCGAGACACACCACCAGGGTTCCGTCGGGGGTCAGCCTGCCGGCGAAGTCGTCGAACACCCGGAAGTAGGCCTCGGGGGTGCCGAAGTAGTCCAGGTGGTCGGGCTCGATGTTGGTGACCACGGCCACGGTCGGCTCGTAGCGGAGCAGCGACGCGTCGGATTCGTCGGCCTCGGCCACGAAGATGTCCCCGGTCCCGTGGTGGGCGTTCGTTCCGGCCTTGTTGAGTTGGCCGCCGATGGCGAAGCTCGGGTCGCAGCCGGCGGACTGGAGAGCGACGACGGCCATCGATGTCGTGGAGGTCTTGCCGTGGGTTCCGGCGAGCAGCAGCTGCCGGTGGTCGGCCATCAGCTCCGCGAGCAGATCGGACCTGCGGATGACCTCGATGCCGGCGGCCCGTGCACCGGCGAGCTCCGGATTGTCCTCCGGGATGGCGGCGAAGGAGGTGACGACCACGGTCGGAGGCTCGTCGAGCAGCGCCAGGTTCCCGGCGTCGTGGCCGATCGCGATCCTGGCCCCCATCGCCCGCAGTGCGAGGACTATACGGGAATCCTTCACGTCGGATCCGGACACCTGCATGCCACGGGAGAGCAGGATGCGGGCGACGCCGGACATCCCGGCTCCCCCGATGCCGATCAGATGGACACGGGAAAGATCAGTCATCGTCTACCTCGTTGTTCTTGGGTCGGGAAGGTCAGTTCGAGTGGGCGGCGTCGGCCACGAGGTCCGCGATCTTCTCCGCCGCCTGCCCGAGGCCGTTGCCCCGGGTCGCCGCCGCCAGGCGTGCGAGGGAGTCGTCGTCGCCGAGGATGGCCGTGACCCGGTCGGCGAGGATGTCACCGGTGAGGTCGGCGTCGCGGATGAGTTCCGCTCCCCCGGCGTCGATGACGGGGCGGGCGTTGAGTTCCTGCTCCCCGTTTCCGTGCGGGAGGGGTACGTAGATCGCCGGCAGACCGGAGGCGGTGACCTCCGCGACGGTCATCGCCCCCGCCCTGCACACGACGAGATCGGCGACCGCGAGGGCGAGATCCATGGCCTCGATGTACGGCAGTGTGTGCCAGTCCTCACAGGTGTCCGGCGCGGGGTTCTTCCGGCCGTGGGCGTGGAGGATCTGGTGCCCCGCCCCGGTGATCGCCGGCGCGGCCTCGGCCAGTGCCCTGTTGATGGAGGCGGACCCCTGCGATCCGCCGGTGACGAGGAGTGTCCGCTTCTCCGGGTCGAGCCCGAACCTGGCGACGGCCTGGGCCCGCCGTGCGGCCTGTCCGGATTCGCTGAGTTCCGCACCGGCCAGTCCCGGCCGGATGGGCACGCCCACGACCTCTCCGCGCAGTCCCGAGTCGGCGACGGCGTTGAGGCCGGTTCCGCCGCACCACACCCCGAGCTTGTTCGCGAGTCCGGCGCGGGCGTTGGCCTCGTGCACGAAGAACGGTATCCCGAGCCTCCGGGCGGCGAGATAGGCCGGCGCCGACACGTATCCCCCGAAACCGATGAGCACGTCCGCGTCCACCTCGCGGAGGATGTCGACGGTCTGGCCGACGGCGCGGCGCACCCGCAGGGGCAGCCGGAGCAGGTCCATCCCCGGCTTCCGGGGCACGGGCACGGGGTCGATGAGCGCGAGCTCGTACCCACGCGCCGGAACGAGCTCGCGCTCCAGCCCACGGGCGGTCCCCAGTGCGGTGACGCGGGCGTCGTGGCGGGTCCGCAGGGCGTCGGCGACGGCGAGTGCCGGTTCGATGTGACCGGCGGTCCCGCCACCGGCGACGACGACGGACAGGGGGGTGTTCATGTGTGATCAGCCTCTTCTGCGGGTGTGGTGACGGTCGGTGGGACGCGAGGGTCCCCCGGTGCGGGGTCTGCGGCGCGGGGTCGCTCCGCCAGTGACGCTACCACCGGCCGGTGTGGAGGAACGGGGTGCCGGTCGACCGTCCGAGGGGGCCGGTGAACCGGGGCGCGTGCGTCGGGTCACCGGTTCAGCCGGCCGGCGGGCCGGGCGGGTCTGCCGCACCACCGACGATCCCCGAGACCCGGCGGGGTCCGGTTCCCGGAGCCGGAGGAACCTGTCGATCGCGGGGCGCCCGTAGGACTGCATCGTCGACACCGCCTCGGGTTCGTGCCGGGCCGCGCTCGCGAGCAGGCCCATGGAGCCCACGGTGATGATGGCGGAGCTGCCTCCGGAGGAGATCATCGGCAGCTGGATACCGGTCACGGGCAGCAGTCCGACGACGTATCCGATGTTGACGAACGCCTGGGAGACGACGCCCGCGGTGAGGGTGGCCGCGAGCAGTTTCAGGAAGGGATCGGCCGACCGCATCGCGCAGCGTAGGCCGACGATGCCCAGGGCACCGAACAGGAGAATGACGATGGTGCCGCCCACGAGCCCCGTCTCCTCACCGATGATCGCGAAGATGAAGTCGTTCTTCGCCTCGGGAAGGTAGAACCACTTCGCACGGGACTGACCGGGCCCGACACCACCGGTCCCTCCCTCCGCGAGGGAGAGGAAGCCCTGGTAGGACTGGAACGCCTTACCCCGGACATCGTCGAAGTCACCCAGGAGTGCGTCGCGGTACACCTCGATCCGGTGGGTCCGGTAGCTGCCTTCACCGTTGCCGCGGAGCATGGAGAAGAGAGCCGTGCCGAGGGCGAGAAGCCCGAAACCACCCCCGATACCGATGATGAAGCGGCCGGGGATTCCCGCGAAGATGAGGACGAGGCCTGCGACGGAGAGACATACGGCGGCCATGCCGAAGTCGGGTTGCCGGAGAATGAGGCCCACGATCAGGACGGTCACCGCGCTGTAGTGCATGAAGGGGTTGTTCAGCCAGTGCCGGACGGGCCCGCGGTCACTCAGGTGGTGGGCACCCCACACCGCGAGCGTGACCTTGGCGAGCTCCGAGGGCTGGAAGGTGAAGGGGCCGAGGGACAGCCAGGAACGGGCACCCGATTCGACGAGCCCGGTACCGATGCCGGGTATGAGTACCGCGACGAGCAGCACGACGGTGACGACGAGAAGGGGCGTGGCGAACCGGCGGATCAACGTCGGACGCATCCAGAGCGTGAGCCACAGGACCATGTATCCGAGACCGAGGAAGATGATGTGCCGTACCCCCTGGGTCCAGACCCCGCTGTCGAGTGCGGACCACGTGGTGGAGGACGACAGGACCATCACCGCGCCGACCGCGGTGATCAGGACGACGACGGAGAGGATCACGAAGTAGTCGAAGAACGGGCGCGAGAGATAGTCACGGAAGCGGGCGCGGAATCGGTCGGGTGCCGACTGGCTGCGTGGCGTGGTGTCGTGGGTCATGGTCTTCCGGCCTCTCTTCGGGTCATTCGGTCAGTTCCCGGGCGACCCGGGCGAAACAGTCACCGCGGTGCCCCATGCCGCGGTACATGTCGAGGGATGCCGCGGCCGGGGCGAGCAGGACGACGTCGCCCTCCTCGGCGATGTCGACGGCGAGGGTCACAAGTCGGGTCATCGCCTCCTCGGGATCCGTGGAGTCGGTGCTGTGGATGACCGCGTGTGGGGCGTGATCCCGGACGGCGCGGGCGAGGACGTCACGGTCGGCGCCGAGAAGTAGAGCCGCCTTCAGTCGCGGAGCGTGCCGCGCGACGAGGTCATCGACGTCGGCCCCCTTGAGTTGTCCGCCGGCGATCCAGATGACCGAGTCGTGACCGGTCAGCGCCGCATCGGCGGCGTGCGGGTTGGTGGCCTTGGAGTTGTCGATGTAGTCGATGCCGGCATGGCTGTGCACCACCTGTCCCCGGTGGCCGGAGACCTCGTACGTCGCGAGGGCCTCCCGGATGGCCGACGGCCCCACCCCCTGCGAACGTGCGAGCGCGGCGGCGGCCAGCGCGTCGAGGATACCGGCCGGGCCTGCGGGCGAGATTCCGTCCGCCGGGGCGAGGACGAGATCGTCCCCGAAGGCGTTGTCGACCAGATGACCGTCGACGACACCGAGCTGACCGCGGGCCGGTGTCCCGAGGGTGAAGCCGACGGTTTCCGTGGCCGCGTCGACCTGTCCGGATGTCCGGGCGACCACCTCGGCGTCGTCGACACCGATCACGGCGTAGCGTCCACGCAGAGCCCGGAGCTTCGCGCCCGCGTAGGCGTCGAAGGACCCGTGCCAGTCGATGTGGTCCTCGGCGAGGTTGAGCAGCGCTCCGGCGTCCGGGGTGAGGGTCGGCGCCCAGTGGAGCTGGAAGCTGGAGAGTTCGGCGACGAGCACGTCGATGCGGGGCTCGGCGGTGAGTGCGTCGCCGACCGCGACCCCGATGTTCCCGACCGCGGCGGCGGTCTCCGGCCCCCGGGACATCATCGCCGCACACATCGCGGTCGTGGTGGTCTTGCCGTTGGTCCCGGTGATGACGATCCAGGTGCGGGGCTCGCCGAAGTACCCGGCCCGGTCGAGGCGCCAGGCGAGTTCGACGTCGCCGATCACCTCGACGCCGGTGTCGACGGCCCGCCGGAGGATCGGGGTGTCGGGACGCCAGCCGGGCGAGGTGACGACCATGCGGTAGTCCGCGATCCGGTCGAGCGCGGTCGCGACATCGGTGGTTCTGCACCCGGTGGCCTCCGCGACGCGGAGGCGGGCTGTCTCATCGTCGTCGGCGACGGTGACGCCGGCCCCGAGATCACAGAGCATGCGGGCGCATCCGGCGCCGGACACGCCGGCACCGGTGACGAGGACGGGGGCGTCGAGGCGGATCATGGTCTACACCCCCGCCGTCGTGAGCCACTCGCCGTAGAACAGGGCGATGCCGGCCATGCACGCCATCGCGGTGAGCAGCCAGAACCGGATGACGACGGTGGTCTCGGCCCAGCCGCCGTTCTCGAAGTGGTGGTGGAAGGGGGCCATCCGGAAGAACCGTGTCCCCCGGGTCCGGAACACCACGACCTGGATCACGACGGAGGCCGCCTCGATGACGAAGAGCGCCCCGATCACGATCATGAGCAGTTCAGTCCGGGAGACGACGGAGATCGCGGCGACGAGACCACCGAGTGCGAGGGATCCGGTGTCCCCCATGAAGATCTTGGCCGGTGCGGCGTTCCACCAGAGGAACCCGAGGCACGCACCGAGGCCAGCCGACGCGAGGATGGCGAGATCCAGCGGGTCACGGACCGAATAGCAGCCGGGTTCGACGGAGACGGAGCAGGAGTTCCGGAACTGCCAGAAGGTGACCAGGGTGTAGGCGCCCATGACCATCGCGGTCGTGCCTGCGGCCAGGCCATCGAGGCCGTCGGTGAGATTCACCGCGTTCGACCAGGCTGAGATCAGGATGAACATGAACGCGAGGAACAGGACGAGGCCGACGGCGCCTCCCCCGAGCGCGATGTTGAAGGTGTCGATGTCCCGGATGAAGCTCAGGTTGGTCGTCCCCGGGGTGAGCCCGTCCCGGTTGGCGAACTGGAGGACGAGCCAACCGAAGACGAGGGCGAGTGCCAGCTGTCCGATGAGTTTGGCCTTCTTGTTCAGCCCCAGGTTCCGTCCCTTGGCGAGTTTGATGTAGTCGTCCGCGAACCCGAGCAGACCCATACCGAGGGTCAGGCCGAGAACCAGGAGCCCGGAGACGGTGAACCCCCCGAAGCCGCGCGCGATCCCGACGAGGGAGGTGATGATGTAGGCGACGACGATCCCCGCGATGATCGCGACGCCGCCCATGGTCGGGGTGCCGCGCTTGCGCATGTGTGACGCGGGCCCGTCCTCGCGGATCTGCTGTCCGAGTCCCTCATCGCTGAACCAGCGGATGAGTGCCGGGGTGAGGAAGATCGCGACGAGGAAGGCGATGGCTCCGCTGATGATTATCTGGGTCACTGTTCTGGATCCTGCTCCTCTAGAGATTCCGGTACCGGTAGGGCGAGCAACGCATCGGCCACCCGCCAGAGCTGCTCGGAGGATGAGGCCTTGACGAGCACCACGTCCTCCGGTTCGAGCGCCGGCTGCACGAAGTTGATCGCCGCATCGACGGAGTCGGCGGTCACGACCCGGGTGCCCGCGGCTTCCGCCGCCTGTGCAAGCGAGTGGGTGTTGACGCCGGTACCGACCACGACGAGGCGGGGGATCCCGCTCTCCCCGAGGAGGGAACCGATCTCCGCGTGGCGGTCGGCGGAGTCGGGTCCGAGCTCGTTCATCTGCCCGAGCACGGCCCACGCGGTGCCGCCGCTCGCCGCCGCACTGTGTGCGAGTGTCCTGATCCCCGCCGCCATCGAGTCCGGGTTGGCGTTGTACGAGTCGTTGATCACGGTGACTCCGTCGCCTCTCCGGGTGACCTCCATCCGCCGTCCCGACACGGGCTCGTGTGCGGAGATAGCGGCACAGACCACGTGGGGGTCGAGGCCGACCCCGACGGCCGCGGCGGCCGCCGCGAGCGCGTTGGCGACCTGGTGGTCCCCGACGAGATTCAGGGCCACCCGCTCCGCGAGTCCGCCGGGCCCCTCGAGTGTGAAGGTCGCACGGCACACGTCGTCGAGCTCGATTCCGGTGGCGCGGTAGTCGGCGTTCGGGTCACCGGTGGCGCTGAACGTGACCACCCGGGCGCGGGTCCGTCCGGCCATCGCTGCGACGAGCGGGTCATCCGCGTTGAGCACGGCCACCCCTCCGTCGCCGGCGGCCGGGAGCACCTCCACCAGTTCGCCCTTCGCACGGGCGATGGTGTCGCGGTCCCCGAACTCGCCTATGTGCGCGGTCCCTACGTTGAGGACGACCCCGACGACCGGAGGCGCGATGGCGGCGAGCTCAGCGATGTGGCCGACACCGCGGGCGGAGAGCTCCGCCACCAGGTAGTCGGTGTCGGTGGAGCACCGCAATGCCGTGTACGGGTGGCCGATCTCGTTGTTGAAGGAGCCGGGGGGCGCCACGACTTCCCCGTCCTCGCGGAGCACCGATGCGATGAGGTCCTTGACCGTGGTCTTGCCCGCGGAGCCGGTCACCCCGACGACGCGCATGCCGTGACCCGTCGCGACATCGACGTTGTGCCGGGCGAGTCTGCCGAGGGCGGCGATCACCGCGGCGCCGTGGCCGGCCGGATCGTGCTCGTAGGCGGCGGCGTTGCTGTCCGGTACCGGGACCTCCGGGACGATGATCGACGGGGCGCCGGTCTCCCGGGCGGCCAGGGTCACCGTCGCACCGGAATCGACCGCGCCGACGGCGTAGTCGTGCCCGTCGACCTGGGCGCCGGGCAGGCAGACGAACAGTCCACCGGGCCCGATCCGGCGCGAATCGAACTCGACGGCGCCGGTGACGATGGCATCCGGGTCGGCCCCGTCGGCGAGATACCCGCCGGTCACGCCGACGATGTCACTGACAGACATCCGGATCATGACTGTTCCTCCGTTTCCGTTTCCGCACTCAGCCGGTCGTCGATCGCGCGGGTCAGGCACTCCGCGTCATCGAACGGGTGCCGGACGTCGCCGACCAGTTGGCCGGTCTCGTGGCCCTTGCCTGCGATGATGACGGCGTCTCCGGTACGGGCCCAGTCGACGGCCGCCCGGATCGCCTCCTCCCGGGAACCGATCTCCCGGATGTCCGCCACCCGCTTCTTCTTGCCGACGCTCTTCCGCTCACGGACGGCCTCCCGGGCTCCGCGGAGGACCGCGGCCCGGATCTCCGCGGGGTCCTCACTCCGGGGATTGTCGTCGGTGATGATCACGAGGTCAGCGGCGCGTGCCGCCGCCGATCCCATCAGCGGCCGCTTCGCCGAGTCCCGGTCACCGCCGGCGCCGATGACGACACCGACCCTCCCCTCGGCCTGGCTCCGGAGCGTCTTCAGCACGGCGGACACGGCCGCCGGCTTGTGTGCGTAGTCGACGACCGCGAGGAAGTCCTGTCCGCGGTCGATGTTCTGCATCCGGCCAGGGACCACCACCTCACGGAGCCCACCGGCGATGGTTTTCGGGTCCTCGCCCGCGGTGACCGCCATGGTGAGTGCGAGCACGGCGTTCGCCACGTTGAAGCCGCCGGGAAGAGGTATCTCGCAGGTGACGTCGAGGCCGTTGATGGCCACATCGAATCGTTGTGTTCCGGTGGCGCCGATCTCCGGCGCACCGACGGTCACCGAGGCGGGACGGGGACCCGTGGAGACGGTTATCGCCGCTGGTCCGGCGAGTCGCGACAGCTTCTGTCCGAAGTCGTCGTCGACGCAGATGACCGAGCGCTTCGCACGGATCGGGGAGCCGGGACGGAAGAACCGCGCCTTGGTCGCGAAGTACTCCTCCATCGTGTCGTGGAAGTCGAGGTGGTCCTGGGAGAGGTTCGTGAAACCGGCGACGTCGAACTCGGTCCCGACGATCCGGCCGAGTGCGATGGCGTGCGAGGAGACCTCCATGACCACGTGGGTGACGCCCTTCGTCCGCATGCGGGCGAGGACCTCCTGCAGAACCGTCGCCTCGGGTGTCGTCAGCTGGGTCGGAACGGTTTCACCGTTGATCCGGGTGCCGTTGGTGCCGATCACCCCGACGCTGTGCCCCGCCCCGAGGAGAGCGGCCTCGAGGAGGTAGCTGGTCGTCGTCTTCCCCGATGTACCGGTCACGCCGAACACCGTCATGTCGCGGGAGGGGTGTCCGTGGACGGCGGAAGCGACCGTGCCCAGAACCGCCCGCACATCATCGACGACGATGACGGGGCGTTTCTCATGCCTGTCGTTCAGTATCTTCTCGCCCTCCGCGTCCGTGAGGATCGCTGATGCGGAGGAGTCACGGGCGAATCTCGCGCCGTGGGTGCGGGTTCCGGGAACCGCGGCGAACAGTCCACCCTCCGGCAGGTCCTGGGCGTTGATCCCGATCGTGCCGATGCGCACCGAGGTGTCGGCGCCCTGGCTCAGGTTGCCGCCACTCAACTCGGCGATGGTATCCAGTGTGATGGCCACGATTCTGGCACACTCCTTATTACTTTCGGATCGGTACTGCCTCGGTTACGGGGCGGAACGTGATTGTATCTGTGGTCCCGGGTGGACGGGAGTCCCGGGCCGGTGACCGGGTGATGCCCCGCCCGAACCTGATCACTGTGCCTGGAGGATGAGGTCCCCCTCCCGCGGCGGCGACAACGGTACGTTGTCGCGGTTCAGCAACCACGCGGCGATGTCGTGGAAGAGCGGAGCGGCGGACTGCCCGCCCTCACCGTGGACACCCCGCTCCGGATCGTCCAGCATGAGTGCGATGACGAACCGGGGGTCGTCCGCGGGCGCGATCCCGGCGAAGGTGATCCAGTAATCGGAGTTCGAGTAGCAGTTGCAGTCGGGGTTGACCTGCTGGGCGGTGCCCGTCTTGCCGGCGATCCGGTACCCCTCGATCGCCGCCTGCGGCCCTGTACCCTGCTGAACACCCGACGGATCCCGCTGGGTGACGGCCTGGAACATGCCCCGGACGGTACGCGCGGTCTCCGGGCTGACGACCCGGATCCGCTCCGGTTCCGGCTGCTCGATGACCTCGCCGTCGGGGGTGGTGACCGAGCGGATGATCCGCGGCTGGATGCGCTCGCCGTCGTTGGCCACGGCCTGGTAGACACCGGCCATCTGCAGCAGGGTCAGCGACATGCCCTGCCCGATCGGCAGATTGGCGAACGTTCCGCCGGACCACTGCGACCGATCGAGGAGCAGTCCCGGAGATTCTCCGGGCAGTTCGATTCCCGTGTACCGGCCGACGCCGAATCTGTCGAGCATCTCGGCGAACCGGTCCTGACCGACGCGGTCGGCCAGCATCAGGGTGCCGACGTTGGAGGACTTGCCGAAGACACCGGTGGTGGTGAATGGGACGACGCCGTGCGGCCAGGCGTCCTTCACGGTCACCCCCGCCATGTCGATGGATCCGGGCACCTGGAGGACCTCGTCCGGGGTCGTCACACCGTCCTCGATCGCGGCGGAGGCGGTGATGATCTTGGCGACCGATCCGGGTTCGAACGGGGCCTGCACCGCGGGGTTGCCGAAGAACCTGCCCTTCGCCAGCTGTCGTTCGATGTCACCGGTGGGGTCGATCGTGTCCGTGTTGGCCATCGCCAGCACCTCCCCGGTGGTCGAATCCAGGACCACGGCGGAGGCGGATTTCGCGAGGGAGTTCTGCTTCGCCTGTTCCAGCTGCTGCTGAACGTAGGTCTGGAGGTCCAGATCGAGGGTCAGTTCTATGTCGGATCCGTGGACGACGGGCACCTGGTCCCGGAGTGTTCCCGGGATGATCTGACCGTTGGTGGACACGTCCTCGGTCGACTTGCCGTTGATCCCCGACAGCACCCCGTCGGACGAGGCCTCGAGGCCGAACTGCCCCTCCCCGTCGATCGAGATCTTGCCGATCACGTTCTCCGCGATGGCTCCGTTGGGGTATTGCCGGATGTCCTGGCGGTCCGCCGCGACACCCGGGAAACGCTCCGCGATCTCGACCGCGACGTCGGGATCGACATTGCGGACGAGAACGGTGTAGGAGTTGTCGGCCTTCAGCTTCCGGAGGATCTCGTCGGGCTTGACCTTCTGCGCGGATGCGCCCGATTCCCGGACCATCTGGGGAATGACGTTCGCCATCTCATCCAGGACATCCTCGACCGGCGGGAACTTCTCGATCTGTTCCGGATCGCCCGAGTCGACGGCGATGTCGTGCCGCTCCTGGATCTCCCTGCGGAGAACGAGTGGGGCGACGGTCAGTGAGCGTGCCTGCATGGTGTACGCGAGCTGCGCGCCGTCCCGGTCGGTGACCGTGCCACGGCGCGCGAAGTCGGTGTACTCCCGGGTGCGCTGGTTCTGGGCCTGGGCCGCGAGCTCCGGACCCCAGACGAGTTGGACGCAGGCCAGACGGAGAGTCAGCAGAACGACACCGACGATGACGAGCGTACGGACTATCCGCATCCGCCGGTGCATCTGCTCCGGGTCGTTCGTCGGCGTCGGGGCGGGACGGGTGGGCCCGGCACCCGGAACTGCGGACGCCGGGACCGCCGACCCGGCGGATCCAGCGGGCCGTGGGTTCCGGGGCATCGGCCTGCGGTTCCCCCTCCCACGGTCCCGGGGGGTCACTGCCCGCTCCCGCCCGTCCGGTCCGAACGGACATTGGGTGCGTAGGGTGCTACGGCGGGGACCTGACTGTTCGCCCCCACCACCGGCTCAACCTGGTCGGGTACCTGACCGGGAACCGGGATCCCACCCTGCGGGAGGGGCTGGACCTGTTCCGCCACGGCGTCAGTCTCGGCCGGATCGCTGCTCGCCGGACGCGGGAGCACCCGCGAGCCGTTGACGTCGATGATCGGGCGGACCGCAGCGGGATCCGCGGCGCGGACCTCATCGACCGCGCCATCGGGTCCGACGGAGAGCACACCCGGCTGGTCTGGGACGACCATGCCGAGTTCCGCTGCGCGGCGGGCGATCTCGGCGGACGACCTCGCGGACTGGCTGTCCCGGTTCAGCGTCTCCAGCTGGTTGCCCAGCATACTGTCGGTCCTGGACAGCTCGTGGAGGCGGAAAGTCTGCTGTGTGGTGACCCCGGAGAGGTACATGGTGAGCATGACGCCGGTGAGGAGGGTGGCGACGAGGGCCGCCGCGAACCGGACCCGGACGGGATCGGCCTTGGGTGCGACGATCCGGCGCCCGCGGACCGACACGACCTGCCTGGATCCGGGGGTCCACTGGAACCGACGCCGCTGCGGCGCCGGTCCCGCGGGGGCCTGTCTCGTCGGACGCGTACGCGGAGCAGGGCGGAGGTCGACGATAGGAGCCCCGGACGTCGCCGGCCGTGCCGCTCCGCGCCGGGGGCCCTCAGTCTGCCCCGGTGCGCGAACGGCTGCGGGACGGCGTGTGCGGGCGTCCGGTGCTGCGGCGTAGCTCGGTTCGGGGGTCGCCCGGAGGCGTGCTGTGGTGCTCATCGGGTTTCTCCGTTCGACTGGGCTATCCGTTCCACGGCGCGGACCCGCACCGGTGCAGCCCTGGGATTGTCTTCGATCTCGTGTTGCGGGGCCTTCTCGGCCCCCCGGGTCACCAACCGGAACTCCGGGGCCGTTCCGGGTAGGTCAACCGGCAACCCCTTCGGCGTCCTCGACGTGGTGATCTCCGCGAGCGCCTTCTTGACGATGCGGTCCTCGAGCGACTGGTAGGCCATGAAGACCGCCCGTCCGCCGACACGCAGTTCACCGGTGATGGCGGGCACCATCGCGGCGACCGAGTCGAGCTCACCGTTGACTTCCACGCGCAGGGCCTGGAAGGTTCTCTTGGCCGGATGTCCCCCCGTGCGCCGGGCCGCGGCCGGAATGGTGGAGTAGAGCAGTTCCACCAGCCGCCCGGAGGTCGTGAAGGGTTCCTTCTCGCGCTCACGGAGAACCGCGGAGGCGATCTTCCCGGCGAAGCGCTCGTCGCCGTAGGTCTTCAGCACGTGCGCGAGCTCACCGTGCCCGTAGGTGTTGAGGATGTCCGCGGCGGTGATACCCGAGGTGGGGTCCATCCGCATGTCGAGTGGTGCATCCTGCGAGTAGGCGAAACCCCGCTCCGCCTGGTCCAGCTGCATGGAGGAGACACCGAGGTCGAACAGGGCGCCCGAGACGCCGTGTTCCCTGACGATGGAGCAGGGCTCACTGTCATCGGCCCCGACGGCGGAGATGAACCGGTCGAACCGCGTGTGGAGGCCGCGGAAACGGTCCCCGAAGGGTTTCAGGCGCTCGGTCGCCTGCTCCAGAGCCAGCGGATCCCGGTCGAGTCCGATGACCCGCACCCGGGGGAAGACCGTCAGAAGATACTCGCTGTGGCCCCCGGCACCGAGCGTTCCGTCGATGATCACCGCGTCGTCTCCGGCGTCGGTGACCGCCGGACGGAGTAGTTCCGCGACCCGTTCCCGCAGGACGGGGACGTGGCCGTGGGTGCCGTTTCCGGTCATCGTCATCGCCCCTCCTGGTCGATCGTGTAGGGCTCCGGGCCCGGGAATTGCTGTCATTGTCTTCGAGGGGGTGAATACAGGGCCCTGTCCGGGGCGCCTATCTGATGTCGGGGAAGTACACCAGAGCGACACTCCGGACAGAGTCCGTGCACGCACTCCGCTCGATTCAGTTGTGGTGTCCACGTCCCGTCCCCGCGGTCAGAGGAGACCGCTGAGATCCGGGTCGGCGGCAGATGAGAACATCTCCTCGGTCTGCTTCTGGTACTCGTCCCAGGACTCGGCGTCCCAGATCTCGAGGGACTCGACCGCGCCGATGACCACACACTCCCTGGTGAGCCCCGCGTATTCGCGGTGCGCCGGAGAAAGCGTGATCCGGCCGTGACCGTCGGGCCGCTGCTCGACCGCGCTGGCTGCGAGGTTGCGGATGAAGGCGCGGGCCCTCGGGTTGGTGCGCGAGATCTCGGCGGCACGACGGGTGCGCGCCTCGAACTCCTCCTTGGGAAAGACCGCCAGAGAGTGGTCCTGCCCCATGGAGACGACGAGACCTCCGGCCAGTTCCTCACGGAACTTCGCCGGAAGGGTCAACCTCCCCTTGTCATCGAGCTTCGGCGTATAGGTGCCGAGGAACATGATCGGCACCGCCTTTCGCCCGCGTGTCACTGAAGGGAGATCAATCCGTCTCGGGTGGTCCAACCGGGACACGTGTCCCCGGATCTCCCACCACCGAGCACCACACTACCCCACTTTCTCCCACCTACAACACCTCACAACCTGAATTCACCCATCCGAAAAACGCTGAAACCGCTTTGAACAGGCCTTTTATCCAGCTTTCCGAGGTGGGGGATATTGACGACCCCACCCCATCAACTACCCCAGAAATTACAGAAGTGCACTCCCACCCCTCGAATCACAACAGCTACACATTTCACAGACTCGGGTCTGACCAGCATTTTTACCACCACCTCCACCACTGACTCCGACGGTGGGAGAGAGTGGGGGAAGATGGTGGGAGAAAGTGGGGGACGCCGGGAGACACGGTGGGCGGGCCTCCACAGCACACCCGGACAGACGGGAAGGGCCCCACCGGCGCTAGCCGGTGGGGCCCTTCCTCGAATACCGGGCCGGGATGCCGCCCCCGGGTGTCTCCCCTAATCCTCGAAGCGTCTGCGGAACCGTTCCTCCATGGCGGATCCGAGACCGGAACGGCCGGATCCCCCCGGACGCATCCCGCGCGATGACCCCCCGGTTCGGTCGAGATTCAGCCCTTCCGAACCGTCACCGCCGTTGAGCATCCAGACCCCGGCGCCGAACATGACGAGGAAACCGAGCACGCTGAGCGCGACGAACCACAGGCTCTGCAGACTGAAGGCGACTCCCCCGATGAGGAGAAGCAGGCCCACCGCGCCGATCGCGATACCCCGCAGCGAGACGGTGGGACGGCGGGGCCCTCCGGATACACCAGCGCCGAGCCCCGCCCCGAACTTGGGGTCGGCCATAAGAGACTCTTCGATCTCTCGGAACATCCTCTGTTCCTGCTCAGAAAGCGACATGGTGATCCTCCCGGGATGTGGCGCCAGACTTCTGTGTCGTGCTGTCATCAACAATAACGTCCAGATTATCCGGAAAGTTCCCGCCGTGTCGCCGCCGCGGGCCGATCTTCCCGCACTCCACCCACGGGACCGGACCACACCGCCGTCAGGCCGCCGAAGGCAGGATCCCCTCCCGACGTTCCGCGGCATCGATGAACCGGTCCACATCGTCCAGGAAGGTCCTGACGCTGTCCGCGTCCGGACATCCCCCCGCCCGCATCGCGCGGTCCCGCAGACGCGAGTACCCGGACATTCTTTCCGCCCACCGCACACCGTCGGCGTCGAGCAGAGCGAGTTGATCCCAGGCACCGGTGGGCAGGCGACGTCTCCGGGAGACCGGGCTCCCGGCGACCAGGGCTCCGGCCGTCCGCAGGGCCGCCCGGTACCCCTCCTCCACCGCCGCATCGTGGGCTCCCGCGGACTGCAGGGCACGAGCCTCCGCGAGCAGGAGAACCGCACGACGGAGGTACTCGGCCCGACGTCCTCCGGCCCGGTTGAACCGCGTGGTCGCGGAAATGACGTTCGACATGATCCGATCACCTTCCTCGTGCTCCTCGCCCCGGTTACGGGACGTCGGCGGCAGCCGCCCTTCAACTACCTCCGCACGATAGGGGACCCTGCGGACACGACCCCGACTCGTTAGAACATATATTCTAACGAGATCTTCGGGTGGCCGTTCCCCGCCACCGTTGGGCCACGCACGGACCGGACGCACCCGTCGACGCGCCACCAGCCCACCCCGGGCCGTACACCGAACCGGCCGAGCTGTGGTTCGATGGATCACGTGAGTACCGTCATCCGAGCCATGACCCCCCTGGAGTTCGTGAACCACTGCCCCGAGCTGGTCGACCTCTACTGGGCCGCGATGGACCTCGACGCCAGGGGCCTCGGCGGCCATTCGCGCCAGAGCCGCGTGCGGCACTGGCGGAGCCTGGTGCACAATCCGGGCTTCCGCGCCATCTGCGCGGTCACCGACGGCAGGATCACCGGCATCGCCTACGGCATGGACGGCGAGCTCCGCAGAAACTGGACCAGAGCGATCGCCGACGGGCTCGCCAGGTCCGGAGGACGGGACCCACGGTGGCCGGAGATCCTCTCCGACTATTTCGAGATCAGCGAGCTCCACGTCCTCCCCGGAATGCAGGGCAGGGGAACCGGGAGGAAGCTCCTGACGACGCTGCTCGACGGCGTACCCCAGCGCTGGGCGCTACTGTCCACCCCCGAGGTGCCAGACGAAGCCAACCGTGCCTTCAGTCTCTACCGCGCGCTGGGCTTCACCGACGTGATCCGGTACTTCACGTTCTTCTCGGACCCACGGCTCTTCGCGGTCCTCGCCGCCGAGCTCCCCATCCGCGATCGAGCGACCGTCAACCGACCGAAAGGGAGCTAGTCGACACCGGGGTCCATTCGGGGGCCATCCCCAGATTGTGCAGGACCTCCTGCGTCGCCCGGGCGTTGTTGAGCGTCATGAAGTGCAGGTCCGGTGCCCCCTCCGCTATGAGACGTTCGGCCATGTTCGTGGTCCACTCGATGCCGACCTCGCGCACGGCTTCGGCGTTGGCCTTCTCGTCCCCGTCCGCGGCCTTCACCATCCGCCGCTCGAGCTCCTCCGGCAACCGGGCGCTGGACAGCTCGATCTGCCGCCGCAGTGACCGCAGCGAGGTGATCGGCATCAGCCCCGGGATCACGGGCTTGGCGCCCTGTTCCGGATCGGCGGCGACCAGCCGGTCCCGGAGGCGGAGGTAGTGGTCGCAGTCGAGGAACATCTGGGTGATCGAGTATTCGGCGCCGGCCCGCAGCTTGTTCAGGGTGTGGAGGGTGTCCGATTCCTCGGACACCGCCCGGTAGTGGCGCTCAGGGAAGGACGCGACACCGATCTGGAAGTGTCGGGTCTCGGGGAGAGCACGCGTCATCTCGATGAGGTCGATGGCGTAGGTGAGGCCTCCCGGGGTGGGCTTCCACTCCCCCGTCGGATCCCCGGGCGGATCCCCCCGCAGCGCGAGAAGGTTGGTCAGACCGACCCCGGCATACGTCCAGAGGATGTCCTCCAGTTCTTCGACCGTGTGGTTGACCAGGGTCAGGTGGACCAGGGTCGGGAGCGGGCGGCGCGCCAGCTGCCGGGCGATCCTGCTGGTCCGCGAGCGGGTGGACCCACCCGCACCGTAGGTGACCGAGACGAAGGCGGCCCCGAGCGCGTCGAAGGTCTCCACCGCATGCCACATGCGCTGCTCCGCGGCGTCATCGCGGGGCGGCATGAACTCAACCGAGAACGGTATACGTCCCGAGGTCGAGCGGGCGATCGCTTCGGTGACCGAGGTCTGGTTGACGGCAGGTGTATGTGAGGAAGACATCTCTGGGTATCTTGTTGGTGTGACAGGAACGGTTGCCCAACGAACCTACCTCGAAATAGACCGCTCTGTTCACAGCACGGTCTATCATCCCCCCTCAAGAACCCCCCGAGGATAAGCATGACCAGCGTAGACACCCACCACGAACTGAGCGCCGTCCCAGACCTCGTCCGGGACCATCTCGCCACATTCTTCGCAACCCGCCGAGACCGGCTCGCGGAGATCGACGATCACGTCGCCGCGGCGACCGATCTCCTCGAGGAGTTCGTCCTCGGTGGCGGGAAACGGATCCGGCCGCTCTTCGCCTGGGTGGGCTGGCTCGGCACGGAATCACGGACCGAGGACCCCGCCGCGGTCCTGGAGGCCGTGAGCTCCCTGGAATTCATCCAGGCGTGCGCGCTGATCCACGACGACATCATCGATTCCTCCGACACCCGGCGCGGGCGGCCGACGGTGCACCGGATCGTCGAGCAACGCCACCGGAACGCCGGCTGGGCGGGCGATTCCGGCCATTTCGGGATATCCACCGCCACGCTGCTCGGGGATCTCGCCCTCGCCTGGTCGGACGAGATGCTGCTCGGCGCGAACCTGCCGCCCGAGCGACTCCGCGCGGCCATGGAACCCTGGTGGGCGATGCGGACGGAGGTCATCGCGGGCCAGATGCTCGACATCTACGTCGAGTCGTCCCGGGACGAACGTATCGACGTCGCCGAGAAGATCAACCGCTACAAGTCCGCGGCGTACACCATCGAACGCCCGCTCCACCTCGGGGCAACCCTGGGTGGGGCGGCCCCCGAGCTCATCTCCGCGTACCGCGGCTTCGGCCACAAGATCGGTATCGCGTTCCAGCTGCGGGACGACCTGCTGGGGGTGTTCGGGAACCCCGAGGTCACCGGGAAACCCGCGGGAGACGATCTCCGGGAGGGGAAGAGGACGGTTCTCGTCGCGGAGGCTCTGCGGCACCTCGACGCCCGCGATCCGGAGGGCGCCGAACAGCTGCGCCGCGGTATCGGCACGGTGACGTCTCCCACGGAGATCGCCGCGCTCACCGAGCTCATCCGGTCCACGGGTGCCCCGGAGCAGGTCGAGAACCGGATAAGTGAGCTGACGGCGGCGGGACTCGCCGAGCTGGACAGGGTGGAGATCACACCCGTGGTCCGGGCGATGCTCCACGATCTCGCGGTCCGATCCACCGCACGTCGAATGTGACGCCGTGACCATTCATCCGCTCCGCACCCTGGACCGACTCTCCACGCGTCACCCGGACGCCCGACCGGCCGGAACTCTGGCTGCCGTGATCATCACCCTCTCCTCCTTCGGCGGCGGCGCGATCCGCTACCGGGGCGGTGTCCTCGACTCGATCGGGCTGTCCTTCCTCTCCTACGGTCACGGTGCCGCGATCTCGAATGTCGCGATGTGGCTCGGGCTCGCCCTGATGACACTCGCCTGGGTCCTCCTGGGTCGCGGGGTCCTGGCCGGGGGGGTCGGCGACCGGGACGTCATCCGCACGCTCGTCTGGTGGGTCTCGCCGCTCATTCTCGCCGCCCCGATCCTCTCCAGGGACGTCTACTCCTACCTGATGCAGGGGGCGATGGTCCGGGATGGATTCGATCCCTATTCGCAGGGCGCCGCGGTCAACCCCGGACCGATGCTGCTCGAGGTATCCCACGACTGGCGCAACACCACAACCCCGTACGGTCCGCTGCACCTCTGGCTGGGTGACGGGGTGACCACCCTCGCGGGCGACAGCGTCACCCTGGGCGTCTTCCTCTACAAACTCATCTCGCTCGTCGGCTTCTGGGGGATCGTCTGGTGCGTGCCCCGGATCGCGGCGCGGATCAACGGCGATGCCGCCGTCGCCCTGTGGTTGGGTGTCGCGAATCCGGTGACGGTGCTCCACCTCATCGGAGGCATGCACAACGAGTCCGTGATGGTCGCGCTGGTGTCACTGGGCATCCTCCTGGCCCTGGACGGACGGTTCACCGCCGCGATGGCACTCGTCGCCGTGTCCGTCGCATTCAAGGCGACCGCGGTCATCGCGCTACCGTTCCTGGTCTGGATGATGCACCGCCACCTCCGGAGACGGGGCCTGCCCCTGGGCTCGGCGGGCGCATTCATCGCCGCCGGCTTCTGGGCGGTCGCCACGACCCTCGTCGTGGTCAGCGGCTGCACCTGGTTGTCCGGTGCGGGATGGGGTTGGATAGCCCAGCTGTCCGGAAACTCGAAGGTGATCAACCCGCTGGCGCTTCCGTCGTTGTTCGCGGGAATCGTGACCCCGGTTCTCGGGCTGACCGGGACGGAGGTCAGCTACAACGCGGTACTCGCGATCATGCGCGAGATCGGCATGGTCGGCATGCTCATCGGTCTGGCGGTCGCGTGGTGGGTCTTCCGCGGCGATGACCGCAGAAACATCATGGGGATCGCCGCGGCCTACACCGTCGTCGTAACCCTCAATACGGTCACGCTCCCCTGGTACTACGTCAGCCTCGTGGTGCTCCTCGGGACGTTCGGGCCCACCCGGAGGATCGTCGGGATCACGGTGTGGTGCTCCGTCGTCGTGGCGATGTCATTCACCGGGAGCGGGAACCACCAGATGTACAACCTCGTCTGGATGGGCGTGCTGGCACTGGTCGCCTGGTACCTCACCCGGTGGCTGATGGCGGACGGTCACACCGCGCCGCACCGCGCCGCCGACGACGCCGGTGGCGAAGCCCGTCAGGTCAGAGCCCGGCGGCCTGCGCCCGGCGCATGACCTCCCGGGCTAGGTGCCCGTGGAGGCCGTCCACCGGGCGGCCGGGAAGGGACTCGTCCGGGGTGAACAACCAGTCGAGGATCTCCCGGTCGTCGTAGCCGCCGTCGGACAGGAGCGCGATCACCCCGGGAACGAAGCGGTTGACGCGGCCCCCCTCGTCGAGGAACACGGCGGGGATCATCCGGCGCCCGTCCACGGTGACGGCGATGAGTCTGTGCTCCCCCAGAAGATCATGGACGCGGGTGACCACGACCCCCATCCTCTCGGCGGCTTCCGGGACACTCAGCAGGGGTTCATCGGCGGGCGGGACTTCGTGGGATTCTGGGTAACTCACACCACACAATCTAGCGCGTCGGGGACACCGGTGACGGCGCGAGTACGGGCGGGGTCTGCTGCACCTTCGCGGACGAACGGCCTTCTCCCCGCCCGGAGACGGGATCCGCCAGCTGGAACCGGGGACCCGGATCGTCCATACTGGGGCCATGACACAGCTGGACATCGGCGAGGTCCTTGAGGACCGCTACCGGATCGACACCCCGATCGCCCGAGGTGGCATGTCCACCGTCTACCGGTGCGTGGATCTGCGGCTGGGACGGAGCGTGGCCGCGAAGGTGATGGACGAGCGCTACGCCGGGGACCCGGTGTTCCGGAACCGCTTCCGGAGGGAAGCACGTTCCATGGCACAGCTGTCCGATCCGTGTCTCGTCAACGTCTACGACACCAGCGCCGACGGCGGCCACGTGTTCCTCATCATGGAACTCATCACCGGGGGGACGCTCCGCGAACTCCTCGCCGAACGGGGTCCCATGCCGCCGCACGCGGCGACCGCGGTGATGCGCAGTGCGCTGACCGGACTGTCGGTGGCGCACAAGGCCGGCATGGTGCACCGGGACATCAAACCGGACAACATCCTCATCAACGTCGACGGCCAGGTGAAACTCGCCGATTTCGGCCTGGTCCGGGCCGCCGCGGCCTCCCCCGCCGCGGGAGACAGGATCATCGGAACGGCGAGCTATCTCTCCCCGGAACAGGTGGAGAACGCCGGCATGGGCCCCGCCAGTGACGTCTATTCCGCGGGCATCGTCCTGTTCGAGTTGTTGACCGGACGCACCCCGTTCACCGGGGAGGACGACACCGCCCGGGCCTACGCGCGGCTCACCGAGGATGTCCCGCCGCCGAGTGCCTGGATCGACGGCGTTCCGCCGTTGTTCGACGAGCTGGTGGCCACGGCCACCGCCCGTGAGCCCGGGGACCGGTTCGCGGACGCCGGGGAATTCCTCGAGGCACTGGAGGACGTCGCGGCCGAACTCGGGCTCGCCGCCTTCCGGGTTCCCGCCCCGCGGGACTCCGCGGCTCACCGCGCGACCGGTTTCGTCGACATGCCCACGGACATGCTCACCGGAGCCATCCCGGCTCCCGGCGCTGCGGAATCCACCGTGACCACCGGGCCATCCGGCTCCGGTACGGAGACGACCCGGTTCCCGGAACAGGAGTCCGGGACGGAGGAGACCCGTATGCTCCCTGTGACCCCGGGGACGCCCACCGGAGCCGATGAGACCACCGTCCTTCCGGAGCAGGACGGGCTGCGCGCCGCGGTCCCTCTTCCGCCCGCCGAGCCCCCTGCCACGAACCGGGCCGCCGCGGCGGAGGAACCGCACTACGGTGGCGGGGACCCGGATCACCTCGACGACGTCTCCTTCAGACCCGCTGTGACCAGTGGATCGAAGCTCGGTCTCATCACCTGGCTGGCGGTTGTCGCCGTCGTGACCGTGATGATCGCCGTGGGTGCGTGGTGGTACGGCTCCGGCCGGTACGGCGAGGTCCCGCAGGTCCTCGGGATGGATCCGGCGACGGCGACGGCCACGGTCACCGAAGCCGGATTCGAGCCCGTGTCCCGCAACGTCTACGACGACACCGTCCCTTTCGATCAGGTGGTCGGAACCGATCCCCCGGGTGATCAACGGGTCCCCCGGGGTGAACCGGTCTCGGTCCTGATCTCGCTGGGTGCGCCCACGGTACCGGCGCTCCCCACCGATCGCGACCCCGGGCGGTTCAGGGCCGCGCTCAGCGAGCGGACCCTCAGATGGAAGGACGGCGAATCCGTCTACTCCGATGATGTGCCGGCCGGGGGTGTGGTCAACACCGAACCCCCGTCGGGCGCGACCGTACCGGTCGACGGAGCGGTCACGGTCCACCTCAGCAGGGGGCCGGCCCCGGTGAAGATCCCCAAGGTCACCGGAATGTCCGGGGACGAGGCACGTACCGCCCTGGAGCGGGCCGGATTCACGGTGTCCGCAACGGATGAACGCTTCGATCCCGAGGTCGACGCGGGAGATGCCGTCACGACGGACCCACCCGCGGGGAAGACCCTGAAGCGCGGGTCCGACGTGACCCTCATCGTCTCCAACGCACTGACCGTGCCCGACATCGTCGGGATGGCCGAAGACGAGGCCCTCGGCGAGCTCTCCGACGCGGGGCTCTCCGTGGGCGAGACCGCCCGCTCCGATCTGGTGGGCGCCACCGCCAACGCGGTCATGGACGTATCCCCGAAACCGGGCGTGCGGGTGGACCCCGCGGACCCCAGGGTGAACCTCCTGGTCGCCAAAAAGGTCAACGTTCCGTTCGTCATCGGCAAGCGCGCGGACGAGGCCCGCAAGCTGCTGGAGGACGCGGGGTTGCCGTACACGGGGCTCGACGGAACCTCGGACGGGGCCCGCGTCGTGACCCAGTCCCCGGCCGGGAACCGGAACGTCTCCCCCGGGACGACGGTGAAGGTCAGAACGGTCGGGTAGTGCCGGAGAGGAGAATCCTCTCCCCGCCCCTCGATCGACCGCAGACGCAGACGGAGGGCCCGGGCGGTTTCCCGCCCGGGCCCTCCGTGTCTGTCGATTCAGCCGGGGAATGCTACTGGTTACGGAGCATCTCCGCGACGAGGAACGCCAGCTCCAGCGACTGCTGGGTGTTCAGGCGCGGGTCGCAGGCGGACTCGTAGCGGCCCGGGAGGTCGATGTCCGTGATGTCCTCGGCGCCGCCGAGGCACTCGGTGACGTTCTCACCGGTGAGCTCGATGTGGATGCCGCCGGGGTGGGTACCCAGTTCCCGGTGCACCTCGAAGAACCCTTGGACCTCGTCGATGACGTGGTCGAAGTGGCGGGTCTTGTAACCGTTCGATGAGGTCGTGGTGTTCCCGTGCATGGGGTCGCACTGCCAGATGATCCGGTGACCGGACTCCTCGACGGCGCGGATGATGTCCGGCAGCACGGTGCGGACCTTGTCGTGGCCCATGCGGGCGACAAGGGTGAGGCGACCTGGCTCGCGGTCGGGGTCGATGCGCTCGGCGTAGGCGACGGCCTCCTCCGGGGTGCAGCCGGGGCCGATCTTCAGGCCGATCGGGTTCGCGATCAGAGCGGCGAAATTGACGTGGAAGTCGTCGATTCCGCGGGTGCGCTCGCCGATCCACAGCTGGTGCGCGGAGAGATCGTAGAGCTCGGTCTGCCCGTTCTCGTCCTCCGCCAGTCGCAGCATCGCGCGCTCGTAGTCGACGAGCAGCGCCTCGTGGGAGCAGTAGATGTTCGCGGAATGCAGGTTCTGATCGTTGACACCGCAGGCGGCCATGAACTTGAGGCCCGCCTCGATCTCGCGACCGAGCTGCTCGTAGCGGGCGCCGGCCGGTGAGTTCGCGACGAACTCACGGTTCCACTCGTGCAGCTTGTGCAGGTCCGCGGTGCCGGAGGCGGCGAGCGCACGGACGAGGTTCAGCGCGGCGGACGCGTTGGCGTAGGCACGGATCATGCGGGCCGGGTCGTGGCGACGGGCCTCGGGGGTGGCCTCGACGGCGTTGACGATGTCGCCGCGGTAGTTCGGCAGCCCGTTCTCGTCGAGATCGGAGGACCGGGGTTTGGCGTACTGGCCGGCGATCCTGGCCATCTTGACCACCGGGGTGGAGGCGCCGTAGGTCAGGACGACGGCCATCTGCAGCAGGGTCTTGACGTTGGCGCGGATGTGCGGCTCGGTGTTCGATTCGAACGTCTCCGCGCAGTCACCTCCCTGCAGGAGAAACGCCTTGCCCAGCGCCACGTCGGCGAGCTGCTTCTTCAGCCTGCGGATCTCGGGCGCGACAACGACGGGGGGAACGGATTCCAGGATCTTGCGAACATTGTCGGCCTGGCGCTGATCCCAGGTCGGCTGCTGTTTCGCGTCCCTCGCGACAACGCTGTCGAAGCGCTGCCGGATGCCGTCAGGCAACGGGGGAAGATCGGGAAGTTCATCTACTGGGAGGTCTACTGTCCAACTCACGCTACATTCATACCATGTACGCAGCACCCACCGTGCCTTAGCCCCCTGAAAGTACCCGCATCCGACGGGCGCGACAGCGCATCAGTACGCGGAGCGCACCCGATTCCGGTTGTCCATCGGGAGATGGCGTTCGCACAGCCGGAACTTGTCCAGGTTGTGCCGGGCGTCGACGAGGGCGTCATGGTTCCCCTCGGGGAGATCCGGCAGTGTGGGCCGTCCCGCGGCCTCCCAGTACTGGCGCAGTTCATGGGTGAATCGGGGCAGCGAGCGGGGCAGTGCCCTCATGTCCCCGAACAGCTGCGCCAGAACGACGTGGTCGTAGGCGCCCACCCACGCCCAGAGCTCCGGCGCCCCCGGTCCCCCGGTGAGGAACTCCTCCACCTCATCCCTGATGGTGGCCAGGTTCCGCCACACCGGGGAGCTGATGTTCGGCAGTTGCGACAGCACGTGGCGCTTCACCCAGTCGTTCGCGCGCCGTGGATCGAACTCGGTCGACACCGCGTAGTACTCGCGACCGTCCTCCGCGACGATCCCGATGGAGACCAGTTCTATGGTGCGACCGTCCTCGATGAATTCGGTGTCGTAGAAGAAACGCACGGGAGAGCACCTCACTGTTCGTCGATGGCCCGGCCGGATCGGCGGCGACGCCCGGACCGCAGCGCCACCCGACCCAGACTATCGGGCTGCCCCGTTCCGCCGACGGGCCGGGGCGGATAGAATCCCGGGTCATGTCTGATTCCGCCCCCGGCACCTCCTCCGGCCACAGGTTCGAAACGGTACCTGTCGCCCTCCGGGCCACCGCACTTCTCGCGGTCATCGTCTCGGTGATTCCGATGGTGTTCAACATGTCCCGCCCGGACAACGGGCGACTGCTCCGCTACCACATAGACTTCGATGTCTACCGGAGCGGCGGGCGTGCGCTGATCGACGGCGTTCCGCTGTACACCGTGTCGTTTCCGGTCGGCGGCATAGAACTGCCCTTCACCTATCCGCCGATCGCGGCCATCTTCTTCGCTCCAACCGCACTCGTGGACAGGGATCTCGGTGCCGCGCTGATGAATGTCGTGAGCGTCGCCGCACTGTGGTGGTGTCTCGTCGTCGTCCTCGACCGGCTCCGCCCGAACTGGGGACCGGCGACGGGCAGAACGGTGGCGCTCGTGCTCCTCGCACTCCTGCTGCGCCTCGAACCGGTGACGGAGACGCTCAACTTCGCGCAGGTCAACATACTCCTGATGGCCGCCGTCATACTCGATGTCCTGGCGCGGCGCACCCGGATTCCCCGGGGCACACTCATCGGCCTGGCGGCGGCGATCAAACTGACCCCCGCGGTGTTCGGCCTCTACTTCCTGGTGCGGCGGGACTGGCGCTCCGCGGGGATGTGTGTGCTCTCCGGAGTGGGATTCACCACCCTCGCGTGGTTGATCACCCCGGCCAACTCCGCCGAGTACTGGCTGCACACCCTGTCCGACCCCGACCGGATCGGGCAACTGTCCTACAGCGGCAACCAGTCGATCCGCGGAGTGCTCGCACGCATCGTCGGGGAGGGACTCCAGACGCCGCTCTGGTTCCTCGCCGTCCTCACCGTCCTCGCCGCGGTGATCGTGGCCATGCGCCGGGCGGTGGCGCACGGGGCGTTCCTCGGCGCGATCCTTCTGAATGCGACGGTGGCGCTGCTGTGTTCCCCGGTGTCGTGGACCCACCACTGGGTGTGGATCGCCCCGGTGATCGTGGTCCTCGGGGTCCGCGCGCTGGATCTGCGGGGCACCCGCGCGGGCGGGTTGGCCTTCTGGCTGGCGGCGTCCTTCTTCACCGCAGCGGTCGTAGCACCGCACTGGACCCTCCCCTACCGGGGCGCCGAGGAGGACTGGTCGCCGGTGGCCCTTCTCGTCGGCGGGACCTACGTCCTTCTCGCGGTGATCCTGATCGGCGCGGCCACGGTCGCCCCGGAGATTCTCGGGGGCGGCCCGGGTCGGCTCGGATCAACCCCTGCCCGACTTCCCGCGTGGCCGGGTGCGGCACTGGCCGCCGTCGTCGCCGTCATCTCCTCCGGAGTCGTCGGCGGGTCCACCCCGGGGGTCGTCCCGAACGACGTCAGCCAGGAGTCGGCGGCGGTGATCGAAGCAGTGCTCGCGGCGGGCGGGGGGACCGCACACGCGTGGCCCGGGCTCGCCGTCGTCGTGGTGCTGGCACTGCTCGGGCTTCTCGTGGTCGTGCCCGTGACGGGGTGGCGCGTGATCGGGTTCGCAGCTCCGGTCATCATGCTGGCGCTGCCCGTACGGCTCGGGCTCTCTGCCGCCCCCCTGACGCTCCTGGCGGTGGGACTGCTCTCCGCGGACGCCTTCGCGCCCAGGATCGGGAGACTCCCGCGCGGGGTGCTGTCCGGGGTGGCGGTGGGACTTTCCGGGTGGCCGGTGCTCGCCCTCGGTGCGGTGGCGCTCCGGGGTGGTCGACGTGCCGTGTCTGTGGCGCTGGTGTCGGGGGCCGTCATCCTGGTCGCGGCGTGGCCTGTCGCGGGTCCGCTTCCCGGATTGACGGGTCTGCCGCTCGATTCCGCCCTGAACGCTTCCCCGGCAGGGCTCTTCGCCCGTGTCACGGGGAGCGGCAGCCCGTTGGTGACGGTGGTTCCGGCGGTGGTCGCCGCGGTGTTCCTGGCCTGGGTCCTGCACCGGTTGCGGAACTCCGGTGCCACGACGGCCGAACAGATGTCCGCGTGGCTGACCGTGCCGCTGCTGGTTCTGCCCATGGTCCCGGTGCAACGGTGGGCCCTCGCGGCACCACTGATCGTGGTGCTGCTGATGAGGGTGTGGTCCGGGCGCGGAAGCGGGGACGCCCGGATCACCGGGGCGGCCGCGTTCGGTGCCTGGTTGTTGGTGTCGTTCTGGCCGCCCACCGCACTCGAATCATCCCTGCCCGGGTACGCCGGGGGCGGGAATCCGTTGACCGAGCTCCTCGCCCTGACCCCGGTGCTCTACCTCGTGGTCACCCTGGTTCTGCTGTCCCGCGGATCCCGGCGGATCACGGGAGGATAGCGAAGACCCGGGCCGGGAACCCGGTGCCGTCCTTCGGCTTCGCCCAGGTGGCGACGACGAGTGCCCCTGTCTCGGGGAGCTGGTCGAGGTTGGTGAGCAGCTCGATCTGCCACCGGTCCTGCTGGAGCAGGAACAGTTCGGTCGGCAGTGCTCCCCCACTGACCACCACGCCGGGGTCGGTGTCCGTGGTCTCGTGACCGATGGCGGTGATGCCGCGTTCCTCGAGGAGGAACCGGACGACCTCGATGTTCCAGGCCGGGTAGTGGAACACGCCGTCGGCGTCGGCGTTGAACATGGCGTCCGCGTCGGGCCAGCGTTTCGACCAACCGGTCCGCAGCGCGACGAATCCGCCCTCGGGGATGCGGCTGTTGCGTTCCTCCCACGCGAGCACGTCGTCCACGGTCGGGGTGTAGTCCGGGTTTCCGGCGACCTGTTCGGTGACGTCGAGGACGGCCAGCGGAAGGATCATCTCGTTGACGGGCAGCTCGTCGAGGGTACGGGCGCCGTTGACGAAGTGGATCGGGGGGTCGACGTGGGTGCCCCACTGACCGACGAAGCGGTACTCGTCGACCGTGAAGCCGTGATCGGTGACGGTGAACAGTCTGGCGCGCTCCTCGTCGGGTAGCGCGGAGAATTTCGGTTGTCCGGCGTGGAACGCGTGCGTGAGATCCACGTAGCGGTGTCCGGAGCGGAGCCGGGTGGCGAGTTCCCAGAGGGAATTGTTGTCGGTCATGGTGTGTCCTCGGAAGGGTGTGCGGGAAAGGGGAACCCCCGCGGTCGTCGTCGTGTGTGTCGACGGCCACGGGGGTCTGTTCGGGTGGGGTACCGACCGTGGATCAGACGGCGGAGCGGGCGTTCTTCGCCGCGGCGACGAGAACCTCGATGCTCGCGGTCGTCTCGGGCCAGGCGCGGGTCTTCAGACCACAGTCCGGGTTGACCCAGAGCTGGCGGGGATCGACGGAGTCGAGAGCGGCGGCGAGCAGCTCGTCGACCTCGCCCCGGTCGGGGACGCGCGGCGAGTGGATGTCCCAGACGCCGGGGCCGACGCCGGCGTGGAAACCGGAGTCCTTCAGCGCGGAGAGCACCTGCATGCCGTTGCGGGCGGCTTCGATGGAGGTGACGTCGGCGTTGAGGTCGCTGACGGTGCCGATGAGCTCGTTGAACTCCGAGTAGCACATGTGGGTGTGGATCTGGATGTCGGCGGCGACACCGGAGGTTGCGAGCCGGAAGGATCCGACGGCCCAACGGAGGTAGTCGGCCTGCTGCTCGGCCTTCAGCGGGAGGAGCTCGCGGATGGCGGGCTCGTCGACCTGGATGATCTTCGCGCCGGCGTCGACGAGGTCGTCGATCTCGTCGCGGAGCGCGAGCGCCACCTGGTCGGCGGTCTCACCGAGCGGCTGATCGTCACGGACGAAGGACCAGGCGAGCATGGTGACCGGGCCGGTCAGCATCCCCTTGACGGGCTTGTCGGTGAGGTCCTGCGCGACGCGGAACCAGTCGACGGTCATCGCGGTCGGGCGCGTGACGTCGCCGAAGAGGATCGGCGGGCGGACGCAGCGGGAACCGTAGGACTGGACCCACGCGAGATCGGTGGAGTGGTAGCCCTCGAGCTGCTCGGAGAAGTACTGCACCATGTCGTTGCGCTCCGGTTCACCGTGGACCAGAACGTCGAGACCCAGTTCCTCCTGGCGGCGGATGACGTCGGCGATCTCGTCCTTCATCGCCTGCGTGTACTGCTCGTCGGTGAGCTCGCCCTTCTTGTGGGCCGCGCGGGCACGCCGGATCTCGGTCGTCTGGGGGAAGGAACCGATGGTGGTGGTGGGCAGCGGCGGCAGGCCGAGCGCCTCGCGCTGGGCGGCGACACGGGTGTCATAGTCGTCGCGGTCGCGGTCGGCGTCCGTGACGGCCGCGGTACGGGAGCGCAGCTGCTCGTTGTGGGTGCGGGCGGATCCTCGGCGGGAGGCGACGGCCTTGGCGGATTCCTCGACCGTCGCGCGGTCGGCATCGTCGTCCGCACCGGTCAGGGTGCGGGCGAGAAGTGCGACCTCGGCGGCCTTCTCCGCGCCGAAGGCGAGCCAGGAACGCAGCTCGGCATCGTCGTCGAGGGAGGTCTCCTGGGCGAGGGAGTAGGGGACGTGGAGCAGGGAGCTCGAGGTGGACACGGCGACGGGACCACGGGCCTTCAGTGCCTTCAGGGTGTTCAGCGCGGCGCTGAGGTCCGTGCGCCAGATGTTGCGGCCGTCGACGACTCCGGCGACGAGCAGCTCCTCGCCCTTCCAGGACGGGAGGAGTTCCGTGTCCGGGGTGGCGGTGGCGTCGGAGCGACGCTCGTCGGTGCGACCGGTGACGAGGTCGACGCCGATGGCTGCGACACCTGTTCCGGTGAGGGTGCGGACGGCGACATCGCCGTCACCGAAGTAGGTCTGGACCAGCAGCTCGGGCGCGCCGGGGGCGGCGGCCGCGGCGGCGGCGAGACGCTCGTATGCGGCGCGGGTGCGGGCGAGCAGTTCCTCACGGCGGGCGACATCGCCCGCGATGTCGGTGACCAGCCAGGGCTCGTCGAACTGGATCCAGGAGACGCCCGCCTCGGCGAGGTCACCGATGAGGGTGACGTAGGCCTCGGTGACCGTGTCCAGGTGGTCCAGCGCGTCGGAACCGTCAGTGGTGCGCGCGAGCGCCAGGTAGGTCAGCGGACCGACGATCACGGGGCGGACCGGGAACCCGCCCGCGGCCAGTTCCTTCACGTCGGCGACGAACGCCGCGTCGTCGAGCTCGAACCGGGTGTCCGCGGCGAGTTCGGGGACGATGTAGTGGTAGTTGGTGTCGAACCACTTGGTCATGGCCGACGCGGGGAGCTCGGCGGTTCCGCGCGCCGCGGCGAAGTAGCGGTCGATGTAGGCCGGCAGATCGTCGCCGTCACCGGTGCTCTCGTGGTCCGCGATGTCGCGGACCCGGGCGGGGAGCACTCCGAGCAGCGCCGAGGTGTCGAGGATCTGGTCGTAGAAGCTGCGTCCGATGGTGGGGACGGAGTCGAGACCGGCGTCGACGAGGTCCGCCGCTGAGTTGCGGGCCAGAACACGGGCGGTCTCCGCGAGAGCGGTGCCTGTCGAGGAGTCGCGCCAGTAGGTTTCCAGTGCCTTTTTCAGCTCGCGCTTCGGTCCGATGCGGGGCACACCTGCGACGGTGGCGGTAATCGAGTTGCTCATGATGGGTGGAGGGTCCTTTGTGTTCGTCTTGAACAGATCGGTTTCGACCGCCGGGGGCGGCCCGTGATGGCCTGCGGCCGTGAAAACAAGCCAATACTAGACCGCTTTGTCTGTCAAGTGGGACCGCTCCCACTCCCGTCCCGGGCTACGCCGGAAAGACCGGGGGTTCATCACGTCGCGGCCGCAAAATGCCGTTCAACTGCACAGACGATCACCTGACGGCGTTCCACGGCACGCGCCCGTCGGAGATCACCCTCTCCCCACGATGCCCACCCCCGGAAAACACGCGCTCCACCTCACCGCCGCGCCATTCGACGGACCGGTCTGTCTAACCCGTAGCCGTACCACGACCTCCTCCACCCCGGTGCTGGTGGAGACCCGTCATGCCTGCGTACCATGGGCAACATGAACGAAGCCCCCACCGGTGTCCGTCCCCACCTCCGTACAGTCCTCTCCGTACTCGGAGTGGTTCTGCTCACCATCGCCACCGTCGTGCTGGTGGCCGCCAGTACCGCCGGGTCATCCCGGGGCCAGGCGGACCCGAATCCGCCGTCCACGACGATGGTCGGCTCAACGGAAGCCTCGCCGACGCCGTCGACCTCCCCGGCCACGTCCGACCCGATCACTTCAGAGAGCACGACGCAGGTTCCTCCGGCGGCCCCCGAACCCGCTGATACGGCGGCCGGGGAGCCTGTCGCTCCGCAGCCTCCCGCAGCGCAGATCGCCTCTCCCGCGGCCGTCGTCGGTGGCTCGGGTCTCGGGGCGAACGGCGTGTTCCGGATGACCGGACCGGCACCGGTCGACCGTGCCGATTACGGCCCGATGGCCTACGTCCTGCCACTCAACCCCCCGGGGCCGCAGAACAGCATGGTCCGCTGGGTCGACGGGATGGGGGTCTCCCCCGGAGCGGCGGACCGGGGCACCGTCTACGTCCTCGGGCACGCCTGGGCCCAGCAGTGGCTCGTCTTCAACGGTTTCTCCGAACTGGCCACGCGGTCGGTCGACCTCGGCGCCCCACCACAGCAGGTTCCGGCCTACGGTGGCGGAACCGTGCGGCGCTGGTCGACCCCGGTCCTCAACGGCTCCCGGATCACCATGTCCGATGCCGGTGGACGGACGCGGGAATGGTCGGTGGACAACACGTGGCTCGTCCCGAAGTCGGACGCCATCAACGACATCGAGCTCAACTCCACGGACATCCCCGGACGCATCATCCTCATCGCCTGCTCCGTGGGCGGCGGCCGCGACCTGGACTACAACGTGATCGTCTCCGGGCACCTGGTCTGACGCCCGCGCCGATGATCGACGGCACCGGGCGTCGATGCACCGCCCGGTTACGCCTTCCGGACGACCGATGACTTGAGCTGCATGGCGCCGAATCCTTCGATCCTGCAGTCGATGTCGTGGTCACCGACCCCATCCACCAACCGGATTCCCTTGACCTTCGTCCCGGCTTTGATCGGCTGAGCGGAACCCTTCACCTTCATCGTCTTGATGACTGTGACGGTGTCCCCGTCGTGCAACGGGTTGCCGACGGAATCGACGATCACCGTGTCCCCGCCGCCGGCCGGATCCGGGGTCTCCTCGCCGGGTGCCCACTCGTGGGCGCATTCGGGACAGATGATCAGGGCGTCCAGCGGATAGGTGTACTCACAGGCGCATTCGGGGCACGGGGGTGTTGCGGTGTCGGTCATGATGTCCATCCAACCACGTCACACCGCAACCTCCCCCATCACCGCCTCCGAGTCAGCCCACCTCCGGACCCCGGTGATGCCGGGGCAGCGGCTCACGGCCGCTCACCCGGGTGCTCCACACACGGGCGGCGTCACCGGACAGGGCGAGCAGCAGCACGATGTTCGCTCCGACCGCCGTCGCCGCGCCCAACCCGTTGAACTGATCACCGGCGAGCTCGATGATCGCGCCGTCGACGAGGAGATTGAACAGAGCGAAACCGAGAAGACAGATTCTCGCACCGCCGCTTCCCCACCAGGTGCGCCACGCGCAGTAGAGGAGCCCCAGGTAACTGATCCCGCGGAGAACCTCCAGCGCGACACCCGGTCCCGTCCCGGCTTCTCCGATGAACTGTTCCAGCGTCTGGACGTCAACGATGATGTCGGCGACGACGCCGACGAGAGCGAGCAGCACTCCGGCGATGACGGAAGATGGTCGTTTCACCCCCGAATCCGGTGCGTACCGGGCCGGCAGATCGGGATCGGCACTCGCGGCGGCGCCAGCCGCGGGGTCCCGGATGTCGGGGTATCCGCGCGCGGCCCGGACCACCGCAGGTGGAAGGTCACCGTAATCCGTGGCCGAGGCACAACCTGTCAGATCGATGACCGGGAGATCTCCGTCCGTGTGCACCTCGTCACCGCCACCGTTGCGGGAGTGGTAACCGGTGGAGAATTTCTCGATCACCCGGTGCCGGATCCCGGGGTCGGCGCCCTCCAGGGAACTCACGATGTGATCACGTTCGACGTCGATGTCGGCGTCGATCTTGTGGGTGATCTGCAGAGTGAACAGGGAGAGCCCCACAGCTCGGTCGTACGTACCGGCGGCCACCCACTGCGCCCGGATGCCACCTGGCAGGTACCAGCCGTCGGGGCAACGCCAGAACCGCACGTGGTGCCGTTGTGATGCGTTGCCGTCGACCTCCTGCTGATAGGCGAGGCACTGCTTCCTCCCGAACACCAGGAGTGGACTCACCGGCGCCTGCGGGTAGCTCTTCCGGAGCAGCGCCGAGCGGATGATCCCGAGTGAACTGCGCAGCGTGACGTCGTCGGCGAGAATCCACCCCGCCTTCGTCATGGCCCGGTGAATCTCCCGGGCGGTCCCGTCCAGGGCGAGATTGATCGGATCCCCCAGCAGGCCGTCGGAGGTACGCGCTCGACCGATGAAGTAGTCCGGTACGTAGATCGCGGTCAGGAGGCTGTGGATGCGCGGAAGCACCAGGTATGCGACGACCCCCCAGAACGGGAGCAGCAGCACGAGGTGGAGTATCCGGGTACTGAACGATGCACGGAAGATGTCGACCGCCAGCATGACGGCTGCGAGTGTGGCGACGATGAAGAAGAAGACGTCCACGGCACGGCCGGGATGAGTCGCCCAAGCGGGTCGGGTGTGGATCTTCCGGGGATATGGCCTCTCCCGAGTATCGTCCACCATGTTCACCGTACCCGGTTGTAGACGGGTTCGATGCCCTCGGGATACCCGTGTCCTGCAGCCAGCGACTGCTTGACGTCCGCGGCATAGCAGTCGACGTATTCGTTGCCGGTCATCTCCACGAGAACCTCGATGATTCTGTCGGTCAGGGCTCTCGCTGCTTCGTAGCTGTTCTTGTCGAGTCCCCGGGAGGTGATGAACTCCATCGGGTCGATGGGCGAACCGATGTGCATACCGACTTTCGCGGGCCGGGGTATCCAGGTCCCGATCGGGTTCGCCCGCCGTGTGCCGAACATGGCTACGGGTATCACGGGTGCTCCGGTGGCCAGGGCCATCCGGGCGACGCCCGTCTTCCCCCGGTAGATCCGCCCGTCCGGCGACCGCGTGCCCTCCGGGTAGATTCCCAGGATCTTTCCCTCGCGGACGAGTTTGATGCCGGTCTCGATGGCCGAGCGTGCCGCGTTACCCGAACTTCGGTCTATCGGAACCTGACCGACGGAGAGGAAGAAGGCACGCTGCAGCTTCCCGACGATTCCCCTGCCGGTGAAGTACTCCTGTTTGGCGAGGAAGGTCACCCGCCTGGGGATGAGCAGCGGAAGGAAGAACGAGTCCATGACCGTCTGGTGGTTGGAGGCCATGATGGCGCCTCCCTCGGCGGGGACGTTCTCGACGCCCCGGACCTCGGGGCGGTTGTAGAGCCGCAGGAACGGCCCGATCACCACCTGCTTGAACAGCCAGTACCACTTGATCTTCATGGCGTCATACGCTCCTTCAACGAGATGACTCGAAACCTGTACGGCGACCGTTGCGGCC
The DNA here is from genome assembly GCF_016595285.2 of Corynebacterium antarcticum. Taxonomy (NCBI): domain Bacteria; kingdom Bacillati; phylum Actinomycetota; class Actinomycetes; order Mycobacteriales; family Corynebacteriaceae; genus Corynebacterium; species Corynebacterium antarcticum. Next base: position 601,061 of record NZ_JAENIP020000001.1, read on the forward strand.
GATGTCCGCATGCGACGGGTGTCTCCCGAAGCCACCGGGCTCAGCAGCCACCGCTACGGGCGAGATCCGCCACGCCGATCATACCTGCGTCGGCACCCAACTCCGCGGTGGCCAGGCGTGCCACCGGACGGTGTCCGGCTCCGACGATGGATTCCTCGAACCGCAGGCGCGCCTCCTCGAGCCAGAGATCCGAGTCGGTGGAGACGCCTCCGCCGATCACTATCAACTCCGGATCGAGGATGTCCGCGACGATGCTCAGACCCTGCCCCAACCAGCCTGTGTAGTCGGCCACCGCGGCTGTCGCGACCGGATCTCCACCCCTGGCGGCAGCCATGATGGCGCGCCCGGTGAGTTCGCCGCCACCGTTCTCCCGGTAGGCGGCCGACAGTCCGTATGTACCGTCGGCACCCCGGTCGATGATCTCTCTGGCGGTCTCGACGAGTGCGGTGCCCGAACAGTAGCGTTCGAGGCAACCGGATTTACCGCAGGAACACGGTCGTCCGTCCCGGACGACCGTCAGGTGTCCGAACTCGGGGGCCGTTCCGTAGGCGCCACGGTAGAGCCTGCCGTCGATCATGAGCGCACCACCGATCCCGGTGCCCACCGCGAACAGGGTCCACACCCGCGCCCCCCGTGCCGCCCCGAAGCGGTACTCCCCCCATGCCGCGGCGTTCGCGTCGTGCTCGAGGGTCACCGGAATACCGAGCTGCTCCTGCAGCGTGTCCCGGACCGGTGCGTCCCGCCACGGTAGGTGCGGTGCGAAACGGACCGTGGTGCAGTCGGGATCGAGGAATCCCGCCACCGCGAGACCGACGCCGCCCACCTCGTACCGACGGCCGTGGTGGGCGACAATCTCCGCCACCGCGGATTCGAGTTCATCCGCGGTGGCCGGTGTGGGCACCTGGGCGGAGTCGATGATGCGGCCCGTGGCGTCCACCGCAGCACCCCGGAGGTTGGTCCCACCGATATCGAAACCGACGGTGACCGAACCCGATGGGAGTGGCATGTGCGCACCTTGCTTCTTTGACGTCCTGATCAACAACCTGGCCATTATATCGGGAGGTAACCGAAACTCCCCACTTGCGGCCCGACGCCCGGGCCACTAAATCGATGCAGTTCCGGACAGCACGTTCCGCAGACGCCCGCCCATGATGTCCCATGTCCAGTTCCCGAGGACGTGTCTCCTCCCCGCTTCAGCCATCCGTTCCCTCAGTCGGTCGCCGTCCAGCAACCGGATCAACGAATCCGCCAGAGCGGCCGTGTCACGCCCTCCGACGACGATCCCGGTCTCCGGTGTCACCGTCTCGGGTGCCCCACCGGAATCACCCGCGATGACCGGCACGCCGCTCGCCTGGGCTTCGAGGTACACGATCCCGAGGCCCTCCACATCGAGACCGCCGCCCCGGGTCCTGCACGGCATGGCGAAGACGTCCGCTGCGGCGAGAAGCCGTCGCATGGCGGAGAAGTCGAGTTTTCCGGTCAACCGGACGTTGTCCGCGATGGCTTCCGGGATCATCGAGGCGAGCCTGCGGCGGTAGCTCCCCTCCCCGACGATGAGCAGCCGCGCGTCAGGGTGCCGCGACACCACCGCCGGCATCGCACGGATGAGCTGGTCCTGTCCTTTCCGCGGGACAAGGCGGGAGATGCAGACGATCAGCGACGCCGCCGGGGGAATCCCGAACCCGCGTCTCGTCTCCATTCGCTCCGCCGCCGGGGCGGGCCGGAACAGCGTCGTGTCCACTCCGGAGGGCAGCGGGCTGAAGGTGACGTCCTCTCCGAAGGCGCTCCGGAACCTCCCCAGGGTGTAGTCGGAGATGTAGGTGACGTGATCGCAGCCCGCGCCGATCCTGCGGAGAGCGGATCTGGCCCCCGGGAGCATCGACCACCCGACCTCGTGTCCGTGGGTCGAGGCCACGATCCTCCGCGCACCCGCACGCCGTGCAGAAGGCGCCATCAGCGCGAGCGGCGCCGCAGCACCGAACCACACGGTCTCTATGCCCTCCTCCCGGATGATCCGTTCCATCTCACGGGACGTCGCCGGGGTGGGCAGCATGACCCTGCGGTCCCACCGGTACACCCGGTACCGGACCCCGGCATCGTGCTCCGCTGCGGCGACCCGGTCCTGGGTCGAGGCGAAGACGACCGTTTCCCCGGGGTCCAGGGTGTCGACGTAGTCCCTGAGGTAGGACTGTATGCCTCCGAGGGTGGGCGGGAAATCGTTGGTGACGAGGAGCGTCCGGGTCATCGACAGGGTCGCCCGCGGTCAGTAGCGGCGCGCGCCGACGAAAGGCATGGAGTCCATCGGGACCACCTGGACCGGGATCCCGTAATCCGAGGCGTGGATGACCATGCCGTCGCCGGCGTAGATACCGACGTGTGTCGCCCCCGGGTAGTACCCGATGACGTCACCCGGCTGCAGCTGGTCCCGGCTCACCGGAACACCCCCGGCCATCTGTGCCTGGGAGGTCCTCGGGAGATGCTTGCCCTGCTGGGCGTACGCCCAGACGACCAGACCCGAGCAGTCGAAGGCGTTGGGGCCGGTGGCTCCCCAGACATAGGGGGCGCCGATCTTGGTCATGGCCTGCTCGAGCGCCGACATACCGGACGGATTCAGCCCCATGATCCCGTCCAGCGAGTGGTCGACGGGACCGTTCTTGTTGATCCACGCGAGCTTCTCCGCCGCGGACATGCTCTCGACCCGTTCGCGGATCTCGGAGGTTCGCTGATCCAGCTCCGTGCGCTCCTTCTCGAGTTTCTCACGCCGTACGCGGAGGTCGCCCGCCTGGAACTCCGCCTGGGCCTGGGCGCGTGACACCGCACCACGTGCCTCTCCGGCCCGGGCCCGGGCATCCTCCAGAACACGCAGGGATTCGGAGTACCGGCGGGACAGCGCATTCATGTACGCGGACCGGTCGATGGCCTCCTGGGGGCCCGTGGCATCGATGAGCATGGTCAACGGATCGACGGTCACTCCGCGGTAGCGGGACTGGGCGATCCGGTCCACCTCCACACGGGCGTCATCCACCGCATCATCGGCCGCGTCAGCCTGCTCCAGAGCCTCTGCCGCGCGTTTCCCGAGCTCGTCGAGTTCGCGCTCCCGTTCGATCAGCTGTTCCTCGAGCGCCTTGACCTCCTCAGTGTGGGCCTCTGCCTCGTGGGAGAGACGGTCGAGCTCATCGATGAGGGAGCCGAGGTCATCGGACCCAGGCGCGGCCACCCGCGTGTCCACCGGGTCCGCTGTCGCCTGCGAGATCGGCGAGAGCGAGATACCGACAACGGCGATGCCTGCGAGCACCGGACGGAGACGACGGGACCTGCGGAGTTGCACGGAAAGACTCACCTTCGGGGAGAACGAACTGGGAGGGGCAGATCTCCTCGGAGCGCTGCACCCCTTGACTATAGAACGTGGAACGGCATCCGGTAAACGGGTGATCCGCTGATTCCTCCGGCAGAACCGGAGGTTGTGACAGTTGTTTCTGATGTTCCGGGGATCGACAGAACTGAGGCCGCCATCCGGGGATTACCCGGATGGCGGCCTCAGAGAATGGTCACTGAAAGATCAGTAGCGGACCGCCGAGTGGAACGGCATGTAGTCCAGGGAGGTCTCGGACAACGGGGTCCCGGACTGGATGGCGTGGATGACCGTTCCATGACCGGAGTAGATCCCGACGTGGGAGGCACCCGAGTAGAACGCGACGATGTCGCCGGCCTGCAGGTTGTTGTAGGAGACCGGGGTTCCTCCGGCGGCCTGCGCGTAGGACGTGCGGGGGATGCTCTTACCGACCTGAGCGTACGCCCAGGAGGTCAGGCCGGAGCAGTCGAAGGCGTTCGGACCGGTTGCACCCCAGACGTAGGGGGAACCGATCTTGGAACGGGCTGCGTCGACGACCTGCTGACCCTGGCTCGCCGGCTGAGCGACGGGTGCCGCGGCGATGGCCGAGTAATCGGCTTGGGCGGCCTGTCCCGCGAGCGAGGGAACCCACTCGGTGATACCCGGGACCGACGCGATGTTGGGGATGTTCTCCAGTCCCGCGACCTCGAACGTGATGTCGGTGTTGGGAACGTGAACCTGTGCGGCCTGTGCCGGGCCCGCCAGAGCGGCGGTGGCACCAAAAGTCACGACGGATGCAATTGCTGTGCGCTGGACCGTCTTGTTACTACGGCGGCTGTGCTTACCCACGAATGAATCTCCAAATCTTCCAGTGTTGTCTACCTGCCGGGTTAGCTGTCGGGTTCGGAAGCGGAAGGCTCCTACCCCACTCCACGGACGCCACGTGTGACGGCAGCCGTTCTAGTGCAGGACTCACCCCAGAAAGCTTGGTTGTCGGGTCCCCGGCTCGCGGTCCCGGTCGCGGACGGTGGTTCCGTCTCCGACCGAGGGTGCGAAAAGGCGCATTTTTCGGTTCTCATTGGCGGTGCTCCCGGGAAGTTCCCGTCGCCTGCCGCAATGTCTCGATCAGATTACGAAACGGATAACAACATGTCCACTCGAACCCCGGGGCAAGGGTCGTTATCCGTCCGTTATCGTTTCTACATCATTCCTGAACCGATCCACATCGCGGAGGACCCACCAATCTCCTTCATGGCAACCGCCACCCAGAAATCATTCTGACCTGCACATTCCCCAGCCCCCACAAATCTCGGAAGATCGCCCGACCCGCAGGGGCGGGCGGACGGTGATCTGCCACCGACCATAAACGTGTTCCTCGTCACACTTTGCCGAACCAGGCCGAATACTGCAGAAACGGACAGGATCAGAAGCCGGTGCCGTGTTCTCATGCGCATCACCCATCACATGCGTCTCCGGCCCCCTTTGGTCTCGGACCGTCACCGGCCCGGGCGACGGCACACGCGGCAACGGCTGCGCGGATCGCCCGGAGAGTGACACCCCGGTGCGGGATCGCGCCGGAAAGCCGCCTGCGGTGTGCGGCGATCCCGCATCAACCGGAATCGAGGTCGGGAAGCCTCTGTGCGGGACGCCGGGCCCGGATTCAGGTCCGGGGAACCAATCGTGTCGTCCGGAGACCCCACGACTCTCCGGATCTCTCTTCACGGTCGACCGCCCACCGCACCCCGCGGCCGTTCGAACTGGCCTGCACACCTATATATAGGTGTGCAACAAGCTCCACTGGCATCTCGCCCGATGAGCGGAGGTGGCCGGAGAATCGCCCTTGAATGCGCGGTACCCCGCTTCCCCGACCGGTTTTCGGTCGGCGAAGCGGGGTACGGAGCGCGGGGTCTGAGTACCGCCGTCAGTTGTCGAAACCGCGGGCCCTGTCCTCTGCACGGATCGAATCCTGCAGACGACGGAACATCTCGGTTTCCTCGTGGTGGTTGGCTTCCTCGATCTCCCGGGCCTTCGCTGCGAGCTCCTCGGGATCCGCCTTGAAGAATCCGCCTCGGCCGGGCTGTCCGCCGTAGCCGAGCTCGTTCATCTGCTTCGGTACCTTCGCGCCGGCGTACTCGAGCGGGATCGGGTGACCGTGCTCGTCGACCGGGCCGAGCGGCTGGTGGACCTCGACGAATGCACCGTTCGGCATCTGGTTGATGACGCCGGTCTCGATACCGTGCTCCAGGACCTCACGGTCCGAACGCTGGAGGCCGATGCAGAGACGGTAGGTGAGGAAGTAGGCCAGAGGCGGAAGGACGACCAGACCGATTCGACCGATCCACGTCATCGCATTCAACGAGATGTGGAAGTGGAGGGCGAAGAGGTCGTTACCGCCGGACAGCGTCAGGAGGAAGTAGAACACCATGGCCATGACACCGATCGAGGTACGGACCGGAACGTCGCGGGGACGCTGCAGGAGGTTGTGGTGTGCGTCGTCGCCGGTGATCTTCTTCTCGATGAACGGGTAGGTGAACAGCAGTGCCACGAGTATGCCGAGCATGATCGCCACCCAGAAGACCGCGGGGATGGTGTGGTTACCGAAGTAGAGTTCCCAGGCCGGCATGACACGCGCAGCGCCGTCCGTCCACAGCATGTAGATGTCGGGCTGCGAACCGGCGGAAACCTGCGAGGGGTTGTACGGACCGAGGTTCCAGATCGCGTTGATCTGGGTGACACCGGCGAGCAGCGCGAGCAGGCCGAAGGTGATGAGACCGAAGGCGACGGACTTGACCGCGAACACCGGCAGGATCCGGACGCCGACGACATTGTTCTCCGCACGACCCGGTCCGGGGAACTGGGTGTGCTTCTGGAACCAGACCAGTGCGAGGTGCGCGGCGATCAGCGCGAGGAGGATGCCCGGGATCAGCAGCACGTGCGCGATGTAGAAACGGTCGAGCATCAGATCGGACGGGAAGTCGCCACCGAAGATCAGCCAGTGCATCCAGGTGCCGATGACGGGCAGCGAGATCACGATGGCGGACATGATGCGGAGGCCGACGCCGGAGAGCAGGTCGTCCGGGAGCGAGTATCCGAAGAAGCCCTCGGCCACGGAGAGGAGCAGCAGGATACAGCCGATGATCCAGTTCGCCTCGCGCGGCCGGCGGAACGCACCGGTGAAGAAGATGCGCATCATGTGGACCATGATGGAGACGGCGAACATCAGCGCGGCCCAGTGGTGCAGCTGCCGGATGAACAGGCCGCCCCGGACCTCGAAGGAGATGTTCAGCGCGGTCTCGTAGGCGCGGGACATCTCCATTCCGCGGAGCGGCGCGTAGGTGCCGTCGTAGATCACCTTGGTGATCGACGGGTCGAAGAAGAGGGTGAGGTAGATGCCCGACATCAGCAGGATCACGAAGCTGTACAGCGCGATCTCACCGAGGAGGAAGGACCAGTGCGTCGGGAAGACCTTGTTGATCTGGGTGCGCATGACACCCGAGATCGTCAGCCTTGAATCGAGGTTGTCGGCTACTTGGGCCATTTTCTTGTTACTCATGAGCGACGCTCCCAGAAGGCCGGACCAACCGGCTCGATGAAGTTGCCAGCCGCGACGAGGTAGCCCTCGTCGTCGACGGTGATCGGCAGCTGAGGCAGTGCGCGGGCGGCGGGGCCGAACACCGGCTTACCGTACTGCAGAGCGTCGAACTGCGACTGGTGGCACGGACAGAGAATGCGGTTGGTCTGCTGTTCGTACAGCGAGGTGGGACAACCGATGTGGGTACAGATCTTGGAGTACGCGTAGTAGTCACCGTAGTGGAAGGCCTCCTGGCCCGCCCGCTGGATGGCGCGGGCCGCATCCGCACTGCGGAGCCGGATGAGCATGACCGGGTTGCGGGGACCGTGGATCGAGTGCATCTGCTCCTCGTACACGTCCAGCTTGGGATCGTAGGAGTCGCCGTCGTTCACGTAGTGCACGGGCAGCGGGTAGACCGTCTCCATGCCGCCGGCCTGCATGTCCTCGGGACGCATCCGCACCAGTCGGGTGACACCCTGGGTCGACATGTGACCGTCGTGCTCCTCGGCGATCGCGCCGGTGTCCCGGCCGAGGTAGAGCTTCTCGCCGTGGTCGAACAGCGTCCAGCCGGAGGTCCACAGGGTTCCGTCGCCCTGGATCCCGAGCGGGCCCTTCTTCCACGGGTTCTTGATCATCCCACCGAGCGGGACGAACATGGCGATACCGGCGAGAACGGCGCTGCCGCCCATGATCCCCATGAGAACCTTACGACGCCCCAGCGTCGAGGTCTCCCAGGAATCGTTCAGCAGAGCGACGATCGTTTTCCGGTCGACCTCGTCGGACGGACCGTCGTGACGTCGCTGTACCGCGACCTCCTCCGGAATGAAGCGCTTGACGAACTCGACCGCACCGAATCCGAGGGACAGCACGGAAAGCCCGAGCGTAAGACCCACGAGCGGCGTGTAGAGCGAGTAGAGCCACAGGCCGTCCTGGCCCAGGTACTTGTACTCCCACGGCCACGCGATGTAGATGACGATGCAGGCGAGCGCCATGATGCCGCCGAGGGCGAACCAGAAGCCGACCGTGCGCACCGCGCGCTTCTCGGCCGGGTCGTTGTCGAGCGGGAACCGTTCCTTGCGGTACGCGACGGTGACGTCGTCGAGCTCGGTGCCCAGACGCGCGAGCTCCTCGTTGGACATCGCGTTGAGTTCCTGGGTCGTGTACTTTTTGTCGGTATTGCTCATGAGCGCGATCCAATCCACAGAGCGGCGGCGACGAGAACCACGATGCCGAACAGCCACATCAGGAGACCTTCAGCGACCGGTCCGACACCGCCGAGACCGTAACCACCCTGGTCGGGGGTTTCCTTGACGGACTTCAGGAAGGCGATGATGTCCTTCTTCTCGTCCGGAGAGAGCTGCCGGTCCGAGAACTTCGGCATGTTCTGGGGTCCGGTGAGCATGGCCTGGTAGATCTCCTGCTCGTTCGCCGGAGCCAGCGGGGGCGCGAACTTACCGGATGACAGCGCGCCGCCCTTACCGGTGAAGTTGTGGCACGATGCACAGTTCAGGCGGAAGAGCTCCGAGCCCCTGGCGACGTCCGCCGGGTCGATGTTCCCGTTGTAGTTCGCACCGCGGAGGCTCTCGAGCGCGACGGAGCCGTCCTCGTTCCGCACGATCCCGGGGCCGCCACCGTTCGCGTTGACGTACGCCGCGAGGGCGAGGGTCTGTTCCTCGTTGTACCGGGCGGGCTTGCGCTCAGCCTGGGCGTTGTTCGACATCATCGGCATACGGCCGCTGTGAACCTGGAAGTAGACGGCGCCTTCACCGACACCGATCAGCGAGGGACCGCGGTCCTTAACACCCTGGAGGTTGGCTCCGTGGCAGGTGATGCAGGCGGTGTCGTAGATGTCCTTGCCCTCCTGGATCAGGGCCTGTTCATCCTTGGCCGCGGTGGCGGTCTGAACATCGGGCGTCAGAGCGCCGGCCAGGAGGCCGGTACCGGTCAGACCGACGGTCAGTGCGACTGCACCGGCTACGGTGCGCCGGACCTTGCGGCGATTCTTGACCTTCTTGGCCGAGTCCGCTGCCGGAGCAGCGTTCCCGGTGGTCTGTGGGTTGGTTTCCATCATTTTCCTTATTACGTGTGCTCGGAAAGTGAAGGGCTGTAGGCCTGTGCGCGGATACCCGGGGGTGAGTCCGTGATCGCGTCGGCAGCTACGGCCTACTTAATGAAGTAAATGGTGATGAACAGCGCGATCCAGACGACGTCGACGAAGTGCCAGTAGTACGACACCACCATCGCAGCGGTAGCCTGGGCGGGCGTGAACTTCGACTTGCTCACGCGGATGAGAACCACCACGAAGGCGAGAACACCGGCGAGAACGTGGGCCGCGTGGAATCCGGTCGTGATGTAGAAGACCGAACCGTACACGCTGCTCTGGATGGTCATGCCCTCGTGCACCGCGTGGGTGTACTCGTACATCTGACCCCCGAGGAAGGTCAGACCCATGAGTGTCGAGATCGTGTACCAGATCCGGAGGCTGAATACGTCACCCCTTTCAGCGGCGAAGACGCCCCACTGCGCGGTGAAGGATGACGCCACCAGAATGGTGGTGAACACCAACGCGTACGGGACGTTGAGAAAGCTGGTCCAGTGGTCCCAGCTCTCCCCCTGGCCGTTGGCGCGAGACACGAAGTACATCGCGAACAGGCCAGCGAAGAACATCAATTCCTGCGACAGGAACACAATGGTGCCGACACTGACCATGTTGGGTCGGTTCAGTGCCGCAACACGTTGCGTTGCTGCCATTCCTGGGTTTCCTACTGCGCTCGTCACGTGAACCAGTATGGTCGGTTTTCAGGTTCAAGTCACCTCACGCCCCCCGGTACATTTAGCTACACATAAAAAGATGCAGGTGTCGCGGGCGGCGCCTTAAATTTTCAGAAATTTTCCCGATCCCGTGGAACTTTAGGGCTCTTTCATCCGACGCAGGGTTTCCGCAGGTAGTGGGGCCGACCCCCCGAAACGCCTCCCCCGCCGTGCGCCGATCACAGACGAGCCTGGGCACCCCCGACCGCGTTGCGGCTCCCTGTCTCGCAAATCAACTGTGTGCCTTCTCACATTTTGCCGACCCCCTGAAAGCGCCGTCTACAACTTTAGTTTGACCCCCGATAACCTGGCTTTTTGAGCCTCACGATCGGCCCGACAGGCCGCGGGGAGCAGCTTCGACACCCACGGAACCCGCTTCGGGGAGCCGGAGTTGTTTCAGCTGACGCGCTCAGGCATTCCCCCCGTAACAGAGCCCCCGTTCCCGCCCGGAAACAGGCTCGACGTACACACCACCGGACACCCGTGGCAACGGCGGGAGACGACAGACGGACCGGGATCCCGACCCCCGGCTGCGTGAATCCGGTCCGTTCCGGCGTTCCGCGGTTCTCAGGAAACCCCGATCCGGAGGCCGGACCGAGCAGTCCAGGACTCCGGCACCCACCCGAAAAGGTGGTGCCCCGTCCGTATGACGGACGGGGCACCACCTTTCCCCCGGAAGGCTGGGGGCCGGACAAATCTTCTTCGTCAGTGCTTCTCGCGCGGAACTCCGTACTGGAGATTGAGCAGGGTCGCGAAGAGGATCAGCAGGACGGCGCCGATGGCGATGAGCCAGTAGGCCATGAAGACGATTCCGTAACCGAGTACTGCGATCGCGCAGGTCATAGCGAACGGCCAGATCGACGACGGGCTGAAGAAGCCGAGCATCCCGGAACCGTCCTCGATCTCGGCCTCCTCCCAGTCCTGCGGGAGGATGTCCATCCGGCGCTCGGTGAAGTGGAAGTAGGCGCCGAGCATGAGCGCGAGGCCCGCGGAGAGCGCGAGTCCGGTGGCGCCCGCCCACTCAAGTCCCCGGATGTTTCCGGAGTCGTTGAGGTGCATCGTGGTCACGGTGTAGATGATGGCCATGACCGCCATGAATACGGTGATCCCGTAGAAGATCTTGGAGGCGTTCCTCATTGTTGGTCAGCTCCCTTACAGTGCGGTCTTGTTGAGGTCGACGGTGTTGCTTCCGGGGCTGACGGACCGGGTGTCCGTGCGGCCGGGAAGGAACGGGCTGGTGCTGGTGGCGTAGGGAGCCTCACCGATGGCCTTCAGCGCCTCCGAGTTCGGGACGTCCGGATTGTCCATCCGGTACCTCAGGTACTCGGTGAACCGCTCCGGGGAAACGACCCGGATCTCCAGGTTCATCATCGCGTGGTAGGTACCGCACATCTCGGCGCAGCGTCCGACGAAGGCTCCCTCCTCCTCGATCGCGGCGACCTGGAAGCGACGCTCGGAGAGGTTGGCCTCCGGATGCGGGAATGCGTCACGCTTGAACAGGAACTCGGGGATCCAGAAGGAGTGCACGACGTCCGCCGAAGCGAGATCGAACTCGATGGCCGTCTGCGAGGGCAGAACCAGCACCGGGACCTCCTCGGTGGAACCGATGGTCTCGATCTTGTTGAAGTGGAGGTAGCTGAGGTCCGAGGCGGGCTTGCCGTGGATCGGACCGGCCTCGGTGGCGTGGTGCGCCTCCCCCTCAGCACCGCGGGTGGTGTCGAATCCCTCATGCTGCTCGGCGGCAGCCTGGCGCTCCCGGTCGGTCCCGTCGTACAGGCTGCCCGTCGGGGAGAGCTCCGGCGCGACCTCGCCGTAACCGAACTTCCAGTTCCACTGGAACGCGGTGACGTCGACGGTGACCTTCGGGTCCTTGTCCAGGGCGGTGACCTTGTCCTGCGTCTGGACGGTGAAGAAGAAGATGGTCAGCACGATCAGAATGGGCATGACCGTCAGCACGAGCTCGACGGGCACGTTGTACCCGACCTGCTTCGGGAACTCACCCTTGCCCTGCTTCTCGGCACGCTTCGCGGAGAACACGAAGAGCGAGTAGAGCATGAGGCCCCACATCACGGCGCCAATGATCCAGGCCGCGACCCAGATCCAGACCCAGAAGTTCCCCATGGCCGTCGCTTCGGGGGTGATTCCCTCCGGCCACCCGAAACGGAGGAGATGACCGATGGTGCCGCCGGGTGCCGCGACATCACAGCCGGCCAGGGCAAGACTGCCCGCACCGATGGTGCCGGCGAGCATCGCCTTGCGCCTGAAGCCACGCTTGTTTCGCTGTTCCACGTGTGTCTGCCTTCCTGTCCACACTAAATATGTAAGGACGTTAACGCCCTTCCTAACTTCGCAGACTATCGCATCCGGCACGGTAATCCACGCCGTTCGCTGTCGCTGCCCCTGCGCGATCATCGCGCGCCTGATAAAACAGTGAGGATTTTACTGCATGCGCCATGGTCAGACCCAACGCGAACCCCTTCTCCTGTTAGGCAACTCACAGCAGATCAATCTTGTGGCTACCCTCAAATGGGCGAATGGATCGACCGAGCGTCTATTGAGTCGCATGGCGCTTTGGAGTATCACGTTTCCGTCACCCCCACCGGCAGGCTCCTACCGTTGCCCCCGAAGTCACCCCCGTCCGCTGCAACCGACGGGCACGGTACGGATCCCGGTCCCCGACGACGACACGGCCGGGCGGCTACCCGAGCCACCGCGGGAACGACCCAAGTACAGTGATCCCAATGAGTCCGGTTCAGATCCGGACCGTCCCAAGTACCCGACCCCGACAGGAAGAAGGACACCCGGCAATGTGCGGTCTACTAGGAATGCTCACGTCCGGCGGTGACGCCGCGTCGTACGTGGCAGCTGTCGAGCAGGCCCTGCCCTGCATGCGGCACCGCGGCCCGGACGAGGACGGCACCTGGCACGATGATTCGGCTGTCTTCGGATTCAACCGGCTCTCGATCATCGACATCGCCCACTCCCACCAGCCCATCTCCTGGGGCCCCGAGGGCGAGCCCGACCGCTACACGATGACGTTCAACGGCGAGATCTACAACTACCTCGAACTCCGCGGGGAGCTCGAGGAGGCCGGGTACACGTTCTCCACCTCCGGGGACGGTGAACCCATCCTGGTCGGATTCCACCACTGGGGAGCCGAGGTGGTGGAACACCTGCGGGGGATGTTCGCGTTCGCGATCTGGGACACGACCGAACGGCAGCTCTTTCTCGCCAGGGATCCGTTCGGGATCAAGCCGCTCTTCTACGCGACCACGGACCGCGGAACCGTGTTCGCCAGCGAGAAGAAGTGCATCCTCGAGATGGGGCCCGCGATCGGTCTGGACCCGGCCCTGGACGACCGCGCCATCGAGCACTACGTCGATCTGCAGTACGTGCCGGAACCGGAGACACTGCACTCCGGGATCCGGCGGCTCGAGTCGGGGTGCACCGCCACCGTGTCCCCCGGTGGTGACGTCACCCAGCGTCGGTACTTCCGCCCCCGGTTCCCGGCCCGCCCCGTCACGAAGGGACGCGAGCAGGATCTGTTCGACCGGATCGCCGCGGCTCTCGAGGACTCCGTCGCCAAGCACATGCGCGCCGACGTGACCGTCGGTTCCTTCCTCTCCGGTGGAATCGACTCGACCGCCATCGCCGCCCTGGCGAAGCGCCACAACCCGAATCTCCTCACCTTCACGACAGGCTTCGAACGCGACGGGTACTCCGAGGTCGATGTCGCGGCGGAGTCCGCCGAGGCGATCGGTGCGGAGCACATAGTGAAGATCGTCTCCCCGGAGGAGTACGTCGAAGCCGTCCCCAAGATCATGTGGTACCTCGACGACCCGGTCGCGGATCCGTCGCTGGTCCCCCTCTACTTCGTCGCCGCCGAAGCCAGAAAACACGTCAAGGTGGTCCTCTCGGGCGAAGGCGCGGACGAGTTGTTCGGCGGCTACACCATCTACAGGGAACCGCTGTCGCTGGCACCTTTCAACCGGATCCCGGATCCGCTCAAGAAGGCTCTGGCGATGTTCTCCCGCTCACTTCCCGAGGGAATGAAGGGGAAGTCCCTCCTCGAACGCGGAACAACGCCCATGGAGCAGCGCTACTACGGCAACGCGCGTTCTTTCAACTGGGAACAACTGCAGCGCGTACTTCCCGATGCCCGGCGCGACTGGGACCACACCGACGTGACCGCACCCATCTATGCCGAATCCGTGGACATGGACCCGGTCGCGCGGATGCAGCATCTCGATCTCTTCACCTGGATGCGCGGCGACATCCTCGTCAAGGCAGACAAGATCACCATGGCCAATTCGCTGGAACTCCGCGTCCCGTTCCTCGACCGGGAGGTGTTCGCCGTCGCCGAGACGATCCCGTACGACCTGAAGATCGCCGAGGGCACCACGAAGTACGCCCTGCGCAAAGCTCTCGAACAGATCGTTCCCCCGCACGTCCTCCACCGGAGGAAGCTCGGTTTCCCCGTCCCGATGCGGCACTGGCTCGCCGGAGAGGAACTCCACGACTGGGCGCTCGCGACGATCAACGAATCGGGCACGGAGCACATCTTCAACATCCCGGCGATCCGCGAGATGCTCGCGGAACACCGCAAGGGCGCATCCGACCACTCGCGCCGCCTGTGGACCGTCCTGGCATTCATGATCTGGCACGGGATCTTCGTCGAGGACCGCATCCATCCGGACATCGAGGACAGGGACTACCCCGTGGAGATCTGACGCCACGGGGCACCCCACCGGTACCGTGCTAGGAGTACAGCCACCACCTGGTCTGGGGGGTGTACGGCACGAACCTGCGGAGCAGGAGGCTGATCGTCGCGGTCACCGTGAGACCCGCGGGGACCATGGCGACGGTCATCACCTTCGACATCTCCGTGACGTCGACGAGCCGGACCGCGGCATAGCCGAGCAGCACGGTGAACAATGCTCCAACGGCGATCTCGTACCACGCACTGCGCACCGTCGGCAGGTGCACGGACGCGAAATCCCGCCAGAGACCGAGGATGAGGTTCCAGAACAGGGCACACAGCAGCGTTCCGGCGAGCCAGGATGCCGGCATGATCATTTCGTCCCGGGAGAACACCCCCGGGACGATCAACACCACGAGAACGAGGAGCCCCTCGACCCGGGCGAAGTGTGGCCGCCGCCGGGGAGTGGTCGGGGTGACCCCGTCCGCCGACAGGCCCGCAACCGCGAGAGCATCGATCCGCTCCCTTTCTTCGCGTCCAACGAGCTGCTCCCGGAGAGACGTCATCTTCCGGTTGAACAACTCGAGCAGACGATCCAGTACGGACATGGCGGTGGAATCCTTCCCGGGACAGACGACCCGTACGTGCGGTCAACCAGTGGGCTACACGCCTGCAGAGCCTAGCGGACCCCGGGAAATCCCCCCTGCAGCAACCTGCCCGCACAGATGAGACGGCCGCTGAACCTCTGCGGTTCAGCGACCGTCTCTCCGCCGGGAGGCCCCGGCACTGACGCGCCGGGGCCGATCTTCGGTGTCAGTTGAAAGAGTCCCCGCAAGCACAGGAACCGGATGCATTCGGATTGTCGATGGTGAATCCCTGGGACTCGATGGTGTCGGCGAAGTCGATCCGCGCACCGTTGAGGTACGGGACACTCATCTTGTCGACAACGAGACGGACACCACCGATGACGTCGACTTTGTCGCCGTCGAGGTCACGGTCATCGAAGTAGAGCTGGTAGCGCAGGCCGGCGCAGCCACCTGGCTGCACGGCGATGCGCAGGGACAGGTCGTCGCGACCCTCCTGATCGAGCAGTGCCTTGGCCTTGGCCGCCGCAGCGTCAGTGAGGATCACACCGGTGCTTGTCTCGGGTGCGGTCATGTCGGTGTCTCTCCTTGATAAGTGGCACCCTTTGACGGGTGACGTAGAACTCGTGTGCACCACCGTACTACTGCGCCGGGCAGTGGTGCACCTACCGGGTGCCGCAGGCGTCACACGCGTGGGGTTACCGGGACGGCACCGTCCGACGGATTCCGGTTTCCGGGGGACATCGGGCGCAACGCACGGGCCCATCCCGGTATTCCCGCTCGAGAGAGGCCCCCTGTACCCTTGAGTGCGTGAAACTACCCTGGCAGAAATCCTCGAGTACCGACGCCGCCGACGACACGACGCGCTCCGGTCCCACCGGGGCCGGTGCCGCCGACGGGCACGACGCATCCCCGTCCGATTCCCGGGACGCCTCCCTCCCGAAGGGGTATACCCCGCCCAAGGGACGACCGACACCGAAGCGCCGTGAGGTCGAACGCGAGAAGGGGATCATCCGGGAACCCGCGGACACCCCGCAGACCTTCCGCCAGATGAGGGAGCGGAAGAAGGCGCTGAAGGCGTCAATGTCGAAAGAGGAATACAAGGCGTACAAGAAGCGCGAACGCGACGAGCGCGCCGCGCGCAGACGCGAGGCGCAGAAGCGGATCGACGCCGGTGACGAACGCTATCTGCAGGACCGGGACAAGGGCGAGGAACGGCGTTTCGCCCGGGACTGGATCGACAGCCGTCGGTTCTTCAACTCCCTGTTCATGCCCGTGGCCCTCATCCTCCTGGTCGTGATGTTCACCTCGCAGTACTATCCCGTGGTGGCCAACGTCCTGACCCTGATCGCGATGGCCGTCATCCTGATGTTCTTCATCGAGGGTGTCCTCATCGGCCGTCGGGTGAACCGGGCCACGCGGGAGCGTTTCCCGGGCAGCACCGCCCCCGGGTTCTCGCTCGGCTTCTACGCGTACTCCCGGTCCACACAGCCCCGGAAACTGCGCACCCCGAAGCCCCGCGTCAACGTCGGCGACGACATCTAGAGACGGCGTCGCACCCGTGCGCACACTCGTTCTCGGCGGGGCCAGGTCAGGGAAGTCGACCCACGCCGAGGGGCTGGTCCCCGCAGACGCCACCGCAGTCACCTACGTAGCGACCGCACGTCCGTGGCCCGGCGACGACGACTTCTCGGAACGGATCCGGGAGCACACCAGCAGGCGCCCCGACCACTGGAACACCGTCGACACCGTCGACGCGGTCGAGGTTCTCGCGGATCCCCCGCCGGGCTGGATCATCGTCGACGACCTCGGCACGTGGTTGACGCACACCATCGACACCGCGCAGGCCTGGGACGGCCCCCGGGGTACCGTCGGTCCCCGGTGCCGGGAGCTGGTCTCCGCGGTCGCGCAGTTCCCCGGGAGCTCCAACCTCATCCTCGTCTCCCCAGAAGTGGGCATGGGCGTGATCCCGGAGCATCGCTCGGCGCGCCTGTTCCGCGACGAGATCGGGAAACTCAACGGGGACCTCGCCCAGGTCTGCGATGAAACGGTCCTGGTCGTCGCCGGCCTCCCGCTACGCTTGGGATAGCTACCGGCCACCCGACCCGCCGGGAACCCGGGCACCCCAGCCACACTCCCCACCGGGCCCCACCCGGTCGACACCACCACCAAAGAGAAGGCCTCATGTCTGAAACCGATCTGTTCCCGCCCGTGACACCTCCGGACGCCGACGTGCACCGGGCCGCGTTCGACCACCAGCTGACCCTCACCAAGCCCGCAGGTTCCCTCGGCCGACTCGAGGAGATCGGCGCATGGCTCTCCGCGTGTCAGGGCTGCTGCCCGCCGAACAGGATCACGGACCCGTCCGTCGTCGTCTTCGCCGGCGATCACGGAGTCGCGGCCCACGGCGTCTCCGCGTTCCCCGCGGAGGTGTCGCTGCAGATGGCCCACAACATCGGTGAGGTCGGGGGCGCCGGGGTGAACGTCCTGGCCCGGGCTGCGGGAGCACGGGTGCAGGTCGCCGACATTTCCCTCGATCATGACGTCACCGGCCCGGACCGGGTACGCCGCGGCTGCGGGGCAATCAACATCGAGGACGCGATGACGCAGGAGGAGACGCTCCGCGCGATCGAGGTGGGCAAGCGACTCGCCGACCGGGAGGTCGATTCCGGTGCGGACCTTCTCATCGCGGGCGATCTCGGCATCGGCAACACCACTCCGTCAGCCGTCCTGATCGGCCTGGCCACCGGAACGGAGCCCGTCGTCGTCGTCGGGAGAGGCAGCGGTATCGATGATGAAGGCTGGAAGCGGAAGACGGCGGTCGTCCGGGACGCGATGTTCCGGGCCCGGGATCTCCGACATGACCCGGTCGCGGTCCTGCGTGCGGTCTCCTCCCCCGACATGACGGCGATGGCGGCGTTTCTCGCACAGGCCGCCGTACGCCGTACGCCGGTGCTGCTGGACGGGGTCGTCGTGACCGCAGCCGCCCTGTGGGCCGACCGCCTCGCGCCCGGATCCGCGGCATGGTGGATGGCTGGTCACCGCAGCGTCGAGCCCGCGCACAGCATCGCGCTCGCGCACCTCGGCAAGCAACCGATCGTCGAACTCGGCATGCGCCTCGGCGAGGGGTCGGGGGCCGCCGCTGCTCTGCCGCTGGTCCGGGTCGCCGTGGACATCATGCGGGACATGACGACGTTCGAGTCCGCCGGCGTCTCCGGGGCGCACTGACGTTGTCCGGTAAAGCCGTCGAGACGACCGGGGAACACGGTCCGGCGTTCCGCGAGGGTCTGTCCACCGCGCTGAGCTGGCTGACCGTTCTCCCGGTCGCCGGGGCGACCGTGTTCGACCGCGCCACCGGTCGCCGCGCCATGGCCGCGCTCCCGGTTCCCGGCCTGTTCCTGGGGGCCGTCGCAGCCGCCATCGCATCGGTGGCCGTGTTCCTGGGCTTCAGCCCGCTGCTCACGGCCGTGCTCTGCGTCGTCTCCTGGGAGTTGCTGACGCGGATGATGCACATAGACGGCCTCGCGGATGTCGGCGATGCCCTGGGCTCCTACGCCGCACGGGAGAGGGCCCGGGAGATCATCGCGGACCGCTACACGGGCGCGCTCGGTATGGGCGCCGTCCTCCTCACGCTGGGGATCCAGGTCGCCACGCTCTCAGATCTCCTCGCGTCGCCGTCCACGACCGCCGGAATCCTGATCGTCGGGGTGGCGCCGGCGCTGGCCAGGATGTCGGCGATGATCGGGTGCAGCCGGTTGTTCCGCCCGTTCTCGACGGGTGGCTTCGGCGCGATGATCATCGGGACGGTCCCACTTCGCTGGGTCGGCTTCTGGTGGCTGGCGATCACCGTCGCCACCGGCGGTACCGCAGCACTTCTCCTGTCCGGCCCCACCGCGGTGGCCGTCACGGTCGGCGTCGCCGCCGGTGGGGCCGGTGGTGTGGGATTCGCGCTACTGATCGCCCGGCACCTCGACCACAGACTCGGAGGGCTCAACGGAGACTGCATGGGTGCACTGATCGAGATGACGACGGCTGTGTGCGCACTGACGGCACTGATCATCGTCCGGTCCGTTCCGGCTCCGTGACGTCCGGGCGCTGCGGCTTCCGGTGGCACCGTTCGCAGAACAGAAAGGCGCACACCGTTCCCCGTGCGGAGAAACGGTGTGCGCCCGGAGCCCTGTCGCCCGACCGCCGCGCCTCTAGTCGACGAGGGTGTGCAGCCAGCCGTGGGTGTCCTCGATCTCACCCTTCTGGATCCCGGTGAGGATCCCGCGGAGTTTCATCGTGATGTCACCGGAACCGCCGTCGGCGATGTCGAAGTCCCCGTGCCGGCTCTTGACGTGCCCGACCGGGGTGATCACGGCGGCGGTGCCGCAGGCGAAGGCCTCCCTGAGCTTGCCGGAGGCCGCATCTTCGCGCCACTGATCCGTGGAGATCCGGAACTCCTCGGTCCGGAAACCCTGGTCCTCGGCGACCTGCAGCAGGGACCGGCGGGTGACACCGGGAAGCAGCGACCCGGAGAGCGCCGGGGTCGCGACGGTCACCTCACCGGGCGCGGTGTCGGGGTCGCCGTCACCGTAGACGAAGAACAGGTTCATGCCACCCATCTCCTCCACATAGGAATGCTCGATGGCGTCGAGCCACACGACCTGGTCGCAGCCCTTCTCCGCGGCCTGCGCCTGAGCTTTCAGGGAGGCGGCGTAGTTTCCGGCGAACTTCGCAGCACCGGTGCCACCGGGGCAGGCACGGACGAAGTCCTCGCAGAGCCACACGGAGACGGGATTGACGCCGCCGCTGAAGTACGCGCCGGCGGGCGAGGCGATGACCGCATAGGTGTAGCTGGTCGAGGGATGCACGCCGAGGGTGCTCTCGGTCGCGATCATGAACGGGCGGAGATAGAGGGCCTCCTCGCTCCCGGCGGCGGGAACCCAGTCACGGTCGATGTCGACCAGCTGGCGGATGGACTCGATGAACACGTCGACGGGAAGTTCCGGCATGGCCATCCGGGCGGCGGACTGCTGCATGCGCTCACCGTTGGCGTCGGGGCGGAAGGTACGGATCGATCCGTCCGCGTGTCGGTAGGCCTTGAGTCCCTCGAAGATCGCCTGACCGTAGTGCAGCACCGAGGTCGAGGGATCGAGGGTCAGGGGGCCGTAGGGCCGGACCCGGGCGTCATGCCAGCCCTTGTCCGCGGTCCACTCGATGGTGACCATGTGGTCGGTGAAGTAGCGGCCGAATCCGGGATCCGCGAGGATCTCGGCACGTCGTTCGGCACTGGTCGGGGTATCGGTCGGGGTCACTTCGAATGTCAGGGAACTCATGGACCCAAGGTTACACCTCCGTTATCCGGGGTCCTGCGGTGTTCCGCCCCGTTCCTGCGCCTTACCCGCCAGGCACCCGGGTCCCGGTCGGACTAGGCTTGTCCCCGAGCCCGAGCGGCACCGGAAACGTGTGTTCCGGTGCACCCGGGCGTTCAGGTACGACCGAGTTATCTCTGGAGGAATATCACTGTGAGTGCCACTTTCACGCTTCCCGCCAGGGGCAGCACCCCTGTCCTCAGCCTCGCGAAGAAGATCTCCGACGACACCGACGCACTGCTCGTCGCTGTCTTCGAGGGCGAGGAGGGACTTGAGCTGGCGGCCACCGGCCTGTTCGACGATGAGGTCGAGATCGCCGTGTGGCAGCAGCTCGCCGCCGTCGGTGCCACCGGCGCGAAGGAGGAGATCACCAGGGTCCCGGGGCTCAAGGCCACGGGTGTCGGCACCGTCGTCGCCGTCGGTCTCGGCGATCCGGACGACCTGAGCGACGATCGTCTCCGCCGGGCCGCGGGTGTCGCCGCCCGTAGCCTCCGGGGGTTCAACCGCGTGGCGACGACCATCGGTGCCTTCGGTCTGCGTGCCGCGGTCGAGGGGGTGTCTCTCGGTGCCTACGACTACCGGGGATTGAAGACCGATGAGGTGCCCGAACGAAAGCGGACCGTCGGCGAGGTCGTGTTCCTCGGTGGCGACAAGAAGGAGTTCGTCGCCGCACAGATCACCGCTGAAGCGGTCATCCTCGCCCGCGACCTCGTCAACACCCCGTCCTCGCACCTCTATCCGGAGTCCTACGCGGAGATCGCCGCGAAGGAGGCCGGGGAGCACGGTGTCAAGGTTGAGATCCTCGACGACAAACGTCTGCTGAAGGACGGATACGGCGGCATCATGGCGGTCGGTCAGGGCTCGACCCGGAAGCCGCGTCTGCTGCGTCTGACCTGGTCCACCCGGAAGGCCTCGAAGTCGGTGGCGCTGGTGGGCAAGGGAATCACCTTCGACACCGGTGGCATCTCGATCAAGCCGTCCTCGAACATGGACCACATGATCTCCGACATGGGTGGATCAGCGGCCGTCATCGCCTCCGTCATCGCCGCGGCCCGCCTGAATCTGCGGGTCAATGTCACCGCCACCGTCCCGCTGGCGGAGAACATGCCCGGTGGCGGCGCCTACCGCCCGGGTGACGTGGTCACCCACTACGGAGGAACGACCTCGGAGATCATCAACACCGACGCGGAGGGCCGCATGATCCTGGCGGACGCCATCGCCCGAGCCTGCGAGGATGACCCGGACTACCTCATCGAGACCGCGACCCTCACCGGCGCACAGCTGGTGGCCCTCGGCGCCCGTACCGCCGGGGTCATGGGTTCCCCGGAGTTCCGGGACCGGATCGCCGCGCACGGTCGCACGGTGGGCGAGGAGGCCTGGGCGATGCCGATCCCGGAGGACGTGGCCGACGGCATGAAATCCACCGTGGCCGATCTCCGGAACGTCAACCCCTCCCGGAACGGCGGGATGCTCGGTGCCGCCCACTACCTCAGCACCTTCGTCACCGGGGGCGTGGAGTGGGCGCACATCGATGTCGCCGGTCCGGCGTTCAACACCGACGAGGTCTGGGGTTGCACGCCGAAGCGGGCGACCGGGGTTCCCGTCCGGACGATCGTGGACGCGCTCACCGGGATCGCGGACGAATAGTCCATCGACCCGGAACGGGAGCACTGACCGGGGATACCTCAGGGCCCGACCACGGTGTGTGATCGGGCCCTGAGGTCAGCGGACGGAACGGCCGTCCGACACCGTCGGACTCAGGTGTGCGGGTTCTCCCCCCGCTCGAACCTGGCCCTCCGTTCCTGCTGCTCACGCCGTTTCCGCAGCAGCCGCTCACGTTCGATCCGCTCGCGCATCCGTTGGGGATAGCCCGTCTCCTCGACGTCGTAGACCGGGACGCCGAGCCGTTTCGCGACCACGTCGATGCCTTTGGGTCCGCCGATGCTCCGGCGGATGAAGTCCCCGTCCCCGTCCACCAGGACCACCGACATCTCGTTGACGACGGTCTCGGGTTCGACGAATCCCTCGATCAGGGTCCTGCCCTCAGCCCATCTCACGAGATCCGTGAGATCGCCGTCCCGGATCGTGTCCCCGGGGGCCCTCGGAGGTTTCAGCCCCGGTTTTGACTTGCTGCGACCGAATAAGTTGAACACAATCAACGATTGTAGGGGGAAAATCCGATTCTCTGTGGCCCGGAGGCCACACCTGACGGGTGGAACCGGTACTCTCAAGTTACTAAGAGCTTTACCCGACACGACGTTTTTGAGGAGTCTGACACAATGGCGTTCTCTGTAGAGATGCCCGAGCTTGGTGAATCCGTCACCGAGGGCACAATCACCCGCTGGCTCAAAGAAGTCGGTGACACGGTCGAAACCGATGAGCCGTTGCTGGAAGTCTCCACAGACAAGGTCGACACCGAGATCCCGTCCCCGACATCCGGTGTCCTGACCAAGATCCTCGCGGAGGAGGACGACACCGTGGATGTCGGTGCGGTGATCGCCGAGATCGGCGACTCCGCCGTCGACGCGGATGATTCCGACTCCGATTCCTCCGATGATTCTGACGCTGACGATGCTGAAGAGTCCGGGAAGTATGAGGAGAAGAACTCCGGTTCCGGTGAGTCCACCGATGTCGAGATGCCCGAACTCGGCGAGTCGGTCACCGAAGGCACCATCACCCGCTGGCTGAAGTCCGTCGGCGACACCGTCGAGGTCGACGAGGCACTGCTCGAGGTCTCCACCGACAAGGTCGACACCGAGGTCCCCTCCCCCGTCGCGGGCACCATCATCGAGATCCTCGCCGAAGAGGACGACACCGTCGACGTCGGCGAGGTCATCGTCCGCATCGGCGACGGCTCCGCGTCATCCGGTGGTTCGGATGACCGGGACGACTCCGGCTCCGACGACGAGGTCCCCTCCGAGGAGGAGATCGAGGCGTCCGAGTCCAAGGATGAGGACGACACCGTCGATGAGGCCGCGGACAACGCTTCCGGCGATGACTCCGGTTCCGGTGAGTCCACCGATGTCGAGATGCCCGAACTCGGCGAGTCGGTCACCGAAGGCACCATCACCCGCTGGCTGAAGTCCGTCGGCGACACCGTCGAGGTCGACGAGGCACTGCTCGAGGTCTCCACCGACAAGGTCGACACCGAGGTCCCCTCCCCCGTCGCGGGCACCATCATCGAGATCCTCGCCGAAGAGGACGACACCGTCGACGTCGGCGAGGTCATCGTCCGCATCGGCGACGGCTCCGCGTCATCCGGTAAGAAGGATGAGCCCAAGCAGGAGAAGGCCGAAGAGAAGAAGCCGGAGCCCAAGCAGGAGAAGGCCGAAGAGAAGAAGCCGGAACCGAAGCAGGAGAAGAAGTCCTCCGGCAACGAATCCGTCCCCTACGTGACCCCGCTGGTGCGGAAGCTCGCGGACAAGCACGGGGTCGACCTCAATTCCGTCGAGGGCACCGGCGTCGGTGGCCGTATCCGCAAGCAGGATGTCCTGGCCGCCGCGGAAGGCGGATCCGGCGACTCCGCTCCCCAGGAGAAGGCGTCCCGGGCTTCGACCAAGTCCGTCGATCCGGAGAAGGCGAAGCTGCGCGGCACCACCCAGCGCGTCAACCGGATCCGCGAGATCACCGCGAAGAAGACCCTCGAGTCCCTGCACTCGGCTGCCCAGCTGACGCAGGTGCACGAGGTGGACATGTCCCGCGTCGCAGAGCTGCGAAAGGCGAACAAGGCCGCGTTCCAGTCGGCGCACGGCATCAACCTCACTTACCTCCCGTTCTTCGCGAAGGCGATGGTCGAGGCACTGGTGTCACACCCGAACGTCAACGCGAGCTACAACGCCGAGACCAAGGAGATGACCTACCACGAGGACGTGAACCTCGGCATCGCCGTGGATACGCCGCGCGGACTGCTCTCCCCGGTCATCCACAAGGCCCAGGACATGTCGCTGCCCGAGCTGGCCAAGGCGATCGTGGACCTGGCCGAGCGCGCCCGGGACAACAAGCTCAAGCCGAGCGACCTCACCGGCGGCACCTTCACGATCACGAACATCGGCTCCGAGGGTGCACTCACGGATACTCCGATCCTCGTTCCGCCGCAGGCCGCCATGATCGGCACCGGTGCGATCGTCAAGCGTCCGGTCGTCGTCACGGATGAGGGTGTTGACGCGATCGCCGTCCGACAGATGGTGTTCCTCCCGATGACGTACGACCACCAGGTCATCGACGGCGCAGACGCCGGCCGCTTCATGACGACGGTCCGTGACCGCCTGGAGACCGGCAACTTCGTGGAAGATCTGGAACTCTAGTTCCCGACACTTACCACCGACGCCCCACCGCGCCCAGCAGCACGGTGGGACGTCGGCCATTCACGGCATAGACTCACCCCCATTTTAGGTTGCCCTCAGTAGCAGCTCCAGCAGGTGAAAGCGGTCGTCCACGGACGCAACCGCCAAATGTGACGGTGAACGATGTTTGAGGACACTCGGACGGACCTGTCGGACAAGGCTTCGATTCTGCATCTCAAATACCTCAACGGTGATACATTTAGCCCCGTGAATATTCCCGCCCCCACGCTCCCCTCCCGCACCGCTCGCGCCGAGCAGATCATCGCGACCGCCCGCGAGATGACGGAATCCGAGGGGTGGGAATCCCTGACCATGCGGGGTCTGGCGGAGAGAATCGGGATCAAGGCACCGTCGCTCTACAAGCACACCGCAAACAAGGACGAGCTCCGGGCGATGCTCACGATTGACGCGGTCGAGATCATCGGCAACGTCCTCTGGGCGACGCGCGACGATGACGGGCAGTTTCACCTGTCAGACCTCATGGCCGCGTTCCGGCGGGTGGCGACCGAGCAACCCGAGCTCTACCGCCTGGTGGCCACCGGAACCACCCACTGTCTGACCCTCCGTTCGGAACCCTGGCGCCAGCTCCTCGCGGACATGCAGAAATGGGCGGGCACCCCGGTCACCTCGATCGCGGACACGGAACTCGTCGCGATCACACTCTGGTCCTCCGCACACGGAATCGCCAGCATGGAGACGGACGGCCGCTACCCGGACCCCGCAGTCGCCGACACCATCTGGGAGACCCTGGTGGCAACCTTCGGGCCGTACTGCTCCCGACAGTGCGCGACGGCTGCGACGCCTCCCCGCCCCTGACCCGGGCATCCCGGGGCGGTTGTACTGTTGAATCCACTATGACTGCGCCACGTCCCCCATTCACCCCGGCCGATGCACCGATCCGAGATTGCGGAATCCCACTCCTCACCAGGGAGCTCGGGGAGGTGGAATACCTGCGGATGTGGCACGAGCAGGCCGAGATCGCCGCTGCGCGGGCGGCCGGCGAAGTGCCCGACCAGCTGCTGATGCTGACCCATCCGTCGACGTACACGGCGGGAAAGCGGACCCAGCCGTCAGACCGCCCGACAAACGGGATCCCCTGCGTCAACGTGGACCGGGGTGGACGGATCACGTGGCACGGCCCGGGGCAGCTCGTCTGCTACCCGATCATCAAACTCGCCGAACCCATCGACGTCGTCGACTACGTCCGGCGTGTCGAGGAGGCGTTGATCCAGGTCATCCGACAGATCGGACTGGCGGAGGCGGGGCGCATCGACGGCCGGTCGGGGGTCTGGCTACCCGCAGCCGACGATCTCCCGGACAGGAAGGTGGCCGCGTTGGGCATCCGCGTGACACGCGGGGTGACGATGCACGGACTCGCCCTCAACTGCTGCAACACGCTCGAGTACTACGAACACATCGTCCCCTGCGGCATATCCGATGCGGGCGTCACCACACTCACGGCGGAGCTGGGGAGAGAGGTGACCCCGGAAGAGATGATCTCCCCGCTGGCGGCGGCACTGGACGACGCCTTTTCCGGCAGGCTCACCGTCGCGGACCACACGCTGGGGAGCGCTCCGGACCCCTGCGCCCCGACGTGTAGCCCGAATGCGACATCCGGATCGTCGGAGCGCTGACGGGACTTTTCACCGTGTCCCCTCCCCCGGGTAGGGTGGGGGCCGTGACTGTCGCACCAGAAGGACGCAAGCTGCTCAGGGTCGAGGCCCGCAACGCACAGACCCCGATCGAGACCAAGCCCCGGTGGATCCGCACCACCGCGAAAACCGGTCCCGAGTTCAAGGACATGAAGAAGCGGGTTGCGGGGGCCTCCCTCCACACCGTGTGCCAGGAGGCGGGCTGCCCGAACCTGCACGAGTGCTGGGAATCCCGCGAGGCCACCTTCCTCATCGGCGGTTCGCAGTGCTCCCGGAGGTGTGACTTCTGCCAGATCTCGTCCGGCAAACCCGACCCCCTCGACAAGGACGAACCCCGCCGCGTCGCGGAGTCCATCCGGGAGATGAAACTCAACTACGCGACCATCACCGGTGTCACCCGTGACGATCTCGCCGATGAGGGTGCCTGGCTGTACGCGGAGGTCGTGCGCAAGATCCACGAACTCAACCCGAACACCGGTGTCGAGAACCTCACCCCGGACTTCTCCGGAAAGCCGGATCTGCTCCAGGAGGTCTTCGAGGCCCGACCGGAGGTGTTCGCCCACAACGTGGAGACGGTGCCCCGGATCTTCAAGCGCATCCGCCCCGCCTTCCGCTACGACCGTTCCCTGGACGTCATCCGGCAGGCCCGAGACTTCGGCCTGGTGACCAAGTCGAACCTGATCCTCGGTATGGGGGAGACCTACGAGGAGATCACGCAGGCGATGCACGACCTGCACGACGCGGGCTGTGACATCCTCACCATCACCCAGTACCTCCGCCCCGGACCGATGTACCACCCCATCGCCCGCTGGGTGAAGCCGGAGGAATTCCTGGAGCACGCCGAGGCCGCCAAGGAGATGGGCTTCACCGGGGTCATGTCCGGTCCCCTCGTCCGGTCCTCGTACCGGGCCGGACGGCTGTACGCCCAGACCATCGAGGCCCGGGGTGAGGAACTGCCGGAGAATCTCGCGCATCTCAAGGAGACGACGGAGGGCACCACCGCACAGGAGGCGTCCAGTCTCCTCGGCAAGTACGGCGCCTCGCAGGACACCCCCGTACAGAGCTTCGCGCCCTTCCAGCGCACCGGCTGCTGACCGCAGGGTCCGACGGGCCACGGGGCCGGTGGTCGGGTTTCCGCCGACATCGCCTATTGTTGAGGCCATGGCAGACGAGAAGAAGGCGGCCGCAAAGGCCGCGATGAAGGAAGAGAAAGCCGCGAAACGCGCCCGACGCAAGGAGACGCGCACCCAACTGTGGCAGGCATTCAACATGCTGCGGAAGCAGGACAAGATGTTCCTGCCACTGGTCCTGCTGGCCATTCTCGGACTCGGCCTCGTCGGATTTCTCATCGGACTGCTCTGGGGCGGCGAGTGGTTCATGCTGCCCATCGGGCTCATCTTCGGTGTGCTGGCCGCCCTGTGGATCTTCACCAACCGACTGCAGAAGTCGGTCTACACCCGCGCCGAGGGACAACCGGGAGCCGCCGGCTGGGCCCTGGAGAACCTGCGGAGCGGTGTCGGGATGGTGTGGAAGACCCACACCGCAGTCGCCGCGACGACACAGATGGATGCCGTGCACCGCGTCGTCGGCGTCTGCGGCATCGTCCTGGTCGGGGAAGGCGAGCAACGCCGGTTGAAGCCGCTGATGGCGCAGCAGCGCCGTCGGCTCCAGCGTATCGCCAGCCAGTATCCGGTGTACGAGATCTACGTCGGCGACGGGGAGGACGAGGTCCCGGTGGCGAAACTGCAACGGGCCATGGTCCGGCTCCCGAGGAACATCAAGAAGGACGAGGTCCACTCGCTGTACGCCCGCCTGGAGGCGATGGACACGCAGCAGGGCACTCCCGGTCTGCCGAAGGGTCCCATCCCGAAGGGCGGTTCCATGTCGGGTCTCAACCGACGTGCCCGTCGCGCCGCCGACCGCAAGAAGAAGTAGCACCTCAACGTAGCTGCCCCCTCCCGGACTCCTCCCGGGAGGGCTTTTCGTTTCCCGGATTTCTGCACCGTTCGCACGACACACCGGAAACCGCCCTCTTTCAGGAGACAGGACCAACAGGTGGCCGATCGCCATTGTCTGAATGTGCCCGATCGGACCCCCTCGGGCACAACCCCAGGAGATCTCTGTTTTCCGGGTATCTCCATTATGTCCGCCCACCTGCACCTTAATGTGATGATTCCCCTAGTGAACCCGTTTGCAAACCGGGCGTGACCGGCGGGATCATGGAGATGTGCAACTACTCGTCGACAATCAGCTCCTGGCCCTCCTCGTCATCATGTCGATCGGTCTGGTCATCGGCCGGCTCCGGATCGGCGGATTCAGTCTCGGTGTCGCCGCCGTCCTCTTCGTCGGCATCGGTTTCTCGACCGCCGAGCCCGAGATCCAGCTCCCTCCGATCGTCTTCATCATCGGGCTCTCCCTGTTCGTGTACACGATCGGACTCGAGGCGGGCCCCGGATTCTTCCGCTCGATGCGCACCACCGGTGTCCGCCACAACCTCCTCGGCGCCGGCGCGATACTGCTGGCCACCCTGACGGCACTCGTCATCATCCCGCTGCTGGGGATCGGCGGCGCCTCCGGTGCCGGCATGTTCACCGGAGCGATGACCAACACGCCCGCCATGGCCGCCGTCGTCGACGCCATCCCGGGACTGGTCAATGATCCCGCCCGGTTGGCCGAGATCGTCGAACTCCCCGTCGTCGCCTACTCCCTCGCCTACCCCATCGGTGTTCTCGGGGTGATCGTGTCGGTCGCGATCCTGGGCAAGGTGTGGAAGATAGACCACGATGCCGAGGCACGGAAGGCCGGAGTCGCCCCACAGAAGCTCATCACCCGCCGGATCCGCGTCGAGCGGGACGATCTCGCCGAGGTCGTCAACCTCCGGAACGGTCTCCACCTCCAGATCATCGTCTCCCGGATCGAGCACAACGGCAAGCTCTTCCTTCCCGAACCCGGTGACACGGTGGAACCCGGGGACATCCTCTCGATCGTGGGAACGGCCGAGGAGATCGAACGGGCCGCCGCCGAGATAGGCGAACTTCTCCCGGGAGATCCGACCCACGATGAACGCCTCGATTACCGCCGAATCTTCGTCTCCACGAGTTCAATGGTCGGCATCCCCCTGTCGAAACTGAATTCCCGTATTCCCGGAATACTGGTCACCCGCGTGCGTCGGGGTGACGTCGACATGGTCGCCACCCCGGACACGGTGCTCCAGCTCGGTGACCGCGTCCGGGTCGTGAGCACCCATGACCGGATCGACCAGGCGACCCGGCTGTTCGGTGACTCCTACAAGCGGCTCTCCGACATCAACCTCCTCCCGCTGCTCGCCGGAATGGCGATCGGTGTCCTCGTCGGCATGATCCCCCTGCCGCTACCCGGTGGCATCACGCTCCGCCTCGGCAGCGCAGGCGGCCCGCTCGTCGTGGCGCTGACGCTCGGAGCTCTCGGCCGCACCGGAAGGATCGTCTGGCAGGTCCCCTACGGCGCGAACCTCGCACTACGGCAGTTCGGGATCACACTGTTCCTCGCCGGCATCGGCACCACAGCGGGGGCCGGATTCAAGGCTGCTCTCGGCGACCCCGCGACGCTGAAGATCATCGCCGGTGGTGCCGTCCTGACCTTCGTACTCTCCCTGTTCACCCTGATCATCGGTCACCGTGTGATGGGGATACCGTTCGGACAGGCCGCCGGTATCGTCGCGGGGCTACAGACGCACCCCGCGATCCTGAGCTACGTCTCCGACCAGACCAGGAACGAGCTGCCCTCAATGGGTTACACCACGGTGTATCCGATGTCGATGATGGTGAAGATCATCGCCGCCCAGGCTGTCCTGTTCACCCTGTTGTGATCCTGTCACGGGTCGTCGACCCGTGGCGGGAGGGGCGCGTACCCCGGGTGGGTACGCGCCCTTCCTGTCATCTTCCGGACTCCGTGGTCAGCCGAGAATCACCGCTGTCCCGGTCACCCTGTCGTGGAGGCCGCGGCCGTCGGAATCGACGAGCACCGGCGGGAAGATGAATACGGTCAGAACGGCCCGGACCAGAGCCCGGACGAATCCGACGCGCTGGTCGGGACGGTCGATCCGCGCCACCCCCATCTTCATCATCGCCTGGCCCGGGGTGCGGGCGAACAGCGTCACAGAGATGACGCTGATGATGAAGAACATCAGCAGCCTGACGGCTGCGGATCCTCCGAGCGCATCCGTCATCGAGGTGACGGTCACGGTGGCGAGCGAGGCCACGACCCAGTCGAGGGCGATCCCTCCGACACGGCGCATGACGCTGGCCAGCGCACCGTAGCCCTCTTCGGGCAGACCGAGTCGCTCACCGGGCCATTTCGCGGGTGCGAGCGGGTCCTCATTCTCGGCGGGGATCTGCGGTCCATCGAGCCAACTGTGTTTGTCGCGTGCCATGTCCCCTAACTTAGCGTCCGCGCGGTGCCCCTGCGCACGGGGCGTGGGTTATGGTCGCGCGACAGATACTGGGTACAGTGGTTGGTATATGTGAACAGTTTCCGACGGGGACCGTCGTCCATCGCGCGCCACGACAGCCGCAACGGATTCCGTTCGCATCCGAGATCATCCGAGACGATCATGCACCCGGCACCCCGAGACCGGCCCGCTATTAGGAGTCACCGTGGCATTTGAAACCACAGAAGACGTCACCAAGTTCATCGCCGACGAGAACATCGAGTTCGTCGACATCCGATTCACCGACGTTCCCGGAATTGAACAGCACTTCACCATTCCGGCGTCGATGTTCGACGAAGATGCGGTCGAGGAGGGGCTCGCATTCGACGGTTCCTCCATCCGTGGCTTCACCACGATCGACGAATCCGACATGAACCTGCTCCCGGATCTCGCGACGGCGGTGGTGGACCCGTTCCGCAAGGCGAAGACGCTGAACATGAAGTTCTTCGTCCACGACCCCTTCACCCGCGAACCCTTCTCCAGGGACCCGCGCAACGTCGCCCGCAAGGCGGAGGAGTACCTCACCTCCACCGGTATCGCCGACACCTGCTTCTTCGGTGCCGAGGCCGAGTTCTACATCTTCGACAAGGTCTCCTACGCGACCGACACCAACTCCGGCTTCTACCACCTCGACTCCGTCGAGGGCTGGTGGAACCGCGGTGAGGAGGAGAACCTCGACGGCAGCCCGAACCTCGGATACAAGAACCGCATGAAGGGCGGCTACTTCCCCGTCGCCCCGTACGATCACGCACAGGATCTGCGCGACGACATGTGCCGTAACCTGGCGAACTGCGGGTTCTCCCTCGAGCGTGCGCACCACGAGGTCGGCACCGGCGGCCAGCAGGAGATCAACTACAAGTTCAACACCCTGCTGCACGCCGCGGACGACCTGCAGAGTTTCAAGTACATCATCAAGAACACCGCGTTCCAGCAGGGCAAGTCGGTCACCTTCATGCCGAAGCCCATCGCCGGCGACAACGGCTCCGGCATGCACGCCCACCAGTCCCTGTGGAAGGACGGCAAGCCGCTGTTCCACGACGAGTCCGGCTACGCCGGGCTGTCGGACATGGCCCGCTACTACATCGGCGGCATCCTGCACCACGCCGGCGCGGTTCTCGCGTTCACCAACCCGACGCTGAACTCCTACCACCGCCTGGTACCGGGATTCGAGGCGCCGATCAACCTCGTCTACTCGCAGCGCAACCGTTCCGCGGCCGTACGCATCCCGATCACCGGTTCGAACCCGAAGGCCAAGCGCATCGAGTTCCGCGCACCGGACCCGTCCGGCAACCCCTACCTGGGCTTCGCTGCGATGATGCTCGCCGGTCTCGACGGCATCAAGAACCGCATCGAACCACACGCGCCCGTGGACAAGGACCTCTACGAGCTACCCCCGGAGGAGGCCGCCAGCATCCCGCAGGCACCGACCTCCCTCGAGGCCTCCCTGAAGGAGCTGGAGCGAGACCACGACTTCCTCACCGAGGGTGACGTGTTCACCGAGGATCTCATCGACACGTACATCAAGTTCAAGTACGACAACGAGATCACCCCGGTCCGCCTGCGCCCCACCCCGCAGGAATTCGAGATGTACTACGACTGCTGATTTGAGTGGCCCCTGACCGTTGCGTTTCCGCCGGTCAGGGGCCACCCGTGTAGTTCACATCCCCGTCTCCCCGGATTGATGCGGACAGAAGGTGGGCCAGAGCGTTGTTCTCTGGCCCGCCTTCTGCGTCTGGTCCTGCACCGGGACGAGGCGGAGGTGGGCTCCCGTGGGCTGCGGCCCCGGACCGATCGGGTGAACTCCGGTTGTTCCCGGCGGTGAGCCGGGTACCGGTAGCCTGACAAAGCATGGTGACCTACACACACTCGTGGAAAGCACGGAACCAGGATGCCGTCATCGCCACCGACCGGATGATCGCGGCGATCGACGGGTGCTCCCCCATTTCGTCGGCGGATGGCTCCGGTGAACGGGTCTCCGATTTCGCGGCTACCTTCGCGGAGGATCTCGCAGCCAGCGTGTCGGATCCGGGCCATGTCCGCGGTCAGATCGCGACGGCCCTGCAGAACACGCAGAAGCGATGCGGCAACCACGGGGTGACCGCCACTCTGGCGCTCGCCGTCTGGGACGCGGAGAACCTCGCGGTGGCGGTCATCGGCGACAGCCCGGTCGTCATCGAGCCGACCGGGGAGCACGCCACGGTGATCATCACCGACCCCGCCTATGACGGCCACGAGGATGCGGCTCTCACCCGGGTCAGAGAGGCACTGGACCAAGGCCTGCCTGCTTCCCGGGCGTACACGTCGGCGCGACCGCCCCTGGCCGCTGACAGGGCGGCCCGGAACACCCGCGGGGGACGGTGGATCATCTCGGACTTCACGCCCGCGGAAGACATCGCCGCGCGGATCACGGTGCGCACGTTCCCGACTGGATCGGTGTCGCGGGTCTCCGCGTGCACCGACGGCATGAGCCGGATCGTCGAACTACTCGGGGCGCTCACCTACCCGGAGCTCTTCGACCGGGTGCAGGCCGGCGCCGGGGACGAACTGGTCTCGATCATCGATGAACTGGAAAATGACGACCCGGAAGGGGCGAAGTTACCCCGCTTCTCCAGGCGCGACGACATGAGTGCCGCGGTAGGCGTGCCCGGCACGACCTGGTAGATCATCGGACCCGGGAGATGGCCACCGTTGTAACCGGTCTTCAGCCTGCGTTCATTCCGCATGTCTCCGAAGACGTGCATTGCGGAGGCCCGTCCCACTGCCGCCGGCGAGCCGACCCTGAACATCCGTGACAATGACACCACCCGGATCCACGTGGCACCGCGCGGAGAAACGGATCTCCGGTCTCCGTCCGTCATCTGACGCTGCCGGACATCCCCGACTCATCAGCCACGAATTCAGAGACCGGTCGGCGGTGGTCCGCTTCATTCGAGGGGCTGGCGCCCCTGCACCACCCTCACCTAACCTACGGTGTCGTATCCTGGGGGTGTGCCCGACACGGGCGCACCGACCCACACACCCCAGGTTCAAGGATTGATGACGACATGAACACCCACGAAGCGCATGTCACCCAGCGGATTTCCGGGGAAGAATGCGCCACCCGCGGCATCGACTTCGACTTCACCACCGAGACCCGCGACCGGGCCGCCGCACTGAGGGACGCCACCGCAGCGGCCGCCGCCGCCCGGGGTGTCGCACCATCGGAGGTGGCTCTCAAGGTCCACGACGAGACTCCCCTCGACGACTCGGGTTCTGTGGTGGTCCGCGTCTACCGCGATCCGGAGGACGATCACCTGGATCTGCGGAACCTCATGGTTCCCCGCCTCACGAAGGCGCTCGCCGCTGACCGGGATCTGGTCCGCGCACTGCGCGGTGCCACGACCGCCGGGGACGGTGAACTCATCGTCACCATGGCGCTTCCCGATGACCGTCTGTCCGATTGTCTGGCCCAGATCGGCGACGATCAGGCGGTGGCGTTCGGGATGCTCGACAACGGTCGCGTGCGGTGGCGGGTCTTCGCGGACGTGCCCGGCGCGCCCACCGTGGCATCCCTCGATCTGACTGCGGCCCATCCTCTCGGTGAGTTGGTCCGGGTCACGGCCTGGGCCGAGGACGAGCGGGGCATCCTCTCGGTTTCCGACCGCTGAGCGATCCGGGCCACGTACCATCGGGAGAAGGAACCGGGGTACTCCCCGACGACGTCGAGCACGGACAGGCAGGGCTAAACACCATGGCACGGAAGATCATCCTCGACTGCGATCCGGGACACGATGACGCGGTGGCGCTGATACTCGCGGCCGGCAACCCCGAGATTGATCTGGTCGGGGTGACGACGGTGGGCGGCAACCAGACGTTGGAGAAGGTGACCCGGAATGCGCTCGCCGTGCTCCGGGTGGCAGGGCATCCGGAGATCCCCGTCCACGCAGGCTGTGGGCGACCGCTCGTCCGCGAGGGTGCGGTGGCGGCGCACGTCCACGGTGAATCCGGCCTGGACGGGGTCGAGCTGCCCGAGATCACGGGCGAGGTCGCGGACGGGCACGCCGTCGACTTCATCATCGACACGGTCATGTCCGCCGAACCGAAAACGATCACGCTGGTCCCCGTCGGGCCACTGACCAACATCGCCCTGGCGGTACGCAAGGAGCCCCGCATCGTGGAGCGTGTCCGTGAGGTGGTCCTGATGGGTGGTGGTTACAGGACCGGCAACTGCACGGCGGTCGCCGAGTTCAACGTGCACACCGACCCGGAGGCCGCCCACATCGTGTTCAACGAGGACTGGCCGGTGACGATGGTTGGACTGGATCTCACCCACCAGGCGCTCGCCACCGCGGAGGTCGAGGAGGAACTCCGGGCTCTCGACAGCGACGCGGCCCTTTTCTGCTGGGGCTGTTCGGCTTCTTCCGTCGGGCGTACAGGGACAACCAGGGCTTCGATGATCCGCCGGTGCACGACCCCTGCGCGGTCGCGTACCTCATCGACCCCGGGGTGATGACGACCCGCACCGCGCCCGTCGACGTGGAGTTGAACGGGTCATTGACCGCCGGCATGACCGTCGCCGATTTCCGGGCACCGGTACCGGAGGGCTGCTCGACCAGGGTCGCGGTGGAGCTAGACCACCGGCGGTTCTGGGACCTCGTGATCGCCGCGGTCGCCGCGGTCGGATAGCAGTTCCGGTTTCCCCCGGACACTCCCCCTCCCGGGTTGTCCGGGATCAGTGATCGACTGCACCACGTCCTATTGTCTTCCCTATGGCTGGCAGCGGAGATGAGACGACCCGGGTGACCAGACGCGCGCTCGTGGTCTGGTTGGCGGCGGTCGCCGTCTACATCACGGCGACGACGGGCCGGACGTCCTTCGGGGTCGCCGGTGTCGCCGCCCTGGAGCATTTCCAGATCGATGCGTCCCGGGTCGCGGTCTTCACCGCGGTGCAGATCGGCGTCTACTCCCTGGCGCAGATTCCGATGGGGCTCGCGGTCGATCGCTTCGGGCCGCGGCGGATGCTCGTGGTCGGGGCGCTCATCATGGCCGTAGGCCAGATCATCCTCGGTTCCACCGGTTCCTTCACCGTCGCGGTGTCGGCACGGGTGTTGATCGGGGCGGGTGACGCGACGGCGTTTCTCTCAGTGCTCCGGATGCTGCCGAATTGGTTCCCGCTGCGCAGAGCACCGTTGATGATGCAGCTGACCTCCGCCCTCGGCCAGCTGGGGCAGGTGCTGTCCGCGGTCCCGTTCGCCGCGATCCTGTACTCGAGAGGCTGGTCGACGGCGTTCGTCTCCCTCGGGGCGTCCGGTCTGATCGTTGCGGTCGCGGCCTCCCTCGTCATCCGCGATGTCCCGGAACCGACCCGGACCGTGCAGGCGGACACTCCCGTGCATCTCGCGGCGGCGCTGCGTAGCGTCGTCACCCACCCGGCCTGCTGGCAGGGGTTCTTCACCCACTTCACCTGCGTCTTCCCCCAGATAGTGTTCACGCTCATCTGGGGCGTTCCGTTGATGTCCCTGGGGCTCGGTCTGAGCCAGTCGCAGGTCAGCACCGCCCTGGTGGCCAACATGGTGGTCATCATGCTCGCCAGCCCCCTGGCCGGGCTTGTCTCCGGACGTGCGGGGCGGAGCCGGGATTATCTCGTGTTGACCTCCGCGGTGATCCTCTCCGGTATCTGGGTGTGGTTCCTCTCCCACTCCGAACCACGCGGATACATCGCACTGATGGCGGTGAACCTGACGATGGCGCTAGTCAGCCCGGCAGGGAACTTCGCCTTTGACACGGTGCGTGAGCATGTCGACCGACGGGTACTGGCGGCGGGTACGGGGCTTGCGAACATGGGCGGTTTCACCGGGGGAATGATCGCGACACAGGGTATCGGGGTACTGCTCGACATC
Organism: Corynebacterium antarcticum; assembly: GCF_016595285.2. Lineage (NCBI taxonomy): Bacteria > Bacillati > Actinomycetota > Actinomycetes > Mycobacteriales > Corynebacteriaceae > Corynebacterium > Corynebacterium antarcticum. Next base: position 637,756 of record NZ_JAENIP020000001.1, read on the forward strand.
GCCCACACGGGTGGTGAACCGGACTACGTGTGGTCGGATTTTCAGGTTGCGGGCTGGGCGGCGCTCATCGTGTGGACCGCGGGAATAGGGGGTTTCCTCATGAGCCGCCGTAAGCTGCAGAAACGTCGCGCCCCGGGTCGTTGAACCGCGTCTTCCCGGATGCCGCAGGTGCGTCCGGTCCACGCATCCGGTGAGTGTTCCGGGTGGCACCCCGTTTCCACTCCCGGGAACACGTCAACGGCAATTCCTCTACGGTGGGCAGTACTTTCCGTTCATCGCCGACAAGGAGACATCACATGGAGACCATCTACACCGCAGAAGCACTCGCGACCGGTGGCGGGCGCGACGGTCACGTCCGCACCACCGACGGAATCGTCGACACGGATCTCGCTCTTCCGAGGGCGATGGGTGGTGCGGAGAACGCCCCGAACCCGGAGCTCCTTTTCGCCGCCGGCTACGCCGCCTGCTTCCACGGTGCCCTCCAGCTCGTCGCGGGGAACGAGGGCGCGTCCATAGACGGGTCCTCCGTCGGCTCACGGGTCAGCCTCGGCAAGGACGACGAGGGGTTCGCCCTCGCCGTCGAGATCGAGGTCCACATCCCGGACATGGACCTCGACTCCGCTCAGAAGCTCGCCGACACCGCGCACACGGTCTGCCCGTACTCCCGGGCGACGAGCGGGAACATCGAGGTCACCGTCACTGCGGTGGAGGACTAGACCCCACGCCGGCCGTCTCCCGGAGCGGCGGAAGGATGGATGTACGTGACATGGGTTCCCTCGGACAGCGCGAATCAACCGACCGGATCATCGTTCTCACGGTGGTGTTCGTCCTGGCCACCGCCGCAGCGACGGTTCTCACCTCCGCGTGGCGTGGTCCCGCGATAGGCTGGGCCACCGCAGCGACGGTCTGGGACCTGATGGTCTGGCGCTCGGTCGGACGACTCGACCCCGCCGGTTCCCGGGAGCATGCCCGAGCCAGAGGTGTCCCCCACAGAGTCCACACGATCCTGCTCAATGCGGCGACCATCGCCGCCACGGCGACCGTGGGTCTGTTGATCTACGACTCGACCCGTGTTCACGGTGACGAGCGGATCCTGTTGTCCCTGTTCGGATTGATCGCGGTGTGTTCCACGTGGACATTCGTCCATCTGCTGTTCATGCTGCAGTATGCCGCTCAGCACTACTCGGATCACGCTGACGGGGACACCCGGTCGGGGAATCGACTTCAATCAGCCCGAGGCTCCCCGGTACACGGATTTCGCGTACACCGCCTTCACATTCGGAATGACCTACGCGGCGTCAGACACCTCATTCACGGCACCGGAGATTCGGCGAACCGCACTCGTTCACGCCTTCTATTCCTTCTATTTCGGAACGGCGGTCACTGCGACGACGGTCAATCTCGTCGTCTCCCTGTTCTAGGATCGGTCACGCCGGCAGCCGGTAGACGCCCTCAGGGTCGACGTTCCGGGCCTGCTGCACAACCAGATCGAACCCGTGTGCCGCGACCAGTTCCCTCAATTCACCGAGGTTCCGGTCCACGACTCCACCCCGCCAGACAGTGGTACGTACCTGCACCTCCATACCGGTTCGGAGCGCCGTCTCAGCGACCAGACCGAGCGCTGTGGCGGACCGCTCCGCCACAGCGGAGGTGCAGCCGACGACGGAAGGCAGATCCGCCGGAAGCGCCTTGACGTCCAGTCCGATCCATTCCGGCCGGGTCAGCTCATCGTCCAGGAGCGCCGCGAGTCGTGCCGGTGCGTATCCGCAGGTGTGCAACCCGACCGGAAATCCGCGGCGGTGTGCCTCCCTGATCGCCCCGGGAAGCGCCCGGTGCATGGTGGGTTCTCCACCACTGATGACCAGACCGTCGAGCAGACCGCGGCGGCACTCCATCAACTCCAGTGCCTCCCCGAACTCATGTGAACCGGTGCCCACGTCCTGCAGGGACGGGTTGTGGCAGTAGACGCACCTCCACGGACATCCCTGCGTGAACACCGTCGCGGTGAGACGGCCGGGCCAGTCCGTCGCGGAGAACGGGATGATCCCCGCGACCGGCAACCCTGGCCCCTCGCCCTCCGGCTCCTTGGTCACAGCGCCGGTTCCGCGAAGTACGTCCGCTCGCGGAACTCCCCCTTCTTCCCCGTGTTGAAGCTCGACACCGGGCGGAAGTAGCCCATGACGCGGGTCCACATCTCGGTTGTCTCCCCGCAGTGCCCACACGTCGGGTGTTCACCGGACAGGTAGCCGTCGTTCGGGCAGATGGAGAAGGTCGGCGTGATGGTGATGTACGGCAGCCGGAACGTCTCCAGCGCCCGCCGTACAAGGGTGGAGCAGGCGTCCCCGGAGCTCATCTCGGCCCCCATGTAGAGGTGCAGGACGGTGCCTCCGGTGTACTTGACCTGCAGATCCTCCTGCTGGGAGAGGGCGGCGAACGGGTCCGGTGTGTGATCGACCGGCAGTTGGGATGAGTTGGTGTAGTAGGGCTCGGCGGCTGTTCCGGCGTGGATGATCCCGTCGCCGAACCGCCGGATGTCCTCCCGTGCGAACCGGTGGGTCGCCCCTTCCGCGGGCGTGGCCTCGAGGTTGTAGAGGTGCCCGGTCGCCTCCTGCGCCTTCACCAGAAGGGAGTTGATGTGATCGAGGAGGCGTGCGACCTGGGCGTGCCCCTGCGGATCGGTGATGTCGTAGGCATCACCGGTGAAGTTCCGGATCATCTCGTTGCACCCGTTGACGCCGATGGTCGAGAAGTGGTTGTCCAGGCTCGGCAGCCAGCGTCGGGTGTGGGGGTACAGGCCGGCGTCGATGAGCTCCGCGATCGTCGCGCGGCGCCGCTCGAGCGTGTCGACGCCGAGATCGACCAGGCGCTCCACCTCGGTGAGGAGTGCTTCCTCGTCGCCGGCAAACCGGTGTCCGAGGCGCGCGCAGTTGAGGGTGACCACGCCGATGGACCCCGTCTGCTCGGCGGATCCGAAGAGTCCGTTGCCACGGGCGAGGAGCTCGCGCAGATCCAGTTGGAGCCGACAGCACATGGAGCGGATCTGGCCGGGATCAAGCTCGGAGTTGATGAAGTTCTGGAAGTAGGGCAGGCCGTAACGCGCGGTCATGTCGAACAGCCGACGGGCGTTGTCGCTGTCCCAGTCGAAGTCGCGGGTGATGTTGTAGGTGGGGATCGGGAAAGTGAACACCCGGTCGTCGGCGTCCCCCTCCGCCATCACCTCGACGAAGGCGCGGTTGATCAGATCCATCTCCGCACCGAGTTCACCGTAGGTGAAGTCCATGACCTCTCCACCGATGAACGGATGGTCCTCGGCGAGATCTCCGGGGCAGGTCCAGTCGAAGGTGAGGTTGGTGAAAGGGGTCTGCATCCCCCACCGGCTCGGCACGTTGAGGTTGAAGACGAACTCCTGCAGGAGTTGCTTCAGCTGCGGGTAATCGAGGCCGTCGATCCGCACGAACGGTGCCATGTAGGTGTCGAAGGAACTGAACGCCTGGGCACCGGCCCACTCATTCTGGAGCGTGCCGAGGAAGTTGACGATCTGTCCACAGGCCGATGAGAAGTGCTTCGGCGGTGCGGAGCTCACCGAGCCGGGTACTCCCCCGAACCCCTGTTCCAGCAGCTGCCGGAGCGACCATCCCGCGCAGTAACCGGCGAGCATGTCGAGGTCGTGGATGTGGATGTCGCCGTCGCGGTGCGCCGCTGCGGCATCGGTGCTGAACACCTCGCTCAGCCAGTAGTTCGCCACCACCTTCCCGGTGGCATTCAGCATCAGCCCGCCCAGGGAGTAGTCCTGGTTGGCGTTCGCGTTCACCCGCCAGTCAGCGCGGGAGAGGTACTCGGTGACGGTGCTCACGGGATCGACCATGTCGGCGGCGTGGCTCACGTTGGGAGGGAGAAGTGTGCTCATGCCCGTCACTCTAAGCCTGTAATGACACTGGTGTCATTATTCGAACGCCATTGTGAGAAACACGATATGCACACACAGAATGGGTCACAGGCACAATATATGGACCATAGGGCCACTCGTCCACCCTCGATAGATCTGCGATTGCCCAGCACGCGCGAGCGGCTGCGGACCCCATCCGTTGTGGCGGCGGCACCCGGCCGAGCCGACACCGGCGAGGACATCCACCGCCCCAAAGTTCCGGGAAAGAGACATCGCTCACGCCTCCGTCCGGTTCCGCACCCGGAGACAGGGCACACACTTGCCCGCTACCCACGATCCCGGGCCCGGCGACCGGATGCACCGGGTCCCTGTCGGATGTTCCCGTCGTCGACGCGTGCGCCCGGGGCGCCCGATCATCCGTGGGCCGGCCCGACATCGATGACGGAGGGCCGGCTCATCGCCGGTGGCACGTTCCCGTGGGACCGGGATCACTGGGCAACCGAGGTTGACCTGCGGTCGGAGTCCCTTCTCAGGATCCGCTGACAGTGGTTGTCCAGCCCCGGTGACTGTCCACCCCGTGACCATCTCGAATCCGACGGCGAACAACCGTCCGGGTCACCTCGTGCCGTCGCCGGCGGTGGTCGGTCTCCCCGATCCAGATCACGATCGCGACCCGCAGCTCCCCGCAGGTGCGTCATCACCGACAACCTGCCGGCCCTCCCATCGCCTGCGGGTTGCGGCGTCGCCCAAGACAGCGACTGCCAGGCAGTCCTTCCCGCACGAGTCGATGAATAAGCTCACGATCCGACCCTGAGAGCATGTCCTTGATCACACAGAGACGGAACCGTCTTTTTGTGCATAACCTCACTCTTCTCTATTCGAGAGACAATCTCGGTACTGACACATGAGCAAGAGGAACTCATACAACTGACCCAAGCTGAGAGTGCGTCATGGGCGGAAGGGCCATGGTGGTGACCGCGGTGCGGGGAGGCGATCTCGGAGTGTGAAGATGGAGGTTGTCCACGCCTGTATCCCACACCACCGGGACCTGCCCCGAACGCCACCGCCGGTCTGCCCACTGAGACGGTGTGCCGCACCGTGGAGTTGCGGGACGACGATCACCGATGCCGCGGCCGACGACGACCGGACGCACCCGTTTCTGTGCCCCGCTCACCGTCGACCCGGCATTCCCGGATCACAAGGTCGCGGGCCGGTTGTGTGATCACCTCCAGCGCACGCTCCCCGATTCACCGATTGTCGGACAGCCCACCCGGCACGCACGGTTACCCCGGTCCGCCTGCAGCAACCACGACCGCGGCACGAGGATCATCCGACAGCAGTCACCGCCTCCGGCCGAACCGAGGACCACGACCACCCGCCGGTGCACGAAGTGGATCCTGCAGCGGTTCGGTGGTCGACCGCGCCAGAGTTTTCCACGGTCGCGGCAACACCCGGCGTGGGTTGGACCCCGGTCGACGACCTCGCAGTCAGCGCCGTGCTGGCCCCGGTCTACGGCGGCGGGCGTCACCTCGAAAGGTGTGCGGACGCCCGGCGTCGATGAGCGCAGGTCGAAACACGTTCGCGGGGATGACGGCAGCGTGTTCGTCACCGTCCCAGTGGACCTTCACACCGCTGGTCGGCAGGCACCGGGCCGGCCCGGCAGGCCGGCGGTGCGCCGTTGAAAGACGGGGATGTCCGCCGGACCGTTTCAGTCAACACGGGCTGGCGCGTTGACCGGTTGATTATGCGGCGGGTGAGCGTCGCGGATCTTCCGGGTGCATGGTGCGGGCGACGCGGCCTAATACGCGTCGGTGCACACCCACGGGGTCAAGGGTGGGATCCCCGCCGACGGGGGGGCACGTCCACACCTTCCGGCGCTTCCGCGCGGTGAAACCGCTGCGGTCCGGTGCTGCCGTGTCCACCATGGCGAAGCGGTTGGGGCGTGCAACCACTTCGGTGACTCTGGATATCCACTCCCGTGTGCCGCCGTGCGATGTCCCCGGTGCCGCTGAGACTGCCGCCGGGCTGAAGCGGGATCAATGCGGATTCGGGACCGGTGACGGGCCGGGGTCATGCTGGGTGAGAAGGAACTGAGCTACCTGCCCGGACCTGTTTACCGGCTGGTGCGCCCGAGGTCGGCGAAGAGGTTGAAGTTGAACAGGAACGCCGCGCACGCCTCATCGAGCAGACGCTCGCGGTCGCTCGCTTCGAGAGGCAGGGAATCTAGCGCCGCACGGTAGCTGTCCTTGTACGGCTTGACCTTCGGGATCCCGGCGAAGCGGTAGAAGGAGAGCACCTCGGGCCCGAGACCGTAGTGGCGCTGCATCATGCGGGCGATGACCTGTCCCCCGGAGAGGTCCCCGAGGTAGCGGACGTAGTGGTGCGCGATCAGCCCGGGGGCGTCGGCGTCATCGGCGATCTCGTTGAGCCTGGCGACGTATGCCTCGGTCGCGGGCAGCGCGGTGACCTTCTCCCTCCAGTCCGTGGTTCCGTGGAGGGCATCGAGGTCGGCCTCGATGGAGGGAACACGCTCGAGCGCGGGATCCACGATGGCTGCGGCGATGGGATCATCTGCGACCGCGCGGGCAGCGTTCTCGAGTGCCCGGTAGAATAACCAGGACTGCTCCTGCAGGGCGATGAAGTCCGCCACCGTGAGCTTGCCCGCCATCAGATCCTGCGTGAAGGTGGAGTACTCCGCCGACTTGTGGGCATCCGCGGTGGATGACTTGAGGGCCTTGGAGAGCGGGAGGAAGTCTGATTCCTGTCGCGACTGGATTGCTGTGGTCATGTCGTTCGCCTTCTCGGTTGTGGAGCGTCGTGCACTCCGACTGTGTCTCTTCTGCGGATCACGTGCGCCGTACCGCGCTCCGTTCGATGGCTCAACTGTAACTAAGGGCACCCTGATCGATCTATAGTACGAATTGTTGATGTCGTATCGAACCTACTAACCCCGCCGGCCCTCCACCTCGGGATATCTCCACCGACGGAGGTCCCCAGTTTTTCCGCCGGTGGGCGATGGCCCCGCCGTTCGCACCCCGTCCCACCTCTCGGCTCCGCCCCGACGGACGACCCCTCGACACCGCCTGTGCGGAACCTGCGAGTTCGCGGCGAGCTGTCCGGCGGAACCCCCGGCGACACGTTTCTGTCAGGTATGCCCGGTTAGCATTTTCTGCGGCACCAAACCGGTGCCGTTCAAGAGAAAGGAACGATGTTGCGTCAAACTCACTGGCAGCACCGCTGGGCGGCACCACTGGCCGTCCTCATCACGGTGGTAGGCCTGGCGAGCCTCTGGGTGTCTTCCCTTCTATTCGGAAGCAAACAACCCACCTCACCAAATGCAGTGGCCACTTATGGCATTCCGCTCCTTGTCACCGGTCTGCTGTATGTCATCCTCGGGCGGGTCTCCGTGCTCCGGGACGCCACCTTTCGCGTCGCGAACATCCGACGTGGCGGCTATCTGCTGTTCGCCGGAGTGATCCTCAGTTCCGTGTTCTTCATCTTCCCCACTTCCGAAGGAATCATGACGCCCTCGGTGGGGCCGGTGGTGTTCTTCGTGCTGGGTTGCCTCATGACCGGTATCTGGGAGGAACTCCTGTGCCGGGGACTGATCCAGAACACCCTCGTCGACGCCTTCGGAACCGACCGGCGTCGGACATGGTGGTCGATCGTCGCGTCATCAGCGATTTTCGCCGTGATGCACTTCGTACGCCTCATCACCGATCCGCACCTCGTGGTGACCACGACAACCCAGGTTCTCTACGCGTTCGCGATCGGGCTGCTGCTGGGTGTCATCTACTACTTCACACGTGATCTGGTGACGGTGATTCTGCTCCACGCCGGGTTCAACATGCTGGGCGGTGTCAGTGCGTTGTTCACGAATCCTCCGTCCGGCCCCACTCCCGACATGCCGCTCCTCACAGCGGCGATTCTCCTCGTCATGCTGATGCCCTCCATCTGGGTCGCACGTCGGATGTACGTCCGGGAGACCGCGAAGGAATAACCCGCGTTGGATCCATGCCCCGGGAGCCGGCTCACCGGACCCCGCCACTGTCCGCCGGCCCCGTCCCACCGTTGAGGCGGGGTCTTCGCCCGTTCGCCCGCCGCCGGACCGAGAAACGGTGCTCCGAACGTGGCGTGACCCCCGGCATCGGCTGCCGGGACATCGGGGACGGGCATCTTCCCTGCTCCCGGATCCGTGACGGTTCCCCACCGACTGCCACGGTCACCCACGTCCCTCGGACATCGGTGTCGGTTCCGTGCCCTGGGACGCTCGAGTAGCCACGGATATTCCGGTCCGGATGATCAGTCAGATGATCAGCCGCAGGGAATCCACTCCGGTTTTCCCGGACATCCCGTCGATGTCGCTTATGCTCCGGCGTAGCTCCACCACCGACATGAATGGCATTCCCGACCGTCTTCCGTGGTGTGCCGGCCCCGATCCACGCCGTCCTGCTCATCTCACTGTCACTCCTGCTCACCAGGGGAACCGTGATGGAGCCGCCTGGCACACGGTCAGGGATGATCTCCGGACACTGCTTCCGGTGCACGACCGCTGCACCAGGGTTGTGGCGGTCACGTCCGTGGGTATTCCGTCGCTCCGTCCCCAGCTGACTAACAGACTCCCGAAGTTCCATCCGTGCGGGGAACCAGCGTCCACCGACGATCCTGTCGCTGTGCCACGATGGGCGGACGGATCAGGGGCGCATCGGTGTTTCTCACGGGAGTCGTCGCCGGTGTCCGGATGACCGGCCTCTCACCACGCCCGGGATCTCGCCCCCCGGAACATCACCGGTGCATTCTCCCTCCGGTGATGTCCGGAGCGGGGTTTCGCCGGGGTCCCGTGGCGAAATCTGCACCGGCGCCATCTGTGCATCCGCCGTCCTTCCGGATCTGTGTCCCGGATACCCCCGCCGTCCGCGGCTGGAGCCCCGGGTTGCATCCGCATGGCGGATCGGGCTTGATCGTTCCCCACCTCGACCGCGACCGGGTCAACGGTCCGGTTCATTCACCATGCCTGATCATTCAGTGGCCCGGGGTCTCCCCAACGGCTGGAGCGTTCCTCCACCACCTCGCTCCGGGTCGGGCGACCGACGGTGAGAGGCCCTGGTCCGGGCAACCGGGCAGGCAGCCCGCCACGGTGACCCCGATGTCGGGGATCCGTGTCCGACCGGGATTCTACGGTTCGAAGGTGGGTTCACCCCAGAACACCTCGTCGACGACCTGCCGGGCCCGGCGGGTGACCTTCAGGTAGTACTCGAGGAACTCCTGGTAGCGGCTCGGTTCCCAGCCCGCGGCCCCGGCCACCTGCGCCAGCTGCGGCCCCGCCGGGGGAAGCTGATCGGTCCGTTTCCCGCGCACGAGGACCAGTGCGTTGCGGGCACGGGTGGCCGTCAGCCACGCGGTCCGGAGCCGTTCCACCTTCACGTCATCGAGGATGTCGTGGTCCTCGATGACGTCGAGGACCTCGAGGGTCGAGGTGTTGTGCAGCTCCGGGACCTCGTGTGAGTGCAGCATCGTGAGGAGCTGGACGGTCCACTCGATGTCCGTGAGGGCCCCACGGCCGAGCTTGGTGTGGGTCTTCCGGTCCGCACCACGTGGGAGCCGTTCGTTGTCCACCCTGGCCTTCATCCGGCGGACCTCACGGACGGTGTCCGCGCTGATGCCCTCCGGTGGGTAGCGGAACCGGTCGATGGTGGTCAGGAACCGCTTCCCGACGTCGGGGTCACCGGCGATGGCGGTGGCGCGCAGGAGCGCCTGGATCTCCCAGGTCTCCCCCCACTTCCCGTAGTACCTCTCGTAGGACTCGATGGTGCGGACGATCGCCCCGGACCGCCCCTCCGGGCGGAGGCCCAGGTCTACCTCCAGTGGCGGATCGTCACTCGGCTTCGACAGGCGTCTCCGGAGGCGGTCGCAGATCCCGATGGACCATTTGACCGCGTCGGAGTCACTCACCCCGTCCGTCGGTTCGCACACGAACATCACGTCCGCGTCGGATCCGTATCCGAGTTCGGCACCGCCGAGACGTCCCATTCCGATGACGGCGATCCGCGCGAGGGGTCCGTCGCCGGAGTCGGCGTCAGCCGCGGCCACCTCGACCCGCAATGCAGCTTCCAGAACTGCGTCCCAGACGAGGGACAGGCTCCGGCAGACCTCCTTGACGTCCATCATGCCGAGCAGGTCGGCGGCGGCCACGCGGGCGAGTTCGGCGCGACGGAGGGAGCGGGCGGTCGCGATCGCCTTGTCGGGGTTGGAGTGCCGGCAGGCCGCGCTGACGAGTGACCTGGACACCGTGTCCGGGTTGGTGTCCAGGAGTTTCGGCCCGTTCGCGCCGTCCCCCAGCCGTTTGACGGTGTCCGGGGTCGACAGGATCAGATCGGAGACGTAGGGGGAGTTACCGAGAATCCTCATCAGCCGCTGACCGACGATCCCCTCATCCCGCAGCATGCGCAGGAACCACTGCCTGTCGGTGACGGCCTCGGACAACTTCCGGTAGTTGAGGAGCCCCGCATCCGGATCCGCGGTGGTCGACAGCCACTCCATGAGGGTGGGCAACAGCATCGCCTGGATCTTCGCCCGGCGCGAGCCCCCGGACGCCAGTGCCTGCAGATGTTCGTAGGCGCGGTCGGGGAACTTGTAACGGAGAGCGGCGAGCTGGAGTCTCGCGGATTCCGCGGAGAGCCGGAGGGTCTCGACGGGCAGATTGACCACGGAGTTGAGCAGCGGCCGGTAGAACAGTTTGGCGTGCAACGACGAGATCTGGCGGACGACGCGGCGGTGCTCCTCGAGCATGGCGACCGGGAGCGATGTGTGCCCGGATCCACGGATCCCGGAGGTGCGTGCGAGCCAGCGCAGGGCCGCTTCGTCATCGGGTTCGGGCATGGTGTGCGTGCGTCGCACACGCTGCAGCTGGAGCCTGTGCTCGAGCAGCCGCATGAATTCATATGCGCCGATCAGGGTCTGTCCGTCCTCACGGCCGATGTAGCCGGCCTCGATGAGTGCACCGAGTGCATCGACGGTGGAGGTGACCCGGAGTGTCTCGTCGGACCTGCCGTGCACCATCTGCAGCAGTTGCACGGCGAATTCCACGTCCCGGAGTCCACCGCGTCCGAGTTTGAGTTCGCGGTCGCGGAGGTTCTCCGGGACGTTGTCGATCACGCGACGGCGCATCGCCTGGACATCATCGACGAAGCTCTCGCGTCGACTGGCGTCCCAGACCATCGGGTTCAGCGCATCGAGGTAGGCGTGGCCGAGTCCCCGGTCACCGGTCATGGGGCGGGCCTTGAGCAGCGCCTGGAACTCCCAGGTGTGGGCCCACCGTTTGTAGTACGCGATGTGGGATTCGAGGGTGCGGACGAGAGCTCCGTGCTTGCCTTCCGGCCGGAGGGCCGCGTCGACCTCGAAGAAGGCGCGGCAGCCTATGCGGATGAACTCGCCGGCGAGACGGGTCGCGCGGCTGTGCGCCGGTTCGGCGATGAAGATGACGTCGACGTCGGAGATGTAGTTCAGCTCGCGGGCACCGCACTTGCCCATCGCCATGACGGAGATGCGGGTGTCGAGGGGTCTGTCGTCGTAGACCCCACCGACGGCGACGGCGAGCGCGGCTGTCAGAGCAGCGTCGGCGAGGTCGGTGAGCAGGCCCGCGACGACCGTGAAGGGGACCTCGGGTTGTCCGACGCGGCGGGGTGATTCGGGGTAGGTTCCCGCGAGGTCGTGGGCGGCGATCCGCATGAGCAGTGTCCGGTAGGTGCGGCGCAGTTCCTGCTCGGCCTCCCTCCCGGTCATCCGCGCCCGGTAGGTGCCCGCCGCAGAGAGGTACCCGTTGGCCGCGTCATCGGATTCCGCGCCGTCGGGGAGATCGAAGACGGCCGGGGTGGCATCGACACAGCCGAGCATCGCCTGCATCATCTCGGCGCGGTCAGGTGCCGGTTTCGCGAGGAGGCACCAGAGACCGGGATTGGCGACGAGGTGGTCACCGAGTGCAGTGGACGCGCCGAGCAGGGAGATCAGCCGCACGCGGAGGGGGATGTCCTCACGCAGTTGCCGGTCGAGTTCGCGGCGGGATGCCCCCATCTCCCCTTTCGGCGTCCCGTCGGCGGCGTCGAGGGCCTCCATGAGCCGGATCAGGGTGTTCAACGCGAGGTCCGGGTCACCTGCGCCGGAGAGAGCCCAGAGGAGGTCGACGGACTCGGGGTTCATCCACCCGAGCCAGTCGAGGTCCCGCGCGGCACCGGGGCCGTTGAGGCTGAGGCCCGCCGGGGTGGGCAGTGTTCTGCGGGTCGATCGGGCGTGTTTCATGCTGGGTCAGGATCCTGACTGGGGGCCTGTCCCTGGCCCCCGGAGACATCGGCGGGTCAGTAGTCGAGGTTGGTGCGCAGCTCCCACTGGGTGATCTGCGCCTGGTATTCGTGCCATTCCCGCCACTTGTTGCGCAGGAAGAACTCGAAGACGTGCTCCCCGAGGGTCTCGGCGACGAGTTCCGACTGCTCCATGAGCCGCAACGCCTGGTCGAGTGAGGTGGGCAGGTCCTTGTAGCCCAGGGCGCGGCGTTCGCGGCGGGTCAGTGAGGAGATGTCGTCCTCCGCGGGCTCCCCGAGCTCATAGCCTTCGCGGATGCCCTTGAGCCCGGCCGCCAGAAGCACCGAGTAGGCGAGGTACGGGTTGCACCCGGAGTCGAGGTTGCGGACCTCGACGCGCCTGGATTCCACGTTGCCGGGCCGGTAGTTCGGGACGCGGATCAGCGCGGACCGGTTGGACAGGCCCCAGGTGGCGGAGGTGGGCGCCTCGGATCCGAAGACGATCCGCTTGTAGGAATTCACCCACTGGTTGGTGACGGCGGAGAGTTCGGGTGCGTGTTCGATGATTCCCGCGATGAAGCTGCGCGCGGTCCGGGAGAGGTTGTACGGGTCGTCCGGATCGTGGAAGGCGTTGGTGTCCCCCTCGAAGAGGGACATGTGGGTGTGCATTCCGGAACCGGCGTGGTCGGTGAAGGGTTTCGGCATGAACGTGGCGCGCACGTTGTTGAGCAGTGCGACCTGCTTGATCAGGTAGCGGAAGCTCATGATGTTGTCGCTCATCGTCAGCGCATCGGCGTACCGGAGGTCGATCTCCTGCTGGCCCGGGGCGGTCTCGTGGTGGGAGAACTCCACGGAGATGCCCATGTATTCCAGGGCCTCGATCGCGTCGCGGCGGAAGTTCGGGGCGTCATCGTGCACCGCCTGGTCGAAATAGCCGCCGTTGTCGGTCGGCACCGGTGGCTGACCGTCGGTGTCGAGGGATTTGACCAGGAAGAACTCGATCTCCGGGTGGATGTTGCACACGAATCCGTCATCGGCCGCGGCGGTCATCTGGCGGCGCAGCACCTGCCGCGGGTCGGCCCACGACGGCTGACCGTCGGGCATCGTGATGTCGCAGAACATCCGCGCCTGCTTGGGGGAACTCTCGTCCCGGTCGAACGGCAGCACCTGGAACGTCGAGGGGTCCGGGCGGGCGATGGTGTCTGCCTCGCTGACGCGGGAGAATCCCTCGATGGCCGAACCGTCGAATCCGATGCCGTCCGCGAACGCGGTCTCGAGCTCGGCGGGCGCGACCGCGACGGACTTCAGGTAGCCGAGGACGTCGGTGAACCAGAGCCGGACGAAGCGGATCTCCCGCTCTTCGACGGTGCGCAGGACGAATTCCTGTTGGCTGTTCATGACATCCAACTGTAGCGGTCGGACTTCCGCGGGGCAGGGGTATACTCGCCGACCACCCGGGGTCCCTGCCGGATCCGGGGCGGAGCACCACCCGAGAACACCGCGAGAACACCGCCAGGAGGACACCGGTGCCCACCGAATTTCACCCTGTGACCGAAGCCCACGAGACCGGGCGTCTCGACGTCGGGGACGGACAGCTGATCCACTACGAGGTGCACGGCAATCCGGAGGGCCGCCCCGTGGTCGTCGTGCACGGCGGACCCGGCGGGGCGAGTGATCCCGCCGTGTCCCGGTTCTTCGACCCGGAACGCTACCGCGTGATCATGTTCGATCAGCGGGGCTGCGGGCGATCGACGCCGCATCTCGCGGATCCGGCCACCGACCTGGACCGTGCCCTGGCGACGAACACCACCGCGCACCTCATCGCGGACATGGAGAAGCTGCGCGAGCACCTCGGGGTGTCCGGGTGGCAGGTGTTCGGCGGGTCCTGGGGATCGACGCTCTCACTGGCCTACGCCCAGGCGCACCCGGACCGGGTCCGGGAACTCGTCCTGCGGGGTGTCTTCCTGCTCCGGCGCAGCGAACTGGACTGGTTCTACAACGGCGGTGCGGACCACCTCTTCCCGGATCTCTGGGAGGGGTATCTCGAGCCGGTGCGGCGTGCCCACGGCGGTGGCGATGTCGCGGGCCTCGACCTGATCGCGGAGTATCACCGGCTGCTGTCCGATCCGGACCGGGAGACCGCACTTCGGGCGGCCCGCGCCTGGACGACCTGGGAGAAGTCGACCTCCGCGCTGGTGGTCCCGGAGGACGTCGACGGGAACCTGCCCGACGACTACGCGCTCGCCTTCGCGCGGATCGAGAACCACTACTTCGTCAACGGTGCGTTCATGCGGGACGGGCAGCTGCTGGAGAAAGCCAACATCGACCGGATCCGGCACATCCCGGCGGTGATCGTCCAGGGACGCTACGACGTGGTGTGCCCCGCACGGAGCGCCTGGGACCTGCACCGGGCCTGGCCGGAGGCGGATCTGACCATCTGCCCGACCTCCGGTCACTCGCAGATGGAGCGGGAGATATCCCGTGCTCTCACCGCCGCCACGGACCGATTCGCGGACGCCGCGCCGGAGGGCTGCTGATCTGCGCCGCCCCCGCTCCTTCCGCTCCCCTATGCAGGGGAGGTAAAGCTGGTAGAAACGGACACATGTCCACTCGTGAGTTTTTTGAGGTCGAAGCGAAATTCGCCGTCGCCGACGACACGGAGGTCCCGGATCTGACCGGTGTCTCCGGTGTGGAGGGGGTCGCGGATACCGCGGTACACGAACTGTCCGCCGTCTACTACGACACCGGGGACCTGCGGCTCACCCGTTCGAGGATCACCCTGCGCCGCCGGACCGGGGGAACCGACGCCGGGTGGCACGCGAAACTTCCGGGGGACGGCGGCCGCCGGGAGCTCCACCACGATCTGACCGACGATGACGCTGACGCGAACACCGTTCCGGAGCCGCTCATCGATCCGGTGCGGGCGATCGTCCGGGATCTGCCGCTCATCCCGATCGCGCGGGTGGACAACGAACGCCACGAGTCGACGTTGACGGACGCCGGGGGGACCGTGTGCGCCGAGTTCTGCGACGACCACGTCACCGCGTGGTCACTGCTCCCCGGCGGGGACAGGACGACCTGGCGGGAATGGGAGATCGAGCTCTCGGACGACTACGCCGGCACCGACGCCGGAGCGCAACTGATCGAATCCGCGACCGAGCTGTTCGGGGCCGCCGGTGCGGATCCCTCCGGGAGCCCGTCGAAGCTGGTCGCAGCGCTCGGCGACTCCATCGACGACGCCCCACGCCTGCCGGGCGTCGCGGAGCTGGCCCCGAATTCGGCGGAGGCCGGTGTACTCGCGGCACTGGAGCACAACTACCGCAGACTGCTGGACTACGACCCCCGGGTCCGGGGGGACGAGTGGGACTCGGTGCACCAGATGCGCATCGCCACACGGGAACTCCGCAGCCATCTCGAGACCTTCGACGGGGTGATGGACGGTGAGATCTACCGGGGTACCGCACGTGGGCTCCGGGAACTGGCCTCGGTGCTCGGCGTCGCCCGCGATGCGGAGGTCGTCGCCGAGCGTTTCCGGGAGCTGACCTCCGACGGGGAGCCGGAGGTCATGGCCCCCGAAGCGGCGGCCGCTCTCGTCGACTCCGTCCACGCCGACTATCGCGACGCGCACGCCCGGGTGGTGGAGTACCTGAACTCCCCGGACTACCTGCGTCTGCTCGGCGAGCTGGAGGATCTGCTCGCCGATCCACCGTTCCGCGGAGACGTCGGCGCGAAGAAGAACCGCGGGGCCACGGACCCGGCGGCGGAGGTGCTGCTGGATCATCTCGGACGTGCGTACCGGAAGCTGCTCGCCCGCCACGACCACGCGATGTCGGTCTGGGAGGACCCGTCCGTCCCGCTGCGTGAAAGGGAGGAGAACATCCACCGGATCCGGAAGGCGGCGAAGAAGCTGCGCTACTCGGCCGAGGCCGTCGGTGCGGCCACGGGGCTCAGGACGAAGCACCTGTACAAGGCGTGCAGCAGGATGCAGTCCGTCCTGGGTGATTTCCAGGACGCGGTCACCTCACGCGACATGCTCCTGGCCAAGGCGGAGCAGGCACGTGCCGAGGGTGGTGCGGACACCTTCCTCCACGGACTTCTGTACCAGCGGGAGATGAGCAACGGCGAGCAGGCTCTGGCCGGGTACCGGAAGACGATGGACAGCGTCGTCGACGCGTATTCGGAGCTGGACAACCAGCGCAGGAAGGCCCGCCGGAAGGCCGAGGGCAAGTCGGGGAAATCGGGTAAATCAGGGAAGAAGGAAGGGAAGAGGAAGCACTGATCCCCTTCCCCTCCCGCCGGTCAGTCGCCCGTGCCCCGCTCCCAGGAGGGAGCCTCGCCCCACGAGTCGTCCTCCCGGTCGAGGGAGTCCGCCTCGCGGTTGCGTCGCCTCGCGATGTCCATGGCGTGCCGGGCCTCCTCCTCGGAGTCGTAGGGGCCCATGCGGCTGGCCCAGCTGCCCTGCTTACCGGCCGACACCTCGCCTGTCTCGGGGTTGTAGTACCACTTCCGGTCCTCGGGGGTCACGGGATCCATGGTCGGTCACTCCTCACATCGGTCCGGCGGGATGCCGGCGCGGTTGTCCAGCCCCCGACGGTCCGCCGGGGGTACGCTGCACCGGTGACGGGCGGGACCCGTCAGCGCGGCGGTGACGTATCCCAAGATTACCGGCGGGCCCGCCGTCGGGTGCGGGACGCACCCGACCCGCCGGTGAACCGCCCGCCGACTACAGTGGGAGTGTCCGTCACCGATCCGAGGAGCCGATTTCTTGACCAACCTGATGTGGCCGATCGCGGACGATTCCGTCCGGAACACCGCGCTCGACGAGCACCGGAGCAGCTACGGGACCGAACCGGGTCTCGTCGCCGCAGCGCCCGCCACCTTCCCGGTGATCGGTGAACACACCGACGCCTACGGGGGGGTCGTCCTGACCGGTGTCTCCGCCAGGCAGGTCGTCGTCACGGCGTCCAGACGGACCGACGACCGGGTCCGGATCCGGGTGCTGCGTACCGACGCCGACGGGCGGACCGTGCCGGTCACGGGTGAGGTGACGATGGCGCAGCTCGCGGCCCACGCGACCCGGCACCAGGCCGAGCAGGACGATCCCGGCGACGGGGCGTGCCCGTCACCGCCGCCCGGCGGCGGAGACGGCGGTTCCGACTGGGCGAACCGGCTCGGGGGCGTGGCCTGGATGATGATCCACCGGCAGCTGATCAGCCGTGAGACCCCGGGCTTCGACATCACGGTGGCCTCGGACATTCCCCCGCACTGTGGTCTCGGGGGCCGATCGTCCGCGGAAGCGGCGTTCGCGCTCGGCCTGGCGGATCTCGCGGGCCATCAGCCGGATGCCCCGCTACGGACCCGGGTGGCGGACATCTGCACCCAGGCCACGGCCCTCTTCGGAGCCACTCCCCCGCTGCGGGCCAGGCACACCACGGCGCTCCGGGGTGGCACCGAGAGGAACCTGTCGGTCATCGACTACTCGGACGGGTCCGTCACCCAGGCCCCCTCGCCCGCTCCCCGCAGCCACCGCCCCTATCTCGTCGCGGTTCCGGGCCGTACCACCGATCTCCCGGACAACGCGATCCCGGAGCTCCGTCGACGGGGTGACTTCATCGCGCTCGCCTCACGGACCTACGGGGTTCCGTCACTCCGCCTGCTGCCCGATTCCGAGGAGCGGGTGATCGACTGGCTGGAGACCGTGCACGAGGTGAAGGGGGACGGTGCGCACCCCCCGGTCGCTGAAGCCTCCGGATGGATGTCCTATCTCACCGCCGAGACCCGGAGGGCGTCCGACTGCGCGGCCCTCCTGCGGTCGCGCCGGACCGCCGAGGCACTCGCCCGACTGACCGATTCACAGGTGCAGACCTGCGCCGCGTTCGGGCTCGGCTCCGACACGGACGCCCTGGTGAAGCTGTGCCGGAGCCGCGGGGCGACCGCGGCCAGAGCCGCGCACGCGGGCGCGTCCGGCGCGGTGATCGCCTGGTTCCCGGCCGGAGCGGAGGGGCGGGGTGCCGAAGATGCGGCGCTGCGGCTGGCCGACGACGGTCTGTTGGTCATCCCGCTGGCCGGTGGCCGACCGGCGGAGGTCGCCGACGATCCGGACAACTGGAGCTGACCGGGCCTCCCTGACGGTCAGGGAAGCCAGGAGAACGAGACCTCACGTTTGGCGGTGTCGACGCCGTCGAGACGGACGGTGACCCGCGTTCCCTGCTCCGGTGTCCCGGTGCAGCGGGCGACCACGGGTGGTTCGGCGATGAATATCCGCGCGCTTCCCGAGGATTCCGACGTCGCGAGGACGACGGCGCTGAAGGTCTCCCCCACCCACGGTTCGAGGACGGTGGCCTCCACGAGGTTGAGGCACGCCCGGTCCACCCCATTGGCCAGCGGGGCCGTCCTGTGCATCGTCTCCAGGACGTCGGCGGCGCCGTCCTCGGTCCAGTCCGGGACCGGCGTGCCGTTGTGGATCGCGAGGCAGAACTCGGTGGCGTAGCGGTCGACCAGACGGCGCAGCGGCGCGGTGACGTGGGCGTAGTGGCCTCCGACACCGGCGTGGGTGAACCCCTCGGGAGTCTCTCCGTCCTCGCCGGTGAGGATCTCGTATCCGGCGCCGCGCAGGAGTTTCTGGGCCTCACGCATGACGGCCATTCCCTTCGGCCCGGTGACGTCGACCCCGTCGAGGAATGTGCCGATCGGATCGGCCGGGTCGTAGTCGTAGCCGAGGGCGGCGACCTCGGCGGCGAATTCCCAGAGATCGGCGGGGTCCGCCGGTGCGAGGGTGCGGAGAATTCCGATGCCCGCGGAGGCCATCATCCGTCCGGCGATCATCCCCGTGAGCAGCGAGATCTCGGAGTTGTACTCCATCATCGCCAGTCGCGGCTCGACATCGAGCCGGTAGCGGCCGTCGGGTTGCCTGCCGACGCTCTGGGCGGGTGTGCTCAGGGAGACCGCCCTGCGGCGCAGCGCCGTCCGGGACCGCAGCTCACCGACGTCGGGGAGCAGTCGGATCGCCGGGTGCAGCGTCCCGTTCTCCATGTCGGTCGTGGTCTCGACGTAGTTGAACCGGGCCCGGCTCCGCACCAGTGCGCGGGTGAGCTCATGGCCCGTCACCTCGCCGCGGGCGTCGAGGTGCATGCTCCACAGCACCGCCGGGCGGTCGACCCCGGGCAGGAGGCTCGCGGATCCCTCGGACAGTGCCGGCGGGTGCAGGCGTGCGGGACCGTCCGGCAGGTAGATGGTCTGCCCCCGGCGCAGTGATTCCGCGGCGACCGACCCGGCGGGGTCGACGAACGCGGCGACATCGGCGATCGCGTAGTGCACGAGGTATCCCTCGCCGTCGGGCAGGATGCACACCGCCTGGTCGAGGTCCATGGATCCCTCGGGATCGATGGTGACCAGTTCGATGTCCCGCCTGTCGACGCGCTGTTCCGCGTACCGGTCACGGGCGGTGGCGGCCTCCCGGCTGACCTCCCCGTCGAAGTCGCGGATGATCCCGAACTCCTCGGCGATACCGCTGAAGTCCAGTGCTGCCGCATAGAGTCTCATGGGGTCCGATTCTGGCACATCCGGCGATCATGGATACGGTCATTCACCACCTGTTCGCGTGACGATAACCGGCAGCGGCTCCGCGCACGTCACCGGATCCGGCCGATCCACCCCGGTGACCTCGCTGATCCGGGTCAGTCGGGTGCGGACGGTGTGCCGGTGCACCCCGAATGTCTCCGCGCACGCGGTGAGCCGGTCGTGGTCGACGAGTCGTTCCGAGGTCTGCGCGGCACCCGGGGATTCACACGTGGTCCCGTGACCGGGGAGGTTTGGGGGCGAATGAGCCGACCTGTAAGCCGGATTCTGTACCGCGCCGTGTGACCGGCGCGGTGGCGGTCATCCATCTGGACGCACCATCGCTGGGCGCCTCGAGCGGTTGACCCGCGGACTCGGGCGGGCAGCCCTCGATCGTCCGCGCAGGCACACCGGTGTCTCCGTGAGGATCCGCCGGTGCGCCCTCTTACCTTGCTCCGGGTGGGGTTTACCTAGCCACCGCAGTCACCTGCGGTGCTGGTGCGCTCTTACCGCACCGTTTCACCCTTACCCCGCGCACCCGGTCTCCCGGGGTGCGGGGCGGTTTGTTTTCTGTGGCACTGTCCCGCAGGTCACCCTGGGTTGCCGTTGACAACCACCCTGCCACTGTGGAGTCCGGACTTTCCTCGGCACGGTGTCTGCACGGGCGGGATGAACCCGCCCGCCGTTTCACCGGCCGCGACCGCCCGGTCGACTCATTCGCATCCGTCACTGTACCGTGCCCCGGCCCGGCCGCATGATCCGCCCGGTTTCCGGGGAGGATCAGCGCAGGTGGGCGGTCTCGTTGACGAGCCGGACGGTCGTCGGCCCGTCGGCGTAGAACTCGGCGACGGACAGGGACGCGAGATCCAGGTGCATGCGGTGGAAGATACCGGGACCGGCGTCGAGGGCGAGCCGGAGGATGCCCTTGATCGGGGTGACGTGACTGACGACGAGGATGTTGGCCTCACCGTAGGTGTCCACGATGTGCTTCTTCGCACGCCTGATGCGGCGGTACGCCGCCTGGAGCGACTCCCCGCCGGGTGGCGACACCGAGGTGTCGGCCAGCCATTTGGCGTGCAGCTCCGGGTCCGCCTCCCGCGCCTGCGCGAAGGTCAGGCCGTCCCAGTCGCCGAAGTCGAGCTCGGTGAGGTCGTCGAGGATGTCGACGTCGAGCCCGAGGGCCGCGGCACACGACTCCGCGGTTTCGCGCGTGCGCGCCAGCGGGGAGGACACGATCGCGTCGATACCGCCGCGTGCCGAGAGCATGGCTGCGGCGAGCTCCGCCTGCCGTCGTCCCACGGCGGTGAGGGGCGGGTTGCCCCGCCCGGAGTAGCGGCGCTCCGCCGACATCTCCGTCTGCCCGTGGCGGAGCAGGATCATGCGGGTGGGGCGGGAGACCGCGCCGGTCCAGGAGGTGGGTGCCGCGGTGGGCGTGGCGGCACTGTCCTTCGTGTCGGGCTCCCCGGGCCCGGAGATGGGCTCCGGTGTCCCGCCGGCGCGCTCCCCGAGGTCGATCTTCCCGGGTGCCGCACCGTCGGCGCCGGCGTCCATCGCGATGTTCGCCAGTTCGTCGGCCCGGCTGTTCTTCTTCCGCGGGATCCAGGTGTAGTTGATCTCCTCGAACCGGGACGCGAGGTCGCGAGCTTCGAGGGCGAGTCTCTTCATGTCGGGGTGCTTGACCTTCCAGCGCCCCGACATCTGTTCGACGACGAGTTTGGAGTCCAGCCGGACCTCGACGCGCGTGGCCCCGAGTTCGTGGGCGGCGACCAGCCCGTTGATCAGGCCGCGGTACTCGGCGACGTTGTTGGTCGTCTTGCCCACGAACTCGGAGATCCTGCGGAGGATCCTCTCGCCCCGTTCGTCGAGCAGCAGGGTTCCGCTGCCCGCGATTCCGGGGTTGCCGCGGGAACCTCCGTCGGCTTCGATGATCACCTTCACGTCATGTCCTCCACGTCTCTTCCGGTACCGGGTCAGCCTCGGATCAGCCAGGTCCCGCACTCCGGGCACCGGGGGACGGTGTCCCCGGCGGTCGCCCGGATCCGGGAGATCCCCGCGGCGGGCAGAACGAGGTAGCAGGCGGTGCACGAGTTTCCGGTGAAACGGGCTGCTCCCACGCCGAAGGACTCGTACTGTTCGTCGTAGGCGTCGAGGGCGTCAGGGGCGGTCTCGGCGAGGCGGGACCGGAGATTGTCGCGTTTCACCTCGAGGTCGGCACGCGAGGAGCGGCGTCCATCCAGGGCAGCATCGCGGGCGCGGGTGGCGGCGGCGATCCTCTCCTCGATCTCGTCGAACAGCGCGCCGTCGGAGTCGTGGTTGAGGTCGGTCGCCTCGATCCGGAGGCGCATGTTCTCCCGCTCCTCCGTGATCTTCCGGATCCGGCGGCGGGTTGACGCGAGATCGTGCTCCAGATCGCGCCGGTCCTCCATGTCGGTGGCGGCACCGAGGCCGTCGAGGTCGGCCTTCTGTCTGCGCTCGAGTTTCGCCAGGTCATGGTCGAGGCGGCCGAGATCGCGGCGCAGATCCTCGACACCCATCTTGGACACCGCCGCGCCGTCCCGGAGCTTCGCCCGCTCCGCGATGAGGGCGTCGAGCTCCTTCTGTTCCTCGAGGGTCGGTTCCGCGCGGTCGACGGTGAGTGCCGCGTCGGTGTCGGCGAGCTCGAGGAGGAGACGCTGGTGGTCGGGGGCGAGTTTCACGGTGGTGCTTTCTGTTCTTCGGTCGGTGCGGTGGTTTCCCGGATTTTCACGGTGCCGGGCCGTGATCACGGTACGGGAGAGTTCACGTTACCCTTCATCGAGGGCGTGCCGGGCATCGCGGGCGTGCCGGGAGATGGTCCACGGATCGGTGCGGATGTCGAGGACACGGGTGTCGACACCGGCCTCGTCGGCGATGAGTTCCGCGGCGCGGGCGCACCAGGGCGATTCGCTCGCCCAGTGGGCGGTGTCGATCACGGCGGGGCCACCGGCGCGCAGGTGCTCGTCCACGGGGTGGTGCCTGAGATCCGAGGTGAGGAACACGTCGATGTCCCCCATCGCCGCGACAGTGTCGAGGAAGCTGTCACCGGAACCCGAGCACACCGCGACCCTCCGGACCATCCGGTCCGGGTCGCCGGCGGCGCGGACGCCCCATTCGGTGACCGGGAGCCGGTCGGCGACCTGCTGCACGAAGTCGGCGAAGCGCATCGGCTCCGGCAGATCCCCGATCCGTCCGAGACCCGGCGCGGTGTCCGGGTCACCGGCGTCCTCGGTGGTGGTGATGTCGAAGGCGGGTTCCTCGTACGGGTGGGCGGCGCGCAACGCGGCGGTGATCGCTCCGCGGCGTGACCGCGGTGCGACGAACTCCACCCGGACCTCGTCGACGTGTTCGAGTTCTCCGACGGAGCCGAGTGTCGGATTCGCCCCGTCGACGGGCCGGAACTGGCCCTTCCCCGGGAACTGGAACGAGCATTCGCGGTAGTCCCCGATCGCCCCGGCGCCGGCGTCGAACAACGCCTGCTTGACGGTCTCGGCGTCGGGGGCGGGAATGTGGACGCCCCACTTGTCGGGGCCTGCGCCGTGTTTCGGGGCGACCGCGCGGTCCGGGGTGATGCCGATGGTCTCGGCGAGGGCGTCGTTGACGCCGGGGCGGGCGGAGTCAGCGTTGGTGTGCGCGGCGAACAGAGCCACTCCCCCGCGGATCAGGGTGTGGAGGACGCGGCCCTTCGGGGTGTCGGCCGCGACGCTGTCCACGCCGCGCAGGAGGAGCGGGTGGTGGACGATGAGCATGTCGGCGCCGGCGTCGACCGCGGCACGGGCGACCTCGTCGGTGCAGTCGAGGGCGAACACGACCCTGTCCACGGGGGCGTCGGGATCCCCGCAGATCAGTCCGACGCTGTCCCAGCTCTCCGCGAGGTACGGCGGGTAGGCGGTATCCATGATCCGGCGGATCTCGGCGACGGTGCTGGTCATTGTCGTTCTCTTTCCTTGACGTTGTTCGGGGTGTGTCCGGTGACTGCCTCCACCAGTGTGGCAACTTCCCGTGCACCGCGCACGGCGAGCCGCCAGTAGCTTCGGTCCAGGCCCGGGAATGTGTCGCAGCGGCGGACGGCGATCCCCCGCCGCGCGAGGGCGACACGGGTGGCCTCCGGATCGTCGACGGGGGGCGAGACGAGGAGGTACGGCGCCTGCGACCGGGTGTGCACCGTGAAGCCCGCGGCGCGCAACGCGCCGATCATCTCCGCGCGCTGGCGGGCGACGGTCCGTGTCTCCGCGGCGACGAATCCGGCGCCCTCCCGGAGGGCGGTGCGGATCGCGACCGCCTGGAGTGTCCCCAGCGGCCAGTGGGGTCGGCGGGCGGCGAGTTCGTGCACCAGCTCCGGTGCGGCCAGCAGATAGCCGCACCGGAGCCCGGCGAGGGAGAAGGTCTTGGTGAGGCTGCGCAGCACCACCAGACCCGGGTGCCGTGCGACCTCGGCGACGAGGGAACGGCTCTCGTCCGTCAGATCCATGAAGGCCTCGTCGACGACGGTGGTCCGCCCGGGTCTGCACCATCCGCGGATGGCCGCCGGCGGGTGCAGCACCCCGGTCGGGTTGGTCGGGTTGCCGATGACAACCAGGTCGGCGGCCTCGGGTGGCGTGCGGCCGGCCAGGGTGAACGGCGCGTCCAGCACGATGCGTTCCACCCGTGCACCGGCGGCCCGCAGGGCCGCCTCCGGTTCGGTGAATCCGGGATGCACCATGACCGGGTGCCGGGCACCGAGTCCGGCGATGAGGGAGAATCCCTCGGCGGCGCCGGCCAGCAGCAGAACACACCCCGGATCGACCCCGTGGTGCTCCGCCACGGCGGCCCTCGCGGAGTCGATGACCGCCTCCGGCGGATAGGACCCGAGGCCCGGAATCTCCTCCCGCAGTGCTGCGGCCAGCCACTCCGGGGGCCCCGGGGCACGCACGTTCACGGCGAAGTCCACGATCCCGGAGCCGGGGTCCACCACACCGGCGGTCGCGAGATCGCCGTGGTAGCGCAGCAGGTCGTCCTCATTCACACGGACCAGATTACGTTCTGCCACACTGGAGGGCGTGAAAACTCTGCTGATTGACGTGGACGGCACACTCATCGACTCCTACCCGGGGATCCGGGCCAGCTTCCTGCACGCCCTCGACGCCATGGGGCACCCGCGTCCGGGCGAGGAGGTGCTCTCCCGGATCGCCGGGCCCCCGATGGAGCTGACGATGCGCTCCATCGGCATGACCCCCGAGGAGGCGCGGGAGGGGGTGCGCGTCTACCTCCGTCACTACGGTGAGGGGTCCTGGGCGAATGCGGAGCCCTATCCCGGCATGCGGGAGCTCCTCGCCCGCTGGCGGGAGAAGGGCTACCGGGTCTGCACCGCCACCTCGAAGGGCGAGCACTTCGCCCGGAAATCCCTCGAACGGTACGGGATGTACGATTCCATCGATTTTCTCGGCGCGGCGGAGGAGAACGGTCCGCGTCGTTCCAAGGAGTCGGTCATCGCGTACGTCCTCGACTCCCTGGACCTGCGGGGGACAGAGTCCGATATCCTCATGATCGGCGACCGCATCCATGATTTCGACGGTGCGGCCACTTTCGGAATCGATGCAGTGGCCTGTGCCTGGGGGTACGGTGACGCCGAGGAACACGCGAAGGCCCGCTGGACCGCGACCAGCACCCGACACCTGGAGGACATAGTCGATGAGTGGAACGAGCAGAGTCAGTGAACGCACCGAGGACGTGTACGTCGTCTTCGTGTGCACCGGCAACATCTGCCGCTCCCCCATGGCCGAGGTCATCGTGCGCGACGCCGTGGAGGACGCCGGTCTCGGCGACCGGGTTCTCCTCCGGTCCTGCGGAATGGGCGGTTGGCACGTCGGCCAACCCGCCGATGAGCGGGCACTCGCCGAGCTGAAGGCTGCGGGCCACGATGGCGCGGACCACCGCGCCAGCCAGTTCGGTGACGAGCACCGCGACGCCGATCTGCTCATCGCCCTCGATTCCGGGCACGTGCGTGCACTCCGGGGCGCAGGCGTGCCCCGCGAGCGGATCAGGTTGCTGCGCAGCTTCGACCCCGCCGCCGGCGAGGTCGACTGCGCCGACCCCTACTACGGAACCTCCGACGATTTCACCGTGGTCCGCGAGCAGATCGACGCCGCCGTTCCCGGACTGATCGACTGGGTGCGCGAGACCTGCGCGGATATGTCGGAACGGTGATTTTCGGTAGTCCAGCCGCCGGGCACTAGACTGGCCGGTGTGAACGCCGACGCAGCACGCCCCGGAGGATCCAAGGGTCCCCTGTCGCTGCTCCGGGTGTTTCTCACCCCCGGCTGGGTCATCACCGCGGTCGTGGTGATCATCTTCGCCTACACCGCCTTCACCGTTCTCGCCCCCTGGCAGCTCGGGAAGAATGAGGCCACCAGCGCCCGGAACCAGCGCATCGAGCAGGCCTTCAACACAGACCCGGTCCCCGTAGGCACCCTCGTGGGACGCGACGGGGTTGTCGACCCCGACCTGGAGTGGCGCCGGGTGACCCTCGACGGGCACTACCTGCCGGACTCCGAAGTGCTCCTGCGGCTGCGGCCCGTCGATCACCGGCCGGCGGTTCAGGGGCTCGTCCCCTTCGAACTGGACGACGGTAGCGTCCTCCTGGTCAACCGCGGCTGGCTCCCGGTCGAGGCCGGACAGATCCCGGAGGTTCCCCCGCCACCCACCCGGGAGGTCACCATCTCGGGGTATCTCCGCCGGAACGAGTCGGTCCCCGAGCGTGCCCCCGTCACCGAACAGGACCACACCCAGGTCCACGGGATCTCCACCGAGCAGATCGCCGATCTCACCGGGGTTCCGCTCGGGCGGGACTACGTCCAGCTCTCCGAGGGTTCCCCCGGGGAGCTCGATCCCGTCCCGCTGCCGAAACTCGACGCCGGCCCCTATCTCTCGTACGGGGTCCAGTGGATCGCCTTCGGGATCATGGCTCCACTGGGACTCGGCTACTTCATCTGGGCCGAGATCCGGGAACGCCGCCGGGAACGGGAAGAGGAGGCGGCCGCCGTGGCGACCACCCCGGCACCGGCCGGAGGTCCTAACGGGCCAGGGGACGATCCCGACCCACCGCGCCACGCCGGCGGCACACGGGAGGACGAGGAGATCTCGAACGCCCCGTCACCCGGGCCGCCCCGGAAGCGACGCCGCAGACGCGCCCGCTACGGTTCCGGGCACACCGATCACTACCGCACCATCGCCGAGAAGAATGAAGAGAGGTTCTAGCCGTGGACAACACCATCCAGCCCCTGGTCAGTCGCACCCTGCACCGCGAGGACGGAAGTTCCGTCACCGTGGAGATCGCTGCCCCCGTCAACCGCGGCGAGGATTTCTGGGAGACCCGCTGGCGCATCACCGGACTCAAGGACGGCGACGTCGAATTCGCGTCGGGGGGCGTCGACTCCATGCAGTCGCTCCTCGCCGCTCTCGCCATGTCGGGTGACCGCGTGGCCGGGGATTCCTCGCTCAGTTTCCTGGAGGGGCCCGGAACCGGGCTGCTGCACTCAGGCAGGCGGGAGGACGGCTTCTACACCGCCGTCCTGCGGATGCCGACGTAGAGCGGTCGGCTCAGCCGTCCTCCCGGGGAGTACACAGACCGCCCCACCCGCAGCGCGACAGCACCGCCGCCGTGGCGACGGCGACGCCGGTGGCGATGGCCTGGGTCCTTCCGGACAGCCTGACGGCGTCCCGGATCGCAGCCACGTCCGGTGCCCGCCCCGTGCCGAGGACGGGACGGTCCTCGACGCCGTGCGCATAGACGGTGGGCCCCCCGAGCCGCACGCCCAGTGCAGCCGCCGCGGTCGCCTCCACGATGCCTGCATTGGGGCTCGGGTGGGACGGCGCATCCTCCCGCCAGGCGCGCACGGCGTCCCCGCCCCGCCCCACGGCGCACGCCAGGCCCGTGTGTACCAGGGCGGTCACCCGGGCGGGCAACCACGCCAGTACGTCATCCGTTCGGGCGGCCGCCCACCCGAAGTTGCCGTAGCGGTCGTTGCGGTACCCGACCATCGCGTCGAGCGTGTTGACAGCGCGGTGGGCGACCACCGCCGGAGCTCCGCCGACCGCCGCCCACACGAGCGGCGCGATGGCCGCGTCGGAGGTGTTCTCCGCGAGCGACTCAACCGCGGCCCTGGCCATCCCGGCGGCGTCGAGAAGCTCCGGATCCCGGGAGCACAGCCACGGCACCAGTGCCCGGGCCGCGGTCGTGTCCCCGGTTTCGAGAGCATCCCCCATGCGGGTCCCGGTCCGCTCCAGCATCGTGCCACCGAGAGCCGCCCACAGGCACACCGCGGTGGTCAACCGGGGCGCGCGGTGCGCCGCGACAACCGTCGCCGCGACCGGCGGAGCCACAGAAAGCACGAGGTGCAGACAGCCGGCGACCCTGGTGTCCCGGTAGCAGAGGTCCTCCAGCCGGGCGGCCCAGCTCCCGAACAGCGCAACGGGGTGTCCACGCCGGGGATCCGGGATCACCCGGTCTGCGACCACTCCGGCGAGGATCCCGGAGATCACGGCGCCTCCCCGCCGTGGAATTCGCCCAGAAACTCGAGAACGACGTCCCGTGACCCGGCGGCCGCTGCGCCCGATGAGGTCCGGTTCCCGCCGAGGGCCACCATGGAACCGTAGGCGGTGATCGTGTCGGGGACGGGCAGTCCCGCCGGGGTGAACGGCCACCCGACCCCGTGCCCGGCGCCGGGATACACGACAGCGTAGGCGTCGATCCCGGCCTCGGCGGCCCGCTGGGCCAGTGCTCCGGCCATGGTCTCCGAGTCCCACACCGCGTCATCGGTCCCGGCGGTCACGAGCAGCGGACCGCGGATGTTCTCGACCGGAATCCGGGCCGCGGCCACGGCCTCCTCCCCCGCCTTCCGGCGCGCGTCCGCGTAGTAGCCGGCCAGTTCCGTTGGCTTGTGGGCCAGTGCCGGCCGAAGCCTCGACCGGAAGCGCGCGAAGGCTGAACCGAGTTCCGGGGCGGGCAGATCCACAGCCGGGCCGGCGTCCCCGAGGTACGTCGTGGCCGAGGGGTCCGCGTGGGGATCGTTCGTGCGGACGTCGGTGGGCGAGTGCGCGACGACGGGGCCGACGAGATCCGGTTCCGCCACCGCGAGGAGCAACGCGAGTTCCGCCCCCCGTCCCCGACCGATCAGTGCGACGTGGTCGCCGGCGACCAGTGGGTGGTCCACGAACGCGCGGAGAGCCGCACGGAGTTCACCCACGTCGACCCCACCGGATTCCCCGGGGAACCAGTCCCAGGCGACGGTGGACCAGCCACCGTCCGCGAGCTCCGCCGCCGCAGCGGCCGGGACGCCGCCCTCGGCACCGCCGAGCAGCACCACTCCGGGATGTGGGGCGGCATCGTCGGGAACGAAGAGACGCGCCGACCTGATCCCCGGCACCGGCGGTGCGTCGACCTCGTGGGCGCGGCGTCCGATCGTGCGCGACGCGCCGGCACCGAGGGCCGCATCCGTGCTCCTGACCCGGACATCCAGGCTGACCGCGCCGGAAGGCTCGAGCGCGAATCCGTGGCCGGGGGTCGCGTGTTCCGACCGCAGCGTCCACAAGGGCCCCATACTGTTCGCGGGCCCCCATTCAGCGGCCCCGGGCAGGGAAGAGCCGGTGTCGACCCGCCCCTCCCCGTCCGCCGTGAACTCGGTCGTCGAGGACCACACGACCCCAGCTGCATCGGTGGCCCGGACCCCGATCCGCACCACCGCACCCGGCGACACGTCCGAGACACGGATCGGGAACGGGGCACTGAGACCGGAGACCGGAGGAACATCGAGGAACATATCCGCCATCGTAGCGCTGCTCCACCACCCTTTTCACCGCCCGTGAAAACACCCCACAACCTGCACATTTGACGCACAGAAGAGAGGCGGGAGGGGCCCGTCCGGCTCCCGCCGTCAGGGCCCCTCCCGTCGTGGTGCGCCCTGACGGGCTCGAACCGCCGACCTGCTGGGTGTAAACCAGCTGCTCTTCCAGCTGAGCTAAAGGCGCGCGCACCGGGTCCACTCGCGAGCGCTCGCGGACACGGTCAACAACGACGGTCACTCTAGCACGAGCGCCGTCGGAACACCGAAGCTAACGCTTCTTTCCGCTCTGCACCAGGCAGGAGCCCTGCCATGTCCCGAGACGCTCGGCGGAGGTCTGGACGAGACCCGCGAGCTGCGCGGATTCCGCGATCAGGCCGGGTTCGACATGGCCCGGCCTACCGGCGCCGGGGGTCAACAGCCAGATGCGACCGTTCTCGGCGATGGGGCGGATCGAATCGACCAGGCCGTCCACCAGATCGCCGTCTTCCTCGCGCCACCACAGCAGAACGATGTCGCAGATTTCGTCGGTGTCTTCCTCGAGAAGGGCCTCCCCGATGACGTCCTCGACCGCTTCACTGATGTCGGTGTCGCAGTCCTCGTCCCAGCCGACCTCCTGAACGATGTGGTCCGGCTCGACCCCGAGAAGCATGGCGTAATCCTGGGCGCTTTCCTTGGCCGCGCCCGGAGCGTCGCTCACTGTGTGTTTCCTCCTAAAATAGATCCGGGAACGTGCACCGTTCTCCACTCCCGGCCCGTGGGACCGGATGCTGGGAGTCCGGAGACTACCCGGGTGATGTGATCTCGCTAGTACACGCTACCGGGTTTCTCGTCGCAGTGGTCCATCACCCGGGGTATTTCAGCCACAAACCACACCGGTGTCGCCCCCGAAACAATATCCCGGTCGTTGTCCGCCACGCCGCCCCGGCCAAAAGCCGTGCTCGCGGCGGGTGCATTCCGCGGGGATATCGCCCGGGGCACCCATACCGCCGTCGGACCCGTATCCTTGTGTACACACGTGCGTTTCCCACTGATCGTGGGAACGGGCACACCTTCCGGAGGAAAACCCCGAACAGGGGCTCCCGAGCCGGGCAGCCCGAACACAGGCACCAGATGATTGATCCACAGGAGGATTCGGTATGTCCCAGAACCAGGACACCACTGCCACGCCACCCGATGACAGCAACTTCGCGCTGATCCGGGACGGTGTCGCGTCGTATCTGAACGACTCGGACCCCGAGGAGACCCGCGAGTGGATGGAGTCGCTGGACGGCCTCCTCAAGGAAGCCACCCCCGATCGGGCACGATTCCTCATGCTCCGGCTCCTGGAACGCGCCACGGCCAAGCGTGTCCCCCTTCCGCCGCTCACCTCCACGGACTACGTCAACACCATCCCGACGGAGATGGAACCCGAGTTCCCCGGCGACGAGGCCATCGAGCGCCGCTACCGCAAGTGGATGCGCTGGAACGCGGCGATCATGGTGCACCGCGCCCAGCGGCCGGGCATCGGTGTGGGCGGCCACATCTCCACGTACGCCTCCTCGGCCCCGCTGTACGAGGTCGGCTTCAACTACTTCTTCCGCGGCAAGGACCACCCCGGTGGCGGCGACCAGGTCTTCTTCCAGGGCCACGCCTCCCCCGGCATGTACGCCCGCGCGTTCCTCGAAGGTCGACTCAGCGAGGACGACATGGACGGTTTCCGTCAGGAGGTCTCCCGCCCCCAGGGGGGTATGCCCAGCTACCCGCACCCGCACGGCATGCCCGATTTCTGGGAGTTCCCCACCGTGTCCATGGGGCTCGGCCCGATGGACGCCATCTACCAGGCCCGGTTCAACCGCTACCTGCACAACCGCGGAATCAAGGACACCTCCCAGCAGCACGTGTGGGCGTTCCTCGGTGACGGTGAGATGGACGAGCCGGAATCCCGTGGCCTGATCCAGCTCGCCGCGCTGAATAACCTGGACAACCTGACCTTCGTGATCAACTGCAACCTGCAGCGTCTCGACGGGCCCGTCCGCGGCAACACCAAGATCATCCAGGAGCTCGAGTCCTTCTTCCGGGGTGCCGGCTGGTCCGTCATCAAGGTCGTGTGGGGCCGCGAATGGGACGACCTGTTCGAGCGCGACAAGACCGGCGAGCTCGTCCACCTGATGAACACCACCCCGGACGGCGACTTCCAGACGTTCCGTGCGAACGACGGGAAGTTCGTCCGGGAGGAGTTCTTCAACCGGACGCCGGAGACGAAGAAGCTCGTCGAGGACATGACCGACGAGGAGATCTGGAAGCTGAAGCGCGGTGGCCACGACTACCGCAAGATCTACGCCGCCTACCAGCGTGCGATGGAGACCAAGGACCGCCCGACGGTCATCCTGGCCCACACCATCAAGGGCTACGGGCTGGGCCACAACTTCGAGGGCCGTAACGCGACCCACCAGATGAAGAAGCTCACCCTCGACGACCTGAAGCTGTTCCGCGACAAGCAGCAGATCCCGATCTCCGACGAGGAGCTCGAGAAGGACCCCTACCTGCCGCCGTACTACCACCCCGGCGAGGATTCCGAGGAGATCCGGTACATGTTGGAGCGCCGGCACGAGCTCGGCGGCTTCGTGCCCGAACGCCGTTCCTCATACACGCCGCTCGAGGTCCCGGACATCGACGCGCTGAAGTCCCTGCGCAAGGGTTCCGGCAAGCAGGAGGTCGCCACCACCATGGCGCTCGTGCGCACCTTCAAGGAACTCATGCGCGACAAGGAACTGCGCCGCCGCTTCGTCCCGATCATCCCGGACGAGGCACGCACCTTCGGCATGGACTCCTGGTTCCCGACCCTGAAGATCTACAACCCGCACGGCCAGAACTACACCCCTGTCGACCACGACCTGATGCTCTCCTACCGGGAGGCCGTCGACGGGCAGATCATGCACGAGGGCATCAACGAGGCCGGTTCCATGGGCGAGTTCATGGCCGCCGGCACCTCGTACGCCACGCACGGCGAACCGATGATCCCGCTCTACATCTTCTACTCGATGTTCGGGTTCCAGCGCACCGGTGACTCCATCTGGGCCGCAGCGGACCAGATGGCCCGTGGCTTCCTCCTCGGTGCGACCGCGGGTCGCACCACACTGACCGGTGAGGGTCTGCAGCACATGGACGGCCACTCGCCGATCCTGGCCTCGACCAACCCCGCCGTCGTCACCTACGACCCGGCGTTCGCGTTCGAGCTCGCGCACCTCATCCGGGAAGGCATCGACCGCATGTACGGCCCGGGTCGCGGTGAGAACGTGATCTACTACCTCACCATCTACAACGAGCCGACCCCGCAGCCGAAGGAGCCGGAGAACCTCGATGTGGAGGGTCTGCACAAGGGCATCTACCTCTACGATCCGGCCGGTGAGGGCGAGGGCCACGAGGCCTCCATCCTCGCCTCCGGCATCGGGATGCAGGCGGCGCTCAAGGCGAAGGGGATCCTGGCCGAGGAGTACGGCGTCCGGTCCAACATCTTCTCCGTCACCTCGTGGAACGAGCTCGCCCGTGACGGCCAGGCCCGCGATCTCGAGCAGCTCCGCCACCCCGCGGAGGAGATCGAGGACCCGTACGTCCAGCGCAAGCTGGCTGACGTCTCCGGCCCGTTCGTCGCGGTCTCAGACTTCGCCACCGCGCTGCCGGAACAGATCCGCAAGTGGGTGCCCGGTGACTACACCACCCTCGGTACCGACGGCTTCGGTTTCTCCGACACGCGTCCGGCCGCCCGCCGTTTCTTCAACACGGACGCCGAGTCCGTCGTTGTGGCGGTTCTCGCCGGTCTCGCCCGTGAAGGGAAGATCGACGTCTCCGTGGCGGACAACGCCGCCACGAAGTTCGAGATCACGGATCCGACGGTGGTCTGACCGGATCGTCGACGCTTCTCACTCACGGGCTGTGTGCCCCGGAAACCTGGTTTCCGGGGCACACAGCCCGTTTATTCCGTCGACCTACGGTACGTCCCCCGACCGGCCTGCAGGATCGACACGGGGAGCTTCCCGCTAGTATCGGGACCATGGACTCAACATCTGGCGGGCCAGGAGAAACCGGGGAGCCGGTCGGGATCCCGCACCGCCGGTTGCGCGAGGAGACCGAGGCGGAACTGATCAGGGCCGTGGGACGGGGTCAGCTCGATCTCGGTATGTTCAGTGAGTTGTCCACGGCGGTCTGGGTGGCTGAGACCCCCGACGAATTCCGTGAGACGGTGCAGCGGGTTCCGGCCCCGGTCCCGAACCGCGCCGCTGTCCCGGACCCCGACCGGAGAACCATGAACATGGTGCTCGGGGACATCTCCAGCCGGGGCGTCTGGCACCTGCCCCGGGAGCTGCGCATCCATTCGCTCACCGGTGATGTCACACTCGATCTGCGGGAAGCCACGATGGCATCGGACCGCTGTCGGATCACGTTGATGAGCCTGCTCGGGGACTGCACCCTGATCATCCCGGAGGGGGTGTCTGTGACGGTGACCGCGACGACGGTCCTCGGGAATTTCCGCACCGCAGCTGCGGGCAGGCCCACCGGCCCCGAGATCGAGATCGGGGGTTCAGTTTCTGCGGTGATCTCAACGTGGTGACCACGACTCCGGGGTGGACTTCGGTCACGGGCCTCTGATTCAGCGTTCGCCGATGACCGTCAGTTCGCGTGCGGAACCGCCGGGCGGGTGGCGAGAATCGCCTCGTCGATGATCGCGTTGACCGCGTCCGGGGCCTCCAGCACCACCATGTGCCCCGCGTCGGGGATGACCCGCAGTTTCGCCCGCGGCCACAGTTCGACGGTGCGCTCCGCCTGCTCTACCGGCGTGACGTTGTCCTTGTCCCCGACGACGACGTAGCCGGGGATCTCACTCAGGTAGGCGACGGCGGCGAGTTCCTGGTGGCTCTGCAGTTCCGGGAAGAAGCCGATGTACGTCTCGGCCGGGGTCTCGTGGATCTGGTCGGCGTGGAACTCGATGACGTCGTAGTCGGTGCCGTTACGCTGGAAGATCGTCACCGCCAGCACCGGCGCGAGCATCTCCATCAGTTCCTTCCGGATCCGGTCGGATTCCTCGGGGTTCCGGGAGATCACCCCGTGGACCCGGTCCGCGACAGGATTGTCGATGATCTGGGCGATCCCCCCGGAGGCCATCGGTTCCATCGCGGTGGAGACCGTGATCACGGCGGAGATCCGGTCGCGTAGGGTGTCGCCGCAGCGGCGCACGAGGCTCATCAGGATCATTCCCCCCATGGAGTGTCCGACGAGGATGATCCGACCGGTGGGGACCCGCGCGGCGATCACGGCGAGGACGTCGTCCGCCGCGCCGTCGATCGTGCACCGTTCGGGTGCGACCATTCCGGTGGCGCCGTGCCCGCGGAGATCGAGCAGCACGGACCGGATGTCGGGGTGACTGTGGCGCAGGTGATCCACCTGGAAGAACCAGGCTTCCGCGGTCAGTGTGAACCCGTGCACGAAGACGACGGTGGTGTCCGCGTGTTCCGGGCCGACCTCGTAGTAGTGGAGGTCGATCCCGTCGTTGGTCACGGTCCCGCGACGGTCGATGTCGGTGAGTCCGGGACGGATCCCCTCCGTCTGGATGCCGGCACGGACGGTGCGCAGACCGGAGCGCCCCCACGGGGTGATCCGGTGGGAGATGCGGCGCAGTGCGTTGGCCGCGCGGCCGGGATCCAGGACCATGGTGGCCTTCCTGATTGAGGGGTTGACGCTTTCGATCGATCACACAATACCGTCTCGGCGCCCGTTGGTATGACACGGTCGCGTGCCGGTAGCCTGGACAGTGGCACCGCCGCCCCCGAACCGTCCGATCAACAGCGAAGGACACCGCCCGAGATGTCGCTCACCGAACCCATCACCCACGCCGCCGAACCGGGTACCGGCACACTGACAACCGTCGTGGACGTCATCGGCACCGCCTCGGGGCTCGAACCGGAGGAGATCTCGGGCGACTCCCGGATCTCGGATCTGGCCATCGATTCACTGTCTCTGGTGGAGATCGCCGTGCGCCTCGAGGATGCCTTCGGCATCCGTATCGTCGACACCGACATGGACCGTTTCGGCACGGTCGCCGACATCGTGGCGCTGGTCGACGAACGCGCCGCGGAGGACGCCTCCGGTCAGTAGCGGGATTCCCCGTTCCGGTATCCCGCCGCGGGACTCAGACCCACCCCGCCGTCCACCGGTCATCCGCTGGAGTGCCGTCGAACACGGTCAGTTCGACGTCGAAGCCGTGGGTGTCGCCCAGACCGTCCAGGAGCCTGGCCAGCCGGAGCAGTTCGTTCCGTGCCCCGCTGAGGGGCTGGTTGCAGTCGACTCCGCGCGGAACGGCGCACGACCGGCTCCAGCCGGTGCACCAGTCCGCGGTCAGCGGATCGGTACCGGGCGGGGCCTGGAGGCCCGGAGTCGGCAGGCACACGGCCATGGCGGTCTCCACCACTGGACGGAGGGCCACCGGAAGTCCGGTGATGGTCAGGCGTGCGTGGGTGGTGTTCGTGCGCGCGCCAGCGGCACGGTCCGGTTGTCCGGCGCCGGAACCGTCGCGCAGGGCAGGCGCGGTGGAGCATGTTGATCGCTGTGTCACGGATGTCCTCGCAATGGGCAGCACTGTGAACACCATCCCAGCGTGAGCGGTCGCACGATGTCTCCATCGTCCGTGCGCCCACGGTGGACGGTGCAAGACGAGGGTCGTCTTCCCCAACGGCCTCGGTCTGCGCTCCCCCGCCCCTGTCCGTCTCCCCGGTCACGGTGATCATCGATCAGGTGACGGCGGGCGATAACAGAAAGGTAACGGCGGGCTATCCTGACCCAAGTGTCAGGCAACACAGATCACACCGGCAACTCTCGACGACAACTTGATCCCCCCATTTTCTGAACCTCAACTTGAGGATCAGAAGGTGGCCAGCTCCGCCCAGACCGCATCGTTCGTTTCCGACCAGAGCGGCTTCGCCCATTCGCCGAAGTTCCTGTCCGTCAGTACCACCATCGCCCGTTCCGTGGGGCGGTGCACCCAGAGATACGTGCCCGACTGCCCGAAATGCCCCACCGTGTCGGCGGGCATCCCGGCCCCGGTCCAGTGCGGGTCCTTCCGTCCACGGATCTCGAATCCGAGTCCCCACGGACAGGGCTTCTGCATCCCGTACCCGGGAACCACCCCGTCGAGATCCGGGAACTGCACCTGCATGGCGGCGTCAACGGTCTCCGGGTGCAGCAGGGTCGGACTGAGCACCTCCCGGGCGAAGACCGTCAGATCACGGACGGTCGATTCCGCGCCGTGCCCGGCGGATCCGGTCAATCGAGTGCGGCTCATCCCGAGGGGTTCAAGGACCCCCTCCCGGAGATACTCGGAGAACTCCATCTCCGCCTCCCCCGCCACCACATCGGCGAGAATCTCGAAGCCCGCCGAGGAGTAGATGCGCCTCGTGCCCGGATCCCGCTCCGGCTCCCGGGAGGCGAATCCCACACCACCCGCGTGGGAGAGGAGCTGTCGGACCGTCGCCCCGTGGGGACCGACCCCGGAACCAAGGTCGAACACACCCTCCTCCACCGCGAGAAGGACCCCCCACGCCGACAGCAGCTTGGTGACGCTGGCCAGCTGGTAGCACCGCCCGGTGTCCCCCACGGTCGTCAGCTCTCCGCCCGACACGACCGCGGCAGCGGCGTTGTCGACGGGCCAGGAATCCAGGGAAGCGAGAGCGTTGAGGTCCATGCACGGGATTCTATCGGGTGCCGGTCCGCACCCCGTCCCGGTGCGGAGCCAGGCAGACCGTTGCACCGGCGGGCCCCCGGGCGTCGGGCCGGCTCCCACGGCGAACGGCCGATCCGACGGACACGTGATGTCCGTCGGATCGGCCGTTTCTCCCCCGGTTGCCGCCGGGGCCGGGACCACCGGTCAGCGCTCGGCGCTGGCCGCAGTGCGGTCCGAGGCGAACAGTTCCTCGTCGAGGATTCCCTCGCGCTTCGACACGACGGTCGGAACGAGCGCCTGGCCGGTGACGTTGACCGCGGTGCGGCCCATGTCGAGGATCGGATCGACCGCGAGGAGCAGTCCGACGCCCTCGAGCGGAAGGCCGAGAGTGGAGAGCGTCAGCGTCAGCATGACGATGGCTCCCGTGGTTCCCGCCGTTGCGGCGGAGCCGATGACAGAGACGAAGACGATGAGGAGGTAGTCGGTCAGCTGGAGATCGATGCCGTAGAACTCGGCGACGAAGATCGCCGCGATGGCGGGGTAGATCGAGGCACAGCCGTCCATCTTCGTCGTGGCACCGAGCGGGACCGCGAAGGAACCGTAGGCGCGGGGGACACCGAGTGCACCGACGGCGGTGCGCTCCGTGACCGGCATGGTGCCCATCGAGGAACGGGTGGCGAAGCCCAGCGAGGTCGCGGGCCAGACCTTGCGGTAGAACTGCGCGATGGACAGCCCGTTGAACTTCAGTACCAGCGGGTAGATGACGCCGATGACTATGGCCAGTCCGATGTAGATCGCGAGCACGAAGCTGCCGAGGGAACCGATGGCCTCCCAGCCGTAGACCGCGACGGCCTTACCGATGAGCGCGGCGGTGCCGATCGGGGCGAGGCGGATGATCCACCAGAGGACCTTCTGCACGATCGCGAGCAGGGAGCGGGCGAAGCCGATCACCGGCTCCGCGTCCTTGCCGACCTTGACCGCGGCGATGCCGAATGCGATCGAGATGAGCAGCAGCTGCAGCACGTTGAAGTTGGGGCTGGCCTCCAGCGCATCTCCGGAGCCGTAGAGACGGACATCGAGTCCGAGAATGTTGCTTGGCACCAGGGACTGGATGAAGGCGGACCAGCTTCCCACGAATCCGGGATCGGCCGCTGAGGCGACGTCGATGCTGGCGCCCCGTCCCGGATGGATCAGGAGCCCGACCCCGATGCCGACGAGGACGGCGGCGAGCGCCGTGACGGCGAACCACAGCAGGGTCTGCCAGGCGAGACGAGCCGCATCGGTGACCTGTCGGAGGTTCGCGATCGAGGTCACCACCGCGGTGATGACGAGCGGCGGAATGAGCACCTTGAGCAGTCCGACATAGGCCGAACCGACGGCGGTGAGCGTCGCGGCGAGCCAGTTCTCGCCCCCCAGGGAACGGGAGACGAGGCCGAGAATGAGACCGATGATCAGGCCGTAGATGATCTGGGCGCCGAAACTCGTCAGCGGGTTGGCCCGCTTCCCGGGCTTCGCCGCCGCGTCGGGGTCCCGGATATCGTCGGAGCGGGTCCGGGAACCGGATATGGAAGTAGACACGTCAAATAGTCCTTAGCTGAAGATGAGTGCGTTGATTCGAGGGGCGCAGTTTCCCCTGCACGCCGGCGCGTGGCCTGCGTTCCGTGGCTTCACGGTGTGCCGGCGCAGGGCAGCGGGGCCGGTCGTGGTGACGGCTCGCCCGCCACGCTCCATGAGGTGGGTCAGCGACAGTGGCGCGACATCCACATGCCCGGACAGCAGCCGGCGACCGGACAGGTCACGGTTCCGGGGGTGATGTTCGCGGACTGGCGGAGGCTCATGCCGAAGACCCTACTCCGAACCGATCTGTTCGGTCAATACATACCACTCTGTCTATTTTCAGAAGAGTGGGTGAATCCAGCTCACGACACTTTTCGATGGAACGTCAGTCCGGCAGGTCGGGATCCTCAGCGCCCGAAGCCCGCCATCTCCTGCGCTCCTCGGCGACGCCTTCAGCGTGCCCCTCGCGACGTCCCTCAGCGATACCGTCGCGCTCCCCGCGACGCTCGGCACGCTTCAACGCCTTCATCAGCTGCGCCGCCGTCATGTTGACCGGCGCCCACTCCGGGTTGGCGGGCAGCACCCAGCCACGCCAGTAGGCGAGGATCGCGAAGCCGGCGCCACAGACCGTCGCCGCGATCATGCCCACACCGTCATGGCCCGCCCAGTTGAAGACGACCATCGTCGTCGCGGCGGTGATGGCCGGGGTGGCGTACAGCGTGTTCCCCCCGAAGATCGACGGGATGTCCCCGCAGGCCACATCCCGGATCATCCCCCCGCCGACCGCAGTCAGAACGCCCATGAATACGGCGGAGGCCGCCGGGAGCCCGTAGCTGAGCGCCTTGGTCGACCCGGTGACCGCCCACACCCCGAGGATCACCGCGTCCCCGTGCACCCGGAACAGCTCCCACGCGCGCCCCTTCAGGTGGATGACCATGGCCAGCACGCCACCGGCGACGGCGACACCCATGTACATCGGTTCGGCGATCGCCGCCGGCGGTCCCTGCTGGAGCAGGGTGTCCCGGACCATGCCGCCGCCGAGCGCGGACAGCAGCGCCAGCACGGAGAACCCGATGATGTCGAAGTTCCGTTGCCGGGCTATCGTCCCGCCGATGGCCCCGTTGAGCAGGACGCCGATCAGGTCGAGACTGCGGTAGATCCCCAGGATGGAGGGGTCGACAGTGAGCATGTGCCTTATCGGACCACGAATCCACCCCGCATGTCATCCCACCCACCGGGGGCGGTCGGGCAATCACCCCCGACAACCGGGCACACCCACCCGACATCACGGAACCGCGGGAGCTCACATCCGCATCCCGGG
The DNA here is from genome assembly GCF_016595285.2 of Corynebacterium antarcticum. NCBI lineage: Bacteria > Bacillati > Actinomycetota > Actinomycetes > Mycobacteriales > Corynebacteriaceae > Corynebacterium > Corynebacterium antarcticum. The sequence goes on from NZ_JAENIP020000001.1 coordinate 677,897, forward strand.
GCCCCCGGAGAATGCGTGATGCCCCGCTGCGCGCGCAGCGGGGCATCACGGTGGGGCCGCCGGGGCTCGAACCCGGGACCAGCGGATTATGAGTCCGCGGCTCTAACCGACTGAGCTACAGCCCCGCGCCGACGCTCGGTGACCGTCGACCGTTTCACAGTATAACCGCGGCGCCACCTCCCGGTCACACCGGCGTCACCGACCCTGGGTCGACCCCCGGAAAAGATGTCTGAAGTGGCAATTTGCCATCCCCCACAGGCGCCGATATAGTAACTTTCCGTTGCCCGGGGCGCGCTCCGGGACGCAATGAGATCATTCCCCCATAGCTCAATTGGCAGAGCATTCGACTGTTAATCGAAGGGTTACTGGTTCGAGTCCAGTTGGGGGAGCCACAGAGAAGGCCGGACGGTTTCCACCGCCCGGCCTTTCTTGTGTCCACCGTCCGGGTCTCAGTCGGATCCGTCGATGTCCACCGTGTCCACGAGTGCGCGCATCACGGCCCAGTCCTGGACGGCGACGCCCACGGATTTGAAGACGGTGATCCTCTCCGGATCGTGGGACACGTCTCCGGTGGCGAGAGCGGAGCCGAGGGTACGCAGCTCCCCCGGGTCCAGTTCGCCATTCTCCACCGCCTCGATGATCTCCCCCGCTTCAGCGGTCACGGCCTCGACATCGTCGACGAACAGCACCGTGCGGGCGACGTCCGATCCCGACATCTCCCGCATCTCCGGGCGGTAGGACCCGATGAGATTGACGTGCGCTCCTGGCTTGAGGTCTCCGAGGGAGAACAGTTCCCCGGTCGAGGGTGTGACGCAGCAGATGATGTCCGCGCCGGCGACGGCGGCGCGCGGATCGTCGGAGGCGGTGAACCGCACGTCCGGGAATTCACCGGCGACGCGTGCGATGCACGCCTCCGCCGATTCCCGGGTCAGTGAGGCCACGGTGACCGAGCTGACGGCGCGGACCGCGAGCACCGCGCGGATCTGGTCGGGGGCCTGTCCCCCGGCACCGATGACCGTCAGGGCATCGGCGTCGGGTGCCGCGAGCAGATCCGCCGCGACACCGCTGACGGCCCCGGTGCGCATCGCGGTGGCCTCCGCGGCGTCCGCCCCGACGTGCCGTTCGGTGTGCCACTCCTCCCACGTCAGCGTCCCGGACAGCGCCGGGCGTCGTCCCGTGAAATTGGCCGACAACGACTTCACCGCGAGCGTCTCACTCGCGATGTGCCGGACCGGCATGACGAGGAAGTTCCCCTCGCCCGGGGCGAAACGCAACGGGATCTCGAATTCACCCCGGTGCAGGCCGATCAGGGCCTCACGGACCCGGTCGACGACGGTGCCCATGTCGACGGCCGCGCGCAGCTGCTCGGCGTCGAACCAGATGGTACGGGACGGTGCCACATGTCCTCCTCGTGGTAGCGGTGGAGGATCGTGTGCCGTGCACCGCCCCGACGCTCCACCGGTCCCCGGGGCACGGAACCGACCCCAGACTAACAACATTCCCCGTGGCGACCGGTGGCCGCCCGGAGCCGCCCTCCGGCTGCGGTGGACCGCCGGCCCGGGCCGATGCCCATGGTCGACACCTTCGGTAGAGTGAGGACAACGACCCCAGCCCCCCAATCAAGGAGTATCCCCCTCACATGATCCAGTTCGTCGTCGGTGCGGCCGCAGGTTACGTCTTCGGCACGAAGGCCGGCCGGAAGCGGTACCATCAGCTCAAGAAGGGGTACACCATGGCGGTCGAGTCTCCGGTTGCCCGAGCCGCCGTCACCGCGACCCGGAAGGCCGTCGCCAACAAACTCGATCCGGAGCCCCGGATGAAGGAGGTCAAGGACCTCCGCAGGGGCACCACGGGTTCCGGTCAGACGATCCTCGAGCCCGACGAGGACTGACCCGGGCTTCGGCCGCCCGAAAAAATCATTCGAGCCACCGTTCCGCACTGCTGCAAAACGGCGTATTCTCGCTGGTGCAGGATGCGGCCACGGTGGCTTTTTTCCTGTGGCGGCCCCGGGCCCGGGGCCGTCGGAACCAGGTGAGAGGCGGACGAAAATGACCTCGACAGCTGACCTCTACGGGGACAACGTCGGAGCCACGCTGGCGACCACGGTGTACTCGCGCGCCACGGCGGGTGAACGCTACCGCATACCCGGGTGGCACGACGATCAGGCCCGGGAGGTGTGGGAGAGGCTGGTCGAGGTCGGGCGCGCCGCCGGGTCCGACCCCAACGAACTCGTGCTGACCGGTAAATCGAACGTCGCGGGAACCGTGTGGCGGTCGATGGCCATGGACGCCCGCGTCCGGCAGTTCGCCGCCGAGCACGAGGGTACGGAGATCCAGGTGGTCACGCTCGGCATCGGGCTGTGCAACCGCGCCTCCCGGCTAGCGGACCTCGACGCGTGGTGGCTCGGGATCGACAGGACGAAGGTCCTGGAGCTCCGGTCCAGGCTGATCCCGGAGGACGACACACGGCTCATCGACGCCTCCGTCACCGAACCCGGGTGGATCGACGGTGTCGACGCCGCGGTACCCACCGTGTTCGTCGCGGAAGGGTTGCTCATGTACCTGACCCTCGACGATGTCACACAGATCCTCACCGACATCGGGCGGCACATGTCCGCCCCGGCGCGGTTCATCTGCGACTCCCACCACGCGAGCATCATCCGGCGTCCGACCAGGTCCCAGATCACCAGACGAACCGGCGCCGTCTACACCTTCGGTATCGAGGACTCCCGCCATCTGGCCGCGCTGGCACCGGGCTGGCGGGCGGTCGGGGACGACGACACATGCAGCCCGATCGGATTCGGCATGAGGATCGCGTCCGGAGTGTTCCGGATGCTCCGCGGTGGTGTCCTCTACGGGATCAAGACCATCGAGTTGCCGAACCACGGATGAGGCAGCGGGCAGGTGGCGGGATCAGCCGGTCCTGAATGCCCGGTCCAGGAGCTCTCGGCGCGCCTGCTCGAGCGCGACGAGATCGGCGAACATCGAGTTGTACGCCAGCTCGTCATCCGACGGACGCATCCGCTGCAGCTGTCCCTTGAGCTGCGCGATCTGGTTTCCGACACGGACCTCCTGCAGCCTGGAGAGCACGCTGTCGGTGTACCGGCCCAGTTCCCCGTCATCGCAGTGGATCGGCTCCACCGCCAGCCCGGAGACCAGATGCTGCCCGACCAGATCGTCCATTTCCCCGGCGACCCTCGACAACCAGTCGACACCGTCGTGGGCGTTTGCGCAACCGCCGGCCTCGCTGATGGCGCGCCTGATCGCCTGATAGGTGGGATGCGTGAACGCGTCCACGGGCAGACCGTCGAAGTACTCCCCCGCATGCTCCGGGTACTGCAGGGCGAGTTTGAGGCTCTCGCGTTCCGGCCAGAGCCGGGGCGTGCGCTGATCCGGTAGCTCGAGTGCCGGTGTCACCGGGGCGGTGGCGGAGGGCGTCTCCGCGTTGTCGAACCGGCGGGCCCGCCGTGGTTCCTGCTTCTTCTTCGGCCGCCTGGCCTCCGCACGGACCTGCTCGAGCACCTCGGTCGGATCCGCCCAGCCGACCCATCCGGCGAGTTGTCGGGCGTACTCGTTGCGGAGCGTCTCGTCCCTGATCCCCGCCACGACGGGTACCCCCCGTCGGAGTGCCTGGAGCCGCCCGTCCGCGGAATCGAGCGGGTAATCGGCGATCATCGTCCGGACGACGAACTCGAACATGGGCACCCGCCTGGCGACGAGATCGCGGACCGCGGCATCGCCGCGCTCCAGGCGGAGATCGCACGGGTCCATGCCGTCGGGTGCCACCGAGACGTAGGACTGGCCGGTGAACTGCTGATCCCCCTCGAAGGCGCGCATGGCGGCCTTCTGTCCGGCCTCGTCCCCGTCGAAGGTGTAGATCAACTCGCCGCGGAAGTAGTTGTCGTCCAGCATCAGGCGACGCAGTATCTGCAGGTGCTCCTCACCGAACGCGGTGCCGCAGGCCGCGACGGCCGTCGTCACCCCGGCCGCGTGCATGGCCATGACGTCGGTGTATCCCTCGACGACGACGGCCTGGTGTCCGGAGGCGATGGCCTTCTTCGCGTGGTCGAGCCCGAACAGCACCTTCGACTTGTGGTAGAGCAGCGTGTCGGGGGTGTTCATGTACTTGCCCATCTGGTCGTCGTCGAAGAGCTTGCGCGCACCGAAGCCGATGACGTCGCCCGCGAGGTTGCGGATGGGCCAGAGCAGCCGGCGGTGGAACCGGTCGATGGGGCCGCGTTTGCCCATCGTGGTCACTCCCGCCGCGGTCAGCTCCTTGACGTCGAAGCCCTTCCGCAGCAGATGCTTCGTCGTGGTGTCCCATCCGCCGGGCGCGTAGCCGCAGCCGAAGCTCCGGGCGTGCTCGGCGGAGAAACCCCGGTCGGTGAGGAACGCGCGGGCGGTCGCTGCCTCCGGGGTCTCGAGCTGTTCCCGGTAGAAGGCGTGGGCGGCCTTGTTCGCGGCGACGAGCCGTTGTCTGGTTCCGGGCTCCTCACGGCGCCCGGGGCCGCCCCCCTCGTAGTTGATGTGGTAGCCGATCTTCTCGGCGCAGATCTCCACGGCCTCCGGGAAGGGGATCTGCTCCATCTTCATCAGGAAGCTGAATACGTCCCCTCCCTCGCCGGTGGAGAAGCAGTGGAAGTAGCCCCGGTTCGGCCGGACGTGGAACGACGGGGTCTTCTCGTCCTTGAATGGGGAAAGGCCCTTCATGGAGTCGCTGCCGGCGGGCTTGAGCTGGACGTACTCCCCGACGATCTCCTCGATCGGGGTGCGCTCACGGATCGCCGCGATGTCACTCTCCGGAATACGTCCCTTAGCCATGCCCACCACTGTAGTGCCGGAGCAGCGGACCGGAGGAGTGACCACGGGCCGTCGCACCACCCGGGTCCCGGTAGGCCGCGGTGTTCATGCGATCATGGGGCAATGGACAATCGCCGCCTGCTGGGTGCCGTCGCCGGAGCCGTTCTTCTGCTCGGTGCGGCGTGGTTCGGTATCGATCTGAGCGGGGATCCCGCACCACCTTCGGCCCCGACTCGGGAATCCACCCGCCCATCGACGACACAGTCCCCGCCCGCGCGATCGACGACCCGGACCCCGTCCGCGGAAACGGAGCGGACCTGTCCCCTCGACACCCTCCCGGAGCAGGCCGAACTGGTGGTGGAGGACATCCTCGCCGGTGGCCCGTTCGACCATCCCGCGCACGACGGAAAGCACTTCGGAAACTACGAACGCCGACTGCCACGGGAGAACAACAGCTACTACCGCGAGTACACGGTGGAGACACCGGGCCTCAGACACCGCGGTGAACGCCGCATCATCACCGGCGGCGGCTCCGACCGGGACCCGGACGTCTGGTACTACACGGACGACCACTACGACAGTTTCTGCCTGATCCCGGATGCGGAGGAGAACCGATGACCGCACGAACGGTGACTCTCGGAGCGGCCGCCGCGGCCAACGAGACCACGTGGTTCGCCGCCCTGTTCCACGCCTGCGACGCAGACCCCGAGAGCCCCGTCCCGAAGAATCTCGATGCTCTCGCGGACTTCCTCGGCGAGCGGACCAGGCTACGGAAGGTGGTGAGCCCCGACCTGTCGCACTGGCCCCGGGAACGGCGGATCCTGCTGTGCCGGGTGTTCCTCGGCGCCCGGGTCGATCTGCAGCTGCATTCTTCCCCCGGTGCCGGGGACCAACTGACCTAGGAGTGTCGGGGCTCACCGCTGATGACGTGATCAGCGTGGTTGACGGCCTCGGTCACGAGCCGTACCAGGTGCCCGTCGTCCATCCGGTAGATCACGCGGCGCCCGTCCCTCCGGGTCTGCACCAGGTTTCCGGACCGGAGCTTGGCCAGGTGCTGGGAGACGGCCGTCCGGGAGATTCCCGTGGCCTCCACCAGATCACCGACCGAGTACTCGGCACCACTGAGCAACCACAGGAGGTGGAGACGCGTCGGTTCAGCCAGGAGTTTCAGGGTGGCGGCGCCGGTGTCCAGAAGCTCGGCCGACACCGGCGGATCGTGCACCAGGGAGGCGGCGGGATCACGCGGTTTGATCTTCATGATCCCTCACGCTACCGGCTGCCGGAAGCTGAATGCCCTGAATCCCGCGCCGACCGCCAGGATGGTCATCGCAAGAAGTACCCCTGTGGCCGCGGGCAGCCCGAACCAGACCCCGAGGAATCCGGCCGCCGGATACGTCGCGAGATAGCAGGCGTGGGACAGTGAGAACTGGGCCGCGAATATGTAGCTGTAGCTCTCGGGTTCGACGTTCCGCCGCAGCACCCGGGACATGGGGGTCTGCAGCGCCGACGTCGCGGAACCGAGGACGAGCCACAGGACGATGAGCGTGAACCAGGCGCCGGCACCGTCGAGCCGGTCGCCGACGGTCAGCAGCAGGATGAGTCCCGCGAGCGCCGCGGCTCCCGCGAGGGCGCCGGCCGTCATCACGGCGAGGTCGGACACCAGGGTGAGGATCCGGGGAAGGGCGAGAGCGGTCAGCATCGACCCGAGGCCGAATCCGGCGAGGGTGATCGCGAGCGCGGTGTCGTTCCTGTCCATCTCCCCGCGGACGATCACGACGGTGTTGATCATGACCGTCGCCATCGGTGCGGCCACCGCGAGGTTGAGCCAGAGAACTCCCCGGAGTTCCGGTTCCGCCGCCATGATCCTCGCCCCACGGAACACCCGGGACAGGAACCCGGACTGTTCCGACTCCGGTTCGGGACGGGCCGGCAGCCGCGTCCCGATCACCAGCGCCGCGGAGACGAGGAAACCGAGCATCGTCCCGATGAACAGGTTGTGGTAGCTCATCACCGCGAGGAACAGCGCCGCGACGGCGGGACTGGTGATCTGCTCGACGTCGTACGCCATCCGGGACAGGGACAGGGCGTTGGTGTACTCGTCCTCGTCTGGGAGCACCTGCGGTATGACCGACTGGAAGGTCGGGGTGAAGGTGGCCGACGCGGCCTGCAGCAGGAAGATCGCGACGTAGAGCTGCCACTCGGAGTGGACGAACGGCAGGCAGACCGCGATGGAGGCGCGGACGAGGTCCGCGGTGATCAGGACGGGCTTGACGGGCAGCTTCGCCGCGACCGCCGTGACGGTCGGGGCCCCGACCACGTAGACGAGGATCTTGATGGTCAACGCGGTGCCGAGCACGAGCCCGGCGTCACCGCCCGCGATGTCGTAGGCGAGGAGCCCGAGGGCGACCGTGAGCAGACCTGTGCCCACCAGTGCTACGACCTGGGCGGTGAAGAGCCTGCGGTAGGTCCGATGCCGGAGGACACTCAGCAGTGGTGGGGCGGCGGGTGCGGACACTCCGGGCTCGTTTCTGTCGTCGCGGAAATCTGCATACATGTGCACAGGTGCGCACGTGTATGCAGATTAGGCTGCCTTCACGGGTCTCCGCAACCACGCACTCCCCCGGGCCGGGTGAAAACGTCAGATGTAGTACCCCGCCACTCCGCTGGCCTGTTTCGCGGTGCGCTCGAGTCGGGACTCCGTCATCGAGGCGATCTGGTCGATGATCACCCGGGCCCGTGCGGCGTCACTGTCGGCGTCGGCCCACCAGGCCGCGAAGATCGGGTCCAGCGTGCCGGGGGCGCCGAAGGTCAGGTAGTCGTGGACCCGCGCAATTCGCTCCCGCTGCCGGTTCTGCCGTTGCTGGTGGCGGGTCTCCTCCATGACGTAGAGAACGGCGATGGTCTTGAGCATCTGAACCTCAGCGGCTGCGGCCGGTGGGACGACGAGACGCCCGTGCATCCTGCCCAACCACTCGTCCCCAGCGGCCTCGAGGGTCGCACCGACGGTGGCCCCCACGTAACGGCCGACCAGTTCACTGGTCAGCGCCTTGAGCGCGACGAGGGACGAGAGTGAACCGTCGTAGTCCGCCGCCGCCGCGACGACGGGGAGCTGGCGCAGGGAATCCGCCGCGGCGATCATCTCCTCCGGGTCGCCGCCGAAGGCCTCGGCCCCCTTCTCCGCGAGTTCCGCGAGCTCGAAGAGATCCCACAGGACCCGCAGGCTGATGCGTCCCGAGCAGATCCCGTCCTCGACGTCGTGCACCGAGTAGGCGACGTCATCGGACCAGTCCATCACCTGCCCCTCGATGGAGGGCCTGGTGTCCTGTGGGTCGTGACCCTCGCGGATCCAGGCGAGCAGCTCCGCCTCCTCGTCGTAGGCTCCGTACTTGCGGCGCGGTGTGCCGTCGGGTGCGATCCGTGTCCACGGGTACTTGCAGGCGGCGTCGAGCGAGGCGCGTGTCAGGTTGAGGCCGTGGGGGGACCCGTCCGGTGCGAGGATCTTCGGTTCCAGGCGCGAGATGATCCGCAGCGTCTGGGCGTTTCCCTCGAAGCCCCCGCAGTCGGCGGCCAGCTCGTCGAGGGCCACCTCACCGTTGTGCCCGTAGGGCGGGTGTCCGATGTCGTGGCAGAGTCCCGCGAGATCCGCCAGATCCGGGTTCACGCCGATGCCGGAGGCGATGCCGCGGGCGATCTGGGCCACCTCGAGGGAGTGCGTGAGCCGGGTCCTGGGGGTGTCCCCGTCCCGCGGCCCGACGACCTGGGTCTTGTCGGCGAGTCGGCGGAGTGCCGCGGAGTGGAGGACCCGGGCCCGGTCGCGTGAGAAGGCACTGCGGTTGTCCACCGATGTGGCGTCCATCCGGCTGCCCTTCGGGGTCTCGTCGCAGAAGCGCGCCCTGTCTTCGGCGGTGTAGCGGTATCGGGCGGGGCTCTCCACGGTTGGTCGGCGTCTCCTGGTCGGGTGTGGTCGGTCGGGCTCTGGCTCGCTGTGTCTCAGGGTCTCAGGCTCCGTCGCGGTCGAGGTGACGGTAGCGGGTGCTTCTCGACGGCCTCAGTCGGCCCGCGGCGGTGCGCAGTGCCTTTTCCAGCATATCGGCCACCCCGGCCGGTGCGGGTAGGCGGCGCAGGTCAGCTACGGCGAGTCCCGCGGATTCGTGGAGGAGTGTCCACGCCCAGTGCGTCCCGGGGAACCGGGTCGGAGTCCCGGCCGCCCCGACGGTGTCCACTCCGGAGAATCCGACCTCCCGGGCGATCAACCGGGCACGGGACCGGTGGTTCGGGTCGGTGACGATGATGACCCTGCCCGGATCCGGGCAGGCGGCCAACGCGGCGGCGAGGGAACCCCTGGTGTCGTTGCCCTGCGCCACCGCGGTGATCGCCCCGGGGTCGACTCCCGCGCGGCGGAGCTGGTCCGCCCCGACGCCCGCCTCCGTGAACCGGTCCCCCGGCAGATTCCCACCCACGGTGATGACGCGGAGGGACGGATTGGCCCGCCAGAGATCCGCAGCCTGATCGAGCCGGGCCGCGAACTGGGCGCTGGGGCGACCGTCGTACTGGGCGGTTCCCGGGACGATGAGGGTCTGCGCCGACCGCGGATCGGGTGCCGGGCAGGCGGCCTGCAGGATCACCCGCGCCGGCCAGATCATCACCATGGCGGCGGCGATCCAGATGGTGTTCACGTGCTTCATGGATGTCAGTCTGCCATCCCTCCGGTACGTCGTCGCGGTACTCTTGGGCCATGAGTACCGCAGCACCGTTCCCCCGTCCGCGCCGCGCCGCCCGACCGGCGCACCCACCGCTGTTCAGCAGGCTCCCCGTCCGTCTGGCGGGGGCTGGCGCCATCGGGATGCTGGCGCTCCTCGGTACCGGCGCGCCGGCCGCATGGGCTGATCAGGCGGTCTCCGTCGTCGCGCAGCAGCCGGGGGTGCTGACCTCGACGGTGACCGACAACGCCGGGGTCCTGGATGCCGGGCAGATCGCCGACTTGGAGGCGAGGATCCGGGACTACCAGAAGTCCTCGGCGAAGAAGATCTACATCGTCTTCGAGCGCGACTTCGGCGGCACCGAGGGCTCCGAATGGGCCGAGAGGGAGTTCCGCGCGAATGACGGCGCCAATGTGCTCGTGTACGCGGTGGCGGTGGAGTCCCGGGATTACGGACTGAGCTACGGGAAGGAGTTCTCCTCCTCCGAGGTCGAGCGCATGCGCGACGCGGCGTACGACCACCTGGTGGACTCCGACTTCCCGGGTTCCGCCTTCGCGCTCGTCGACGCGGCCTCCGGCTCCGGAGGCGGGATGTCGGGCACGGGCTGGCTGTTCCTCCTCGGTGGCGGTGGCGCTGCCGCGGCGACGTTCGTCGGTGTGAAGCGATCCGCGAAGAAGAACTCCCGGAAGAAGCGCGCCGCCCTGGTCACCGGTGCCCGGGAACTGCCGCCGGAGCAGTCGGACCGGCTGGAGGACATGCCCCTCGACGTCCTCGAGGAGCTGGCGCAGGAGGAACTCGTGAGCACCGACGAGTCGATCCGGGGGGCCCGTGAGGAGCTCGATCTAGCGGTGGCCGAGTTCGGTGCGGAACGCACGCGCCCGTTCACCCGCGCGATGAACGACTCGACGGGGACGCTGCAACGGGCCTTCACGATGAAGCGGCGTCTCGATGACGCGGTGCCCGAGGACACCGGGACCCGCCGGGGGATGCTGATCGACATCATCACCAGCTGCAAGAAGGCCGATCAGGCACTCGAGGCCCGAGCCGACGAGTTCAGTTCCATGCGGAACCTGCTGATCAACGCGGACAGCCGCCTGGACGAGCTCACGCAGAAGACCATCGGTCTCCGCACCCGTCTCCCGCTGGCCCGCGGATCCCTCACCCAGTTGCACGACCGCTTCGACGCCGGGTGGGTGTCCACGCTGGACGACAACCCGGATCTGGCCGAGGCGCACCTGGACGAGGCCGAGTCCACCATGGACCGGGCCCGTTCCCTGGCCGCGAAACCGGCCGGACAGCAGGGCGGCCTCGTGGACGACATCCGGCACATCGAGTCCGCTCTCCAGCAGGCGGAGAAGCTCCTCGACGGCGTGGAGCACGGGGAATCGAACATCCGCGCCGCCCGCGCCAATCTCGGCCCCCTCGCCGAGGAGATCCGGGCGGAGATCGCTGAGGCGAGGCAGATCATCTCCGCCGCCGAGAGGGACAACCTCCGCGTCGATCACTCCGCGCTCGCCGACATCACCGCACGAGCGGAGCGGGAGACCTCCGAGGCAATGTCCCGGGCCGACAGTGACCCGCTGGGCACCTGGGAGGCGCTGCTCGCCCTCGACGCCGAGCTCGACGACCACCTCGACTCCTTCCGCACCGAGGCGGCCGACGCCGGCCGGCGGCGGGAGCTGTTCAACCGGGCGATGGGAACCGCGAGCACGACCCTGCAGGCCGCGGAGGACCTCATCTCCACCCGCGGCAGGGTCATCGGGGGGACCGCACGGACCCACCTCGCCGCAGCCAAGCGGCTGCACGCCACGGCGCTCAATGAACGGGACGGGGATCTCCGGGCCGCGACCCGGGCCGCCGGGCAGTGCGTCACCGCGTCGAATGCGGCCCTCTCCGCCGCGCAGCGGGACATCCGCGACTACGAGCGACGGATGAATCGCCGCAGCGGCGGCGGGAACGGTGCGTTCATCGCGGGTATGGTGCTCAACTCGATCCTCAGCAACGGTGGCCGCGGTGGCGGATTCGGCGGTGGTTTCGGTGGCGGCGGATTCGGCGGCGGCGGTGGCGGCGGGAACCTCGGTGGGTCCTTCGGCGGCAAGTTCTGACCCCGCCCCGCGGGGTTCAGACCCTGGTGTTCCGTTCCGCGGCGTCCACGAGGACGCACGCCCAGGACAGCACGACGCCGTGGACCGTGGGCAGGTCGGTGTGCCGGGGGCCGTCGAAGATCTCCAGCCCTCCCCGGAGGTCCGGATGCGTCGAGGCGACGATCCCCGTGGGTCCGATGATGTCGCGGTGGGTGCCGAACAGGGAACGCCGGCGCAGGGTGTACCGGGTACCCGCGCAGTAGCCCGTCAGCCGGCGGACGGTGAGGCCCTGCTGGGCCACGGTGTAGACGTCACCGCCGGACAGCGTAGCCCGACAGCGGAAACGGAGTCCGGGAGCGGAACGCTCCACCAGGATCCGGTCGTCCGCGGTGTGTATCACGCCGGCGGACATCATCGCGATGACGTCCCCGTGACCGTCCCTCAGGTACCCGTCCGCCCAGACCCAGCGGTCGGGTGACTCGTCGGCGAACAGTCCCGCCTTGTCCTCGTCCCCGGCAGGCATCGTTCCTCCGGCGCTCAATTCAGGAAGAACCAGATGATCAGCGGGGTCAGGATCAGCAGGCTCACCGTGAGCACCACGGTGGAGCTGATCATCTTCGCCTCGAGCGCCATCCGGGACACCCACGCGTTGAACACCGCACGGTCGAGCGGTAGATCCGCGTCGGGCTCCATCTCCACGATGACCTTCCGGACCCCGTGGTTCGCGCCGGAGAACTGGCCCAGCTTGGTGCCGTCGGCGGCCTCGATGACCCAGTCGGTGCGGGCCTCGTTCACGAACACGGCCTCCCCGTCGCCGGCGAAGTCGACCGTGATCTTCTTCGCGCGGGCCAGTCGGGGTCGGTCGGGCGTCGCGGTGAACACCCGGCCGTCGGCGAGGGTCGCGCGCAGCGGGCCGGATCTCGGGGCCGACAACCGCCATTCCTCACCCTCGACCGTGGCGCGGTGGTCGTCCACGGGCTCGGTGCCGAACACGGCGACGTCCCGGTCCCCCAGCGCGAGGGACAGGGTCGTCTGCCCGTCGTTCGTTTCCCGTGGTCCCCAGGTCAGGTTCTCCATGGCGGTGTGTCAGCCTTTCTTCCGGTGAACGGGCCCCGGATCCGGGGCCCGGTGCCCTCGGCGGGGTCAGCAGCCGATCAGTCGTGCGGCGAGGTAGCTCTCCAGCTCATCGATGGCGACCCGCTCCTGCTCCATCGTGTCACGCTCGCGCACGGTGACCGCATTGTCCTCGAGCGTGTCGAAGTCGACGGTCACGCAGAACGGGGTGCCGATCTCGTCCTGGCGACGGTAGCGGCGGCCGATGGCGCCGGAGGTGTCGTACTCGATGTTCCAGTGCTGACGGAGGGTCTCGGCGACCTTCTCCGCGGTCGGGGTGAGCGTGTCCTTCTTGGACAGCGGCAGAACCGCGACCTTGACCGGCGCGAGGCGGCGGTCGAGCTTCAGCACGACGCGCTTGTCCACGCCGCCCTTCGAGTTCGGGGCCTCATCCTCGTGGTAGGCGTCGACGAGGAACGCCATCATGGACCGACCGAGACCGGCCGCGGGCTCGATGACATAGGGGATCCAGCGCTCACCGGACTCCTGGTCGAAGAAGGAGAGGTCCTCGCCGGAACCCTTCGCGTGGGTGGACAGGTCGAAGTCGGTGCGGTTGGCCACACCCTCGAGCTCACCCCACTTGCCGTTGGCGAAGTGGAACGCGTACTCCACGTCGACGGTGCGCTTGGAGTAGTGCGACAGCTTCTCCTGCGGGTGCTCGTAGAGGCGCAGGTTCTCCGGATCGATGCCGAGATCGACGTACCAGTTGAACCGGTGGTCGATCCAGTACTGGTGCCACTCCTCGTCCTCGCCGGGCTTGACGAAGAACTCCATCTCCATCTGCTCGAACTCGCGGGTCCGGAAGATGAAGTTGCCCGGGGTGATCTCGTTGCGGAAGGACTTGCCGATCTGCGCGATACCGAACGGCGGCTTCATCCGGGCCGAGGTCATGACGTTCTTGAAGTTGACGAAGATGCCCTGTGCGGTCTCCGGGCGCAGGTAGTGCAGCCCCTCCTCGTCATCCACGGGGCCGAGGAACGTCTTGAGCATGCCGGAGAACTCACGGGGTTCGGTCCAGTTGCCGGGCTGACCGGTCTCAGGGTCGTTGATGTCGGCGAGACCGTTTGCCGGCGGGTGACCGTGCTTCTCCTCGTAGGCCTCCAGCAGGTGGTCGGCGCGGTAGCGCTTGTGGGTGTGGAGTGACTCCACGAGCGGGTCGGTGAACACCTCGAGGTGGCCGGAGGAGACCCAGACCTGACGGGGCAGGATGACCGAGGAATCCAGGCCGACGACGTCGGGACGCGAGGTCACCATGGACCGCCACCACTGCTTCTTGATGTTCTCCTTCAGCTCGACACCGAGCGGGCCGTAGTCCCACGCGGAGCGGGTACCGCCGTAGATCTCGCCGCAGGGGTAGACCAGTCCGCGTCGTTTACAGAGGTTCACGACGGTTTCGATGGTGGTTTTCTGTGCCACGATTCTTCAGTACTCCTAAAGGGAAGATGTACGGTTCGTTGATGCTCGGTGACGGCGGCGCCGGGGTTTCACGTTCCCCGGCGGCTCCGTGGGTACCGGAGCGCACCGGAGAAGGGGTCTCCCCCCGTCGCACCAGTCCGGGACCAGTCTAACCCGCGGGATCCGGAGCTCAGGTTCGGCCCGGGGTTTTCCCCTGCGGTCCACCCCGTGGGACGACGGCAGGTACGGGGTAGCGGTTGACGTTGACGCGCTATCATGTGGGAAAGAGACTGTCCCACCGCCGTACGGTCCGGCGACAGGGGGCTCCAGGCACCCCCTGAATCAGGGGCAGCTGATCATGCACCCTGCAGGAAGGACCCCGAACATGTCCGGTAATCAGGACTCGACAATCCCGAAGCTGGGTGTCCGCAGTACCCGCCAGCGCGCCGCCGTGGTCGAGGTGCTCCGCGATCTGGACACCTTCGCGTCCGCGAAGACGATCCACCGCGAGCTCGGCGAACGGAACCACAAGGTCGGTCTGACCACGGTCTACCGGACCCTGCAGTCGCTCGCGGACATCCACGCGGTCGATGTCCTGCACATGGCGACCGGTGAGTCCCTCTACCGGCACTGCGACACAGAGGCTCACCATCACCACCTCGTCTGCACCGAGTGCGGTCACACGATCGAGATCGAGGGCGGACCGGTGGAGAAATGGGCGCTGGAGGAGTCCCGCCGCAACGATTTCCAGCTCACCGGCCACACAGCCGAGGTGTTCGGCGTGTGCGCCGACTGCCGTGCCGGACGGAGCACCGGCACGGACAACTGACGGGGCCGGGAGACGGCGTCGGTCAGCTCAAACCACGACGCCGATCACGTTGCCGAGGCCGAAGGTGACCGCCGCGGCACCGAGACCGACCCCGAGCTGGACCAGAGCCTTCCGGATGGGGGGCATCCCGGAAAGCAGGCCGACGATGGAACCGGTGCACAGCAGGGCGATCCCGACGAGAACGCAGGAGATCACCGCGGCCGTCAGGGTGGACAGCCCGAAGAAGAACGGCACGCACGGGATCAGGGCGCCGGAGGCGAAGAACAGGAAACTGTGCACCGCGGCGGACGTCCCGGACCCCACGACCTCCGGATCGGTGGGCGCGGCACCGACCGGCACCGTGGAGATCGCCTCCCGTTCCACGGGGCGGTTCGCCCGGATACCGGCGAAGACCGCCGCGGCCTTCGCCTTCGCCTCCCCGCCGCTCATGCCGCGCGCACGGTAGACCAGCTCGAGTTCATTGGCGTTCACGTCCAGCTGCGGCAGCTGCGCGGAGGCCATCGGATCGGCGGTCGAGGCCTCGAGGAGGTCCCGCTGCGAGGACACCGAGATGTACTCTCCGGCCGCCATGGACAGTGCCCCGGCGAGCAGGCCCGTCAACCCGGTCATCACGATCACGCCGTTGCTCGTCACGGCCCCCACGACGCCGAGGACGAGCGCGAGGTTGCTGACCAGGCCGTCGTTCATCCCGAACACGGCGGCCCGGAAATTACCGGAGATCTGTTCCCTTCCGCGGGCGGCAAGGCCCCGCACGACCTCGGCGTGGATGCACTCGTCGGCGGTCATCTGGTCCGTGGCGTCCTCGTCGTCGAGGTACGGGGTGCGCTGCTCGGCGGACTGCATGAGGGCGAGGGTGAACACGCTGCCGAAGCGGCGGGCGAGGAAACCCATCAGGAGGGTGGAGTAGTCGGGGCGCCGCGGCATGCCGACGTGATTGCCCAGCAGCGTGCGCCAGTGTTCCTCGTGCCGCGCCTCGGCGTCCGCCAGGGAGAGGAGGATGTCTCGCTCCTCGCCGGTCTTGTGCAGGGCGAGCTCGCGGTAGACCGCGGCCTCCGCCCGTTCATTGGCGAGGTAACGCTGCCACCGTCTGATCTGTGCGCGGGTAGGTTCCCCGACCACCGTTTTCCCGGTGTGCTCCGTCATCTATCTGACACCTCCGAACCGTCGGTCCCGGTGGGCGTACTCGACCACCGCGTCGTAGAGATCCTGCGGGGTGAAGTCGGGGAAGAGCTTGTCCTGGTAGACCATTTCTGCGTAGGCGGACTGCCAGAGCAGGAAGTTCGATGTGCGCTTCTCCCCCGACGGGCGGAGGAAGAGGTCCACGTCCGGCATGTCCGGCTCGTCGAGGAAGTCCGGGAACGTCGCCTCGGTGATCTGGTCGGGGCGGAGTCTACCGGCCGCGGCTTCCGCGGCGATCTGCCGGGCGGCGTCGATGATCTCCGCGCGACCGCCGTAGTTGACGCACATCGCCAGCGTCATGGTCGTGTTGTCCTTCGTCAGTTCCTCGGCGGCCTCCAGCTCGCGGATCACCGAGCGCCACAGCCGCGGACGCCGTCCGACCCACCGGACACGCACCCCCTTGGCGTGCAGACCGTCCCGCTGCCGACGCAGTACATCGCGGTTGAACCCCATGAGGAAGCGGACCTCATCGGTGGAACGTCGCCAGTTCTCCGTGGAGAACGCGTAGGCGGACAGATACGGGACGCCGAGGGCGATGCAGGCGTCCACGACGTCTAGGAGTACGGCCTCTCCCCTGCGGTGGCCCTCGGTACGCTTCATTCCCCGTTCCGTGGCCCAGCGGCCGTTGCCGTCCATCACCAGTGCTATGTGCCTGGGGAGGAACTCGGCGGGGATGTCGGGCGGAGTGGTGTTCACAGTCACCGCTCCATTGTGCCACCCGCCCCCGTCGCGGAAAACCACCCCGGCCACTCACCCGGGGTCAGCCCTGATCGAGCAGATCCAGGGACCGCACGCGGTGTTCCAGGTGCCAGTGGAGGTGCGCGCGCACGAGCTGATGCGCCTGGCCCGCGAAGTCGGTGAACATCCCGTCCCCGGCGTTCTCGGAGGCCGCACGCGCGTCCTCCACAGCCGCCCACGATTCGTGGGCGAGCCACCACATGAGCCGGAGCACCGCCTCATCGGGGGTCGCGGCCCCCGGGGGCCGGCACATCCCGCACACCGCTCCCCCGGCCGCGGGGTGGAAGGCGTGGTGCGGTCCGGGTCGTCCGCACTGCGCGCAGTCGAACAGGCTCGGCGCCCAACCCGCGTGACCCATCGCCCGGAGCAGAAAGGAGTCGAGCTCGGCCGTGGGATCGACGACCGTGCGCAGCCGGGCCAGTGCCGCGGCGCTGGCGTCGAAGAGCCACGGGTCATCGCCGAACTCGGCGACGGCGAGGCGTTCCGCGGATTCGAGGACCGCACACGCGCAGGTGTAGCGGGTGTAGTCCTCGATGAGCCCGGAACCGTGGTAGGCCACGGTGTCCGCACCGGTGATGCTGTGCAGGTTCCGCCCCGGGTACAGCTGCACGTCGAGCTCGACGAAGGGCTGAAGGCGGGACCCGAACCGGGATCTGGTGCGCCGCACCCCCTTCGCGACACAGCGCACCAGGCCGTGTCCGCGGGTCAGGAGGACGACGACGCGGTCGGCCTCCCCGAAGTCGTGGGTCCGCACCACGAGCGCCCGGTCGCGGAAGCTCGGTGCGCGCATCCTAGAAACCGAGGCGGCCGAGCGCCTTCGGATCCGACTGCCAGTTCTTCAGAACCTTGATCCGCAGATCGAGGTAGATGTTCTGGCCGATCAGCTCGATGATCTCCTTGCGGGAGTTGTGGATGATCCGCCCCAGGCGACGGCCGTCCTTGCCGATGATGATGTCCTTCTGACCGGGACGTTCCACGTAGAGGACCGCGTGGATGTCGAGGACGTCGGGGCGCTCCTCGTTGGGCAGGACCTCGTCGATCTCGACGGCGACCGAGTGCGGCAGTTCGTCCTTCAGGCCGGCGAGCGCGGCCTCCCGGATCAGTTCCGACATGCGGGTGTTCCGGTCGTCGTCGGTGACGTGGCCGTCCGGGTAGAACTTCGGCCCCTCCGGCAGCACGCCGGTCAGGACATCGACGAGGACATCGAGTTGTTCACCGGACTGCGCGGAGACCGGGACGACCTCGCAGTCACCGCCGAGCATCTCGTGCAGGGCCATCAGCTGAACGGCGACGGAATCCCGGGAGACCTTGTCCACCTTGGTCACGATCCCGACGATCGTTGTCTTCGGGGCGACCTTCTTCACCGCGTCCAGGATCCACCGGTCACCGGGGCCGATCTTCTCGTCCGCCGGCACGGTGATGCCGATGACGTCGACGTCCGAGTAGGTCTCCTTGACCATCTCGTTCAGCCGCTCCCCGAGCAGGGTCCGCGGCCGGTGGAGCCCCGGGGTGTCCACGACGATGATCTGGGCGTCGGGACGGTGAACGATGCCGCGGATCGGGTGGCGCGTGGTCTCCGGCTGGTTGGCGGTGATGGCGATCTTCTCGCCGACCAGTGCGTTCGTCAGGGTCGACTTGCCCGTGTTGGGCCGCCCCACGAAGCTGACGAAACCGGAGCGGAACCCCTCGGGGGTGTCGGTGAATGAAGTCAACGTTGTTCTAGTCCTCCACGGAGCCGGACGGCCCCGGATTGTCGGTGGGTGATGCTCATGGGCCCGGCCTCCCCGTACTTGGGGCGGTCGGTCCCGGATGATCTCCCATCGTACCCCGTGGGTGCGCCGTGACCGCGGAGTCCGCTCAGCGGACGTCGGCGCTGCCGGTCTCCGGATCGAGGACCGTCACGATGACGGACTTGACCCGCATCCGGCCCCGCCGGTCCCGGCCGCCCTCGGCGGTGAGCTCCAGGCCGCAGGTGCGCACCGAGGCACCGGGCAGCGGGACCCGCCCCAGGTCGTAGGCGATGAGCCCGCTGACGGTCTCCACCTGATCGGTGATGTCCTCGCCGAACTCCAGCTCGATGTCGAGGTCCTCGTCCACGAGATCGGTGAGATCCTCGAGGGTGAGCCGCGAGACGACGCGGTAGCGTCCCGGCGCGAGCCGCTCGATCGGCGCCACCTCCCCGGAGTCGTACTCGTCGGCGATCTCACCGACGATCTCCTCGAGAATGTCCTCGATGGAGATCAGCCCCGCGATACCTCCGTACTCGTCGACGAGCAGCGCGATGTGGATCCGGTTGAGCTGCATCTCCCGGAGCAGATCGTCGAGGTTCTTCGAGTCCGGGACGAACGTCACCGGGCGCATGACGTCCTCGACGCTGACGCTCCGGCCGTTGTCGCTCGACGAGTACGTCCTCTGGACGAGATCCTTGAGGTAGACGACACCGACGATGTCGTCGACGTTCTCCCCGACCACCGGGATCCGGGAGAGCCCGGAGCGCACGCAGAGCGCGGTCGCCTGACCGGCGGTCTTGTCCGATTCGATCCAGATCATCTCCGGCCGGGGCACCATGACGCTGCGGGCCGTGGTCGACGCGAGATCGAACACCGACTGGATCATGCGGCGCTCGCCGATCTCGACGATGCCGTGTTCCTGGGCGATGTCGACCATCTCGCGGAGTTCGACCTCCGTGTTGAACGGGCCGTCGCGGAATCCCGCCCCGGGGGCGAGGATGTTGCCGAACCAGATCAGCACCTTGGTCACCGGCCCGAGCAGGTGCGCCAGCACGGAGAGCACGAGGGCCGACTTGAGGGACACCGTGTACGGGTTCTGGCGGCCGATGGTGCGGGAGTAGACCCCGACCACGACGTAGGTGACCAGGGTGAGGACAGCGATCGCCGTCGCCAGCGCCCAGCCCCGGGAGGAGATCAGCTCGAACGCGAGTGCACCGGTGCACACCGCCGCGGTGGACTCCAGGAGGGTCCGGAGGAGCACGAGGAGGTTTATGTGGTCGGCCCGTCGGTCCACGACCTGGAGCAGCTTCACCGCTCCGGGGCGTTCATCCTTGACGAGTTCCTCGACGCGCGCGCGGGAGATCGACGACACAGCCGATTCGACTGATCCGAGAGCGCCCGAGGTGACCAGGGCGGCAGCCGCCCCGAGCGCCAGCATGACTGGGTTCACGGTCAGTTCTTCTCCGTCGTGTCCGGCTCGGCGATCACGGGGATCGTTCCGTCCGCGTTCAGATGGTCGAGGGCCTCCCGGTCCGACGCGGTCGGGAACGCCCCCGGTCCCGAGGGCTTGGGCTGGTACCGGACGCCGCGCGACTGCAGGTCGTCGTACCAGTCGGCCAGGATCTCGTTCTGCAGCGCGAACATCTCCCGCTCCTCGTCGGCCTCGACGTGATCGTAGCCGAGCAGGTGCAGCACCCCGTGGACGGTGAGCAGGGAGAGCTCGTGGTCGAGGCTGTGCCCCGCGCGAGCCGCCTGTCCCTCCGCGAACTCGGGACACAGCACGATGTCCCCGAGCATCGCGGGGCCCGGCTCCGCGGCGTCGGGACGCCCGGAACCGGGTGTGAGTTCGTCCATCGGGAAGCTCATCACATCGGTCGGACCAGGCAGATCCAGCCAGCGTTCGTGGAGTTCGGCGATGACGTCGGGGTCGACGATGTGCAGGGAGCACTCCGCCTGCGGGTGCACGTCCATGCGGGACAGTGCGTAGCCGCAGACGTCGATGAGCATCTCCTCGTTCACGTCGCCGTAGGCGGCCTCATTGAAAACCTCGGTGCCCATCAGGACGACCGTCCCTTCGTCTCCTGGTTCTCCCAGTCGTCGTAGGCGTCGACGATACGGGCGACCAGCTGGTGCCTCACGACGTCCTCGCTGGTCAGCTCGGAGAAGTGCACGCCCTCCACACCGCGGAGGATGTGGCGCACCAACCGGAGCCCCGACCGCTGGCCGCCGGGCAGGTCCACCTGGGTGATGTCGCCGGTGACGACCATCTTCGACCCGAATCCGAGTCGGGTGAGGAACATCTTCATCTGCGCCGGGGTGGTGTTCTGCGCCTCGTCGAGAATGACGAAGGCGTCATTGAGGGTGCGCCCGCGCATGTAGGCCAGCGGCGCGACCTCGATGACACCGGCCTCCATGAGCTTCGGGATCACCTCCGGTTCCACCATGTCGCGCAGGGCGTCGTGCAGCGGTCGCAGGTAGGGGTCGATCTTCTCGTTGAGGGTGCCCGGCAGGAAGCCGAGCTTCTCCCCCGCCTCGACCGCGGGCCGGGTGAGGATGATGCGGCTGACCTGTTTGGTCTGCAGCGCCTGCACCGCCTTGGCCATGGCCAGGTAGGTCTTGCCGGAACCGGCGGGGCCGAGACCGAAGACGATGGTGTTCTCGTCGATCGCGTCGACGTACTCCTTCTGGCCCAGCGACTTCGCCCGGATCACCTTGCCGCGGCGGGCGATGATGTCGCTGGCGAGGACGTTCGCGACCGACTGGGGAGCCTCACTGGTGACGAGGTTGACGGCGTGCTTCACGGCCGTGGGGCTGATGTGCCCGCCCCGGCGGGCGGTGGCCTGCAGTTCGTCGAGCACCCGGCGGGCGCGGGACACCTCGTGGGCCGGCCCGGTCAGGGTGACCGTGTTCCCGCGGACGAAGATGTCGCAGTCGACGTACTTCTCCAGCGTCTTCAGGTTTCCGTCGGTGGTACCGAGCACGCTCTGCACGAGCGCCGGGTCGATGTCGAAGGTCTCGGAGACACTCTGGTCGGTGTTGTAGATGGCCACGTGCGGGGCTTCGCCTACTTTCGGGAAGATGTTCGGTGGGATCTGGGAGTCCGGTGCCGTGACCGGTGGACTCATGGTGGACCTTACCAGCGGGAGCTGGTCGCCCCGATCGCGGAGAGCGCTGACAGTGCCGCGGTCGCGGTGCGCAGGACCTCGGGCCCCAGCCGGACGGCCCGGGCACCCGCGGCGGTGAAGCGCGTCACCTCCGCCGGGGAGATGCCGCCCTCGGGCCCGATGACGAGAACCACCTCACCGGCGTCCGCCCAGTTGACGGTGGCGAAGGCGACCGCAGACTCCTCGTGCAGCAGGACGGCTTCGCCGCCGCCCGCGACGGTGTCCCGGATGAGTTCCTCGACGTCACCGCCGTCGGCGAGGGCCGGGATCCGCGGGACGTCGGTACGCCGGGACTGCTTCGCCGCGGCGACCGCGGCGGCCCGCCACTTGCCGAGTGCCTTGTCGCGTTTCGGCCCGGTCCAGCGGGCTATGCAGCGCTCGGCCTGCCACGGGATGATGGCGTCCGCGCCACCCTGGCACGCGAGATCGACGGCCAACTCGGCACGGTCGGATTTCGGGATCGCCTGGACGACGGTGACCCGGGGATCACGCGCCGTGGCCGCGAGTGTCGCATCGACGGTGAGGATCATGGTGTCCCGGCCCGCGGTCTCCCGCACGGTGCACCGAACGGCGTGTCCACGACCGTCGGCGAGGACCAGTTCATCGCCCTCGCCGAGACGCCGCACGCTGACGGCGTGCCGGGCCTCGGGGCCGGTGACGGTGACGGTCTGACCCGGGCCGGGCAACGGCGCCGGATCCGTACCGGCGAGCACCGCGTCGAGGTCGGCGAGGAACACGGGGAGGGTCATCGCCGGAACCGGTTGCGGAGCCGACTGAACAGGGTCTCCTGCCCGTCACCTTCGCGGTTGACCTCGGCCGAATCGTCCCGGTGGTCGCGGAGCTTCTCGAGGAGGGCCCGGGACCGGTCATCGAGCTCACGGGGCACGAAGACATCGAGGTGCGCGACGAGATCGCCGGCGCCCTCGGCGCGCAGCCGCGGCATGCCGGAGCCGGCGATCCGGATCCGGTCACCGGGCTGGGAACCGGCGGGCAGGGTGATGGTCAGTGACTCACCGGTGAGGGTTTCCGTGCGGACCTCCGTCCCGAGGGCGGCGTCGACCATGGGCACCCGGACGGTGAGATGGAGATCGTCACCGTCCCGGCTGAACACGGGGTGGCGCTGCACGGAGATCTCGACGTAGAGGTCGCCGGCGGGACCACCACCGGGGCCGACCTCGCCCTGTCCGGCCATCCGGATGCGCATGCCGTCGTCGATACCGGCGGGCACGGTGACCACGAGGTCGCGGCGCGCCCGGCGGCGGCCCTCCCCGTGGCACCGGTTGCAGGGGTCCTGGATGACGTCGCCGGTGCCCTGGCAGTTCGGACAGGGGCGGGAGGTCATCACGTTTCCGAGGAAGCTGCGCTGCATCTCCTGCAATTCACCGGTGCCGGAGCAGGTCTGGCACGGCACGGGCTTGGCTCCCGATTCGGAGCCGGATCCGGAGCACTCCTCACAGAGGACGGCGGTGTCGACCGTGATGTCCTTGCGGACGCCGACGAAAGCCTCCTCGAGCGTGATCGAGGTCCGCAGCAGGGCGTCGGCGCCGGGCTGGACGCGGGAGCGGGGCCCACGGCCGGTCCCGCCCCCGCCGAAGAAGGCGTCGAAGATGTCGCCGAAGCCGCCGCCACCGAAGCCGCCTCCGTATCCGCCGCCACCGCCCTGCTCGGCGGGGTCGCCGCCGAGGTCGACGATGCGCCGCTTCTCCGGGTCCGTCAGGATCTCGTAGGCGAGGGACACTTCCCGGAACTTCTCCGCGGCCTCCTCACCCGGATTCACGTCCGGGTGGTATTTGCGGGCGAGTTTGCGGTAGGCCTTCTTGATCTCCGAGTCCGATGCGGAACGGTCGACGCCCAGAATGCCGTAGTAGTCACGAGCCACGTTGTCTGATACTTCCTTCTGTCACCGACCACATCCGGGTCGGAATGAGGGTCTTGGGTGCGTGTTCGGGAACGGGGTTCATCCCCGCATTCCATCCATAGTAGTGAGCGTCCGGCACTTCGCCCAAGCGGGTGCGGGGTTCACGGTGTCCGTACCGTTTCCCGCCGCCGGAGCGGCGGAAACCGTCCCCGACCCGGCTCCGGGGGCGCCGCTACAATCGTGTCCACGATGTGAATACGGACACAGTCCGGGCTCACGTCGTCCCGACCCCACAACACGGAGGTAACTGACATGCACGACGCCCGACACTTCTACGTCTCGCTCGCGCTGATGGTCCTGGCCCTGCTGTTCGCGCTGTCCGGGCTCACCGCGTGGACCGCCCTGCTCCTGGTGCTGCTCATCTGCTGGTCGGTGTGGGTCCAGTTCGCGACGGACGACATCCGGGCCCGGAAGGGAAGGAAGGCGACCCCGGACAAGAAGCCGCGGGTGCGCTGATTCTCCGGGGCCCGGGTCCGATCCGGGTCCACCGCATGTCGGGTACCGTGTCCGCTCCCCCGCGGGCGAAGTGCGGGATGGGGGACGGCTTGAGGGTCGTCGAGTCCGGTGACGGTGATGGTGGCGAGGAGTCTGCCGTGGCGGGTTTCCGCGGCTAGTTGCCGCCGAGCACCCGGGAGACGTAGCGGGCGACGGCCTGGACCTTGGCGATGGTGCCCGGGTAATCCATGTAGGTGGGCCCGACGACTCCCATTCCCCCGAAGGTGGCTCCGGTCGCGCCGTAGCCGGTGCTGACGATGGAGGCACCACGGAGCTGATCCTCCTGGCTCTCCTCACCGATGCTCACGTGCACCGCACCCTGCGCCGTCACGCCGGACAGCAGGCGGAGCACGACGACCTGCTCCTCCAGAGCATCGAGGACCGTGGGAAGCCCGGCGGGGAAATCGCCGGTCACGCGGGAGAGGTTGGACGCACCCGCGAGAACCATCCGCTCACTGGGTGCCTCGACGAGGGTCTCGATGAGCGTGGTGGAGGCGCGGATCACGGCTGTCCGGATGTCGGCCGGAGCGTTCGCCGCGAGGTCCGCCATCGAGACCGACGCGTCATTCAGTGTCTTGCCCACCAGCGCCTGGTTGAGGACGTCCCGGAGCCGGGCCACCTGGTCGGCGGTGAGCTCGATGTCGGTGTCGACGTTGCGCTGGTCGACCCGGCCCGTGTCGGTGATCAGGACCAGCAGGATTCGGGACGGGTTCAGCTGCACGACCTCGCAGTGCCGGACGCGGGAGACATTCAGCGTCGGCAGCTGCGCCACGGCGGCCTGCCTGGTCAGCTGACTGAGCAGCTGTACGCCGCGGCGCAGGACGTCCTCTAGGTCCACCCCGTCCTCGAGAAAACTCCGTATCGCCCGCCGCTCGACCGGGGAGAGCGGCTTGACCTCGTGGAGGGAATCGACGAAGAGCCGGTAGCCCTTCTCGGTGGGGATCCGCCCGGAGCTGGCGTGCTGCTGGACGATGTAGCCCTCCGATTCGAGGACGGCCATGTCGTTGCGGATGGTGGCGGAGCTGACTCCGAGCCGATGGCGGTCGACCAGTGCCTTGGATCCGACGGGTTCGTGGGAGGCGATGTAGTCGGCGACGATCGCGCGCAGGACCTCGGCACGCCGCTGGTCGGTGGATCCCGCCATGTCCGCTCCTCTCCCCGGTGGTGTTACCGACCACGTGTCCGGCCTCTCCGCAACCGGTCCGCTCCGTGTGATCTTCTCTCCCCAGTATAGGGCCCGGTGGAGGTCCACAGGTTTCCTCCAGGGTCCTCCCGGGTCTGTCCCGGGATTGTCCCCTAGCGTGACTTCGCAGCCGACCTGTGCGGGTCGCAGTATCCGAAAGACCGAAAGGCCCTGGTTCCCGATGTCACTACCGACCGTCCTCCGCTTCACCCGACCACGCCGCCTGTTCACCGGCGCGGCCGCCGCGTTGTGCCTGGCCCTCACCGGATGCTCCGGAGGTGGCGACGGCACCGTACTGGCGGCACACGAGTACCGGACCGCGGAGGTCGAGGACGTGACCCGGGCGGTGCAGACCAGTGCGACGGTGGCGGCCGCGCGGACGGAGGCAGTGACCACCGCGCTCACCGGCCCGCTGACCTCCCTGTCGGTGGCCACCGGGGACCGGGTCGAGGAGGGGCAGCTGCTGGCGACGGTCGACGTTTCCTCCGTGCAGCGGGAGCTGGCGAACCAGAGGTCGCAGCAGGCCACGACGCTGACCTCGGAGCTCAATTCCGTCGAACAGGCGGAGCAGAGGCACCGGCAGTACAGGGAGAGCCTGGATCAGTCGCTGAACCCCGAGGTGAACGCCGCGCAGGCGGCCCTCCGGACGGCGACGGCCGCGCACGAGGATGCGATCCGCGCGTTCGAGGCGAAGAAGGCCGACGCCGCGGACGGCCGGGATCCGCGACTGGTGGAGCAGCAGCGCGCCCTGGAGGAGTCCCGCAACCAGGTGCTCAACGGCGAGATCAATCTCGCACGTTCCGGGGTCGCCTCCGCGGCTGCGCTCCTCCAGACGGAGCCTTCCGTCGAAGGGGTGCAGCAGTCGATGACCACCCACATCGGCACGGTGGAGGCGGCCACCGCGCTGCAGAACTCGGTGAAGGAGCTGAGCAACCGTCAGGAGGCCTACACGACAGCGCTCAAGGCGGTGGACCGCGATCTGGCGGAGGCGCAGCGGCAGGTCGCGGCGACCTTCGAGGCGAAGAAGGAGGCCACGGTGTCGGTGGAGTCGGCGAAGTTGACGGCCCGGCAGCAGCTGGATTCCCTGGCCAGTGGTGCGGAGCAGGCCCGCCGCGCCGCGCAGGCAGCACGGGAGTCAGTGGGCCAGGGAACCGACCACCTGACGCGGGACATCAACGCGAGTGAGATCCGGGCACCGTTCACCGGCGTGGTGGTGAACGTCGGGTCGGAGGTCGGTCGCCCCGTCGCAGGGTCGGTGCTCACGCTCGCGGATGATTCCGGGATGATCCTGCACACCGAGGTCCCGGAGATCGACGTCGCCGACCTCAGGCCCGGCGCCGAGGTCACGTTCACCACGGCCGCCACCGGCGGGAAGACGTTCCGCGGAAAAGTGTCGCGGGTGTCTCCCGTGGCCGGTGTGCCCGGCGGTGGCCCCGCCGCGCAGCAGCCGGGCGCTGCGGGCGCCGCCCCGTCCGCCGGTGCGCAGCGTCCGACCTTCCCTGTGGAGATCACGATCGACGGGGACACGAAGGATCTCCGGATCGGCGGCAGCGCCCGCGTCCGGATCGTGCTGGCCGCGGACAAGGGCGGCCTGGCGGTGCCGCGGGAGGCGGTGTTCGAGCGGGCCGACGGCACGAAGGCGGTTCTCGTCGTCGCCGGAGCAGAGGGCCCGGGTTCGAGGGGCACCGTGGAGGAGCGTCGCGTGGAGACCGGCACCGAGGGGGATGTCACCGTCGCCGTCACCGGTGGCGAGCTGAAGAAGGGCGAGACGGTGATCAGCCAGGGTTCGACCCGCCGTGAGCTGCTGGGAGCCACTGTCACGCTCGGGGACGAGGCATGAGCCCGCTGGTGGAGATGCGGGACATCGTCAAGACCTACAACATCGGTACCGAGGGGGAACTGACGGTTCTGCCGGGATGTGACTTCACCGTGGAGCACGGCGAATTCGTCTCTGTGGTGGGCGCCTCGGGTTCGGGCAAGTCGACGCTGATGAACATCATCGGGCTGCTCGACCGGCCCACGTCGGGCAGCTACAGCCTCGCGGGCGTCGACACGCGGAGCCTGGACAGCGATGCCCTGTCGGAGCACCGCAGCAGGGCGATCGGGTTCGTTTTCCAGAACTTCAACCTCATCGGCCGGATCAGCGCGCGGCGCAACGTCGAGATGCCGATGATGTACGCCGGTGTGCCGCGGGCGGAGCGCACGGACCGCGCCGCCGAACTCCTAGAGATGGTCGACATGGGGCAGCGCATGGACCACCGCCCGAATGAACTGTCGGGCGGCCAGAAGCAGCGCGTCGCGATCGCCCGCGCCCTGGCCAACGACCCGGAGTTCATCCTCGCCGACGAGCCGACCGGTGCCCTGGACTCGCACACCGGGCGCCTGGTCATGGACATGTTCCACGATCTCAACCGGAACCGGGGCAAGACCATCGTGTTCATCACCCACAATCCCGAGCTCGCCGCGGAGACCACCCGCGTGGTCACCATGCGCGACGGCCGCATCTCCGAGGGGGACCTGCTCCAGTGAACTTCAACGAAGCACTCCGCCTCTCGGTCGGCAGCATCGCCGGCAACAAGCTGCGGGCGCTGCTCACCCTCCTCGGCGTGATCATCGGCATCACCTCGGTCATCATCGTCCTGACCCTCGGTTCCTCACTGAAGACGCAGCTGGTGAAGAGCCTCGCGGATTCCGGGGCGAACGATTACTCGCTGCAGGTGGAGTCGCGTACCGCCGACGAGAGTGATCCGCTGCTCTCCCCCACCCCGGTCCCAGCCGCGTCGAAACTCACACCCGAGCTCCTCGACCGGCTGCGGACGAGGTTCCCCGGCCGGCTCGCCGGGATCCCGGTCGGTGAGGGCTCCGAGCACTCCGGGACCGTCAGTCCCACCGGGCACCCCGAGACGTCGAAGCGTGCCCGGATCAACGGGGTGAACCCCGACTTCATCGCGATGAAGACCACCGGGGTCACCGCGGGCCGCTCCATCACGGACGACGACGTCACCGGCGCCCGACCCGTCGCGGTGGTCTCCCCGGAGCTCGTCACGGCACTGTTCGCCGGGGACACCGCCGGCGCACCCGGACAATCCGTCGACGTCGAGACCACGACCGGTCGGATCATCTCGCTGACGGTCGTCGGAGTCACCGGCAGAGCGTCCGGTGGCGGGTTGTTCGGCGACGGTGGAAGTGAGTCACCGGTGATCTACGTCCCGTGGTCGGTGGAGGATCGGCTGGGCGGCGACTCCGGTGCATGGACCAGGGTGTCGGTGCGCCCCGTTCCGGGGACCGACGAGGAGTCGTTCCGGCGGGAACTGTCGGAGTTCGCGGCCGCCGAGTACACGACGGACCCGGACTTCACGGCGAAGGTCACCGACATGAAGAAGGACATCGACTCCTTCCGTCAGGTCATCGATTCCCTGAGCATCGGATTGTCGGTGATCGCCGGAATCTCCCTGCTCGTCGGCGGCATCGGCGTCATGAACATCATGCTCGTCACCGTCACGGAACGGACCCGGGAGATCGGCATCCGCAAGGCTCTCGGCGCGAGGAACCGCGACATCCGGCTGCAGTTCCTCGTGGAGGCCATGATCATCTGCCTGATCGGCGGGGTGATCGGGGTGCTGCTCGGCACGGCGCTCGGCGTGACGGGCGCGAAGCTGATGGGCACGCTGGTGTTCCCGCCCGTCGCGGGCGTGCTGTTCTCGCTGGGGTTCTCCGTCGCGATCGGCGGTTTCTTCGGGTTCTACCCCGCCGCCCGCGCCGCCCGACTCAACCCCATCGAGGCACTGCGTCACGAGTGATCGCGGAGCGGTTCCGGGGCGGTTCAGTCCTCGGCGACGAGGATGTCCGCGATGATGCCGTCGGCGAGCAGTCTTCCGGAGTCGGTGAGCGCGAGATTGCGCCCACCGTACCCACGCTCGATCCAGCACAACAGACCGGAGTCCACGTACCCGGCGACGACCCGCTCGGAACCGGGGCGCAGATCGGTCTCGGTGACACCGTCGTGGAGGCGGAGACCGAGCATCAGCTTCTCGGTGTGCCGGTCAGCGTCGGACAGTTGCTCCGAGTCCTTGACCGGAAGCTCGCCGCGGGCGCACGCCGCGGCGTAGGTCCGCGGGTGTTTGACGTTGAAGAAGCGGACCCCACCGAGGTGGGAGTGGGCGCCGGGGCCGGCGCCCCACCAGTCGCCGTCGCGCCAGTAGCCGATGTTGTGGCGGCATTCCCCGCCGGGGCGGGCCCAGTTGGAGACCTCGTACCAGTCGAATCCGGCACCACGCAGGGCGTCGTCGATGAGCTGGTAGCGGTCGGCGAGCACATCCTCGTCGGGGGCGGGCAGCAGGCCCTTGTTCACCTTGCGGGCCATCGCGGTGCCGTCCTCGACGATCAGCGAGTAGGCGGAGACGTGGTCGACCTCGGCGGACAGGATCGCGTCGAGGGTGGCGCGCACATCATCGTCGGTCTCGGTGGGGGTGCCGTAGATCATGTCGAGGTTGACGTGCTCGAATCCGGCCGCCCGGGCCTCGCGCGCCGCAGCGACGGGGCGCCCGGGGGTGTGCCGGCGTTCGAGGACGGCGAGCACGTTGCCCGCCGCGGACTGCATGCCCAGCGAGACGCGGGTGAATCCCGCCTCCCGCAACCGGTGGAAGAACTCCGGCGAGGTGGATTCCGGGTTGGATTCGGTGGTGATCTCCGCGCCGGGTGTCAGGCCGATGTGGGTCCGGACGCCGTCCAGAATTCGGGTCAGGCCGTCGGCCCCCAGCATGGACGGGGTACCGCCCCCGACGAAGACGGTCTCCGCGGGTCGGAGGAACCCGTCGCGGTCCATCCGCCGCGCGGCGAGCCGGAGCTCGATGTCGAGGGCGGCGAGGTAGCTCTCCGGATCCGCCCCGGTACCGAGTTCGCCGGGGGTGTAGGTGTTGAAGTCGCAGTACCCGCACCGGCTGGCGCAGAAGGGCACGTGGACGTACACCCCGAAGGGCACCGTCGGGTAAGCTCCGCTCACGAGGCGAAGCCACCGCCGTGTGCACCCCGGTTACGCGCGAGCTTGCGCGCGACCCTGGCGACGACGGCGTCGACGCGGGCCCGCTCCAGCAGGAACGTCGGGGGGTTGCTGCCGCGCATGGTCCGGCAGTACGCGGGATGCTGACGGGCGACGGTGGTGAGCCAGCCGTCGGCGGCGGCGACGACGAGAGTCCGGGCGTGGGCGAACATCAGGGGCAGGCTGACCGCGTCGAGGTCGTCGGCGGCGACGGCGGTCTGGTCGAGCACCCATTCCACGATGTCCTCGAGCTGCGCGGTGACGTCCCGTGTGCGGGAACACAGTGATTCGCTGAGTTCCCGGACGATGACCGGCGTTCCGGACAGCGGATGGATTGTGGTCAGGGTGGTGGCGTCGAGGAGTTCGGGCCGCTCGACCACGGGGGTCCGGGCGACGGCGCCGCGGACGCTGACGGATCCGGAACGGATTCCGGAGGTCAGTGCCTGGCGGAGTCCGATGAGCTCGGCGACGGTCCGCCTGGAGTCCGTGCGGGCCTCGTCGATGATGAGCTCGAATTCCGCGTGGCAGTCGACGACGAGTTCCTCGTCGTAGTCCGCGATCGCCTGTGCGAGGTGCTCGATGTACTCCGCGACCTCGTCGCCGATGTTGTAGACCTCCTGGGTCAGCTCACGGTGGCGCAGCAGGGCGTCAGAGTGTGGCAAGGCTGCTCCTCGGTGGGTCTGCCCGGAAAATCGGGTGCTTCGGTCATGATCTGCGGGCCCCACCTGTGGCGGGTGCTCCGGTTACAGAACTCTAAGCGCATTCTCCGGATTCGTGTGGGTGCCCCGCCGACGACACACCCGCCACACCGATGTTACTGGTGTGGCGGGTGTGATTACGGGGGGTGTGGCCCGACCGGCCGGTGTTAGCGCTTGTACAGCTGGCGGATCTCCTCGTTGAATCGCTGCGCCACGACGTTGCGCTTGATCTTCATCGTCGGCGTCAGCTCGTTCTCCTCCTCGGACAGATCCCGGTCCAGGATGTAGAACTTCTTGATCGCCTCGGCGTGGCTCACGGTCGAGTTGCAGTCGTTGATGGCGTCCTGGATCTCGGCCCGGAGCACCGGATCGGTCACCATGTCGGCCACCGACTTCGACTCCGGGAAGTTCCGCGTCAGCTTCCAGCGGCGGAACGCCTCCTCGTCCAGCGCGATGAGCACGCCGACGAAGGGTTTGCCGTCACCGACAACCAGGGCCTGGCTGATCAGCGGGTGGCTGCGCAGGCGGTCCTCCATCGGGCCGGGAGAGACGTTCTTGCCGCTCGCGGTGACGATGAGATCCTTCTTGCGACCCGTGATCACGACGTGCCCGGAATCCAGGAGCTCGCCCAGATCCCCCGTGTTGAACCAGCCGTCGTCGACGGATTCCTCGGTGGCCTCCTCGTTGTGCCAGTAGCCGTCGAAGACCATCTCGCCCTTGACGAGGATCTCCCCCTCCTCATTCACCCGGACCGCCATACCTCCGATCGGGCGGCCGACCGAACCGATGACGTTGTCCTCGAAGTTGACCGCCACGGCGGCGGTGGTCTCGGTCAGGCCGTAACCCTCGTAGACCGTCACACCGATGCCACGGAAGAAGTGCGCCAGATCCGGGGTCATGGCCGAACCACCGGAGATGCAGTACTTCACACTCGCTCCCATGGCCTCACGGATCTTCGAGTAGACGAGCTTGTCGAAGGCCCTGTGCTTCAGGCGCAGCGCCCGCGAGGGGCCCTCCTCCGTGTCCAGGGCCTTGGAGTAGTCCTGTGCGACCTTCTCCGCCTTGAGGAACATCGCCCCCTGGACGGGCCCGTTGTCCTGGGCGTTCGCCGCGGCACCGTTGCGCACCTTCTCGAACACTCGCGGAACGCCGAGAATCAGGTTCGGCCGCGCCCGCTGGAACTCGACCGACAGCGTCGAGAAATCGGACCAGTGCGACTGGGTGGCGCCCGAGATCGTGATCGCGAGGCTCACAGCACGGGAGAACACGTGCGCGAGCGGGAGGAACGTCAGGACCCGGGTTCCGGGCACCGCGATCGCACCCACCGGATGCGTCATCAGGGCACGGGCCTCCGACAGCCAGTTGCGGTGCGTCAGCCGGCAGCCCTTGGGCCGCCCCGTCGTCCCCGAGGTGTACACGAGCGACGCGAGATCCGCCGACTTCGTGGCGGCGATACGCTCCTCGACCGCCGAGTCCTCGATCGGACGTCCCTCGAACTTCAGGGTGTTGATCGCCGAGGCGTTGATCTCCAGGATCCGCTGCAGCCGGGAGGTCGACCCCTTCAGGGACGGCGAACCGTCCGGCCCGAGCTCCAGGTGCCGCATCAGCTCGGTGTGCTCGCGGGTCTCGGTCACGGCGAACACGGCCCCGGAGTCCTCGATGATCCACTGAACCTGGCTCAGCGACGACGAGCCGTAGATCGGGACGCTGACCGCTCCGGCCGCCCAGATGGCGAAGTCCAGCAGCGCCCACTCGTAGCGGGTGTCACTGAGCAGCGCGATGCGGTCCCCCTGCTGCACCCCGTTCGCGATGAATCCCTTGGCCACCTCGTAGACCTCGTCCAGGAACTCCCTGGCGGTGACACTGACCCACTCGAAGTTCTGCGGCCGGGTGAACATCACCCCGTACGGACGCACCTTCACCAGGTCGATCAACGCCGTGAGACACGTCTCACCAGGTCCGATCTCGTACTTCGCGGGGGTTGAGTATTCCTGCACTGATGATCCTTCCGCAGCGGTGCGCCCGAATCACGGCTGAGAACCGTGGACGGGAATCCGCCGTCGATTTGATTGCCTCTCCCGACGAATTTACCCGCTCCGCCCCGCCGGAGGGCGGGCACCTCCGGCTCGGGCGCGTCCACTCACGGGGTGAGGGGTGCGGCCGGACACGGCGGGATGGCAAGATGGGTGCCCGTGACCTACATCAATGAGCTGAAGTCCCTGGCAGACCTCCACGGGGTGGCGACCAGCTACCACACCGCTGCAGGGGAACTGGTCGAGGTATCGGAAGACACCCTGACCAAGACCCTCTCCGCACTCGGGGTGGACATCCTCCGCGGTGGGGGCGAACCCACCGCCGAGTCCCTCGCCGCCGCGCGTCAGGCCCATCTGGACTCGCGGTTCACCCGCCCGCTCCCGCCCTGCGTCGTGACGGTCGCGGAACAACCCCACGAGTTCACCGTCCACGTGCACGACGGGGAGCCGGTCACCGTGACCATCACCCTCGAGGACGGGGGCACCGTCACACCGCAGCAGGTGGACAACTTCGTCGAGGCCCGCACCATCGACGGTGTCACCTGGGGGGAAGCCAGCTTCGCGGTACCCACCGACCTCCCCCTCGGATGGCACACGCTGTCCATGGAATCCACCGGCGGAGTCAGCGGCTCCTGCCGGCTCGTAGTCACCCCGGCCCGACTCAGCACCTCCGACCGCTACCTGCGCACCCCCGTCGCGGGCGTCATGGCGCAGCTCTACTCGACGAGATCCCGGGACAGCTGGGGCATCGGAGACTTCGGCGACCTCCGCGACCTCGGACGCACGCTGGCGGAGAACGCGGGCGCCGACTTCCTCCTCATCAACCCCCTCCACGCAGCGGAACCGTTCCCCCCGGTGGAGGATTCCCCCTACCTGCCGACGACGCGCCGGTTCACCAATCCGCTGTACATCCGCGTCGAGGACATCGAGGAATACGGGCTCCTCTCCCCCACCGACCGGGTCCGTGTCGAGGACACGGCAGCGAAACTCAAGACCTGCAACACCTCCCCGGACGAGATCAACCGGAACCCGATCTACGCGGCGAAGCTCTCGGCGCTGCGGGAGATCTACGAGCTGCCGATGACACCGTCCCGGGCGGAGGCATTCACCACCTACCTGGAGAAGGAGGGCCGGGGTCTCGACGACTTCGCCACCTGGTGCGCCCGCCGCGAACTCGAGGTTCTCGCCGCCGGAGGCACGGTCCCGGGCGTCGACGCCGCCCGGGAACGCACCGTCGAGGAGGCCGCGGGCTTCTACCGGTGGCTCCAGTGGATCTGTGACGACCAGCTCCGATCAGCGCAGAAGGCCGCCACGGACGCGGGTATGTCCATCGGCGTGATGGCCGACCTCGCCGTCGGTGTGCACCCCGGTGGCGCCGACGCCGAGAACCTCTCCGACGTTCTCGTCCAGGCGGCATCCGTCGGCGCACCGCCGGACGACTACAACCAGCAGGGCCAGGACTGGTCGCAGCCGCCGTGGCATCCGGAGCGGCTCGCCGAATGCGGCTACGCCCCCTGGCGGGACATGCTCCGCACGGTCCTGCGACACTCCGGAGGCATCCGGGTCGATCACGTCCTCGGACTGTTCCGCCTCTGGTGGATCCCACGAATGCAGCCCCCGACCACCGGCACCTACGTCCACTACGACTACGCGGCTCTCGTCGGCATCCTCGCGCTCGAGGCCGAGCGGGCCGGGGCGGTCGTCATCGGTGAGGACCTGGGAACCTTCGAACCGTGGGTGCAGGAGGTCCTGAGCGGTCGCGGCATCATGGGCACCTCGATCCTGTGGTTCGAGCACGACCCCGAGATCTCCGGGCCACGCCGTCAGGACCGCTACCGGGAGCTCGCACTGACCTCGGTGACCACCCACGATCTCCCCCCGACCGCCGGGATGCTCCGGGGCGAGCACATCCAGCTCCGGGAACGGCTGGGCCTGTTCACCACGGATCCGGAGGAGGAGGACCGCGGGGATCTCGCGTGGCAGAACGAGGTCCTCGCCCGTATCCGGGAACACGGTTGCTTCGCCGGTACCACCGTCGAGGGCCACAGCTTCGAGGGCGCGGCCCGCGGTGACCGTGGCCCGATCCGGGAGCTTCTCGTAGGGATGCACCGGTACATCGCCGGGACCCCGTCCGCGCTCGCGTGCACGTCACTGGTCGACATGGTCGGGGACGTCCGAGCGCAGAACCAGCCGGGCACCACACACGAGCTCTATCCGAACTGGTGTGTTCCGCTCTGTGACGGATCCGGGGATGTGGTCCTCATCGAGGATCTCCCCGACAATCCGTGGTTCCGGGCCGTGGCCGAGGCGTCGAAGCGCTGAACCCGGTGGAAGAGGGGCGGGTACGTGGATGACCACGTGCCCGTCCCTCCATTTCCTCGTGTCGTGAACGGCTAGATGAGGGTGACCAGCCAGCCGATGATCACGAGCAGGAGGAGCGCCACCAGGGCCAGCTTCACACGGGAACGGCCGTAGTTGCGCTTCTTCTTCGGTGCCTGGTTACTCATAGCGGATATCGGCCACTGCTTTCTCGTAGAAACGTCATGTCCGCCGTCCGGCGGTGCTGCCTGCCACCAGTCTAGTCCTCCGGAACCACGGGCTCGGAGACGGAGACGATGCGCACCCCGGCGGTGCCCTGAGGCTCCGGGCGCGGGACGGTCCGCGACGGTACGACTCTGCCGTCGGCGCGCCCGGCGATCCGCTCCAACGCGTTCCCCGCGGTGTTGACGACCTTGAGCAGAACCGCCGCCAGCGGGACACAGATCAGCAGCACCGCAACCATCACCAACGGCGTCTGGATCCACAACGACGCGCCGGTGAGCCGTTGCCCGATCCAGTCGAGCATCCCGGTGATCGTCGCGTGAATGTCCATGATACCGAGAGTGTACCGTCAACAGGGTAGTCCCTGCAGAAGCTTCACTGAGCTTTCATTAGCCTGACCACTGACCCTAATCAATACGACGAATACCCCGATAGCGGTAGAGTTATCCACTGCACTATCGGGGTATTCACACGGCCTAAAGGAGGTCAGGCGCGGTCCTTTACATGAAGGCAGAAGCTAGGAAATACGCTACTCACAGCACCAGTCAACCAGCCGAAGAATCCTCCGAGAAGACCGAGCACACCTAATAGACCAACAATCATTCCGATACCACTAGAAGAACCAGCGGCAGACATTACGTTCAGTTTTCCTGAGGATCCGGCACTCGATCCACCAGAACTTCCCCCGGTATTCAAGGAGCTGCCGTTCACACCAGCAGCAGGCTTAGTGGTCGGCGCAGCGGTCGTCGATTCAGTGGTCGGCGCAGCGGTGGTCGATTCAGTGGTCGGCGCAGCGGTGGTCGATTCCGTGGTCGGCGCAGCGGTGGTCGATTCAGTGGTCGGCGCAGCGGTGGTCGATTCCGTGGTCGGCGCAGCGGTGGTCGATTCCGTGGTCGGCGCAGCGGTGGTCGATTCCGTGGTCGGCGCAGGGGTGGTCGGCTCCACATCACCCAGAACCAGATACGGAAGCGAATCCTTGAGAGACACCATACCGGCGTCACCCACGTAATCCTTCAGCTCATCGGCGGTTATGCTGCCATCCAACCAGAGATTGCAGGTTCCCTGCGGGTTGTACTGCCAATCGTAGCTGTCAATCGGTTGTTGATCCTTAGCCGCAGCCACTTCAGCCCAAGAACGGCCCTGAAGGTCACTGACATAACCCCTGAATTCAGGGAACATCTCATTGAAAAGTTCCCTGTCTTTCGCCGTGCCCACTAGAGCAAAATCATCAATCACTTCATCCAAGCCCTTGGATTTAAACTCATTGAATGATTCCTCCGATTCCAGCAATTTATGCAGCTTGGTATAAATCGTGTCCTGATCGCCCAGAACATAGAGAGCATCAAAAGCCGAATAATCCGTCACATCGTACCACTTGAAGAATAGGAGATCGGTCAACTTTCCGTTCTCATCAACCAAGTACCGCGCCTTATCAGCGTTATTTCTAGCTGCGCTGAAAATATTTGGATTCAGCACATAGGACTTAACGATGAGCTGTGTCCATTCCGGAGAAAAACCCAAATTGGAGATATTTTCTTCAGCTTCTTTCAGCTGCCTTTCATACCTCCGTTCGGCGACGAATGAGGTATCCTCCTTATGATGATATAGGTAAGACAGCCGAGTCAGATCACTTAGCAGTTGCTGAGTTCGTGCATCTCCGATTGGCCGATCAACGATCTTGAGTGAGAGTTGCCGAGAGATCATGATCAATCCGGATAATGTCGAGTCAACGCCAGTCAACTCTTTGACACAGACAGCTCTGCCATCAGAAGCGGTACCGGTCTTCGTGACAATGGCGGCAGAAGCAGGGGCAACAGCAGTGGAAGCAATTACAGCCACGCCAATAGCAGTGGCTGTGAGGCGACGAAAACGCATGGAAACTCTTTTCCTGGAGATTGTACGGTGGGGAAACACTTTTTCACCGGACAACGCGGACAGCGGGAACGTTTTGCATTTTACCCGATACATTAGTAGAAGTCCAACTGCCCTGAAAATATAACAAATAATCCATTCTTTAAATGGTTAAAGTTATTAAATTGGAGCATAAGTCATTTTTGTTTCTTTTTGTGAAATACTCTTCTCGCGATCCACTCAGAGCCAAAAGCGGAGTGGATCTTTGCGAATTCCACGGAAAACGGCGAATGCGGCCCCGAAGTCATCGGCGCCACCACGGGACAGGACGAGACGCCACCACGGGACAGGACGAGATCCGAGAACCTCCGCCCGGCTGCGCGGACCGCCGCCGGGAATGAGTCGTCCCCCGCCGCCTCCTGCCCGATGAAGTCGTCGAAACCGTCCACGTCGAGGACCTCGGCCCAGAGACAGGGGTAGTAGCCGGCGGAGTAACCACCGGCGAAGACGTGGTTGAAGTAGGTCGACCGCTAGCGGGGACGGAGATGCTCCACCGTCAGCCCCACCTCCTCCAGAGCACGGGTCTCGAACTCCTCGACGTCATCGGCTCCGTCACCGAGCTCATCCGCCTTCTCCGGGGTCAGTGAGTGCCAGGCGAGATCTATCACCGCGGCGCCCAGATACTCACCGGCGGCGAACCCCTGACCGAACTGTCGGGCGTCGCTGACCTCGGTGAGCAGACGCCCAGGGAATCACCTCACCGGTGTCGACGTGACGTGCGTAGTTGCGGAGGACCGCCGGGTCGAAGACCCAGTTCTCATTGAGCTGCGAGGGAAACTCGCCCCAGTCGCGCGGGAGTGGAAACGGTGGTGACCTCGTCGAGGGTGAGCAGCGGTTCGGATCCGTCGGTGCGCGGACGATCGACATCACGTTGGCGACGACGGGAGTGGTCCCGAGCAGTCTCGACTGTTCGGTGAAGCTGGTCATCCACGCGCCACCACGCTTCCCGGGTCTGGCGAAGTAGTCGGTGATGAGCAGACCGAGGCTCGTTCCGTCGGCGTCACGGACCTCCCAGACATCGGCGTCCGGGTGGTGGGCGTCAAGGTCGGGGCGTTCGGTCACGGTGATGCCGTAGAGATGTTTCGCCGCGACGAAGACTCCGTCTCGCAGCACCCGACCCAGCGGGAGGTATCGGCGCAGCTCCTCCTCGCCGAGGTCGTAGTCGCGGGCCTTCAGCTTCGTTTCCCGGTGGGGCCGGTCCGCACCGGTGACCTCGGTGTCGGCGAATTCACCGAGAAGTCCGTGCTCCGGCGCCGTGAAATTTGTGCTCCGCCGCCGCGTTCGCCGCGGCGGGCGGCGCGAGATCGGTGATCACCCGGCGGGCTGCGGCCGAGGTTCCGACGGTCTCCTCCTCGATGACGTGGTCGGCGTGTGTACCGTACCCGGGGAGCGCCGCGTGGCGGGCCCTGAGTTTCACCATCTCCACCAGCACCTCCGGATTCCGCTCCGCTCCGCGGCGGTGGCTGGCCTCGTGGAGCGCGGCCCGGGTCCCGGGGTCGGTGAGATCGGTCAGCGCGGACTGCACCGTGGGCAGTTCGAGGGTCAGGAGATAGCCGTCCCTCCCCTCCGCTTCAGCGGCGCTGCGGGCGGCGTTGATCCGGGCCGGGGACAGCCCGTCGAGTTTCGTCGCATCAGCGACGTGGAGCGCGTGTGCCCGGGTGTCGGCGAGCAGGTTGTTCCCGAAGGCGTCGGAGAGCACGGACAGGCGCTCGTTGATGGACGCGAGTTCCCGCTGGGCTTCCTCCGGGGTGAGATCGGCGCCGCGGCGGGCGAACCGGCGCAGCAGGTGACGGTGGAGCCGCGCGCCCTCCGCGTCGCCGTCAGGTGCGGTGACCGCCCCGAGTCGCGCGTGCAGGGCGGCGTCGGTGTACAGCGCGTCGCTGTGCGCGGAGAGCTCCGGGATGATCTCCCCGGCGATCGCCTGCCTACTCTCCGTCGAGTCGGTGCCGAGCATGTTGAACAGCCAGGCAGTGCAGCGGGCCAGCTCCCGTCCGGAGGTCTCCAGCGCCTCGACGGTGTTCTCCCAGGTGGGTTCCTCCACGTTGTCAGCGATCTCACGGATCTGATCGCGGTGTCTGCGCAGGGCCTCCGGGAAGGCTTCCCGGAGCACGTCATCGTCGATGTCGGCAAACCGGGGCAGACCGTGTTCGAGGGTCGGCGGATCGAGGAGCGGATGGCTGCTGGAGTCGGCGTGCATGGGGAGCAATCCTAGCTGCACGGCGTTGGGGGTGACTGTCTACCGGATTGCTAGCCTGAGAATCATGGATTCCTCCCCGACCCTGCAGATCCAGACCCCTGACGCGGTCGCCACCGGCGTGATCGTTTCCCCTTCAGGTACGGGACGACAGCGGGGCGGAGACACGGTCACATTTTATTCGCTGCCCTACTCACAGCTCCCGTCCGCCTTCGACTCACCGGAGCCTTTGCGGGAACGGGTCACGGTCGATGCGACGGTCCCGAAGGCGCGCAAGGTGGGACTCACGGTCAGTGCACCGGTGTCCGCGGTCCGTGCGGCCGCGGACGGTGCGTCACCGCCGCCGGATCTGCCCGTGATCGCCTTCCTCCACGGTGGCCGCTACGAGTCGGGGCACCATGACGGATCCTGGTACGGCGGTCAGGCATTCGCCCGGGACGGGGCGGTGTTCGTCTCCATCGGCTACCGGATGGCGTTCGAGGGTTTCGCGCACTTCGACGACGAGGACCCGTCGCACTACCGGGGCACCGACGACGCCGTCATGGCGCTGGAGTGGATCCAGCGCAACATCGAGTCCTTCGGCGGTGACCCGACGAACGTGACGTTGATGGGGCAGTCCGCGGGCGGCGGGATGGCCGTCTGGCTGGCCCGCCGCGACCACTACCGGGGAGCCTTCCGCCGGATCGTCGCGCTCTCCCCCGGGTACCCGCGCCAGTCCTTCGATCGGCGCCGCCGCGCCCTACCCTTCCTCGGCGGTTCCGCGGCCCGGGATAAACTGACGTCCCTGTCCCCGAAACGGCGGGACGCCCTCTACCGCCGCTACCGCGCCCGTTACATCACGGATTCCGCGGTCGGACCCAGCCCGTTCGACGGTTCACAGCTGGTCGACGTCCCCATCCTGCTGACGCACACGGCGGACGAGTTCTATCTCGAGCCGGTCGGCGCCTGGTGCGACGCCCGGGGCATGGGGGCGAAATTCGCCAGGCTGCTCGCCGGGAATCTGGGCGCGACGATGGACCCCGGCGCGTACATCGGCGCCTGCCGGAGGATCGACCCGGACCGTGTCGCGGGGCGGATGATCGGGGATTCGACGATCCGGCGATGGGTGAGCTCCATCGCGGAGACCGCACCCGGCCCGGTGTGGATGCTGCAGTTCACGGGCGACGGGGAGCAGCGGGCGCTCCACTGCGCCGAGCTCCCGCTGGTGTTCGACTGCCTGGACACACTGCCGGCGCGGGTCGACGCCCTGCTGGGGGACGACGCCGCGGGACGCCTGCAACCGGTGGCCGACCGGGTGCACCGGATGGTGCTGGACTTCGCCTCCGGGCAGCGGCCCGGATGGCGGGAGTTCGACGCCGACGGGGACCGTTTCAGCCGTACCCTCGACATCACGACGGGGGCGACGGCCTCGGCTGCGGATCCTCTGGGCTATGTCCGTCGGGCCTTTCCCTGACCCCGGTTCTGCACGGGGGGCACAGGATTTTCTAGTCTGGTGTGCATGGCTGACGATCCCCTGAAACTGCACACGACCGAAGAGGCGCCCGAGCCGGAGATCGACGCGGAGGGTCACGTCGTCGAACCGACCTCCGACGACTTCGATACGCCGGCCCCGGCGCCGGGCGACGCCCCCAATGAACGACCCGAACCCGAGTGGTACAAGCAGGCCGTGTTCTACGAGGTCCTCGTCCGGGCCTTCAACGACTCGACGAACACGGGCTCCGGCGATCTCAAGGGTCTGACGGAGAAGCTGGATTACCTCCAGTGGCTCGGCGTGGACTGCCTCTGGCTCCCGCCGTTCTACGATTCCCCCCTGCGGGACGGCGGGTACGACATCCGCAACTTCCGGGAGGTCCTCCCCGAGTTCGGCACGGTCGACGACTTCGTCGAGCTCATCGACCAGGCGCACCGCCGCGGTATCCGCGTCATCACCGATCTCGTGCTCAACCACACCAGCGACCAGCACCCCTGGTTCATCGAGTCGAAGCGCGACCCGGAGGGCCCCTACGGCGACTTCTACGTGTGGAGCGACTCCGACCAGAAGTACTCCGACACGCGGATCATCTTCATCGACACCGAGACCTCGAACTGGACGTGGGACGCGGAACGCGGCCAGTACTACTGGCACCGCTTCTTCAGCCACCAGCCGGACCTGAACTACGACAATCCGGAGGTGTGCGGGGCGATGCTCGACGTGCTCCGGTTCTGGCTGGATCTCGGGCTCGACGGATTCCGTCTCGATGCGGTGCCCTACCTCTACGAGCGGGAGGGCACGAACTGCGAGAACCTGCCCGAGACGCACGAGTTCCTCAAGCGGTGCCGTGCGCTCGTGGAGGAGGAGTACCCGGGCCGGGTGCTGCTCGCGGAGGCGAACCAGTGGCCCGAGGACGTCGTCGAGTACTTCGGCGAGAAGACGTCCGGAGACGAGTGCCACATGGCGTTCCACTTCCCGCTCATGCCCCGGATCTTCATGTCGGTCCGCCAGGAGTCCCGCACCCCGATCAGTGACATCCTCGCGGCGACCCCGGACATCCCGGAGACCGCTCAGTGGGGCATCTTCCTGCGCAACCACGACGAGCTGACGCTCGAGATGGTCACCGACGACGAACGCGACTACATGTACGCGGAGTTCGCGAAGGATCCACGGATGCGGGCGAACGTCGGTATCCGGCGCCGTCTGGCGCCACTCCTCGACGGTGACCGCAACCAGCTGGAACTGTTGACGGGCATGCTGCTCAGCCTGCCGGGGTCCCCGGTGCTGTACTACGGCGACGAGATCGGCATGGGTGACAACATCTGGTTGGGCGACCGCGACGGAGTGCGCACCCCGATGCAGTGGTCCGACGACCGCAACGGTGGTTTCTCCACCGCGGCACCGGAGCGGCTCTACCTGCCTGCGATCCAGAACGCGCAGTACGGCTACTCCGTCGTCAACGTGGAGAGCCAGCTGGCGCAGGAGAACTCCCTCCTGCAGTGGAACCGCCGACTGATCAACTGCCGGAAGCAGCACCCCGCCTTCGGGATCGGTGGCTACCGGGAGGTCGACTCCGCCAACCAGGCGGTGCTCAGCTATCTGCGGGAGAACGGCGACGATGTCATCCTGTGCGTGAACAACCTGTCCAACCGCCCACAGGCCGTGTCCCTGGATCTGTCCGAGTTCGCCGGTGCCGTGCCGGTGGAGCTCACCGGGGGCGAGGAGTTCCCCACGGTCGAGGAGGGTCACGACTGGGTGGTCACCCTGGCACCGCACGGTTTCTTCTGGTTCGATCTGTCCTCCCGTCACAACAAGTAGGAGTATCCACGTGAACCCCGCCGCCCTGGCAGCCACCCTGTCCACCAGCCGCTACTACGGTGCGAAATCGCACCCGATCGACACCGTCGAAGTCGTCGCCACCACGGAGGCCGCCGGTGGGCGGTGGCTCGTGGCGCGGACCCCCGACGGGCTGTACCAGATGCTCGTCGACGACACCGACGAGGCACTCCCCGACGTGCTGGGGACCCCGGAGGTCGCGACGGCCCTCGGCGCGGCCATCGCCGAGGGCCGACCGGCCGGCGGCGGCACCCTCCACGCCGTGGGCGGGGACACCGACGGCGGGGCCGACGGTGTCCGGGAACCGGGTGAGCTGGCCGGGGTCGTGATGCCCACGGGGCTCCGGGGGCGCCGGATCTCCGGGGAGCAGTCCAACACCTCGCTCGTGTTCGGCGACGGTTCCACGGATGTGCTCATGGTGAAGTACTTTCGGAAGCTGCAGCCCGGGGTCAACCCCGATGTCGAACTGCTCGCCGGGCTGTCGGAGGTCGGCTGCCCGAACATCGCGCCCCTGCGCGGCTGGGTCACCATCGACGTGGACGGCTGGGAGTTCACCACAGCGATGGTCCAGGACTTCGCCCGGGGGGCCGCGGACGGCTGGGAACTCGCCCTGGAACACGCCGCCGAGGGCCGGTCATTCGCCGAGGAGGCCAGGGAGCTGGGCCGGGCCGTACGGCGGGTGCACAGCGATCTCGCCTCCGCATTCGAGTCCGCCACAACGGGAGTCGACGAGGTCCGGGACCACCTCACCGAGCGGCTCACCGAGCTCGCCGGCGATGTACCGGTGATCTGCGACTACCGGGATGCGGCGCACTCCGTCTATGACGGGCTCGACACGACGGCGACGACACCGGTGCAGCGGGTCCACGGGGATCTGCACCTCGGCCAGGTGCTGCGCACCGACGCCGGGTGGCTGCTCATCGACTTCGAGGGCGAACCCGCCCGTCCCCTCGAGGAACGTCGGCAGCCCGACAGCCCGCTCAAGGATCTTGCCGGGGTGATCCGTTCCTTCGACTACGCCGCACACTTCCACGCCCAGAGCGATTCGAATGCCCCGGGGCCGGAGGATCCGGCGGCGTGGGCGCGGGACTGCGTCGACGCCTTCCTCG
This sequence comes from Corynebacterium antarcticum, assembly GCF_016595285.2. Lineage (NCBI taxonomy): Bacteria > Bacillati > Actinomycetota > Actinomycetes > Mycobacteriales > Corynebacteriaceae > Corynebacterium > Corynebacterium antarcticum. The sequence goes on from NZ_JAENIP020000001.1 coordinate 722,055, forward strand.
AGGGCTACGGCACCGAGAACACCCCGCTGCTGGAGGCCTACCGCCTCGACAAGGCGCTCTACGAGGTGGCCTACGAGGCCAACAACCGGCCCGGCTGGCTGGACATCCCCCTCGCGGCGGTCACGCGGTTGACCGGGATCAGCTGATCCCGAGCTCCGCCCGCAGTTCGGGGTGGGCGAGCTGCTCGCCCATCCATGGGCTGAACGCGAACGGGGCGGCGTGGACGGCGGCGACGAGCCGGGACGGTGCAATCCACGCCGTCTGAGCGACCTCGTCGGGAAGCGGATCGATCCGGGCGCCGGGGGCGAGGAGCGCCGTGTACACGGGGCAGATCTCGTACTCGACGATGCCCGAGGAGTCGACGGCCCGGTACCGGAAGTCGGGCAGCACGCAGGTGACGTCGGTGAGGTCTCTGGGGCTCAGTCCGAGTTCCTGGGTACCGCGCCGCAGCAGGGCGTCGACGGTGTCCTCGTCCGGCCCCGGATGCCCGCACATCGTGTTGGTCCACACCCCGGGCCACGTCTTCTTCCCGAGTGCCCGTCGGGTGAGCAGGACCTCTCCCGCTCCGCCGATCAGGTAACACGAAAAGGCGAGGTGGAGCGGGGTGTCGGTGGAGTGCACCGTGGCCTTGGGTGCTGTTCCGGTCGGCCTGCCCGCGTCATCGGCCAGGACCACGAGCTCACGTCCGTTGATCATGCGACCAGCTTAACCACCGTCCGGGGCCACATGAGACAATGGGACACATGAATCCCCCGACCACCGCCCCGATGTTCCGGGAACGCAGCGGGCGGTCCGTCGACTTTCTCCGCTCCACGTTCACCGAGGTCTCCGGCCGGTTCGTCGAGACGGACCTCCACGCCGCCGAACCGCTCCGGGACGCCAGGGACATCTGCACGGGCGGAAAACACCTCCGTTCCCTTCTGGTCCACATCGCCGCGGACCGCCCGGCGGGGCCGGCGCCGCACTGTGACATCGCGGTGGCTGCAGCCTTCGATCTCCTGCACGGGGCCTTCCTCATCCTCGATGACGTCTTCGACTCGGACGAGACGCGCCGCGGCCGACCCACGGTGCACACCGCGGCCGGGAACCGGGCGCAGATCTGTTACGGTCTCGACGGTCCCACCGCTTCCGCCGACGCGGCGCACTACGGGGAGTCGGTCGCCGTGCTCTCCGGAGCCGCGGCGCTGACCGGGGCGATCCGGCTGATCGCGGATTCCGGTGCCGGGGACGCGACGACTGTGGCCCTGATCCAGCTTCTCACCGACGCGGCGGGACTGTCGATGATGGGCGAGTTCCTGGACATCCACTACTCCCTGCCGGGCGTCGAGGCGGATGCGGACGCAGTGCGTACGGCGAGCTGCATGAAAACCTCTCCCTATTCCTTCGGCGCCCCGCTCATGGCCGGTGCGCTGCTCGCCGGCCGCGACGGACACACCGCCGCGCTACGGGAGATGGGGAGCCACGCCGGAACCGCTTTCCAGCTGGCCAACGATCTACAGTCCGTGTTCTCACCGAGTTCGCGGACCGGGAAGAGCGCCGCGGGCGATCTGGCGCTGGGCCGGGCGACCCCCCTGCTGACCGCGGCCAGGGATACCGGGGTCCGTCCGGACCTCGAGGCTATTCTCGCGGGTGACGGTCCCGGCGGTCTCCAGCGGGTCCGGGACCTCCTTCATTCCTGCGGCGCGGTGGACAAGGTGATCAGACGGGCGCAGGACGATCTCGCGGACGCACGGACGATCCTCGACGACACCGGTGCGCTGCCCTCCCCCGAGGCGCGGCGGGCGTTCTCCGCGGTTCTCGACGACATCGCGGAGAGCCTGCATGTCTGAACGGCGCACCCCGATGGCCGACTATGACGCCATGGCCACCAGCACCGCGGGCCGCGTCATGGAGACCTACTCCACCTCCTTCTCCCTGGCCAGCCGACTCCTCGACGCCCGGACCCGGACCGACATCAGGAACCTCTACGCCGTCGTGCGCATCGCGGACGAGATAGTCGACGGCACCGCGTCCGACGCCGGGCTCACCGACACCGGGGTGCGCGAGGAACTCGACGCCTTCGAGTATCAGGTGATGCGCGCTTTGGGCAGCGGCTTCTCCACCAACCCGCCGGTGCACGCCTTCGCCGGCACCGCCCGGCGGACGGGAATCACCGCGGAGCACATGACCGCGTTCTTCTCCTCGATGCGCCGCGACCTGTCCCCGTCCCCCGTCTACGACGACGCTGAGCTCGCGGCCTACATCTACGGCTCAGCTGAGGTCATCGGACTGATGTGCCTGTGCATCTTCACCGCCGGCCACGGGCTGCCGGAGGGTGACCTGGACCGGTGCGCCACCGGGGCCCGGCGGCTCGGGGCCGCGTTCCAGAAGATCAACTTCCTGCGGGACCTCCACGAGGACACCGCGGAGCTGGGTCGCAGCTACCTCGGTGACGGGGACCCGCTGACGGACCGGCGGCGGGACGAGGTCATCGCCGATGTCCGGGCGGACCTCGACGCCGCGCTGGAGACTGTTCCGCTGCTCCCGGTCCGGGCGCGTGCCGGGGTGATCGCCGCGGCACTCCTGTACCGGGAACTGACCGACCGACTGGCGGTGACGCCGGCGTCCGTGATCATGCGGCACCGGGTGTCCGTCCCGGCCCGGGTGAAGGCGACCATCCCGGCGCGGGCGCTGCTCACGGCGGCGCGTATGCGCCCCTGAGTCACGTGTCCGGGGCCCAGGGCACGGCTGCGTCGAGGGGGACTCAGTTGCGCGGCAGTGATCCCTTGAAGATGACGTTGCCGATCTTGAATTCGGCGTTGTACAGCGCTCCGTAAGAGGTCTGGAACGCGTACGCGAGGTTCGTCGAGGCGCCGGGACCGAGCGGGAGATCGAGCGCGGAGACCAGACCCGGATACTGGTCCTCGGTCATCCGCTGGATCTGGGTGAGATTGCCCGAGTAGTCGGAGATCGCCAGCGTGGGAGCGGTGAACGCATCAGCTGGAAGTGGCACGTCATTGCGGTTGGTGATGAGGAGGTGGATGACGGAACCGCCGTAGTTTCCGTAGTTGACCGACATGATCTCCCAGTCCACGTTCAGTCCCGGGTCGTGGGCCGGGTCGTTGAGATCCTGGTCGACCAGGACCGGCTCGACCTGTTTCGGGGTGAACGGCGTCTTCTCCTCGACGACGGGGGCGGAGCTGGTGGTCTCCGGTTCGGGAGCGGACGTGTCGGCGTCGTCACGCGAACAGGCGGCGAGAGTCACCGCGGCGAGAGCCGCCGCAACGATTCGGGCGGCGGGCCGGATCCTGGTAGTCACTTCTTGCACCACACCTTCCGCGGGGTTCTGATGGTCGTCCCACCGGGGTCCGGCGGTCGCATGCACATTCATCCTAGTATCCCGCGGCATGCCCGGGGCCTTCGGCCCCGCGACCTGTCCGGGACTAGATTCGGTGTCATGTATTTTCCTTCTCTGGATCAGCTCCGCGAACGTGGCACGCAGAAATGGACCCTCCACCCGGATGAGGTCCTCCCGCTCTGGATCGCGGAATCCGATTTCGGGACCTGTCCCGAAGTGAAGCAGGCGATAGCCGACGCTGTCCGACGGGAGGCATTCGGCTATCCCCCGGAGCCCACGGCACTGCGCTCCGCGATGGTCTCGTTCTACGCGTCCCGGTACGGGGTGGAGCTCGACCCGGACGGGATCTTCGCCGTCCCCGACGTGGTCCGGGGTCTGGAACTGGCGATCATCCACTTCACCCGTCCCGGATCTCCGATCATCATCCCGGTTCCGTGTTATCCGCCGTTCCTGGATCTTCCCGTGATCACGGACCGCGAGTTCGTGTACGTCGGTGCCGAGGGTGGACTGGACCCGGACGAGATCGAGAGGGCGTTCGCCGCCGGAGCGGGATCCCTGATCCTCTGCAGCCCGAACAATCCCCTGGGCTACACCTTCGACACCGATTTCCTCCGCCGGCTGGCGGAGATCGCCGCGCGGCACGACGGGCGGATCATCGTCGACGAGATCCACTCGCATCTCGTCTACGACCGACTCCACACGATGGCCGCCACGGTCAGTGGGACCGCGGCGAAAGCGTGCATCACGGTGACAGCCGCATCCAAGGCGTGGAACGTCGCCGGGTTGAAGTGCGCGCAGATGATCTTCACCAATTCGGACGACATCGCCACCTGGAACGGATTGAATCACCTGCTGCGCAGCGGGTACTCGACACTGGGCCTCGTGGCGACTGAAGCCTGCTACCTGGCGGACCAGGCATTCCTGAGTGAGGAACTCGATCACCTCCGGTCGAACCGGGACTGGCTCGCGGCCGAACTCCCGGCACGGATCCCGGGCCTGAAGACGACTGTCCCCGAGGCCACCTACCTGATGTGGCTCGATTTCCGGGACACCACAGTCCCCGGCGAACCCGCCCCATGGCTGCTCGAACACGCCCGCGTCGCACTCAACGACGGAACGACCTTCGGCCCGGGCGGTTCGGGCCATGCCCGGTTGAACTTCGCCTGTTCCCGGGAGACACTCACCGAAGCCGTGGACCGGATGGCGAACGCCTGCGCACAGGCGTGATCTTCACCACTGCTGCAACTCAGGGCCCCCTACCTGCTACGGTCTGTTCGGAAACACACAGTAGTGTTTTTCGGGTGAAGAAAGCCCGGCTGATTCTGTTCACTTCCGGGCGGACATCGACCGTTTCCGTGCGCCCCGCATTTCCGCCCGGTGCACCCGCGTGAAAGGCAACAATGAGCACCCCAGCATCCACCCGATCAGCAGGCGCCACCGGCACCATCGCAGTGGCGACACTGATGCTGTTCTCGATGTTCTTCGGAGCCGGGAACCTCATCTTCCCCCCCATGCTCGGTGTGGAAGCCGGCACGGGGTTTCCGCTCGCGATCACCGGATTCCTCGCAGCCGGGGTGCTGCTTCCGGTGCTCAGCGTCATCGCCGTCGCCATCACGGGTGACGATATCTACGATCTCGCGCAGCGGGGCGGAAAGATCTTCGGGCTGATATTCCCGATCCTGGTCTATCTGGCGATCGGCGCGTTCTATGCACTGCCCCGTACCGCCGTCGTGAGCTTCTCGACCGCGGTGACACCACTCACCGGTCTCAATTCAACCGCAGCGGCAGCGGTGTTCTCCGCGATATTCTTCGCGCTCTCTCTGGCGCTGGCATTCGACCCGACGGGGCTGGTGGACAAACTCGGCAAATACCTCACCCCGATCCTGCTCACCCTCCTCATCGTCCTCGTCGCACTCTCCGTTCTCACGCTCCAGAGCAATCCAGGACCAGCGACCGAGAAATACACCAGCCACCCGCTGTCCGCCGGGCTCATCGAGGGTTACCTGACGATGGACTCTCTCGCCGCGCTGGCGTTCGGAATCATGGTCGTGTCCTCCCTGCGCTACAAGGGGGTGCCGAACGGCCCGACGCTCGTCCGGGGTGTCGGAACCGCGGCCGTCGGTGCCGGCGCACTTCTCGGTGTCATCTACGTTGGGCTCGGGATCGTCGGTCAACGGGTGCCGGATGCCCGCAATTACGACGACGGCGCGACGCTCCTCTCCCATGCCGCGGAATCCACGATGGGCTTCACGGGCATGGTCGTCTTCGGACTGATCGTCTTTCTGGCGTGCCTGTCCACCGCCGCAGGACTCATCGGTGCGACGAGCGAGTTCTTCCACCGCATCATGCCCGGCATCTCATACCGGCTCTGGGCGATCATCTTCGCGGTGATTTCCCTCATGGTGTCGACCATGGGACTTGAGACGGTACTCGCCATCGCGGCACCGATCATCGGTTTCCTGTACCCCGCGGCGATCACCCTTGTATTCCTGACGCTCATCGAACCGATCTTCCGCCGCAAACTCCATTACGCGTTCCTCTTCTCCCTGGCGGTTGCGGTTATCTGGGCGGCCCTCATGACCACCATTTCCCTCGGTTGGGGCGCATCGGTCACCCGTCCGCTGATCGACTGGGCACCGATGCACGCCCAGCAGCTCGGTTGGGTCGTCCCGACACTCATCGCGGCCGGAATCGGTTACGTGGCGGATCTCATCGTCCGCCCTGTCCGCGCTGTCCCGGTCGGTGGTGAGCACCAGCTCGAGGCCGAACTACGACGCGGGCACCGTGATTCCGAGGCCCTCGAGGAGGCTGTGATCACACACGACCCCGAAGCCATAGCGGAGGTTGAGGCATCCGATGTGGAGGAGACACTCGAGGCTCTCGATCAGCGTATCGACGCCATCGAGCGCGAACGCGCCGAAGCCTCAGCCCGTCTGGAGGCACTCGACGAAGCGAGGGAACTCGCTGAACAGCACGCGGCGGACATCCGTGGAGCCTCCGATAGCTGACCCGCAGCCCGGACAGGGCTGAAAAACACCGCATTACCGACCCCTCGGAAGAGGTCGGAGATTGCTCCGAGAACATCTGCGCCCGGCACCGACGTGCCGGGCGCAGATGCATGTCCACCGGAAATCGCCTGGGGCCGACCGGTCCCGGAGACACCGCGAAACCGGACTAGCGACCGGGCATCCACGGTGACAGCCCTACCCGACGACGCATGGGCGCACCGGCGAGCTCCGGCACACCCGACTTCCTCCCGTCCCCACTCCGCGAGATTCCCGGCCCCAGGGAACCTGTCCGGGGTCCGGGGAGTCTGACCATGATAAACCCCCACCGAATCCGCTCATGGTGTCACCGTCATGGAGAAAGTGAAGACCCCATTGAACGCCCCCAGACTTCTCGGACTGCTCCTGGCGTGCGGAGCTCTGACGCTTCCGGCCTGCCAGAGTCCACCTCACCCACCGACCGACGCGGGAGCAACCCCCTCGACCGTCGACTCAAACGACAGTGCGGGTGAGCACACCACCGAAGTAGATCTGTCGTCAGCGACATCAAACGCTGACGGGAGCGCCATCGTCTTCGACCCCCTGGAAGCAGGAAAGAACCTTCCTGATCCGTGTGTTGAGTTGTCCAGCGAAATAATGAACAGGATCGGGTTCACAAGTGATTACGAACGGTTCACATACGGCTTGGACGATGACCTACCCGGAAAGGGAATTAGTTGCGATCTTAGTTTAATTGAGAAAATCGACGAAGTGACTGCACAAGGCTTTTATTCCGACAATGTCAGTCGAGATTTTATTGTCGAAGAAGGTCTATTTATTCGGGACGCAAGAGAATCAAAAGTTCCAAACGCATACTTCTACACTTTCTCACCTCAGGATCAGAGCTCATGCGTCATCGGCACGCATACCCCAAGAGGAAGACTGGGACTTATCGTTACAGGACCAACTACATGGAGCTGGCAAGATTCTTGCCCTCTAGCGCTGAAGTATTTTGACAAGACATACGAGTTCACCAATGGATTCGCCTGGTTGAAATCATGACAAAAGACCGACAAAAGGAGAAAAGAATGTCAATTCGCTTCGACGTCCCAGAGCTAGATAGCATTGTCGTTTCTTTGCAAGAAAATCAACAGAAGATTCAAAGGACCAGTAATCAGATTACATTTGGTCCACGTATCAGTGAGTATTCTTCGGCACCCGGCCTGGAGGACCTTGGCCGGCAACATGCTCAGGTATTGGCTGGTGGTGCTGGCTCTGCAGAAGACGTGCTCACCGTGTGCCGCGCGCAGGCTGAATGGCTGGCAGAAGCGTTGCACTCAACGGTGCAGACGTTGGAGACCATGGACGGAGTTACCCGCATCCAACTGGTCACCGGAGCACCCGGTCCCGAAGTCACATCCGATGCGATTCCGTTTCCTGATCGACCGGGTGCGGACTACCGTCCCTTCACCTTCACTCCCCCACACGTCGACGGCGGTGTCGACTCTCTGGCGGCACTGGCCGCGATGTTCTCAACGACCAACACCGCAGCGGCGGAGCGGGCCGAACAGACGTGGAGCCGAGCTGCGACCCAGACCGGAGAGATCGCCGACGAGCTGGAGTCGATCGCCGGACAGATCAGGAACCTGACCGAAGGGGAGTCCTTCGAACAGGCCGCTCAGACCATCTCGACCGTCGCTGCGAGTACACGGGTGTTCTCCGGCAACGCCCGAATCATGGAACGCAGTGTCGCCCAACTCAACCCCATCAACTCCTGGGCGCAGTCGGAGATCGCGGCGGCCCAGGCGGAAATCGAATCGATCGAGGACCCCGAGGAGCGCGAGATCGCGGAGAAAGCCTGGGTGTCGTCGTTCCTCTCCGGTAGTCTCCCCGCAGAGGTTTCCAGCGCGGTCCCGCCGATCAGCCACCTGATGGAATCCGCGGTCAATGGACACGGCGGGCACGCCGGCGACGGTGGCAGTCAGACCGTTTTCAGTGACACCGCTCCGGCGATCACCGGTGGCACAGGAACGGCTGCTGTCGGCGGCACCGCAGGCACGATCGCTTCCGCACAGGCCGGTGGCACCGATCTGGCGAGCCCGGATTCGCTGGGCACCTCAGCCGCCGGAGTTGGAGGTGGCGGCCCCCTGGCGCCAACCTCCGGGCCAGTCGCCGTGACTGGTCGTGGCGGTGGTGGCGTGCCGGTGACAGGCGCGACCGCACCCGGCGGCATCTCAGGCCACGGTTCCGGTGCTGGTGGTGGGGTGTTCGTGACCGGTCCAGCCGCACTCGGTGCCGCCGCCGGTACTGGTACCGGTACCGGCGCCGGTGGCGACGGGACGGGCTCCGGAGTCGGCTCCGGCAGAGGTGGCCTTGTGCCCGGCACAGTCAGTGGCGTCAGCGGAGGCGTTCGGAGTACCTCGGGTGCACCGTCAGGTGGTTCGGGTAGGAACGTTGCAGGCATAGGCACAGGCGGCGCCGGCCACCGGTCGGCGGCCGTGTCGGGTGCGCGGCCTGGCGCAGGGTTGAGCCGTGCCGGCGGGAGTGGAGTTTCCGGTGGTGGGATGACGCCGCACTCCGGTGTGTCTACCCCGCCGGCGAGTGCTGGTGCTGTGGGTCAATCGGCATCCGGTGGCACGCAGGGCACGAGCATGGGCCGGGGTGGGATGGCCGGTGGTGTCCCGATGACCGGGACCGCTGGTGGCAAGCAGGACCGGAAGAAGTCGGCATCGGTGTTGTCACAGGTGGAACGGTCGGAGAATCTGGAGAAGATTCTCGGCCCCGCACCTTTGACGGTACCGCCGGTGATCGGCGACTGGGCACGGAAAACCCCGCCGGATACACCACAACGGTGAGTCCCTTCCCCAATTGAAGCGGGGCAGGGGGCAGGAGATCAAGGAAGGTCGATGACAGCCGCGGGTGTACCGCTTCTCCACCTTGCCCATCCCCGACATCGATTCGTCGTCACTTATGGCGACGTCATCGTTCGGGATCTCCTCGATCGGAATGACGGGATACATTCAGCGTCATGTCCAAAGACTCAGCGATTATCCGTAGTCGCCGGGCCGCACCGGGGTGTCCGTGACATCCCGGTGTCGTGGCTGCCGCCGCGAATCGTCACCTATCCCCCTGACGAGAGGATGAACCGAAGCGCGACGGCGGTGGCCTGCCACAGGGCGGTGATCCCCGAACCCGGATCCATGATGGGCATGGCTCCGTGACTAAGCGCGACAGAATATAGCCCGAACGGTGACGACCGTCGGACTCTGATCCGACGCCGACCGGGGTCTTTCTCCACCCGGGAGCCGCGATCCCGTTGTCCGGTGCTCTACCGGAGGTTCGGTGAAAACCCTGGACCATAAGAGAACTTGACTGACAGACGGATACTCCATGCTGCCCGTGCGTCTGACTTCAATCAGCTCCAGAAGCGTCCCTCGGCGGCAGATTCAGTCGAAAGCCCGCCCCAATGCTCGATCCGCTCCACAGAAGGAAAACACCGCCCCCACTGTGTGCGTCGGGGCGGTGTTCTGAGGTTGTGGGGCATCCGTCTCCGGGTCAGGAGTCCTTGGCGGGCTCAGACTCGTCGGATTCCTTTCCCTCTCCCCCCTTGACGTCGAGCTCTCCGTCGACGACGACGTTTCCGGAGATGACGATGTTGCCGTCATCGTCGAACTCGTAGGCGAGCGGCGGCAGCGGGTTCCCGTCCGCGTCGTATCCGGGCGCGGGACGGTTCTCCTGCTCGGCGAGCTTCTCCGGGGAGTCGGTCTGGTCCCACTGCCTCGTGCGCAACTTCGGTTTCGCGGCGGCGTCGTCGATCATGCCCTTCATCAGGGAGTACATCATCACGAACTGCATGATGAAGAACGGGAGGGCGACGATGATGACGACCTGCTGCAGGGTCTCGATACCGGTGTCGGGGCTCATGATGAGCAGTGCACCGGCCACAGCACCGATTGCGCACGCCCACATGACCCGGTAGTAGACGGGTGAGGAATCCTCTTCACCGGTGGCGAACATGTCGGTGACCATCGCGGACGAATCGATCGAGGTGATGAAGAAGATCACGACGATCGCCAGTGCGAAGATGCTGACGATGCCGGTCGCCGGGTAGTACTCGAGGAAGGTGAACAGTGCCGCCGCGGTGTTACCCTCCTCGACCACTGGCCCGACGAGGACACCCGGATCGATCGCCTCGATCTCGAAACCGGCGCGACCGAAGATCGCGAACCAGATCACCGAGAAGATCGCCGGCAGGCAGATCACACCGGCGATGAACTCACGGACGGTACGGCCCTTGGAGATACGGGCGACGAACATGCCGACGAACGGCGACCAGCAGATCGTCCACGCCCAGTAGAACACGGTCCAGGAGCCCTGCCAGCCGGGGTTGTTGGCGAACGCGTCGGTGTAGAACATCATGCCGGGGGCGTTGTCGACGTAGATGCCGAAGCCCTGGACGGTGGAGCGGAGCAGAGTGAGCGTCGGACCGGTGATGAGAACGAAGACCATCAGGACGACGGCCATCGCGATGTTCGCGTTGGACAGCACCTTGATGCCCCGTTCCAGTCCACTGGCCACGGAGATCGAGGCGACCAGCGTGATGAAAACGATGATACCCAACTCGACGGGCCCCATGATCGGGACATCCCACAGCATGTTCATGCCGGCGTTGATCTGGAGGGTTCCCAGCCCGACGGAGACCGCGATACCGAAGACGGTGCCGACGATGGCCATGACGTCGATGAGTTTCCCGGGCCACGAATAGATCCGGGCGCCGAGGACGGGGGCGAACACGGAACTCAGGCGCGGGGGAAGCTTCCGCTTGTAGATGAAGTAGCCGAGCGCCAGCCCCGGGAGCGCCATGATGACCCACATGTGCGCACCGAAGTGGTAGAAGGTGAACGCCATCGCCTCGACGGCGGCTTCCTGGGAACCGGGTTCGACATCGGCCATCGGCGGGTTGGTCATGTGGTGCAGCGGCTCGGCCACACCCCAGAACATGAGCACCGCGCCGACGCCGCCCGCGAACAGCATCGCGAACCAGGCGAGCACCGAGTGCTCGGGCTCATCGTCGTCATCGCCCAGACGCATCCGGCCGAAGTGGGAGACGAACACCCCGAGCAGGAACACCACACAGATGGACACGCCGCCGATGTAGAGCCAGCCGAGGTCCGTGAGCAGCCACGTGGCCACCCCCTCGAGGGTCCGGCGGGCACTCTCCCCGAAGATGACGGCGGCCGCGACGAACGCGACGATGATTCCTCCGGAGAGGAAGAAGATGAAAGGATCCGTCTTCAGCCACCCGAAGAAACCGTCGTTTCCGGTTTTATCTTCGGTGGTCTGTTCGGGTGGGGTGGTCTGTGCTGGTCCGGATTGTCCGGGCGACTTCATGGATCACGCCTTCGTCGGTGGCTGATAAGGAACGGGAACAAGATTAGAAATATCATTAGCTGTTTGCCGAATCCCCAGGACCGGCACCCCCAGACGTGGCTGGTGTTCATCACTGCAGCGCACAGCGTTATGCGAACCCCGAACATACATCCATCACTTGTGCTACCACTGGCCGAGCAAGGCGGACACGGTGAGGATCACCGGCACCGACACGACGGTGGAGACCACCGCGGCGTCCCGTGCCAGTGCGGTGGTGACGCCGTATCTGTCCGCGTAGACGAACACGTTCTGCGCCGTGGGCAGCGCCGCCAGAACGATCACGGTGAGCAGCATCGTCCCATCAAGACCGACCGCGACGCCGAGAAGACAGGCGACGACCGGATGCACGACGTTCTTGCCCACCACCGCCACTCCCAGCGTCCGACGGGACACGGCGGTCGAATCCAGCATGCGTACCGTTGCGAGCGAGATACCGAAGGCGACGAGGGCCACCGGAACCGCGGCACCGGCGAGCAGCGACACGACCCCCTCGAGGGGCCCTGCGGGCCGCCACCCGACGGCATTCGACACTCCCCCGGCGAGAGCCGCCACGACCACGGGGTTCGCCAGTGCCGTGCGGGCAAGACCCCTGGGCGACAGGCCCCGGCCTCCGGTCAACGACTCGAGGAGCGTCAGCGCGAGTGGGCCGTAGAACCCGGTCTGGAAGAGCAGCAGCGGAACGACGGCTCCGGCGTCCCCGAGGACGTGGACCGCCAGTGGGAGGCCCAGATTCGCGGCGTTGCAGTAGGAGGACGACAATCCGGCGATGACCGCCCCCGGTGCAGACGTCCCGGGGATCAGGCGGGCGACGCAGGATGTCCCGACTCCGACGATGAGCGCGGAGGCGACGATCACGGCGGATGACGGCGCGATGATCGTGGCCCAGTCGGCGACCGCCACGCGACTGAATACCAGGGCGGGCAGAGCGACGAAGAACACGAACCGGTTGAGAACCCGCAGCGCGTCGTCCCCCAGCACCCCGGTCCGCCCGATGAGGGCACCGACGGCGATGACACCGAACACCACGCTGAATCCGGCGGCCACGTCAGTCACCAAACCATTGTCGCACCGGGAGACGTCCTGACAAATACCTGTCCACCGGCACGGGTGATGCCGGCCATGCGGAGTAGTGGCGCTACCCTGTTCGTCATGGATGCGACCCATCTCAACGACCGGATTCGCCACGGGGCAGCGACGACCCTGGCGGCGGCCGGGGCATCACTCGCGCTCGCTGCCTGTTCCGCCGGTTCAACCGCCACCCAGACCGCCGCGATCGCGGACAGCGGCGCCGTCGTCGTCGCGGTCTCCGGGACACCGGCGACCCTCGACTTCACCACCACCGGTGGAGCGGCCATCCCCCAGGCGATGATGTCGAACATCTACGAGACACTCGTGCGCATCGACGATGACGGCCACATCGTCCCGTGGCTCGCCACGGACTGGGACGTCTCCGAGGACCGCACCGTCTACACGTTCCACCTGCGCGACGGGGTCACCTTCGCCAACGGGTCACCCTTCACCGCCGAGACCGCGAAGTTCTCCATCGACCGGGTGCTCTCCGACGCGTGGACCAACGGGCTGAAGAAGCTGATGTCCCCGGTCGCGGACACCCGCGTCGTCGACACGCACACCCTCGAGGTGACGCTCAACGCGCCGTCGAACCAGTGGCTGTTCGCCATGGGCACCTTCGTCGGGGCGATGATGACCCCCGACGGCGTCGATGCACTGGCAACCGACCCCGTCGGCACGGGTCCGTACACCGTCACCGACTTCGCGCTCGGCCAGTCGATCACCTTCGCGGCCCGAGACGACTACTGGGGGGAGGCACCGAGGAACGACGCCGCGGCGATCCGCTACTTCGCCGACGCGGTGGGTGCGACGAATGCGCTCCGCTCGGGTGATGTCGACGCCGTCTACTCCATGCAGTCCCCGGAACTCCTCGACACGATCACCGCGCACGGTCACTACAACGTCGAGGTCGGCACCACCAACGGCGAGGTGCTGCTGTCGATGAACAACCGGCGCGCCCCGTTCGACGACATCCGCGTCCGCCGCGCCGTCATGTACGCCATCGACCGCCAGGCCGTCATCGACACCGCGTGGGACGGCTTCGGCACCGACACCGGCGGGGCCCCTGTGCCGCCGACCGACCCCTGGTACGAGAAGTCCGACAGATATCCCCACGACCCGGAGAAGGCGCGGCAGCTCCTCGCCGAGGCCGGGATCGACGGAACGAACAACCGCGTCGTCATCTCCGTCCCGTCACGGCCCTACGCCACCGCGGTGTCCGAGATCATCGTCTCCCAGCTCCGCGACATCGGGTTCGACGCCCGGATCGAGGCCACCGAATTCCCGGCCGTGTGGCTGCAGAAGGTGTTCAGGCAGCACGACTACGACATGTCGATCATCCTGCACATCGAGGCCCGCGACGTTCCGGCGCTGTTCGGCGACCCCGACTACTACCTCGGGTTCGATTCCCCGGCGGTGCGCGAGGACATCGCCCGGGCCGATGCCGGCAGCCCGGAGGAGTACGTGTCGGGAATGCGCGCCGCGGTGGACACCATCATGGATCAGGCCGCCGCGGACACCCTGTTCAACTACCCGAACATCGTCATCACCGCGCCCGGTGTGACAGGTGTCAACGCCGACGCCGTCGACGACGCCCTGGAGCTCGCGACGATCAGCGTGGAAGAGGAGCGCGACTGATGCTCATCACCCTGGGCAGACACATCCTGCGCTACCTGGCGACGATCTTCGTCGCCTCCGTCGCGGTCTTCGCGCTGATGCGCGTCATTCCCGGTGACCCGGCCGCCGTCGCCCTCGGTGTGAGCGCCACCCCGGAGCTCATCACCGCGAAGCGGGAGGCGCTCGGCCTGGACCAGCCGCTGGTCGCCCAATATCTCTCCTGGATCGGAGGGATGCTGCGCGGCGATTTCGGGCTCTCCCTGACCAGCGGGCAGGACATCTCCCCGCTGGTGGTCGACCGGCTGCAGGTCAGCCTCATCCTCGTCGGGTCCGCCATGGCGCTGGCGCTCGCCGCCGCGATCCCGGTCGGTACCTGGGTGGCGATGCGGCACCGGCGGGCCGACGGCATCGCGATCACCGCACTGAGCCAGGTCGGCATCGCGATCCCCAGCTTCCTCGCCGGAATCCTGCTGGTCAGCGTGTTCGCGGTGCGCCTCGGGTGGGCACCGGCGAACGGCTGGGTGCCGCCGGACCAGGGCGTGGGTGCTTTCCTCCAGCGGCTCGTCATGCCCGTCTGCGCGCTCGCCGCGGTGCAGGGGGCGATCATGACGCGCTACGTCCGCTCCGCGGTCCTGGAGATCCTCTCCGAGGACTTCATCCGCACCGCCCGTGCCAAGGGACTGTCCACCTGGCAGGCGCTCCTGCGCCACGGGCTGCGCAACGCCGCCCTCCCCGTCATCACCGTCACCGGCGTGCAGCTGGCGTCACTCGTGATCGGCGCGGTCGTCATCGAGCAGGTCTTCGTTCTCCCGGGACTCGGCTCCATGCTCCTCGACGCGGTGAGCACCCGCGACCTGACGACGGTGCAGACCATCGTCATGGTGCTGGTCCTGGTCACGCTCGCGGTGAACATGGTGGTGGACCTCATCGCACTCGCCCTCGACCCACGGACAGGACGGTGACCGACGTGAATCGACTCACCCGCACCCTGCGCAGGCTCCCGACCGCCGGGACCATAGGCCTCGTCATCGTCACGCTCGTCGTGATGGCCGGACTCATCTCCCTGATCTGGACACCCTACGACCCGATCCACGCGATTCCGGCCGACCGCCTCGAGGGCCCCTCGCTGCGACACCTGATGGGCACCGACCGCTACGGGCGGGACGTGTTCTCCCGGATCATGGCCGGCTCCCGCATCACGCTGCTCGTCGGGCTCGTCGCCGTCGGCATCGGCGTCCTCGTGGGCACGCCGCTCGGGATCCTGGCGGGCATGCGCCGCGGCTGGGCGGAGACGCTCGTGCTCCGCGGGGCGGATCTCCTCCTCGCCTTCCCGGCGCTGCTGCTCGCCATCGTCGCCGGCGCGATCTACGGCGCCTCGACGGTCTCGGCGATGATCGCCATCGGCATCGCCACCGTCCCCGGCTTCGCCCGCGTCACCCGCGCCGGAACGCTGCAGGTGATGTCCCGCGACTTCATCGCCGCGGCCCGAACGGCCGGACGCTCCGGCCCCGCGATCGCCTGGCGGCACGTCCTGCCCAACATCACCGGAATGCTCATCGTCCAGGCCTCGGTGTCCTTCGCCCTGGCGATCCTCGCCGAGGCCGCACTGTCCTTCCTGGGTCTCGGCACCCCGCCGCCCGACCCGTCCTGGGGCCGGATGCTCCAGTCCGCGCAGGCCTCACTGGGGTCCGCCCCGATGCTCGCGTTCTGGCCCGGTCTCGCCATCGCCGGTACCGTCCTCGGGTTCAATCTGCTCGGCGACGGTCTCCGCGACGTGTTCGACCCGAAGACGAGGAAACGCCCATGACCCTGCTCACCGTCACCGATCTCGGCGTCGACACGCGACGCGGGGAGACCCTCATCGGACAGGTCTCCTTCATGATCGACTCCGGCGAACGCGTCGGGCTCATCGGCGAATCGGGCTCCGGGAAATCACTCACCGCGCTCTCGTTGATGGGGCTGCTGCCCGACAAACTCTCCGCCCACGGTGAGATGGCGCTCGACGGGGAACCCGGGAACCTCATCGACTACCCGGACCGCCGGATGCGCGCACTCCGCGGCAGACGGGTGTCCATCGTGTTCCAGGAACCCATGACCGCCCTGAACCCACTGATGACCGTCGGCGCGCAGGTCGCCGAGGTGATGACCCACCACGGCACCGTCGACTCCGACGACGCCGCCCGCGACAGGACGCTCGAGCTGCTCGCCGACGTCCGCATCACCGACCCCGAACGCATCTACGGCGCCTACCCGCACCAGCTCTCCGGCGGGCAACGCCAACGCATCCTCATCGCGATGGCCCTCGCGAACGATCCGGACCTGCTGATCTGCGACGAACCGACCACCGCCCTCGACGTCACCGTCCAACGGCAGATCGTCGAGCTGATCCTCGAACTCGTCGAGCGACGCGGCACCGGCCTGCTGTTCATCACCCACGACCTGGCACTGGTGTCCGGGGTGTGCGAGCGGATCCTGGTCATGCGCGACGGCAACCTCGTCGAGAGCGGCACCACGGAGCAGATCCTCACCGACCCGAAACACGACTACACGAGGGGACTGCTCGCGGCCAGTGACCTCGACGCCCGCGACCCGGACGGTCACCTCTACACCGTCGAAACGGCCGCCACCGGTGACTACCGGCCCGGCCACGTCCACAAGGTGCCCGGCGTGCCCTCCATCGGTGAAGTCGTTCTGTCGGCGACCGGGGTGTCCCGGACGTACCTCGGCAAACGACGCGGATTCCTCGGCCCCCGGCACCGTACGGAGGCGCTCAGGGATGTGACCCTGGCACTTCGGCGGGGACAACGCCTCGGGATCGTCGGCGGTTCCGGCTCCGGGAAGTCCACCCTCCTCCGGATTCTCGCGGGCCTGGACTCCCCCACCACCGGGACCGTCAACCATGCCGAACGCGCACAGGTGGTGTTCCAGGACCCCATGGGTTCACTCGATCCGCGCATGCGCATCGGCGCGATCGTCGAGGAACCGCTCCTCGGCCTCAGGGTCTCCGGCGAGCAGCGGCGGAACAGGGTCGCCGAGGTACTCGGCGAGGTCGGCATCGGCGAAGACGCCGTCGACCGGTTCCCGCACGAGTTCTCCGGCGGACAACGCCAACGCATCTCCATCGCCCGCGCCCTGTCCGTGAAACCGGATGTCCTGTTCGCCGATGAGGCGGTCAGCGCCCTGGACGTCTCCGTCCGCGCCCAGGTACTCAACCTGCTGGGCAACCTCGTCGCCGACTACGGACTGGCCCTGTTCTTCGTCTCCCACGACCTCTCCGTCGTCCGCCAGATGTGCTCCGACGTCCTGGTTCTCAACCACGGGGACGTCGTCGAGGCGGGGTCGGTCGAGAAGATCTGGAGTGCCCCGGAGGCCGACTACACGCGGGAACTGCTAGCGGCTGTGCCGAGGCTGTTCGGGCGGTGAGGTACCGGGTGTTGCAGCAGATGCTGTTCAACTGCCTGGTGATGCTTTCCGGAGATGCGAGTACCGGACCTGGCCAATGCTGTGCCGTTGTTCTTTGACCACGGCGGCACCTTGAGAATTAAGTGAAGCGTCGCTCACGATGCGTGGGCCATTCCCCCAGTTGAGGCCCACGAAGTGACGCCTTTTCTCATTCTCCGGGATACGCCGTGCCCACCGCCTCCCCTAACCCGGCACCAGTTCTGTCACTCGCGTGCGATGAGGTCCCTGATCGCGTCCGCGATGTCCTCCTCCCGCCTGTGGTTGAACATCGCCACGGTGCGACGTAGCGGGGCATCCGGGGAAAGCCCGAGCGCTGTGTTGATGATCGCCAGCGCCTCCCCTCCGGAAACCTCGCCGAGGTCTCCGGGGACCCGTTCGTCGAGACCAAGTTTGTTGAGCAGCCCGGCCCATCCGTCCAGGTCCTCCCGGACCGCGGTGGCGCGGCGGATGTCGAAGCCGCCGTCGTCGGCGAATACGAGCCAGATCCGCTGCCCTTCCATGAGGTCCAGGTCAAGGAGAAAATCCCGGATGCTGGTTATCGTCGCGCCCGTACGGTTCCACGCGATGAACTGGTCCCGGCCCAGGCGTGTCGGCATCGCGACCTTGCCGAGGAAGGGCACGTCCTTCATCGCCGCAACACCTCGGGGGACGCCACTGCCCGAACCTCGGACATGATCACCGGTGACTGTCACGAGCAGCTCCCGGTCCGTTCCCCGGTGGTAGAGGCCTCTGACGTCGTCGGGATCGGCGGTGTTCTCGACCGGGCCGTCGTTCCGCGTCACCACTCCATCGACGGTGATGAACTCACCGTTAGTGCAGTATGTCCGTACCGAGGTCTCCGCGAGACCCAGGGCTTGGGCACCCTCGATGAGTTCCGTCAGCGGTGCGCTACCGTCTGCGTCGACGCGTGCGGCTATCCAGTGGGCGAGGCTCTGGAATTCCTCCATTCCCCATTCCGTGAGCGCCCAGGTGTCCCTGCCGACCCGCACGATCCGGGGGTCGGCGGATAGTGCGTTGGACATGGAGCGGATGTTCCCGGTACCGAAGGCCTCGAAGACCGTGTCGGCGGTGAGCGGTTGCCCGGCGATGGCGAGCAGTGCGACGGCACGGTCGCCGTAGTTGCTGCAGCGGGTGCAGAGTTTCCCCCGGACCGGTATGCCGATGTTCAGATTGGCGTCTGCGGCGAATGCCGTGAGTGTTGCCTCGTCGACGCCCGTCTCCCGGGCGATCGCGGCGACGGTGCTCACCCCGTATTCGTCGGCGGTGTCCACCACCGCCTGCCGGATCGCTTCAACGAGTCCCTGCCGCACGATCCACCCCGACGATAGTTCCCAGGTGGTGGCGAAGGCTGCGATGGTCTGGATCGCCGGGCCTCCCGTCACGGGGCAGGGCTGCGCGAGGGTGGGTACCTCGTTCTCCACCTCGGCGAGTGGAGTCGCGGGGAGGAAGCGGTGGGCGAGCGCGGTGACTGCGGTGAGCATGTCGGCGGGTGGTTGCTCGATGAGCGAAGTGACCCGGTGCTGGATCTGTCGGACACGCTCGCGGGTAACCCCGAAGCTCTCGCCGAGCGCATCGAGGGTCTCTCCACCGACCACGCGACGCGCGAACACCTGGGGCAGGCGTTCGTCAACCGCCAGCGCTTCTTCGACAGCGCCGAGCGCGGCCCGGACCGCGGTCACTTCCGGTGCTGCGAGTTCCGGGTGTCCGGACAGCTCCTCTGCAGCGGCACGGATGTGATCCGGGGCGGTGTCGGGGAGCTCCGGGAGCATCCCCGCCAGTGCCGCCCAGCGGACGACCAGCTGCAGTTCCGTCGACGCCGGTTCGCGCGCGGTGTCCCCGTCGAGGTAGACGGGGTCCTCGGCGTCGTAGAGGCTGCTCTCGTCGGGTTCCGGTGCGGGGTCGGGGCAGGTCTTCCCCTCCTCCGCGTCGTCGATGACCGCGAGCACGAGGGAGTAGACGAGCCGGTGGAGGGAGCGTGCCCCGACTCCGCGCACATACGACAGGTTAGCCAGGGATTCCCCCAGCGGTTCGGCGTACCGGGCGAGATGCCGGGCGAGGTTCGCGGGTTTGACGGCCACCTGCCCGGGTACGGTCCGGGGACTCAGCATCGGGGACAGCTGGTGGAGCGGCAGCGTTCCGCCCCAGTCCATCCAGGCGACGGTGATCTGGTCGGGTTCCACGGCCCGCTGTTCTCCCTCACCGCCGAGAACCTGGTCCAGCCAGGGGAAGATCCGTCGGGTGAGGTCGCGAGGATCTTCGACGTCAGCGGCGGGTGCCTCCGGAGCACCGTCATCGGACTCTTTCTCCGTCTCCGGTTCCCGTTCGCCCGGCCGTCCCTCGTTCATCTCCCGGAGCAGCCGGGCGAAGGTGGCCTCCTCCACGATCGGGACATCGAGTTCCCGGGCCCGCCTGGCCTTCCGGCTCGCTGTGTCCGGATCCGCGGCGACGAGCAGGACACTGCGACGGCAGACGCCGCCGACATCGAGCCCGGCGGCACGAGCGCGCTGCTCCCAGTCCTCCCGGGGCAGCGCCAGTTCCCCGGTGAAGGTGACCCGGTCCCCGGGGCTCAACCGCAGGCGCTCGAAGCCCTCCCCCTCGACCGGTCTCGCCAACAGGGCCTCGACGAGTGCGCCGTCCACGCCCAGTTGACGGGCCGCCGTGGTGACGGCCTCGCGTTCCGCGTCGGTGACCACGCCGTCCGCCCACGCCTCCACAGCGAGCTGCCGGACGAAGCGACCGTGGATCTCGCCCGCCTCCTCCCTGTCGATGCCGAGTTCCCCGGCGCGGCAGATCAGCTGCCGGATCTCGGAGGTGCACAGTTTCCCGTCCGCCATGGCCGCGCGCAGGAGCCTGAGGTAGTCGTCGACGTCCCGGTCGCCGGTGTCGGGCAGCCCGGCTGCGAGGGCGTCGAGCCACTGCCCGTCGACGGCACTCAGGCTGCGGTGTCCGCGTTCCACGGGCGGCAGGGAGGGCACGCCGGCGAGCGTCCTGTGGTTCTCCGGTGTGAGGGACAACGGGGTCCTGCTGCGGACCACGTCGGTCCTCCGGAGGAGATCCCCGAGGAGTTCCGCGGTGGCCACGGCGTCGGCGAGTGCCGCGTGGGGATTGCAGTTGACGGCACCGATGGTCGAGAGACACTCGGAGAGTTTCTGCGGCGCACCGGGCAGCACGGACTTCGCGGTGCGCATCGTGCACACGGACCAGTCCCTCGGGTCGTCGAGATCAACGCCGCAGGTAGCGAATTCCCGGACCAGGAACTTCGTGTCGAAGGCGGCGTTGTGGGCGACGATGACACGGCCGTCGATGAGTGCCGCGAACTCCGCGGCGACCTCGGCGAAACAGGGTGCATCCGCGACGTCGGCGGGCCGTATCCCGTGGATGGCGGTGTTGTCGAAATGCCGGTTCGGCTGGACGAGGGTCTGCCAGGTGCGCTGCAGGCGCCCGTGGGCGTCGGTGAGCGCGAGTCCGATCTCCAGCACCCGGTCCGAGGGGAGGAAACCGGTGGTCTCGAAATCGATGACGGCGAAGCTGGGACGGATCATGGTTCAGCACCTAACGCAGTGGACGGTTCTGGCAATGGGGCCAGCCTATCCGCGGTCACGGACACCGGAACGGGACGATCCGCACAGACGTACGCATGAACACCGTACAATAACGCCATGACCACGTATTCCGTGAAGATGCGCGCGAGTTCCGACGGGCAGCACATCTCCGGCGCCGAACGCCTCGTCCGGTCGGAGTCGGTGCCCACCTGTGTCGATTCACTCACCCACCGGGCGTTGACGCATCCGAAGGGGACACCCGACGAGATCACCGTGACCGTACGGGCGGTCGATGGGGATGAGGTGGAGCATCTCCCGGTTCTGGAGACCCGCGAGTTCCCGGCCGAGTCACCGGCCCGGGCCCGCGACTTCGTGGTCGCCGAGCTGCGACGCCTGGGCGTCGACCGACCGGAATCCGTGTGGGAGCTGCTGACGACGGTCACCGGGTTACGCGGGGCGATGCTCGTCGACGCCGGCACGGGCGTGCGTCTTGAGCCCGACCCCGCACGCGGGGTACGGGTGAGCAACCTCGATCACGCGTCCGCGGACACCGGTGCCGCGGAGAAGCTGCACTACCGGGAGGCGATCGCCCTGGCGACCAAGGTCACGGCGCATCCGCACATCATCGCCGAGGTCTGCATCTCGGACGACCCGGACTACACCACCGGCTATCTCGCCTGCCGGGGCACGTATACGCGGATCACCGCGATGAAGGAGCCGGGCTCACCGGTGGGCACCAGGGTGTTCCTGTACGACGGTCCGACGTCAGAGGTCGCGGAGTGCATCGACTGGCTGGAGAACCGGGTCGTGCTGGTGGAGGGCTTCTAGGTGAGCTCGCTCGACGATCTCGCCGCGGACCGGAACGCCGCCTGGACCGGTGCGGGGCTGTCCCGGACCCTCCGGGAGTTCACGGGGCCGCAGGAACCTCTCGCGCGCATCGACGACCGGGACCTGATCCTGTTCGCCTCGTCCAACTACCTGGGGCTGGCCACACACCCCGGGGTGACCGCGGCCGCCCGTGCCGCGCTCGGGACCTACGGTGCGGGATCCGGTGGTTCGCGACTCACCACGGGCACCACTGACCTGCACTCGGGACTCGAGCGTCGCCTGGCGGACTTCTTCGGCGGCGGCGGGCACGACGACGCGGTGTTCCTCGCCACGGGCTACCAGGCGAACCTGGCGGTGCTGCAGACGATCGCGGGGCCTGACGTGACGGTGTACTCCGATTCTCTGAATCACGCGAGCATCATCGACGGGTGCCGGTTGGCCCGGGCGATGGTGCGGGTTTTCCCGCACGGAGACCTCGTCGCCCTGGACCGCCTGCTCGGTGAGTGCGCGACCCCGTATTCCCTCGTGGTCAGCGACGGGGTGTTCTCGATGGATGGGGATCTGGCGGATCTGCCGGGTCTCGTCGCGGTCGCGGAACGGCACGGAGCCTGGACGATGATCGACGACGCCCACGGCGTGGGCACCCTGGGGGCGACGGGACGCGGCAGTGTCGAGCACCACGGGGCGCGCCCGGATCTCCTCGTCGGTACCGCGAGCAAGGCCCTGGGGGGCGAGGGCGGTTTCGTGGTGTGCTCGTCGACGGTGGGCACGCTGCTGCGCAATCAGGCCCGCGGCTTCGTCTACTCCACGGCCCCCTCCGCGGCCACCGTCGCCGGGGTTCGCGCGGCGGTCGATGTGCTGGACGGGACATCTGACCTCGTGGCCCGGCTCCACGCCAACGTCCGTGAATGCGCCGGACGGCTGGATGTTCGAAGGCAGGTGAGCCCGATCATCCCGGTTCCGGTCGGTGACGAGGGTCGGGCCGTGGAGATGTCCCGGGAGCTGATGGAGCGCGGCTTCTTCGTTCCCCCGATCCGGTGGCCGACCGTCGCCCGCGGTGCGGCGATCCTCAGGGTCACCGTCTCCGCGGAGCACACCCCGGAGCAGATCCGGGCGTTCGCCGACGCGCTGCGGGAACTGACCGCCCGGCACTGATCGCATCCGCCGGTCGACTGCGGTACCGCCGTCAGGCTGGCCTCCACCTGGGTACGGAACGGGGAAACCCGACGGTTACGATGAACAGGCAGCATGATCCCTGCATACCGACCTGACCCCGAGGAGCCTCCCGTGGACGCACGCGACGAACAGGCACTGACCGCGGTGAAGCTGTACTTCGAGCGCGGCATGTCCCAGGCCGAGGTCGCCGCGGAACTCGGGGTGTCACGCCCCACCGTGGCGAAGCTCATTCAGCTGGGGAAGCAGCGCGGTTTCGTCACCATCGAGATCCACGACCCCCGCGAGGTCGACTCCGCGCTGGCGAAGCAGCTCGTCTCCCGCTTCGGGCTCGCCGATGTCCGCCTGGCGCATCTGCCCCGGGACACCGACGCCGATCTGCTCCGCGAGCTGGGCAAGCTCGGCGCAGCGGCGCTGCAGGAGCTCGTCACCGACGACATGAAGGTCGGCGTGTCCTGGGGCGACACCATGTACTCCGTCGCGGCGCAGTTGGAGCACACGGACCGACGCGGGGTCGAGATCGTGCAGCTGAAGGGCGGTACCTCGCACTCCGAGCGGTCCACCTTCGACCTCGAGACGATCAACTCCTTCTGCCTCGCATTCAACGCCACGGCACGGACGCTGCCGCTGCCGGTGATCTTCGATTCCGAGGAGACGAAGCGCATCGTGGAGCAGGACCGGCACATCTCCCGGATCCTCGCCGCCGGCCGGGACACCGATCTGGTCACGTTCACGGTCGGCGACGTGCACCGGGGCTCCCTCCTGCTGAATCTCGGGTACCTCTCGGAGGATGAGGTGGACCAGCTGCTCGACCGCGCGGCGGGCGACGCCTGCTCCCGGTTCTTCACCGCGGACGGCGAGATCGCGCTGCCGAGCATCGACGACCGGACGGTGGGCATCACGCTGGATGAGCTCGCGTCCCGGCCGATCAGGCTGCTCATCGCCGGTGGCGCGGCCAAGACCACCGCAATATCGACCGCGCTGGATATGGGCCTCGCGACCCACCTGATCATCGACCGGCCGACCGCCCTGCGGGTGCTGGATGCTGCGGGCCCGGCCGGGTCCGACGACACCGTCTGACAGTATTCGGGAATCTTCCCCGAAAGCCTTGTTGGAAACGTATTTCATTAGTAGGCTCAACTCCGTTCCCCATCCACCGAGAAGAACGGAAGTATTTCGCTGTGAACACCTTCCCCGACAGTCGCCGCCGCTCACTGTGCGCAGCGGGCCTCGCACTCACCCTCCTCTCGCCGATCACCACCTCGGTCGCCGTCGCCGAGGAAGGCGCGGACGACGCACTGACCAACCGCTATGACCCGCTCTTCGGCGAGGCACGGGCGACGGTCGGCGCGGACACCACCAGCACGGCGCCGACGTTCGACGACACCACCACCGATCAGCTGGACGATGCCCCAGCACCGGAGAACACGACCTTCACGCTCGGGGAGGGTGCCCCGCAGAGTGCCAGAATCGACGCCACCACCGGTGCGGTCACCTACACCGCGACCCACGATGACGCGGGCAAGGTCATCTCCGTGCCGGTCACGGTGACCTACTCCGACACGTCGACCGATGAAGGTGCGGTGTACTTCGTGGTGGCCGACCCCCACGGCGGCACCGCGAAAAAGTACACCGTCAACTACACCACGACCCACTCCCACGCCGGCGAGAAGGCCGTGTCCGAGGCTCCGACGTTCGACGACACCACGACAGAGGCGGTCGAGACCCTGCCCGCCCCCGAGGGTGCGAGGTTCAAGCTCAGCAGGAAGGCCCGGAACGCCGAGATCGACGCCGCGACGGGCGTGGTCACGTTCACTGCACCGGAATCGGACGCGAACACGACTGTCAACATTCCCGTCGTGGTGTTCTACCCGGATGAGAGCCACGCCCACGCCGACGCCCCTTTCGAGGTCTTCCACCACGATCACGGACATGACGGCGAGGAACCGGAGCCCGGCAACCCCGCACCGAATCCCTTCGGGAGCAGTGGCGGGTCCGGCACCGCAATCCTCGGCGCCGGAGCGCTGGTCGCGTTCGTCGCGGGCATAATGCACTTCTTCAGGACCCATCCACTGACCATTCCGGGGCTTTCCCTTCCCTGGTAGTGGATGAATGAGAAGGACCGGGGCGGAGAAGTCGATCTCTCGGCCCCGGTCCTTCTCCCGTGCTCCGGTCAGAGCGCGACAACACCGACGATGGCGGCGTTGAGCATGTTCACGGTGAATCCACCGAGCAGCGCCCAGGGGCCGAGCTTCGCGACCTCGCCGCGGCGCTCGGGGACGAGACCGCCGATCGCGCCGATCTGGATGGCGATGGAGCTGAAGTTCGCGAAGCCCGCGAGGGCGAAGGTCGTGATCATCACGGTCTTCGGGGAGAAAGAGTCGATCTGCGGACCGAAGGATGAGAATCCGACGAACTCGTTGATCACGGTCTTCTGCCCGATGAAGTTGCCCACGTCGAGGGCCTCCGACCAGGGGACGCCGATCAGCCAGGCGACGGGCGCGAAGAGCACGCCGAACACCGCCTCCAGTGACCAGTTGTCCTGGCCGAACCAGCCGCCGATCCCGCCGAGCATCGCGGAGAGCATGGTGATCAGGGCGATGAAGGCGATGAGCAGGCAGCCGACGGCGACAGCGATCTTGCCGCCCGCCATCGCCCCGGAACCGATGGCGTCGATGATGTTCTTGGACTCGGTGTCGCGGACGTCCCGGATGCTGGCGTCGAGGTCGGATTCCTCGGTCTCGGGCATGAATGCCTTGGCGACGATCAGGGAGCCCGGCGCGTTCATCAGGGAGGCCGCCAGCAGGTACTCGAGTGGCGCGCCGAGGAGCGAGTATCCGATGAGGGTGGACCCGGCGACCGAGGCGAAGCCACCGGTCATGCAGGCGAAGAGCTCACTGCGGGTCAGTTTCGGGAGGTAGGGCGCGACCACGAGCGGGGCCTCGGACTGGCCGAGGAAGATCACGGTGGAGGCGAAGACGCTCTCCACCTTGGAGGTGCCGAGCAGCCACTTGAGCGCGCCGCCCAGGATGTCGACGAAGTACTGGATCACCCGGAGGTAGTAGAGGGCGCCGATGATCGCGCCCAGAACGATGATGACGGGGAGGACGTTCAGCGCGAAGACGAAACCGTTGTCTCCGCCGAACAGGCCACCGAACACGAACTGGGTGCCCACGTTGGTGAAATCGGTGAGTTTCTCGAGTCCGTGGGCGACGGATTTCAGGGCGTTGAAGCCGACGTCCCACTTGAGGACGAGGAGGGCGAAGGAGATCTGGAGGAGCAGGCCGACCCCCAGAGTGCGCCACTTGATGGCGGAGCGGTGTCGGGAGAAGAGTATGGCGAGGCCGAAGATGACGGCTATGCCCAGCAGTCCCTGGAAGCGGTCCATGGGGGCTCCTATCGGTCGGTTCGATTGGTGGTGAGAGTCGTGCGGGGAGGCTCTAGAGGGCGTCCGGCCCGAAGGCGTGCGGCAGGAGGTCGGTGAAGGAGATGCTGACCGGGTCCCCGGAGGACCCCTCGACGATCACCCGGTCGCAGCTGAATTCCCCGAGCACCTGCCGGCACGCACCGCAGGGATGACAGGGGGCCGCCTTCAGTCCGACGACCGCGGCGGCGATGATGCGCGGGCGTTCCCCGGCTGTCCGGGCTTCCTCACGCTCGGCGATCATCCGGCCCGCGGCGGTCCGTTCGGCGCAGATCGTCAGACCGTAGGAAGCGTTCTCCACGTTGCAGCCGGTGACGATCCGACCGTCCTCGAGGAGTAGCGCGGCGCCCACCGGAAAGTCCGAGTAGGGGGCGTAGGCGCTGTGCGCCGCGGCGCGGGCATGGTCGAGAAGTTCTGCGTCGGAGACTGCCATGTCGGGTCCTTCGGGGCGGAAACGGAGATCACATGAACAATTGGCAACTTTTTTATTGACATTTGTTCACCGCATTATGATAATCGGGTTGTGGACCACCACACAAGGGTTTCGCGGATTTAATCCCGGTCACACCGTACCCGGCATCCGCAGCCAGTAGGAGGAGCAGGACATGGCAACGACATTCGACACCGTGGACATCATCCGGACCAAGCGGGACGGAGGTGAACTCAGCGGAGCCGAGATCGACTGGATCATCGACGCGTACACCAACGGAGGCGCCGGGGACGAGCAGATGGCCGCCCTCGCGATGGCGATCTTCCTCAACGGGATGTCCCCCGGGGAGACCAGCCGGTGGACCCGGGCCATGATCGACTCCGGCGAACGCCTCGACTTCTCCGGACTGGGCAAGCCCACGACGGACAAGCACTCCACGGGCGGCGTGGGCGACAAGATCACGCTCCCGCTCGCGCCCCTCGTCGCCTCCTTCGGCGTCGCCGTCCCGCAGCTGTCGGGCCGTGGGCTCGGCCACACCGGCGGCACCCTCGACAAGCTCGAGTCGATCCCCGGATGGCAGGCGGACATCTCCACGGAACGCATGATGGAGATCCTCCGCGATCCGGGGTGCATCGTCTGCGCCGCCGGAACCGGGCTGGCCCCGGCCGACCGCAAGCTCTACGCCCTGCGTGACATCACCGGCACCGTCGACTCGATCCCGCTGATCGCCAGCTCCATCATGAGCAAGAAGATCGCGGAGGGGACCTCGGCGCTGGTCCTCGACGTCAAGGTCGGCGACGGCGCGTTCATGAAGGACCTGGACACCGCCCGCGAACTCGCCCGGACGATGGTCGACCTGGGCCGGGCCGCGGACGTCGACACCCGCGCCCTGCTCACCGACATGTCCACTCCCCTGGGCCGCACCGTGGGCAATGCCCTCGAGGTGCGCGAATCCCTCGAGGTACTCGCCGGTGGCGGACCGGCTGACGTCGTCGAGCTCACCGTGGAGCTCGCCCGGGAGATGCTCGACGCCGCCGGGGTCCGGGACGCCGACGTCGAGGCGGCGCTCGCCGACGGACGGGCCATGGACACCTGGCGGAGGATGATCCGCGCCCAGGGCGGTGACCCGGACGCCGAGCTGCCCACGGCCGCCCACACCCACGTGGTCACGGCAGACCGGGACGGCGTCCTGGAGCGTCTCGACGCGCTCCCCGTCGGCGTCGCCAGCTGGCGTCTCGGCGCCGGGCGCGCCCGCAAGGAGGACAGCGTCCAGGCGGGGGCCGGCGTCGAGATCCACGCCGCACCCGGGGACGCGGTCACCGCCGGCCAGAAACTGTTCACACTGCACACCGACACCCCCGAGCGCTTCGAGCGGGCCATCGAGTCCCTCAACGGGGGATACAGTCTCGCACCGGCGGGCAGCGACGTCCCGGCTCGCGAATCCGCCATCCTCGACCGCATCAACTGACCTTCCAAGGAGACCTGAGAAGACATGACCGCACACACTCGCACAGACATCGCCCGCATCATCGACCACACCCTGCTCAAGCCGGAGGCCACCGCGGACCAGGTGGCGGATCTCGTCACCGAGGCCGCGGAGCTGAACTGCTACTCCGTCTGCGTCTCCCCGTCACAGCTACCCGTCGAGGTACCCGAAGGGCTGCACGTCGCCACGGTCGTCGGGTTCCCCTCCGGCGCGGTCAAGCCCGGGATCAAGGCCGCCGAGGCCGCCCGCGCCGTCAGTGACGGCGCCGGGGAGGTCGACATGGTCATCAACATCGCCCTGGCGAAGGAGAAGCGCTTCGACGAGCTCGAGGCGGAGATCCGCGCCGTCCGCGAGGCCTGCCCCGCACCGGTCGTCCTGAAGGTCATCATCGAGTCCGCCGCACTGGACGACGACGAGATCGTCGCGGCCTGCCGCGCCGCCGAGGCCGCCGGTGCCGACTTCGTCAAGACCTCCACCGGATTCCACCCGGCGGGCGGCGCCAGCGTGCACGCGGTGAAGCTCATGGCCGACACCGTCGGCGGCCGACTCGGGGTCAAGGCCTCCGGCGGCATCCGCAGTGCCGGGGATGCCGTGGCGATGGTCGATGCCGGAGCCACCCGACTCGGGCTGTCCTCCTCCGCCGCCGTCCTCGACGGACTCGACGACTGACACGAAACACCCTCATTCCGCCAGAAAGGCGTGATCTGCATGACCATCATCGACCGTGCCCGCGACTGGGCGTCCCACGACCCCGATCCAGCGACGCGGGAGGAACTCAACCAACTCATCGACTCGGCGGCGAACTCCGCGGCGGACCGCGCAGCCGTGACGGAGCTGGAGTCCCGCTTCGCCGGACCCCTGATGTTCGGCACCGCCGGTCTGCGGGGCCGGGTCGGCGCCGGTGAGACCCGGATGAACCGTGCCGTGGTCACCCGCGCCACCCACGGACTGATGTCGTGGCTGAACGATCAGGTCGACGACACCCCCACCGTGGTGATCGGCTGCGACGCCCGCCACGGTTCCGCCGACTTCCGGAAGGCCGCCGCCGGTGTGGTCGCCGCGGCCGGCGGCCGGGCGCTGGTCCTGCCCGCACAGCTGCCCACCCCGGTCACCGCGTTCGCGGTCCGCCATCTGGGCGCGGACGCGGGAATCATGGTCACCGCGTCCCACAACCCACCCGACGACAACGGCTACAAGGTCTACCTGGGTGGTCGGGTCGCCCGGGGTCCCGCGGAGGGTGTCCAGCTGATCAGCCCCGCGGACGCCGAGATCGCCGGGGCCATCGCCGCGGCGCCTCCCGCCGACGAGATCGCGCTCGCCTGGGAGAAGGCCGAGCACGTCGATGTCCTGGACGCCTACCTTGCCCGTGCCGAGGAGATCGGTCGGGCGTTCCCGGCGACGGGTCGGGCCCGCTCGGATCTCCGGGTGGTGCTCACCCCGATGCACGGCGTCGGTGGGTCCACCGCCACCCGGGCCCTGGAAGCGGCCGGGTTCACGGACGTGCACCTCGTCCCCGGCCAGGCCGAGCCGGACCCGGACTTCCCCACCGTCGCGTTCCCGAACCCGGAGGAGCCCGGTGCCCTCGACCTGTCGATGGATCTGGCCCGGGAGATCGACGCCGACATCATCATCGCGCTCGACCCGGACGCCGACCGCTGCTCCACAGCCGTCCCGGACGCGGATGCGCCCGGTGGGTGGCGTCAGCTCACCGGCGATGAGATCGGCGCACTGCTCGGCGAGTTCCTCGCCTCCCGACGGGAGACCGGTTGCCCCGGGGAGGATGCGGTGCTGGCGAACTCCATCGTCTCGGGACGTCTGCTCGGCCGGATCGCGGAGCACCACGGCCTGCGGCACAGGGCGACACTGACCGGGTTCAAGTGGATCGCCCGGACCCCGGACATGATCTTCGGCTACGAGGAGGCGATCGGCTACTGCTGCGACCCCACGCATGTCCGCGACAAGGACGGGGTGACGGCTGCGGTGACCATGTGCTCGTTGGCCGCCGGGCTGAAGTCCGGCGGGCGGTCCCTGCGGGACGAGCTCGATGACCTCGCCCGGCGGCACGGTCTGCACGCCACGGCACCCCTGACCTTCCGGGTGGCGGACACCTCACTCATCACGGAGGGCATGCGGACCCTGCGCTCGGCGCCCCCGGCGGAGCTCGCCGGTTCGCCCGTCGTGGAATGCGCGGATCTCCTCGACGGGTACCGGGGTCTTCCTCCCACCGACGGCATGCTCCTGGTCACCCGGGACGATGACCGCGTCATCGTGCGACCCTCCGGAACCGAACCGAAACTCAAGTGCTATCTCGAGGTGGTGATGCCGGTGGGGCCCGACTGCGCCATCCCCCGTGCGGCCGCCGCAGCACGCCTGGAGCGGATCAGGTCGGACATGGCCGCGGCCACCGGAATGGCCTGACCCCTCCCCCCACACACGGGCTTTGACCAGCCGGTTCACAGTTCACCCCGGGACGGGACACGATCCCGTCCCGGGGTGAACGTTTCGATGGGGACTGTCTTATAGTGTCCTGTAGAAGAAGTACGTCCGGGTCGCTGCACCGGCCCGGTGTCGACGCCCGACGACGATGAGAGAGGACGGCCGAGATGACGACGCCCCGGGGTCGGCACGCCCGCAGCGATGACGACGTCGTCTCCCCCGCCCCCGTCATCCGGCTGAACACCGAGTCTTTCCGGGTACCCACCGGCGCCGACTTCATCGCGATCAGCCACGGAGCCCCGGTCGCCGCATCGTGGCCGCCACCGACGCATTCCGGGGAATCGGCGTCAGCCACCGCCCCTGCGGACGCGGAACCCGCCGAGTTGTTCCGCCGGAAGGTGCACTCCCACCGGGCGTCCGCGCCCGAGGTCCCGCACCGTCCCGTCCCCCCGGTACCCGAGCCCCGGGTGGAGCGACGGACAGTCACCGAACCACCCGCGGAAGATGAGCGGCCACTGCCCGCACCCCATCGGCGGGCACCGTCGGGGCACCACCGGAGGTCCCGTCCCGCGGCGACGTTCCTCAACCTCTGGCGCCTGCCGTCGGGGACCGAGCCTCATCTCCTCCGGCCCACGGCGCAGCGCCAGTTGACCTCCTGGGTGATCGCGACGTTCCTCTGCTGCGTCACCCTGGGGATCGGCCTGGCGCTGCTCATCCACGGTCTCGCGGACGGCTCCGGCCCCGGTGTCCACACCGGGTGCCTGCTGTCGAGCGTCGCACTGTGCCTGTTCTTCTGCGCCAACGCCTTCCTCCGCCCCGGGGATGTCCTCCGATGACGGGATACATCGCCGTGGCGGTCTTCGCGGTCGGACTCTCACACGCGCTCGTGACGCTCATCAGTCTCGCCGGGGCACGGACAACCGCGCGGCGGGCGTGGACGGCCACGCTGAAGTCGCGGCCCGGTGACCGGGTGGCAGAGTTCGAACTGCTCACCGCCTCCGACTGTCCACCGCTGCGGGACTTTCCCCTCCTGGACAGCTACATCCTCGGGCGCGACGACGACGCGATCCCGGACATCGAACTCGGGCTGATCCGCTCGGATCTACGTCGCCGCGCCCATCTGTGGGGCACCGCGGCGAAGGTGTGGTGGATCGCCGCGCTCGTGCTCTCCGCGGTCAGCGTGCCCACCGTCACCTCGGGCATGAACTCCGGGAGCGCCGCGATCATCATGTGCCTGATCATCGTCGCCCTCGTCGCCGCGGCCTCCTGGGCGACCACGGCCGCGTCCGTTCTCCGCAGCCACACGGTCAAGGTTCCGGCACCGTTGTGATCCGGTCACCGGCGACAGCGCGGGCGTGGCCCCCGGGGCCGGCGCGTCCTTGAACCACCCGTCACCCGGACCCGGGTGATATACGATCAGCGCATGCACCTGCTGACCTTCCGCACGAGTGACGGTGACACCCTTCCGGGACGTCTCGCCGATCCCGGGACCGCGGAGGCGAGCCTCACCGGAGCGCTGCGCTCCGGCGACGCCGCCTCCACGGTGTTCTCCGTTCACCCGATCACCGTCGACGGGGTGACCGACGTCGGCGACCTGCTCCGGCACGACGACTGGCGGGACCTCGCGTCCGGGCGGGCCGGCGAGCCGGTGGAGATCACCGGAGCGGACATCGCCCCCGTCATCCCGCGCCCCGGGAAGATCCTGTGCACCGGCCTGAACTACGCCGACCACATCACGGAGATGGGCCATGAGCTTCCCGATGTACCGACGCTCTTCGCCAAGTTCGCCGATGCACTGACCGGGCCCTTCGACCGGGTCACCGTCCCGGCGGCGAACGCCGGGGCCCTCGACTTCGAGGGTGAACTCGCGGTCGTCATCGGCCGGCATGTCCCACTCGGCGGGGCCCCGGACACCGCGACCGCGGAGGACGCCATCGCCGGATACGCGGTGTTCGACGACTTCACCATGCGGGATCTGCAGTACCGGACCGCCCAGTGGCTGCAGGGGAAGAACCTGGCGTCCGCGTCCGGCTTCGGTCCGTGGCTCACCACGACGGACGACTTCGATCCCGGCGAGGCGACGCTGGTCACCCGGGTCAACGGGGTCCGGAAGCAGCACGCCCTGACCCGGGAGCTGGTGTTCGACCCCGCGGCTCTGGTGCGGTTCATCACCACCTTCATCGATCTCCACCCCGGCGACGTCATCGCGACGGGGACGTCCGGGGGAGTCGGCTGGGCCAGATCCCCCAGGGAGATGCTCGCGGACGGAGACACCGTCACCATCGAGATCTCCGGACTGGGCGGAATCTCGAACCGCGTCGAGGTCCGCTAGCTTTCGGGGCCTCGACCGGGCCCCGCGCAGCGGTCCCGGAGGTAGGCTCGGAGCCCATGAGACGTTTCCTGATCGCACTGTTCAGCTTCGCGGGAATCATGCATTTCCTCCGCCCGGAGGGATTCGACAGGCTCGTCCCCGCACAACTGCCCGGCGACCGCCGGGCCTGGACCTACGGCTCGGGCTACCTCGAGCTCGGCACGGCTCTCCTGCTCGCGGTCCCGAAGACCCGGCGTCTCGGGGGCCTGGCGACCGCGGTCCTGATGACAGGGGTCTGGCCCGGGAACATGAAGATGGCGTGGGACTTCCGGAACAAGGCACCGTGGCTGCAGGCCATCGCGTACCTCCGCCTGCCCCTGCAGATCCCGCTGATCCGCGCCGGACTCAGGATCTGGCGGGACAAGTAGTCCCCGTGGGTCGGTGAGCGCATGAGCCGGTACTTCATCGTCGATGTCGAGGCCACCTCGGCGACCCCCTTCTCCGGTGTCATGACGGAGTTCGGGGTGGTGCACTTCCGGGACGTCCCCGAGATCGATCGGCGCCGGGACACCTTCCACGCCGTTCTCGTCGGAACACTGCCCACCGACGGTCCGGTACCGGTCCCCGACCCGGCGGCGCCGGCCGTCGACCCGCTGCCGGTAGCCCGGTCGCTCGAGCGGTGGCTCGCGGCCCGTACGGACTCCCGTCCGACCCTCGTCAGCGACAACCCGGCGTTCGACTTCATGTGGATCGCGTGGCTGTTCGACAGCCTCGGCCGGGACAACCCCTTCGGTTTCTCCGCCCGCCGGATCGGGGATTTCCACGCCGGACAGACCGGGGATTTCGACGACGCCCATCGGTGGAAGAAGCTGCGCCGCACGCCGCACACCCACCATCCCGTGGATGACGCCGTCGGGAACGCCGAGGCCCTGCACGCGCTGCTGCACCACCCGGCCGGGAGCTGACGGAAACGCGGCCGGCGGGCCGGTCACCGCGGCCGACACCGGGAGACCTGCCCGGGCCAGGCGCCGTCGCGCTGGCACAATGGTCCACAACGGTTGAGGATTCAACCCCCTCCGGAATCCCCTGATCCGGATCAGCTCCCGAGCCCCGAGGAAACACATGAACGAGCAGCCACTCTCCGTCACCGTCGTCGGATCGATCAACGCAGACCTCACCGTCACCGTCGCGCGGCGACCGGGGCCCGGCGAGACCGTCATGGCGTCGGGCGGCGGCATCTCCCCCGGGGGAAAGGGGGCGAATCAGGCGGTCGCCGCCGCGCTGCAGGGTACGGAGGTCCGGTTCGTCGGAGCCGTGGGCGATGACGCGTACGCGGCACCGGCGACAGCGGTCCTCCGGTCCTCCGGTGTGGATCTGTCCGCCGTGGAGGAGATTCCCGGCGCGACCGGCCTCGCGGTGATCACCGTGGATGAGACCGGGGAGAACTCGATCATGGTCATTCCCGGCGCGAACGCAGCCGTGGACGCGGATCTCGTCGACAGGTGGCGGGGGACGGTGGCGGATGCGGGGATCGTGCTGCTGCAGGGCGAGATACCGGCGTCCGGCTTTCTCGCCGCCGTGCGGGCGGCCACGGGACGGGTCGTGGTCAATCTCGCTCCCGTCGTGGAGGTCGACCGAGCGGCCCTGCTGCGGGCCGATCCGCTGATGGCGAACGAGCACGAGGCCGGAATGATACTGACGCAGCTGGGATTCGACGGTGATGCCGCGGTCGCGGCCGGTCCGGACGCCTGCGCCCGGGCGCTCGTGGAGGCGGGATTCGCCTCGGTCATTCTGACACTCGGCGCGGAGGGTGCACTGGTGGCGACGCCCGGGCGGCGCCAGCGGATCCCGAGCCCGTCGGTCACCCCGGTGGACACGACCGGTGCGGGGGACGCGTTCGCCGGGGCGTTCGTGGCCCGGCTCGCCGCCGGCGACGATCTCGTGACGGCCGCCCGGCACGCGGTGCGGGTCGGCGCGTACGCGGTCACGGGGCACGGGGCCCAGGACTCCTATCCCGGCCCGGGCGCGGTGTTACCCGGTCAGGAGTAGGCCTGGGGCGGAGTCCGGTCGAGGTGGAGCAGGTGTTCCTCGTCGACACGGAAGCCGTCGAACAGGCCCTCGAGTTCTTCCGGGATGTCGGCACCGTGGCCGGTGCCGTCGAATGCCCCGGTGTTCAGGTGGTCCTTGTCACTCACGTGGTGTGTCCTCCGTGACGGTGTCTGTCGTCTCCGAATCGTCCCCGGTGTCCGGGTGCCTCCACCCTAGCGCGTGGAAGCTCCGGAACAACCTCTGTCAGTGGTCACGGACCAGCTCGATGAGGCGTCCGAGGATACCGGCGCCGTCGTGGTGGATGCCGTCGTGCTGGAACCGGTTGGTGATGTGGGGCCGGAGGTCCCGGTAGACCTCCGCGGTCTCCAGCGACAGCTGCATCGGGACGTAGATGTCGTCGACGTAGATCGCCGCTGCGGCGACGGCCGGTGACGAAGCGATCGCGTCGGCGTCGTAGAGGCTGGACCAGTCGTCCTTCGCCGCGAGATCCTCGGCGACCTTCCGGAACGGAACCAGAGCCGGGTCCTCCTCGAACTGCCAGGGGTAGACGTGTTCGCCGGTGAGGTAGAAGGGCACGGAGCGGTCGCGGGGGTCGGCGTCCTCGGCGAAGCCCTCGACCTCGGTGCGCGTGCGGTGCGCGGACCACGCGGTCGCACCGGGGACCGTGCCGCCGTAGATCGACTCGTGGATCACGGCGTAGAGCGGATGCCGCTCGAGGCTGACGCGGGCGCCGACATCGTCGAGGAAGTCCCGGCGCAGCCGCTTCTCCCCCTTCACCTCGTGGAAGGGCTGCTCGAAGAGGTAGGACAGGGTGTCGAATCCGGCGCCCCGGCCGAGCTCCGTGCCGATGAGCCGGAGCCTGCGGGAGCTGAGGCGTTCCCCGGTGGGGAGCCGTTCGTCGGAGTTGTCCAGGTGGTGGCAGACCTCACGGATCCGGTCCTCGACCCCGTCGAAACGCGCGTAGAACTCCCGGTGGCGGCGGGCGAGCTGCGTGTAGGTCGCCCGGTAGACGTCGTCGATTCCCCGGCTGATCGTCGGCAGCCCACCGGTGAGCAGCGCGGTGTCCACGCGCTCGGGGTGGCGGGAGAGGTACGTGGTGATGCAGAAGCCGCCGAAGCTCTGTCCGTAGAGCGCCACCCGCTCCACCCCGAGGTACTCGCGGAGCCGCTCGCAGTCCTCGACGATGAGGTCCGCGCGCAGGAGCGTGAGGCGTTCGGTGAGGTCCGCGGCGTCGATGTGCGGGCAGGCCGCGTCGATCCGCCCGGAGCGCCCCGTGCCGCGCTGATCCAGGAGGACGAGGCGGTGGGTCTTCAGGACCTCCGCGATCCAGCCGCTGATTCCGGTGGGCCGGGGCGCCGGGTTTCCGGGCCCGCCCTGCAGGAAGATGAGGACGGGAAGCCGCTCCCCGCCGTCGGGGATGATCTCGCGGGCGTAGAGGTCGAGGGTGCCCCTATCCGGGTCCGCCGGATCCCAGGGGACCGGGAGGGTGTGACTGCGGAAGGTGTGTCCGAACCGTCGGCTGGTGGTGGTGACCGTCATAGGGACCCAGACTACCGGCCGGACCGGTGCCCGGGGGACTACATTCGGGAGGTATGGATGCACATGATCTGATCACCTCGAACGGCCTGACCCTACACCCCGCCGGCGCCCATCTCGTGTCGGTGGAGACCCCGGGCGGTGAGCTGCTCTTCGTCAGCTCCACCACCGGCTGCGGGGTCGGCACCCCGATCCGCGGCGGGGTGCCGCTGCTCGCGCCGTGGTTCGGGACGTTTCTGGGGGAGGAACCCGCCCACGGGTTCGCGCGGCGCATGGCGTGGGACTGCCGGGAAACGGGTACGGGTCTCGCCGCGACGCTGGACCACGACGGCTGGCACCTGTCGTTCAGCGCGGACCCGACGACGAACGGCGTCTTCGTCGAACTGTCCGCCCGCAATGACACCGACGCCGACCGACGGCTGCAGCTGGGCTTCCACCCCTACTACCTGATCGACGACATCGATCAGGTGACGGTGACCGGTCTCGACGGCTCCCCGGCACTCGACCGCGTCGCCGACCACACCGGCACCATCGACGGCGCGATCTCCTTCGACGGCCTCTACGACACCATCATCACCGCACCCGCCGGCCTGACCGCGACCCTGACCGACGGCACCCGGACCGTGGACGTGACGGGACGGGGCACGGACTCGATCATCGTCTGGAATCCCGGCGCGGAAAACGCCGCGGGCATGCGCGATCTGGGTGACGGCGAGTGGCGGCGCTTCGTGTGCGTCGAACCCGCCCTCCTGGGCCCGGATCACGCGGGCATTCCGGTGGCGCCCGGGGAAGAGGTGACCATCGGCATGACCGCGCAGCTCACCGTTCCCGAGCTGGACTGAGGGACACTCTCAGGCGCTGGTAAGGTTCCACTTCGTCGGCCCACCCGCTGCGTCGAAGCAGGGGAAGCAATCGAAGGAGAACCATCGTGCCCCAGGTCAGCGCCGTGACGCAGTCTGTCCCCGTCCCGGGCGGCGGATCGGGGTCGCGGGTCGCGGGCATCGACGTCGCACGGGCACTCGCGATCTTCGGGATGATGTTCGCCCACATCGGTGCGGCCGCGGACTCTCCCGCCGGTGATGCGGCGCACCTGCTGGCGACGGGCCTGCCGTCCTCCCTCTTCGCGGTGCTCGCCGGTGTCTCGCTGGGCTTCATGGGCAGCGCGGGGGCCGCGGCGGGAGGTGAACGGCTGGCCGCCTCGCGGAGCAGGCTCTACGTCCGGGGCATGCTCGTTGTCGCGATCGGGCTGGGGCTGACGTACGTGCAGTCCGTGATCGCCGTGGTGCTCATGGCCATCGGTATCGAGATCATCCTGCTCGCCCCGGCCGTGCGGTGGCGGACCCGGACCCTCCTGATCTGGTGGGCGGTGCTGTTCCTCGCGGGCGCGGCGGTGACCACCCTGCTGCGACTGGGGGGCTTCTATTCGGTGCTGATCACCCTCGGTTATCCGCTCCCGGCCTGGCTGCTCTACGGGATCACCGGGATCCTGCTGCACCGCCATCTCATCCATTCCGGGCCGCGGGCGTGGACGGTCGCCGCGGTGACCGGGGCGGTGGTCGCGGGGGCGGGTGTCTGGTGGTGGCGCCTCGACGTGCTCGACATCGGGCACGACTCACCGCCCTTCGACTTCCACGACCCCGATCACGAGGTCGCCCGGGAGTTGTTCCTCTCCGCGGCCCCGCACAGCGGTGGTCTGGGGGATGTGGTGGTCAGCGTCGGTGCCTCCGTCGCGACCGTCGGGCTCTGTCTGCTGGCGTGCCGCGTCCGCTGGGTCGGGGTGCTGCTCTACCCGTTGCGTGCCACGGGTTCGATGGCGCTCACGGTCTATGTCGCGCACGTGCTCACCGCGACGATGCTCACGGGGTTCTCCCTCATGGCGTTGTTCGGGCACTGGGCCCCCTCCCACGGCGCCCCCCTGCCGGAGACCGGGAGCGGGTTCGACCCGGACGGCTTCGCGGTGACTGCCCTCGCGGCGCTGCTGTTGACCTCCCTGTGGCGGTGGCGGTTCAGGCGGGGCCCGCTCGAGGGTCTGCTGCGGTGGATCATCGGGAAGGCGACCCGCACCGATCTTCCGCCCCGGGTCACACCCGCCAGTCCCTGACCTTCCGCCACTGCCGCTCCATCCGGGCGAAGATCCCGCCCGCTGCGCTCAATTCCTCCCGGGTCCCCGACTCGACGATCCGGCCCTCCGACATGACCACCACCCGGTCGGCGATCTCCAGTACGGCGGGCCGGTGGGTGACGACGACGGTGGTGCGCCTCCCCTTCACCCGGGCGAGCGACGAGACGATGGCGCGCTCGTTGAGGGCGTCGAGGTTGGCCGTCGCCTCATCGACGACGAGCAGGTCGCCGGGCGCGGCGAGTGCCCGGGCGATGCCGACCCGCTGACGCTCACCGCCGGAGAGCCGGTTCCCCGATTCCCCGACCCTCATGTCGGGCCCGTCACCGGATGAGGCGGGCACCGAATCCAGCTGGGCGGCACTGATCACCTCGTCGAGTTCCGGGCCGGTGATCCGGAGGTTGTCCCGGATCGTCGTGTTTCCCAACACGGTGTCCTGGAACACGGCCGTGGTCATGGCCCTCAGGTCGGCGGCGCTGACCGGCCGCTCCCCCACCGATACGGTGCCGGTCGCCGGTTCGACGAGACCCGCCAGCACGTCGAGGAGCGTGGATTTGCCGCCCCCGGAGGCCCCGACGATGACGGTCGTCGTCCCGGGTTCGAGATCCAGGTCCACCCCGGCCAGCGCGACAGTGCCGTCCGGGCGGGTGACACCGATTCCGCGGGCACGGAGTGTCCCGGGGGCTGGGCGTCGCCCGGGCACGGTCGTGGGACGCTCGACGAGTTCGCGGAGCTGGCGCAGCGTCATACCGACGGTGTGGAGAGAGCTGGCGAGCATGGACACCGCCGTGATCTGTTCGATGACGCGCATGAGGACGATGACCATCACGGCCGCCTCGACGCCGTCCAGTCGCCCGTCGTCGTACGCAAGCCAGGTCGCGGCGCCGAAGCCCAGAAGAGTGAGCTGCAGAGCGGTGCTGGTGAGCATCTGTCCCGGGATCTGCCACAGCAGGAGCCGGCGCACCGCACGGACCCCGCCCACGACGGCGTCGTCGACGTGGGTCGATCCGCGCTCCACCCGTCCCGCGGTGCGCAGCGCCGGTTGGGCGACGGCGAACTCGACGAGCCGCTCGTCGAGTTCGAGGGTGGCACCGGTGAAGGCGTCGTCGGCGCTGCGCTCGATCCTCTCGGACAGCAGTACCGCGCCGAGAAGGAGCACCGCCCCCGCGACGGTGACCGGCGCGAGGCGCCAGTCGATGAACAGGAGTGCGACGGCGAGGAAGCAGGTGAAGGAGACCGCGGTCAGGATCGGGGTGATGAGCAGGACAACCATGCTGGTCAGTTCGATTCCGCCGCCGCCGATGAGGGAGCGCAGTTCCGATTTCCGTGCCGGTGTGAGCTCCTCGAGCGGGGTGTCCCGGATCGCCCGGACCCCGTGCCGTCCCACGGCCCGCATGGCGTGCAGTCCGAGCTCGACGCCGGTTCCGGCTGCGCTGCATTCGATCATCCAGATGGCGGCGGTGACCGCGATCAGCGCCGCGGTCCAGGGACCCGCGCCTGCGGTGTCCCGGTCGAAGAGGTGGTGCAGCAGGGGTACGAGCAGGACGACGGCGGCGACCTGCAGGCCGGAGGACAGCACGGTCAGTGCGGTGAAGCGGCGGAACGCGGTGGTTCCCGCGGCGCCGGTGATGCGGCGGATGTCGGTGACGATCATCGTGTGCTCCCTGCCTTCCAGAGATCGGCGTACGTTCCGTCGGTGGCGAGTAGTTGGTCGTGGGTACCGGATTCGGTGATGCGTCCGTCCCTCATGACGACGATCCGGTCGGCGCCGGTCACGGTGTGCAACCGGTGGGCGATCATGAGTACGGTCTTGCCGACCAGAAGGCGGTCGAGTCCCCGGCGGATCGCCCATTCGCTCTCCGGGTCGGCGGAGGCCGTCGCCTCGTCGAGCACCACGATGTCGGTGTCGGCGAGTAGTGCCCGCGCCACTCCGATCCGTTGCCGTTGCCCGCCGGACAGGCGGTTGCCGTCGATGACGGTGTCGTAGCCGTCCGGGAGCGTGTCGATGAAATCGGCGATGCCGACCGCCTCGGCGGCGGCGATGATGCTGTCCCGGTCCGCACCCGGTGCCGCGAGCGCGATGTTCTCCGCCACGCTGGTGTGCAGCAGCTGCACGTCCTGCAGCAGCACGCTCACCCTGCCGTAGAGCTCCTTCTGGCTGAGGTCGCGGATGTCGCGGCCGTCGATGCTGACGGATCCGCCGTCGACGTCCCACAGCCTGGCGAGCAGGGCGGCGACGGTGGATTTTCCGGCGCCCGAATCACCGACGACGGCGGTGACCGTTCCGGGTTCGAGGGTCAGCGAGAAATCCGGGAGGACGGGCCGGCCGGGTCCGTAGCCGAAGCGGACGTGGTTGAATACGACGTGGCCGGGGCTCCCCGGGCGGTCCGCGGGGTCCGCGAGGGTGGGCGTGGCGAGCAGGAGCTCGAGTCCGGCGACCGCGTTGAGGCCCTGCTGGAGGGCGCCGATGCTGTGGGAGACCGCGAGCAGCTGACCCGCGAAGGAGGTCCCGAGAATGAGGAAGGGAACCAGGTCCGTCGGGTCGATCCAGCCGACGAGGAGGAACAGCCATGCCGCGGTGCAGAGTAGGGCGATGACGGTGGCGGGGCGGTTGAGCATGACCATCGTGACCTTCGCCGGGGCGGTGCCGTGCTGCCAGGTGCTGACGAAATCGTCGATCTCGCGCATGGTGCCGTCGACGTCGACGATCGCGTCGTCGCCGAAGATGCGGGATTCCCGTTGGGTCTCGAGGTGCGTCTGCACCACGGCGTTGGCCTCCGCGACGAGTCGTTGGGAGGTGTGGAACCGGTCCCTGTCGCGGGTCATCATGCGCGACATGACCACGACGAAGAGCACGACGGGGATGAGCAGCACGAGGCCGAGACGCCACTGCACGCTCATGAGGTAGATGAGAACCGCAACGGGTGTGACCGCTGCCGCGACGACCTCCGGGACGGCGTGGGTGACGAGGTGGTGCAGGGCGGCGACGTCGCCGCCGATCAGTTTCCGCACGCCCGCCGATTCCCGCCGGTTGAACCACCCGAGGGGCAACCGCGTCACCTT
Source organism: Corynebacterium antarcticum (assembly GCF_016595285.2). Lineage (NCBI taxonomy): Bacteria > Bacillati > Actinomycetota > Actinomycetes > Mycobacteriales > Corynebacteriaceae > Corynebacterium > Corynebacterium antarcticum. The sequence continues at coordinate 764,350 of NZ_JAENIP020000001.1, forward strand.
CTCCATGAGCCTGAGGCGCAGGGCGGCGGCGAAGTGCGCGTCATAGAAGTGGAGGGCCGTGGTCAGGCCCACCGTGCCCAGGCCGCTGAGACCCATCACCACGAGGGCGGTGACCGCGGCCCGGAGGAAGTCCTGCTCCGGCGCGCCGTCCAGGAACATCCGCGCGATGTGGGCGAACAGGATCAGCGGGACGATCTGCAGCACCGACAGACACCCCTGGGCGATCCCGGCGAGAACCAGGGCGGTCTTCGCGCCGGCGAGCACACCCCGCGTCGGTGTGGCGGGTGTCGTGGCCGCGTCGTGGGGTGATGCGTGCTGTTCCGGTGCGTCGGTGTCGCGGTAGGCGCCCATTGCCCGCCCACGGATCCAGTAGCCCTGCGCGTGGAGCAGCGCCTTCGTCGCCCCGCACTCCCGTCGGAGATATGTCCGGGCGTGCCTGACGGAGGTGGATTCCGCGGTGAGCCAGGTGAACCAGCCGGACCAGTCTCCGCCCCGTATGGCCTGCACGAGCGCCTGTCCGTCGGGGAGGGCGTCGACCCAGGTCGCGGTGATGTTGTCGCCCTCCGGAAGCGGGAGCTGTTCGTCTAGGTCGCTGTTCTTCTCCAGGCGGATGACCACGGGCACCGAGGGGTCGATCGCGGCGGCGATGTCACAGATCGCGGGGTAGCCGGAGGAATCGCCGAGGAGCAGATAGCCGGGTGGCTGCGGGTCGAGCTGGACGAAGGGTTCCTCCGACATCCGCATCGCGCTGATCTCCGCGCCGGTTTCCGCGTGTCTGGCCCAGTGGGAGGCGGGGCCGGCGGGTTCGTGGAGGACGAACTCGAGGGTGAACTCGCCGGTGGCCGGATCGGCGTCCCGGATGGTGTAGCCGCGCTGGAATTCCTTCGCTCCCCCGTCCGGATCCGGGAACCAGGCCCGGATCCAGGCACCCGGCTTCTCCCCTTCGGGGTTGAGCAGGGTGTCGGACCGGAGTCGGAGCCGGAGGTAGTTGTCGGTGACCCACTCTCTGTCGATGAGTCGGACCCTGTGGTCCTTCGCCCCCATCGCCTTCATGATCGAACCGGATACGCCTTTGCCCATAGCTGGTCTCCTGTGTGCGCTGCGGAGCTGGATTCACCGCAGATTTCTTGCATTGTGAGTGCAAGAATACACAATAGGCGAGCCTCGCCTCATCTTTCGGGGATTCACGGGGCACCCGCCCGGCGGAGCGGCGGGTGCGGTGCGATCAACCCTTCCGCACCTTGATCCGCCAGCCGGCGTCCCCGGTGGCCCGGAACTCGGTCACCTCGTGCCCCGCCTCGGCGGCCCAGCGCGGAATCGCGTCGGTGGCCTGGGTGCAGTCGAAGTCGATGACCAGCGTCTGACCCGAGCGCAGCTCATCCATCGCCGAGACCGCCTCGATCAGCGGGAACGGGCACACGGCGCCGAGAGTGTCCAGGGCGAATTCCCCGGGTGCGACCTCGGTGAGCCCCGCAGGGGCGGACTGCTGCTCCCGGACCTTCAGCGCGACCGGAGCAACGGCGTACGCGGGGGCGGCCATGGACGTGGTGGCGGTCTCCGGGTGGGCGGCACGCCCGTCGACGCTCTCGTCGGTGCTGTAGGTCCCGGCCGCCGTCTTCCGCCCGGAGGGCTTCAGCCAGATCTTCGCGGCGACGCCGACGCCGACGGCGAAGAACGCGAGCGCGACCCAGCCCTGGTAGGTGAACAGAGAGGTCTGGACCATGCCGTTGCCGACGGTGCAGCCACCGGCCCAGCTGGCCCCGACTCCCATCCCGATACCGCCGACCACGGCACGTGAGGAGGTCCGGGCGTCGGGCACACGGACGCGGAACTCACCGGAGACCTTCGCCGCGATGAGCGCACCGACGAGGATCCCGAGGACGAGGAGCGCGCCCCAGTCGAGGAAGGAGCTGTCTCCGGTGACAATGTAATTGGCGACGTTCTTCGACGGCGTCGTGATCCCGAGACCGTCGTTGCGACCGGTGGCGGCGGACAGCGGCCAGGCAACGACGCCGATGACGCCGATGATCACCGCGGCGAGGTACACGTGCAGCGGCCTGCGGTGCAGCGGCTGGGCGAGGGAGACCGGCCGCGGGCCGGAGAACTCCGCCTGGAGGAAGCGCGCCGCGAGGTAGGCGGTCAGCACCCCGAGGCCGATGGCGAACCACCAGGGGGAGAGCCCGAAGGTGGCGGGCACGGTGGTCTGGCCGACCGTGAACTGCCTGAGCCAGGCGTTGACCCCGCTCAGCGGGCCGGTCTTCATCGCGGCGGCGGACAACGCGTACCCGACCAGGGCGAGCCAGGAACCGACCAACCCCTCCCCCGCGCGGTACCACGTGCCCGAGGCACAGCCGCCGGCGAGGACGATGCTGACACCGAAGATGAAGGCGCCGACGATGACGGCGGCAGGCGCGAAGGGCGAGTATTCGGGCGTGATGATCCCGGCCGAAGTGAGGGCCGTCAGCCCGATGGCGTGCACGGAGATGACGATGAGCAGTGCGGTGAACGGGCGCCACGTGCTGCGGGTGAAGATGTCGCGGAGCATGCCCGTCACGCAGAACCGCCCGCGCTGCATGACCGCGCCGAGTACGGCGCCGAGTATGAGTCCGGTGATGAGCATGGGAACCTCCTGTGGGTTCTTCTGGTGTGTCTGTTGCCGCGGAGTCCCCGTCCGTGGGGAATCCGATACCGGAACCATACAGCTCGGTCTATTATTTGTGAACCTTTCTGTTCATTGTTGTCCCCGGGCGGTCCATCGACGGAGCATCGCCCGTGCTCGTCGGGAAACCGGCCGGTCCGGTAGACGATAGAATTCGGGCAGAGCCCCGCCGACGGCACCCGTGCCGCTCCGCGGGCACCGACGGACACCGTCCCCCGGAGTCCGTCCCCACCAACGACGAAAGGCATCCCATGTCCCGACTCTTCACCGCCCGAACCGCCGCGTTCGCCGCCGCATCCCTGATCCTCGTCACCCCCCTCGCCGCCTGCTCGAACTCCGAGACGGAATCGACCACCGACCCGTCCGAGGTCGACGCCAGCATCTCCGAGATGAGTGAGTCCGTCTCCGAGGGGATCGCCGAGATGCAGTCGGAGCTGTCCCCCACGACCTCCTCGACCGCAACCGCAGCGCCGGACGTGAAGATCACCGTGGACAAGGCCGAGGGGATCAAGGCCGGTGACACCCTCACCGTCGAGGTCACCGGGCTGAACCCGGAGGCCGGGTACTACAGCGCCATCTGTGCGGCGCAGACCCCGGGTGGCGCGCCCGTCCCGGTCTGCACGGGCGAGATGGGCGACGTCGAGAGCCAGGCCTGGCTGCAGAACGAGCGCGGCACGGCGAAGATCGCCGAGGACGGGACCGCGTCCTTCACCCTCACGGTCAACCCCACCGGCGAAGGCATCGACTGCACCACCGACGAGTGCGTGCTCAAGGTCTTCGGCGACCACTCCGAGGGCTTCAAGGACGTGGCCGAGGTTCCGGTCACCTTCGCCTCCTGACCCGGATCGGCACGGAGGAATCCGGGGCGGCCACCGTCAGGGTGCCCGCCCCCGCTCAACCAGAAAACCTCTGGCGCGGAGACCTCGAACCGATGCAGCGGACACCGGCGCATCGGCTCGAGGTCTCTGCTCCGCGGTCACGTACACCCCGGAAGAGTCCGGCACCCCTCCCCCGAGGAGTTCCACGTCAGGTCCACCGGGTGCCCGGCCGACCACCGGACGCACCCCACCCGCAACCGGCGACACCGGGCAGCGTGAGCTAGCCTCCGGTCGTCCACCGCTTCCGCGCCCCGGGACACCGGGATCCGTCGACGGACGCTGGCCCGCAAACGTGTCCACAGACCCGGCGACCACGGCGACGCAGGAATCCGCGGTGATGAGAACGGGTGGCGCGGGTGCACACCGACTCCGGTCCGTACACCGGACGGAGAACCTCCGCACGCAGCTACGCGGGATCATCCGGTCGACACCGCCTACTCACCCCACCCCGGGTATCGGCCACCCCGCTCCGGTATCGGCGGCTCCACCCACCGAAGTGAGCGGACGATGACCACCACACCCACCCGAACCGAGACAGGGCCACCCCACGGACGACGCGAGGACATGAGGTGTGGGTAACCTGACAGGTGTAGAACTTCTTCTGCCGTTCCCACGCCATCGAGAAAGCCCACGTCCCCATGCATCGACGAACCAACCGACCGACGGCGGTCCTGCTGATCGCTGTCCTGTGGTCGGTCGCGGCCTGCTCGGGTGACGATGCCGCTGAACAGGCCGCATCTCCACCGCCGGGAATGTTCACCGTCGCGGCGGGCCCCGGCAGTTGCCGCATCAATGCGGACGCGGTTCAGGCGACCACCGGCGAACTCACTTTCACGGTCCGCAACGACGGTGACGAGCCAACGGACTTCACCGTCACCGGGCCGGACGGAACCCCCGTGGGAGAGGTCACCGGGATCGATCCGGACAGCTCCCGCAAACTCATCGTGAGCGCCACCGACCCGGGTGACTATCTCCTGGGCTGTGCACCGGATTCCGGGTCCGGCGCGACATCGACCACCATCACCGTGACCGGCGACGCCCTGCCGCGGGAGGACACCGATCCCGTCGCCGCGGAGGCGGTCGCCCGCTACCGCGACTACGTCGCCGGGCAGCTCGACAGGTCCGCGGAGGCCGCCGGCGAGCTCCGGGAAGCCATCCGGGCCGGGGATCTCGAGCGCGCCCGAAGCCGGTTTCTGGCGACACGCGCCCCGTACATGCGGATCGCACCGGCGGTGTCCGGCACGGCGGAGCGACTGGGTATCTCCGTCGACGCGCGGAGCACGGACCTCGAACCGGGGGACGCATGGGGTGGCATGCACGAGCTGGAGGAGGGTCTGTGGGGACCGGAGGGGGAACTCTCCGACGACGCAGTGGAGACCGCCGACGGGTTCCGGGATGACATCGCCACGCTCGCGGAGGCCGTCCGGGCGGATTCCCGCATGACGGCCGTGGACATCGCCGACCACGCACAGGATCTGATCGACCGTCTCTCCGACGCCGGGATCCACGGCGAGATCGACGTGCACAGCCACACGGAGCTCGCCGATTTCCAGGCTTCCCTCGAAGGGTCGAGGGCGGCGGTCGAGATCCTCGAGCCACTCATCGAACCGGTCTCCCCGGAACTGCCGGACCAGCTCGATGCCGGCTACTCGGAACTGCAGGAGCGACTCGACACCTTCCGGGACGGGGACGGGTTCGTCCCCTATGACAGGGTCGGCGTCCGGCAGCGGCGTGATCTCTCGGACACACTCGACGAACTGACCGCACGGATCGGTTCCGTGCAGGAGGTGGTGGCACGATGAGCGGAGACAACAAGGACCGGAAGAACACCGGGGGACGCCCGCTGTCCCGGCGTGGTTTCCTCGCCGGTGCCGGGATCGGTGCGGGACTCGGTGCGGCCGGCGCCGTCGGCGCCGACAGGTTCCTCGGTCCCCGGGACGGCGAACCCGCAGGTGACGGGGACTCACAGACCGTACCCTTCAACGGTGAGCACCAGTCCGGTATCACCACCGCGCAACAGGAACGCATGTACTTCGTCGCCCTCGACGTGGCGACCGACAGCCGCGACGAACTGCGCGATCTCCTGCGGACATGGACCGTGATGGCCAGACGGATGTCCCAGGGCCTGGAGGCTGAACCGGACGGTTCGGTCGGAGTGGACCGGAACGCCGTCGCCACCGACACGGGCGAGGCGGTGGGGCTGCGCCCGGCGCGCCTCACCGTCACCGTCGGTTTCGGCCCGTCACTGTTCGACGACCGCTTCGGGCTCGCCGCGGCCCGGCCGGAGGAACTGGAGGACCTCCCCCACTTCGCCGGCGACCAGATCAACGAGGAGATCTCCCGCGGGGATCTGTGCATCCAGGCGTGCGCGGATGATCCGCAGGTCGCGGTACACGCCGCCCGGGTACTGACGAAGGCCGGCAGCGGGCTCGTGACGGTCAAGTGGGCGCAGCTCGGGTTCGGACGCACGGCGTCGACGTCGATCACCCAGGGCACCCCGCGCAACCTCTTCGGATTCAAGGACGGTACGGCGAACCTGAAGAACGAGTACACCAACCTCATCAACGAACACGTCTGGGTCCACGACGGCTCCTGGATGGACGGCGGATCGTATCTCTGTGCCCGGCGCATCCGCATGCTGCTGGAGAACTGGGACCGGCAGACCCGCCGCGAACAGGAGGAGGTGTTCGGCAGGACGAAGGACGAGGGAGCGCCCATCGGCCGGGAACACGAGGAGGACCCGATGCCCTTCAACGAATGGCACGGTACGGACGGCCCGCTCATACCCGCCCACGCCCACTCGCGTCTCGCCAGCGCCCCGGCGAATGACGGTGCCCGCATGCTGCGCCGCGGCTACAACTTCGTCGGGGGTGTCGACGAGTACGGGCACCTCGATGCCGGTCTGTTCTTCATCGCCTTCGTCGCCTCCCCACGGGACGATTTCATCGCCGTCCAGTCGAATCTCTCGCACCACGACAACATGAACGAGTTCGTGCGGTACGAGAGCTCCGCGATCTTCGCCTGCCCCCCGGGCCTCGTCGACGATGACGACTGGTGGGGCCGTGGCCTCTTCGAACGGGCCACCTGAGTCCGCGACGCAGCCGTCCCGCCACGGGTGAGGAAACTGCTGTGCTCCAGCAGCTGAAGCGCTAGGGTTGTCCCATGAATAAAACCCGAGCCGCGGTACCCGGACTGTTGTTCTGTCTCATCGGAGCCGCCGTGTCCTTCGGGGTGGACGCGGTCATCGAGCGGGCCACGGGCATCAGCGTGCTCCTGCTGGTCGCGATCATTCTCGGCAGCGTCGTCGGCAACGTCCGTCCCGTCTCCCCGCGACTGCTCCCCGGGGTCGCCGTCGCGTCACGGACCGTGCTCAAGGTCGGTGTCGCGCTCCTCGGACTCGGTGTCCCGGCCGCCACCGTCCTCGCCCTCGGGTGGCCGGTCCTGGTCGTCGCGGTCCTCACAGTGACTCTCGGATTCGCCGCGACGGCGCTCCTCGCCCCTGTATTCGGCCTACGTCGTCAGCAGGCACTCCTGATCGGTGCCGGCTGCTCCATCTGCGGGGCGGCGGCCATCGGCGCGGTCGACGGGGTCCTGACGAAGAAGAAGGAACACGAGTTCGTCACCGCGATCGCGGTCATCGCGCTGCTCGGCACGATCCTGCTCGCACTGGCACCCGTCATCGGTCACCTGGCGGGGTGGGATCCGCGGCAGGAGGGGATCTTCATCGGCATCAGCGTCCACGAGGTCAGCCAGGTGGTCGCGGCCGGCGGTATCGCGGGCGCGGCGGTGCTCCCCATCGCGGTCACCGTGAAACTCGGCCGTATCCTCCTGCTGGCCCCGATGATGATGATCATCGCGGCTCTCGAACGTCGGCACGCGGCACGGGCCGCCGCCGACGGGGACACCTCGGTGGTGCTCCCTCCCCTCGTTCCGGCGTTCGTCGCGGCCTTCATCGTTCTCGTCGCCGTCCGCACCCTCGTGCCGTTGCCGGAGGGACTGATCGACGGGGTCGGCTCCTTCCAGCACTGGATGTTCGCCGCGGCGATGTTCGCCCAGGGAACGGGTGTGACGGTCGCCACGATCAGAACCGCCGGGGTGAAGCCCTTCCTCTTCGGCCTCGCGATCACACTCGTCGTCATCGCCGCCGGCGTCGCGGGCGCGCTGCTGGCCTGACGTTTCCGTGTCTCCGGCGGTGCGGAACCGGCAGCCCGGGATCCGACGGGCCAGGTCCGGGGCCGGTACCGTCCGGTGGGCCGTCCCGCAACCACACGATCACAGCGTGCGGTGACAGACCCCACCAAGGGGTCGTTCCCCGCGTCGACGACGGCCGGTCCAGGGTTCTCCCCACACGCGAGCTGCGGGACCCGGTCACCGGAGTCGGACAGAGCCGACGAGCACGCAGACCCAGGAGAGCAACCGGCACCGTGGGTGGGTGGAACCGGGCCGGTGACACCGGGAATCTGAGATCCCGACCACGCGGGGAACCGGGAACCGGCACCACGCTGTTCGCGCAGAACCGCTGGCGCGAGACCGGACACACGTCTCCACGTGCACGCGTCACGCCGTCCACGAGCCCGACGTTCCACGAGCCGGAACGACATCCACGGCCCCGGTGTGGCGGCCCCTACATTGGGCACACAGCATGACCCACCCCACAGCCCAAGGAGCACGCCGTGCCTGACATTGATTCACTCATCGATCCCGTCGGAGGATACGTCTCCGGCAGGATTTTCGTAGACGACGACATCTACCAGCAGGAACTGGAACAGGTGTGGCAACGCACCTGGGTGTTCCTCGCGCACGACTCCATGCTGCCGAAGAAGGGCAGCTACCTGCAGGCCTACATCGGCGAGGACCCGGTCGTCGTCGTGCGGCAGAAGGACGGCAGCGTCAGCGCCTTCCTCAACCAGTGCCGTCACCGGGGCATGCGCATCTGCCGTGCCGACCGGGGTCTGTCCAAGGGTTTCATGTGCTCGTTCCATGGTTGGGCCTACGATCTGGCCGGCAATCTCATCGACATCCCGCACGAGGACACCGCGTATCCGCAGGGTATCGACAAGTCCAAGCTCAGCGCGATCAAGGTGCCCCGCATCGAGAACTACAAGGGATTCATCTTCGGTTCCTGGGACGAGACCATCCCGCCGCTCGAGGAGTACCTCGGGAACGCCAGGTACTACCTGGACGGGTACCTCGACCGCTACGAGGGAGGCATGGAGGCGATCGCGGTCCACAAATGGGTGCTGCCCGCGAACTGGAAGTTCAACGTCGAGCAGCCGACCTCCGACATGCAGCACTCGGAGATCAGCCACGTCTCGGCCGTTGAGGCACTGGCCAGCGGATCGGACACCTTCGACCGGAAGAAGGGCCGCGAGAAGATCCCCACCGGACGCCAGTTCTTCAGCCCCTACGGCCACGGCGGCGCCTGGTTCGGCCGCCGCGGCAGGGAGATCCCGAACACCGCGCCCGCGTTGATCGAATGGGAGAACTCGGTCCGCGGGGCCATCGAGGAACGGTTGGGCGAGTTCCGTGAGATCCGCGGACACATGAACGTCTTCCCGAACTTCATGCTCCTGGGCAACTACACGTTCCGGGTGACCCATCCGCGCGGACCGAACGAGATGGAGATCTGGTCCTGGGCGTTCGTTCCCAAGGATGCCCCGGAATCCGTCAAGGAGGCGATCCGTGTCGACGTCATGCGCACCTTCTCCCCCGGCGGCATGTTCGAACAGGACGACGCCGAGAACTGGGAGGAGATGCAGCACATTCTCCAGGGCGCGATGGCCCGGAAGACCGGGTTCACCTACAACATGCGCGGGGTTCCCGTCAGTGCGGACGAGGACGGCTACCCGGGAGGTTCCACCGCCCACGTCTACTCCGACAACGCCGCGCTCAACATGTACGGGTTCTACCGGGATCTCATGGGCGGAGCCAGCTGGGAGGAGCTCAAGGCCATGCGGGGCGGCGAACCCGAGATCAGGAACGCCGACTACTCCGCGGTCATGGCCGAGGGCGCCGACGCGCACAACACCGAGGCCGAGTTCGGCATCGACGAGGCGAACGCGGCTCTCGACGCCGCCGACGCGGCCGCACGGGTCCCGGCGGCGACGCGCGCGGAGGCCACACCGACCGGAGCCGCGGGCAAGGCGGACGCCACGGCCCGGGGCGTCGACGGAAGCAGCATCCCCGACCCCGATCACGAAGGTCCCACGGCGGCGACGATGCGCGACATCGTCCGCGCCGAGGCGGCGGCCGCATCCCGTCAGCGGACCATGGCCGGCACCGCCGCACGCCCCACAGCCACCGATCCGAAGGAGCAGAAGTGACCAGCCCGAACCCGACACTGGCGGAACGCATCCCCGTCACCGCGGAGACCGAACGGGCCATCACCCGTTTCCTCTACGACGAGGCCGAACTCGTCGACAACATGGAGTGGGACGCCTGGCTGGAGACCATGCACCCGGACGTCTACTACTGGGCGCCGGTGCGGGAGAACAGGGTGTTCCGGGAACGGAAGCACGAGTTCTACCCACGGGGCACCTCCGTGTACTTCGAGGAGAACTGGGAGTACCTCCGCCAACGCGTGTTCCGTCTGCAGACGCAGAAAGCCTGGGCGGAGGAGCCCGCGTCCCGCACGCGCCATCTCGTGACGAACGTCCGGGTGGACGGGCGGGAGGACGGCAACTTCAACGTCCGGTCGAACTTCTACATCTACCGCTCCCGCGGGGAGCGCTACCAGGACCACATCTCGGGTGAGCGCCGGGACATCATCGTTCGCGACGAGTCCGCGCGCTGCGGCTTCCTCATCCTCGAACGGGAGATCCGGTTCGACATGGCGACCATCCTGATCAAGAACCTGAGCCTCTTCTACTAGGAGAACCATGAAGACAACGAACCTCCTCCGCGTCGGCATCGTCGTCACCGACCTCGATGCCGCGATGGACAGCTACCGCCGTATCCACGGCATCACCGACTGGGACGTGTCCCACATCGACGCGGGGCAGACCTCGTCCGCGGTCAGCTACGGACGCACGACCTCGACCACCCCCGGGACCTGGCGGGCCGCCATCGGGACGACCCGGCCCGCGCCCTCCGCGACGGGCCCCGGGGGCGGCCCCTCCCGACCCGTGACCTTCGAGCTCGTCGAGCCCACGGGCGGGGAATCGCCATTCAACGAGTACCTGCTCACCAAGGGACCCGGCATCTGCTTCATCCGGGTTCTCGCCACCGGAGGCGACGATGTCGCCGGGCACTTCGACCGGCTCGGCATCCCGGCCGTCTACAGTGCCGACATCGACGGCTCCAGACGGACCTTCTACGACACGCGGGACGCTCTCGGTGGATTTCTCGTGGAGATGGTCACCGGGGCAGCCGAACCGGCGACGGACGCCACCGACCGGGAACCCACCAGCGGGGTGCTTCCCCCACTCCAGGGCATCCACCACTTCGGCGTCATCGTCGACAATGTCCTCGGGAGCCTCGAGGCGTACCGGGACATCTTCGGGATCACGAGATTCGAGTGCAAAACCTGGCAGACGGGCCACGGCCGGCTGGATGATCCCCGGTACCGCGGTGAGAAGGTCGACCACGGCTACTTCACCGCGCAGGGCTCGGCGGGGGACTTCGGTTTCGAGATCATCCAGTGCAAGCACGGACCGAGTCACTACAACCGCGAGTTCTCGGACATCCGCGGCCCCGGAATACACCACATGTTCAGCTGGATGACCACGGACGAGGACGAGTGGCGGGACACGGTCGCGGCGATGACCGGGGCGGGCCACGGTCTGTGCATGGGGTCCCCCCTGCGGGGACACGCCGCCGAGTTCGGCTACTTCGACGTGTTCGATGAACTCGGCGGATACCTCATCGAGGGAGTGCTGCGTCGACGCCCGCCAGCTCCGGAGCACATGCGGCCCGACTGGGTCGTCGACTTCGGGGAACAGCGATGATCCGCGTCATCCACACCTTCGGCGCACTTCCCGACGGTCTCCTCGACGAGGTCCGCGCGCTCCGCGGGCGGGTGGAGCAGGCGGAGGTCTACTCGACTCTCGCGGCCGGCGAGGAGGAGCACGCACTCGCGCTGCTGTTCGCCGACGAGCGCGGGTACGGCGATCTGCTCCGCGGGATCACGGACCATCCGGTCCTGCATGATCTGCTCCGCTGCACCGACACCGGGACCGCGATCTACCGGCGGGTGCCCTATGCGCTGGACGGTGCCGTCTGGCGTCCTGCCGAACGCCCCGATCCGGCGGTGATGTGGCCCGCCCGTGGGCCGGTGGACATCGTGATCCAGGGCGCCTACGAGGCCGGGCCCGAGATGCGCGACCTGACCGCGAGGGAGATCTCCGACACCCGACGGGAACCCGGCTGCCTCACCTATGCGTGGTACGAGAACGTCGAGCTGCCGAATCACCTCATGCTCCTGGAGACGTGGGCGGATCAGCAGATCTACGACGCGCACTGGTTCGGGCGCACGGCGACGGCCGGGTACCGCGGCGATTCGGGTCGACGTCCCACGCCACCTGAGAGAGGGGAACCGGTCCGGGAGTTCTACCGGAGCCAGCGGTTCGAGTTCCACTACGGGCGGATGCTGCCGGTCGACGTCCGGGACTACTCCCGGACCGTGGAGTGGTCGGCGAGCTGACCGCCGGGACGCTCCCTCCGACCTGAGGCGCCATCCGCGCATCGCGGGTGGCGCCTCAGGCATTCACCACCGGTGAGCGCGGAGTCGGGGCCGTGACCCGGCATTCCGCCTGATGAAACGCCGTACCACCCACCGGAACGAGTTGTAGCTCACATTGGACACGGATGCTTCTCTTGGATCACACAACGTCCCCTACCTTCATCTGGAGCACCCATGACACAGTCCACCCCGGCGGGCACCGACCCGACGGCTCTCGCCGCGACGGCCAGCGCGGTCGTTCCGGAGAGCACCGATCCCCGCGAGCGGCGGCGCGCCGTTCTCTCCAGCTTCCTCGGCAGCACCGTCGAGTACTACGACTTCCTCCTCTACGCCGCTGCAGCCGGCCTCGTGTTCCCGAAACTGTTCTTCGGTTCACTGAGCCCGGAGCTCGGCACGACCCTCTCCTTCCTCATCCTGTTGATCGGCTACATCTCCAGACCCATCGGCTCGATGGCGTTCGGCCACTTCGGCGACAAGTACGGACGAAAGAACGTCCTCGTCGTCACCCTGCTGACCATGGGCCTCGTCTCGGTGACCATCGGACTCATGCCTTCCGCGGACAAGATCGGGGTCGCCGCACCGATCATCCTCGTCGCCCTGCGCACGGTGCAGGGGCTGGCCGTCGGCGGTGAGTGGGCGGGCGCGACGCTCATGGCGATGGAGCACTCCAAGCGGAACAACAAGGGCTTCGGCGCCTCCCTCGCCATCGCGGGCGGCCCCGCGGGCGCCGTGCTCTCCACCCTCGTTCTCGCGGTCTTCTCCAAGATCTCCGGGGACAACTTCGCCAATCCCGAGCGGTACTTCGTCACCGACTGGGGCTGGCGCGTGCCCTTCCTGTTCTCCGCGGGAATCGTCATGTTCGGTCTCTACCTCCGTTCACGGGTGACCGAGTCACCGGAGTTCGAGGCCGCCCGGCGCGAAGGCCGCGTGCACACCGGCGTACCGCTGGTGAAGATGCTCCAGGATTCACCCCGCGAACTCGTCCTCGGCCCCCTCGCCGGCATGGCGGGACTGTTCATCCAGGGCCTCCAGGCATCCTTCATGGTCCCCTACATCGTCCGCCAGAGCGCCGACTCCGCCGACCCCATCTCCCGGGGAGACGCGCTGATGATGCTGACCATAGGCTCGGTGGTCGCGATCTTCGTCATGCCGGGACTCGCTGCGCTCTCCGACCGGTTCGGACGTCGTCGCGTCATGCTGCTCGGTGGCCTGGTCTCGGTGGTGGGGCTCTGGATCGTCCTCCGGATGATCCAGACAGGCGACCCGTCCAACGTGTGGATCGGCATGATCCTGATGGTCTGCGTCGTCCAGCCCGCCCAGTACGGCCCCATCGGCGCCTTCCTGTCCGAGAAGTTCGATCCCGCCCACCGCTACACGGGAGCCGGCATCACGTTCCAGGTCTCCGCCATTCTCGGCGCCGGCACCGCCCCGCTCGTCGCCAACAGGCTCATGGGCACGAACGCGGACCTCACCCCGGTCGCGATCTACGCGACCGTGCTCTTCATCATCAGCTCGATCGCGATCTACGTCTCCAGGGAGACGGCCCACCGGGAGACCCCGGAGGAGCGTTTCCAGGAGACCGCGGTCTTCAAGGCCTGAGACAGCCACCCGGCCGGTGTTCCACTCCGCGGAACACCGGCTGAGGGCCGTTCCCGGGGACCATACGATCAGCTCTACCACCGGTGATACCGGCCCTCACCCGGCACGCACCGACCGAGCCCCGGCCCCGGGCCCCGACGGCGTTCACCACCCCACGCTCCAAGGAGAATAAAGATGACCCACCGTAGTTACACCAGCACCTGGGACGATCTCGCCGAGGTCGAGTTCGACCAGGGATACATCGAGGCGGGCGGCTACCGCACGCGCTACCTCCACGCCGGAACCCCGGACAAGCCGACCCTGTTCATGCTCCACGGGATCACCGGCCACGCCGAGGCCTACGCCCGGAACCTCGCGGCCCACGCGGAGCACTTCAACGTCTACGCCATCGACTTCATCGGCCACGGGTACAGCACCAAGCCGGAACACCCACTGGAGATCAGACACTACATCGGCCAGGTTCTGGCGATCATGGACGAGCTCGGCGTCGAGAAGGCCCACTTCTCCGGCGAATCGCTCGGCGGGTGGACCACAGCCCGCCTGGCGCAGCAGCATCCGGAACGCGTGGAACGGATCGTCCTGAACACGATGGGCGGAACGATGGCCAATCCGAAGGTCATGGAACGTCTCCTCACCCTGTCCACCGAGGCCGCGGAGGATCCCAGCTGGGAGCGGGTCAAGGCGCGGCTCGAATGGCTGATGGCCGACCCGACGATGGTGACCGATGACCTGATCCGGACGCGGCAGCGGATCTTCGAGCAGGACGACTGGAAGATGGCCTGTGAGATGAACATGGCGCTCCAGAACCCCGAGATCCGCCGCCGGAACATGCTCTCTGACGACGATCTCCGCCAGATCCAGGCGCCCGCTCTCGTCCTGTGGACCACCAAGGATCCCTCCGGCCCGGTCGACGAGGGGCGCCGGATCTCGGAACTCATCCCCAACGGCCAGCTGGCCGTGATGGAGAACTGCGGTCACTGGCCCCAGTACGAGGACACCGAGACGTTCAACAGGATCCAGCTCGACTTCCTGCTCGACCGGACGTCCTGAACAGACAACCAAGGAGAACCGACATGAGTATCCAGCTGCTGGCGATGTCACACAGCCCTCTGCTCGGCATCGCCGACGCACCCGCCGATGTCTCCGCGGAACTCGACGAGGCCTTCGCGACGGTCCGTGCCGCGGTCGACGAGTTCGATCCCGAGCTCGTCGTCACCTTCGCCCCGGACCACTACAACGGGTTCTTCTACGACCTGATGCCGCCCTACTGCATCGGCTACGAGGCCCTCGGGGTCGGTGACTACGACTCCCAGGCCGGTCCCCTCGACGTGCCGACCGGCATCAGCGAGGAGATGGCGCAGTTCGTCATCGACCGCGACGTCGACATCGCCATCTCGCGCCGCATGGAGATCGACCACGGGGCCGTCCAACCGCTGGAGGTGCTCTGGAAGGACATCGCGGCCAAGCCGACCATCCCGATCTACGTCAACGGTGTCGCCAGGCCGTTCGTTCCGATGCGCCGGGTCCGCAGAATGGGCCAGGCGGTGGGCGAGTTCCTTGCCGGTCGCGACGAGCGGATCCTGCTCATCGCGTCCGGCGGACTCAGCCACGATCCGCCGGTGCCGCAGTGGGCCACCGCCACGGATGAACAGCGCGCCCTCCTCCTCGCCGGGCGTCACCCCACCGAGGAGGCACGCAATGCGCGCCAGCAACGGGTCATCGACACCGCGAAGAAGTTCGCCGAGGGCGAGGCCGACATCCTCGACCTAAACCCCGAGTGGGACCGCGGCTTCATGGACGCCTGCGCGGCCTCCGATCCGGAGCGGTTCGACCGGTACACCGCCGATGAGATGGACGCCGAGGCGGGTCACTCCTCCCACGAGGTCCGCTCCTGGGTCGCGGCGTTCTCCGCGCTCCACGCGGCCACCGGCGGCTACCGGGTGACGTACGAGTACTACCGCCCCATCCGGGAGTTCATCGCCGGCTTCGGCATCATGTCCGCCCGGTGACCCGGTTCCCCTGACCACCACCCTCCCCTCCAATCCAGCCCGACCAGGAGTCACGTTCCCCCATGACAGATCAGTACCAGCGGATGGCCGATGAACTCGCCGCCGCCTACCGCACCCGACGGCCCGTCGCCCCGCCCCGCACCGTGATCGACGGTCTCGACGTCGATGGCGCCTACCGCATCCAGCAGCTGACGGAGGCCGCGTTCACCGCCGCCGGTCAGCGGATCGCGGGCAGGAAGATCGGGCTCACCTCGATCGCCATGCAGCAGCAGCTCGGTGTCGACAGCCCCGACTTCGGGTTCTTCACCGACGGGATGGTCCACCGTGCCGGCGAGCCGATCGCCGCGGGCCGGTTCATCGCCCCCCGGATCGAACCGGAGCTCGGTTTCCGGCTGGGCTCGGATCTGTCCGCGGACGCGACCTTCGACGATGTCGTCGCAGCCGTCGATGAGACGTATCTCGCGGTGGAGATCATCGATTCCCGGGTCCGGGACTGGGACATCCGACTCGTGGACACCATCGCCGACAACGCGTCCTGCGGTGCGGTCGTCATCGGTGACTCTCCCGTCGACATCCCGGTGGATCAGCTCCCCTCGGTCACCGCGGCGATGCGCCTGGACGGCGAACTGACCGGCGAGGGCACCGGTGCCGCGGTCATGGGGCACCCTCTCGAGCCACTGGTCTGGCTCGCGGGCGTCCTGGGCGGGCAGGGGGTCACGCTCCGGCGTGGCGACCTGATCCTCACCGGCAGCTTCTGCGCCGCCGCCCCCATCGCCCCCGGCACCGTCGTGGAGGTCGACTACGGATCTCTCGGAACCCTGACCACCTCCTTCACCTAAAGGGAAGAAACCACATGAGCGACAAATACACCGCAGCCATCGTCGGCCCCGGGAACATCGGGACCGATCTGCTGATGAAGCTGCTGAAGAACTCCCGCAACATCGAACCCGTGTACATGATCGGCGTGGATCCGACCTCCGACGGTCTCGCCCGCGCAGAGAAACTCGGCGTCGAGGCGTCACCGGGTGGTGTCGACTGGCTGCTCTCCCGTGACCGGCTCCCGGACATCGTCTTCGAGGCGACCTCCGCCGGCGCGCACCGGGCGAACGCGCACCGGTACCGGGAGGCGGGTATCCGGGCCATCGACCTGACCCCGGCCGCCGTTGGCCCCCACCTGTGCCCGTCCGTGAACATGGACACGCTGCGCACGGTGGACAACGTCAACATGATCACCTGCGGTGGGCAGGCGACCACCCCGATCGTCGCCGCCGTCTCGAGGGTGGTGCCCGTCGAGTACGCGGAGATCGTGGCCTCCATCTCCTCCAGGTCCGCCGGACCGGGAACCCGCGCCAGCATCGACGAGTTCATGGCGACGACCTCGGCCGCCCTGGAGAAGGTGGGCGGCGCGAAACGCGCGAAGTCGATCCTCATCCTCAACCCGGTGGAACCGCCGATGCTCATGCGCAACACGGTCTACTGCGCCCTTCCCCCGGAGGCCGCGGAGCCCGGCCCGCTCCGGGACCGGATCCGTGAGTCCGTGCAGCAGATGGTCGCCGACGTCCAGAAGTACGTTCCCGGATACCACCTCACGGCTGAACCCCAGTTCGACACCGCACGTGCCGACTGGCGGGGATGGGGCCGGGTGACCGTCCTCATCGAGGTACGGGGGGCCGCCGACTACCTGCCGGAGTACGCCGGAAACCTCGACATCATCACGGCGGCGGCGGTTGCGACCGCCGACACCTACGTCGACCTCCTCCGCCGGGACGACGCCGCCACCGCACCGGTCAGCGCAGCCCGGTGACCCCGACAGAGAAGAAGAGGACCGACATGACCAGGATAAGACTGAACGACACGACCCTCCGCGACGGTTCGCACTCCGTCCGCCACCAGTACACGCCGGAGCAGGTGCGCGCGGTCGTGCGTGCGCTGGACGACGCGAACATCGAGATGATCGAGGTCACCCACGGCGACGGCCTCGGTGGCTCGTCCTTCAACTACGGGTTCTCCCACACCAGCGATCTCGATCTCGTCGAGGTCGCCGTGGACGAGGCCCGGAACGCGAAGATCGCGGTTCTCCTGCTCCCCGGACTCGGAACGGTGGCCGACCTGAAGGAGGCCCACGCACGCGGTGCCGGAATGGTCCGCATCGCCACGCACTGCACCGAGGCGGACATCTCCGTCCGGCATTTCCAGGCCGCCCGCGAACTCGGGCTGGAGACAGGTGGCTTCCTGATGCTCTCCCACCGGATCAGCCCCGCGGAACTCGCCGCGCAGGCCAGGATCATGGTGGACGCGGGATGCCAGTGCGTCTATGTCGTCGATTCCGCGGGAGCCCTGATCATGGAGCAGGCCGGGGACCGCGTGAAGGCGCTCGTCGATGAGATCGGGGACGAGGCCCAGGTCGGTTTCCACGGGCACCAGAACATGTCCTTCGGGGTGGCGAACTCCGTGCTCGCGGTTCGCGCAGGGGCACGCCAGATCGACGGATCACTCGCCGGACTGGGTGCCGGTGCCGGGAACTCCCCCACCGAGGTCGTCGCCACGTCCTTCGCGGTCCTCGGGATCGAGACGGGCGTGGACGTGGAGAAGATCCAGGCGGCCGCCGAGGACGTCCTCAAGCCGATGGTCCCGCGGCTCCCCGCCATCGACCGCAGCTCCATCGTGCAGGGCCAGATGGGTGTCTACAGTTCCTTCCTGCTGCACGCCGAGCGGGCGAGTGAGCGCTACGGCGTCCCGACCGCGGAGATCCTGCGCGAGGTCGGTCGCCGGGGTTACGTCGGTGGCCAGGAGGACATGATCATCGACGTGGCGGTGCATCTGAGCGACTCCGCCGCCTGACCCGCCGTTCACGGCCCGAGGGGTGTGCCCCCGCCCGATGAAAGGGCGGGGGCACACCCCGTTTCCCGGTGGAGAACGTAGGGTTCGCGCGCACACCGGTTCCCGGCGGGCGACCGCTCCCCGCTCCCGCATGGTGGGCCCGGGGACCCGGATCAGGCGGAGGACGCCATCTGCTCCTGCTGCATCTGGTGGAAGAGAACGGCCTTCCCGGCCGCGGCACAGATCCGTTTCAGGGCCGGAATGTGCACCCCGGGATCGAACTGGCTGGCGGGGCCGGACACCGACATGGCGGCCACCGGCAGGTTGTAGCGGCCGTAGATCGGTGCGGCAACACAGCTCAGTCCCACGAGGATCTCCTGGCGGTCGAACGCGACCCCGTCGCGCCGGACCTGCCCGAGCTCCTCGCGGAACTCGTCCGGGTCCGTGATCGTGTAGGGGGTCCACCGGTGCAGCCCGCCCTTGATGGCGGCCTCGATCCGCATCTCGTCCCAGGCCATCAGGGCCTTGCCCACTCCCGTGCAGTAGGCCGGGGCCCTGCCTCCGATCCGTGACGGGGAGGTGACGCGCCGCGCGGAGAAGAGCTTGTTGACGTAGACCACCTCGTCCCCCTGGAGGAACGCGAGATGGACCGTCTGGCGGGTCTCCTCGAAGAGTCCGGCGAGGAAGGGGGTGAGCACCTCACTGATGAATTCGGTGTGCCGTGAACCGCGTTCGCTCGTCAGTTCGTAGCAGAGCGGTCCGAGGCGGTAGACCTCACCGGCCCGTTCCACAGCGCCGTTCGCGACCAGTGTGCTCAGCAGACGGTGTGCCGTGGACTTGGGCAGGTCGGCCCGGCGAGCCAGTTCGCTGACCCCGACGCCGAGTGAGTCGTTGTCGCTGAAGCTCCGGAGCAGGCTGAATGCCTTGTCCACCGCGCTACGGGGATCGGACTGGGGGCTGGTGGGCGTCATCGGTTCTTCTCCTGGTGAAACATCGTCCTGGCGGTCGTGGCGACCCATTGCCACTTATTGTGCTCGCCGTCACACAACCATGTCGGGAACCGTTCCACGATGCGGCACAGCGGCGGGGGTACCACCCGAACCCCACCCCTTCGACGGAAATCGGGCGACGACGTGGAGCAAGGTTATCCCGAACACAGCGCGTACGCGGCGTGGATCGATCCGCCAGGGGGAGGCTCTCGGGAGCGCGGGACGACAGGAGATCGTTGCGCGACACAACGTTGGCACCGAAAAACAATTGGGAATCGGGGGCCCCCGTAGCAGAACACCGTCTGGCGGGAGATGACCGGTGCAAAACCCTCCTGACGAGGAACTTCCCCGACCCGTGAACAGGAAACGGCCGGACGTCCGGCGAACACTGTTCGATCCGGGTGACGAGGTCGTTCCATCCAGCGGAACGGGACCTGACCCACGGCCAACTGTGTCGGCAAGCTGTAGCCACATCCAGATGTGAGTCATATAACACCCACCCCTGCCGGGGCCGATCGTCACCAGACTCACCCCCAGTCCCGACCGGTTCCGGCGCACTGAACAGACGAGGAGATGAGACCTTCACCGTGTCTGCATCCACCAGCCCACTTCCCCGCGGGACCCTGTCCCGACCCGCCGGCCTCGATCAACCCCTCGACGTCTCCGGGATGGTCGACCCGGACGGTGGCCTGATCGACCGCCGGATCTTCGCCGATCAGCAGGTCTACCAGCAGGAGATGCGCCGGATCTTCGCCCGGAGCTGGCTGTTCATCGCCCACGAGGACCAGCTCCGGAAACCCGGTGACTTCTTCCAGACGTACATGGGCGAGGATCCCGTCATCGCGACCATGAACAAGAAACGCGAGTACCGGGTCCTGCTCAACAACTGCCGCCACCGCGGCGCCCGCGTCTGCCGCGCGGACCAGGGCAAGACCAAGAACTTCACCTGCACCTACCACGGGTGGGCCTACGACCTGGACGGAAACCTGTCCAACGTCCCCGCCCAGGACTCGTACCCGGACACCTTCAACCCCGCTGACTGGGGCCTGGTCACCGCCCCCCGCGTGGAAAGCTACAAGGGACTGATCTTCGCGAACTGGGACGCGGACGCGGAACCGCTCGAGGACGCCCTCGGCGACATGAAGTGGTACATCGACGCGTTCATGGACCGCGATCCGGAAGGCACGTGTGTCGTCGGCGGTGTGACGAAGTGGGTCCTCGAGGGCAACTGGAAACTCGCCGCCGAACAGTTCGCCACCGACTGGTACCACGTCAACATGTCCCACGCCTCCGCGCTGATGGTCATGTCCCCCACCGGCAAGGGGCCGAAGAAGGAGATCGCCCAGCGGTCCGGGCGTCAGTACACCGACGACCACGGGAACGGCGCCGGTTTCCCCGTGCACCCGAGGAACCGGTTCGACGCCCAGCCGGTCCACGAGTACTACGACTACGACTTCCTCAGGGAGCGCCTCTCCCCGGAGCAGGTCACCGGACCGCTGACCAACGGGCACGCCACCGTGTTCCCGAACTTCTCCTACCTCCCGGTCAACGGCTCGATCCGCGTGTGGCACCCCAAGGGGCCCGACCGGATGGAGGTCTGGTCCTGGACGGTCCTGGACAAGTCGATGCCCGAGGACGTCCGTCGCGCACAGCGGCTCTACAACCTCCGCACCTTCGGTCCCTCCGGGATCTTCGAGCAGGACGACGGGGAGAACTGGTCCGAGTGCCAGGCCAACGCCCACGCCTTCATGGTCGGGAACACCGCCCTGAACTACCAGATGGGCATCGGCACCGAAAAGGAGGAACCGGGATACCCGGGAACCACCTCCGAGCTCTACTCCGACGCCGCCGGCCGGGGACTCTACCGCCGCTGGCGCGAACTGATGTCCACCCCGGCCTGGCACGAAGCCTGACCCGAGCAGCCCCTCATTTTCCCGAAAGGTCCGAACATGTCTGAACCCATCAAAGTCGGCACAGTCGACGACATCGATCAGGAAGAGGCCCTGGTGGTCCCGCCGGAGACCTCCGGTCACCCGGTCGGTATCGCGGTCTTCCACACCGACGAGGACGAATTCTACGCACTCGACGACATCTGCACGCACGCCGACGCATCCCTCGCCGACGGGTGGATCGAAGGCCGTGAGGTCGAGTGCCCCATGCACGCCGGCAAGTTCTGCCTGAAGTCCGGCAAGGTCCTCTCGATGCCCGCCGTCGAGGACACCAACACTCACAAGGTGGAGATCCGGGACGACGAAATCTGGCTCTACCCGGGCGTCCCCGCGGAGGAGAACGACGATGAGTGACCCCCAGGCACGGAACCCCGAATCCGTGACCGTGATCGGCGGCGGCGTCGGCGGCTTCACCGTCGCCAGTGAACTCCGCAACCACGGCTACACCGGCCCGGTCACCATCATCGATCCCGAGGGCCACCCCTACGACCGACCGCCGCTGTCCAAGGAGATGCTCACCGGGGAGAAGAACGCCGAACAGCTGCTCCTCGCGGCCCGCAGCTGGTACGGGGACAATGACGTCGAACTGGTCCGCGACTCGGTCGTGCGCATCGACCCGGAGGGCCGGAAGCTGGTGCTGGAGGATTCCGGGGATCGCCCCTTCCACGATCTCGTCATCGCGACCGGCGGCCTTCCCCGCCAGCTTCCCGTCCCCGGTTTCGACAACCCCGATCTCCTGGTGCTGCGCAGCATCGACGACGCCCGGGCACTGCGCCAGAAGCTGAAGCGCGGGACCCACCTGGCGATCATCGGCGCAGGCCTGATCGGTGCCGAGGTCGCGTCCTCTGCACTCAGCCTGGGGGCGCGGGTGACCCTCATCGATCCCGCCCCGATCGCGCTCGTTCCCGCGGTCGGCCCGGAGATCGCCCACCGGCTCCACGACCTGCACGCCGCGCACGATGTCACCTACCTGCAGGGAATGACCACCGCCGTGCACGGTAACGACGGCGCCTTCACCATCGACATCGACGGACACGACAGCGTCGAGGCCGACTGCGTGCTCCTCGCGGTGGGCATCGTCGCCGAAGAGCGCCTCGCCCAGTCCGCCGAACTCGACTGCGACGGCGGCATCCTGGTCGACTCCGCGCAACGGACGACGGCGTACGGCATCTGGGCCGCGGGCGACTGCGCCCGACTGCGCACCCCCGACGGCCACCTCGAGCGTCGCCACGAGCACTGGGAATCCGCGGTGTTCGAGGCGCAGACGGCCGCCGCGTCGATTCTCGGCCGTCCGCTGCCGGAGCACGGTGCGAGCTGGTTCTGGACCGACCGTTACGGGGTCCACGTCGAGTGCGTCGGCTCCATGGCCGCCGAGGGGACCACGGTCGTCCGACCCGACGCCGACGGCAACCCCGGCATCGTGTTCCGACTGAACCCGGACGGGACCATGGCCGGGTGCGCCGCCTACGACAACGGCATGGCCGTCCGGGCGGCCCGGCGGATCATCGACCGCGGCATCGTCGCGGCCCCGGAGAAACTCGCCGATCCGGGAATCAACATCAAGAAACTCGCCCGGTGACCGACCGGACGCGGAGAAGGAGAACACCATGACCGACTACCTGCGACGCGAAGACATCACCGTCGGCGAGCGCGTGGACCACGCCCTCCACTACGAACTCGTCAACTTCTACAACGACGAGGCGGACCTCCTCGACGAGGGGCGGTACGTCGACTGGCTCGAGCACTTCGCCCCCGACCTCTACTACTGGGCCCCCACCCGGACGAACCGGCTCCGCCGCCAACAGGCACTCGCGATCGCCGGGCCGGACGAGGCCGCATTCTACGACGAGACCCACGATTCCCTGGCCTGGCGCATCCGCCGCTTCGACTCCGGAATGGCCTGGGCGGAGGACCCGCCGTCACGGACCCGGCACCTCATCACCAACCTGAGTGCCCGACACGCGAGCGGCGAAGACGAACCCGACATCATCGAGGTCCGGACCAACTTCCTGGTGTGGCGGACCCGCCTGGAACGCGAACGCGACATCTTCGTCGGCACGCGCACGGACCTGGTGCGCCGGACCGACGAGGGCTTCCGGATCTTCGACCGCCGGATCCTCCTCGACATCAACGTGCTGCCGAGCAAGAACATCTCCACGTTCTTCTAGAGAGGAGACACCATGACACCAGGCAGAACGACACTGATCACCGGCGCCGGCTCCGGGCTGGGGGCGGCACTGGCCGCACGCTTCGCCCGGGAGGGCTCCAACGTCGCGGTCCTCGACATCGACCTGGACAGGGCCCGCGCCGTCGCCGCGGACATCGAGGCCGACGGCGGATCCGCACTCCCGCTCGCCGCCGATGTCCGGACGGCGGCGGACCTGCACGCCGCGGTCGATGAGACCCTCGGTGCCTTCGGGCGCCTCGACACGGTCATCCCCAACGCGGGGATCTGGGACTACCAGCGCTCAGTCACCCGCCTGGACGGCGAGGAACTCGCGGCCATGTTCGACGAGATCTTCGCCGTCAACGTCAAGGGCTATCTCCTCACCGTCGAAGCGACCTGGCGGGAGCTCGTCAAGACCCGCGGCTCGATCGTGATGACCCTGTCCAACGCGTCCTTCTACGCCGACGGCGGCGGCCCGGTCTACACGGCCAGCAAGTTCGCCGACCGGGGCCTCATGCTCCAGTTCGCCCACGAACTGGCGCCCAAGGTCCGGGTCAACGGCGTCGCCGTCGGCGGCATGCAGACCGATCTCCGCGGCCCCAAGGCGATCGGCCTCGACTCACGGAGCTTCTCCGACACCATCGGACGCCGCTCCGGATCCGCGAACCCCTACATCCCGCTCCACGACATCTCCACGGATCCCGCGGGATTCACCGGCCCCTACGTCCTGCTCGCGTCACCCACCGACGCCGGCGCGGTCACGGGCGCCATCATCAACGCCGACGGCGGAATCGCCGCCCGAGGCTTCAGAAACTCAGCAGGAGGCGATGACCTGTGATGATCACGGGAGTCCACCACAGTTCCGAGAAACTCGACGTCAACCCCTGTTCCCAGATCCTCCGCCACGCCCTCTACCAGCCCGACGAGGTGGCGGTTGTCTACGAGGACGAGTCCACCACCTACGCGGAGCTGGTCGAGGAGATCCGCACATGGGCCGCGCACCTCGATGAGGCCGGCGTCAGGCAGGGCGACCGCGTGGCGTTCCTGGGAATGAACTCCGAGTCCTTCGTTCTGACGATGCTGGCCAGCTGGTGGCTCGGCGCCACCTTCATGCCCTTCAACTTCCGGCTCTCCGCGCCGGAGGTCACCCAGCTGCTGCTGCAGGGCACCCCGCACACCATCGTCGTGGAGGGCAGCCACCTCGACATGGCGAAACACATCTACGGCATCGACCGGCACCACGTGCTCATCGTCGACGATGACCCGCATGCGGCGGCCGACAGCGACATACCGATCTACTGGAAGCGGACGTCCTGCGCGCTGACCGACCTCGACACGACGATGGTCGCCCGCCCGCGCCCGATGACGATGGCGGATCTGGCGCTGCTGCTGTTCACCTCCGGCACGACGGGACTCCCGAAGGGTGCCCAGCTCACCTTCGGCAACCTCTGGTGGAACGCCATCAACGTCGACACGATGGTCGACTCACGCCCGGGCGACACCACGCTCGCCACCGCGCCGTTGTTCCACGTCGGGGCGCTGAATTCCTTCGCCATCCGGGCGCTCGTCCGCGGGAACAGGCTTCTCATCCACCGGCACTTCGATCCCGCCCGGGTGTTGCGGGACATCGACGACTACCAGGTCGGATCGGCGTTCCTCGTCCCCGCGCAGCTCGACGCGATGTACTCCCATCCGGACTTCGCGGGTTCCGAGCTGAAGACCCTGCGCGCGACGATCTGCGCGGGCGCCCCGGTTCCCCCGGTTCTCATCCGCCGGTACCTGGCCAAGGGCGTCAACGTGCAGCAGGCCTGGGGACTGACCGAGACCGCCCCGTTCGCCACCTATCTCCCGCCCCGGATGACCGAACAGAAGGCCGGTTCCTGCGGCATCCCGATGCCCTACACGGAGATCAAGCTGGTCAACCCCGACACCGGCGAAGAGGTGAAGGAGGCCGGTGAGACCGGTGAGCTGTGGGTCCGCGGCCCCAATGTCGCCACCGGGTACTGGAACAACCCCGAGATCACCGAGAAGGCCTACACCGCGGGCTGGTTCCACTCGGGCGATCTCGGCCACCGGGATGAGGACGGCTACTACTACATCGTCGACCGGCTGAAGGACCTCATCATCACCGGCGGCGAGAACGTGTACCCGGCGGAGGTCGAACGGGTCCTCGCCGAGATCGACGGCGTCCGCGGAAGTGCCGTCGTCGGGCAACCCGACCCGAAGTGGGGCGAGATCGTGGTCGCCGTCATCGAGTCGGAGTCGGACCGCGAGTTCTCGCTCGAGGAGGTGCGCGACCACTGCGGACACCACCTCGCCCGGTACAAGCTCCCGAAGCGGGTGGTCATGGTCGACCAGATCGCGCGCAACTCCGCCGGGAAGGTCGACAAGATCGCCATCCGGCAGGTCGTCCGCGATTCGGGGGAGCGGGAACAGTGAGCGCGGTACACATCTCCAGGTCCCCACTCCGCCACACCTACCCCTACGGCAGCGACGACATGGAGCTGCCGTTCGGGACGGCCGAGTCGATGCGGACGGGTGTCAGCGAGGTTTTCGCCGCGCACCCGGAATGCCGGCGCATCGTCATCGCCGTGCCCGAGGGTGACCTCGACGCCGTCTCCGAGTGCGAGGCCGCTGGCCTCCGCTACGTCGTCGACGTCGAGACCCGGGAGGGCGCCGACGTATCCCTCATGGTCGCCGAGCCCGACTGGCTCACCCGACAGTCCACCGACATCTCTGAACTGGAGCTGAAATGAACTTCACCGAACAATGGGAGCGCTTCTACGCCGAGGTCGACGACGTAGCCGTCACACTCAGGCTGTACCCGGTGTCCGGCGACAGGGAACACGTCACCGTGGGTATGCCGCTGCACAAGGCGATCACCCAACCCGCCGGCATGTTCTCCGCTCCGGCGCTCTTCGGACTCGCCGACATCACCGGAACCTGGTTGGCGATGCAGCAGGTCGAGCCGGGCGTGTTCCCCCTGGCGGTCTCGTCCTCGGTGAACGTGGTGTCGAACACGCGGGAGGGCGACGCCGTGGCGACCGCCCGGATCGTCCGTGCGGGTCGCACCGTGATCGTCACCGACACCACCGTGCATTCCTCGGTCGATGACTCGGTCCTCGCGAAGGTCGTGACCACCTACACGGTTCCGCGGTCGCGGTGACACGCGGGTAGGACCGCCGGATCGGCTTCGTCCGGGCGCTGATCGACGGCGGTGTCCGCACCCCGCGTACCGGTACGGGCGGCCGTCCGAGCGCCGACTTTCCCCCGCGGGAACGTCCGGAACCTGAGGCGGGACGGTGGCGGCGTGAATGGCGACCGTGCCCCGGGGCACGCCGGTGGACCGGAGGGGGCGACCACCGCGCCCGGCGGGCGTCCCTCCTCCAGCGCGGTGGTTGAGTACCGTCGTCACGTACGGGAGGCCGCTGCCGGGAAGCCGGAAGGGGTCTCCTCCGCGGTGTCCGTCAGGTGCTCATCCCGATGATCGCGTTGGTCACGCGGATCGTGGAGAGCCGCTCCCCGTCATCATTGACCACCACCTCGTAGCCCGCGAGCATCCGTCCGAGTTTGATGGCGGTCGCGGTGGCGGTAGCGAAGCCGCTCAGCCCGGTGCGATGGTGGGTGGCGTTGATGTCCACCCCCACGGCGCCCGTGCCGAAGGACGAGGCGTGGATCAGTGCACCGCAATCGGCCACGGCCTCCGCCAGAGCGATGATCGCTCCGCCGTGGAGCACGCCCCGGAACTGCCGGTTGCCGGCGATCGGGATCCGGGCGACGACCTTGCCCGCGGACTGTTCCAGAACCTCGATGCCCATCTTCTCGTCGTGCTCCCCGAGTTCGACGGTCCAGGGCTGATGCTGTTGACTCACTGTGTTCTCCTCGTCGGCGGGCGGCACCCGACTGCGGATACCACCACCTCCAGGAATGTGATCCATGTTACATACCTCGTGTTCCGGACCCGCTCCGCCGTCGGACACGCACCAGTCCGCCGACCGCCGGCGGGCACGTACCCCGACAACCCGCCGGCAGCGAACGAATCCGCCGGAGAGTAACCGGACCGGCCCCAAAAACCCGATGACGGGAAACCACACCGCTGGTATTCTCGGATGTGATCGAGAAGTCCGACGCAAGAGACCCCCGGCTCGTCGACTGGCAACCGCGTATCGCGCACGGTGCCCCCGGAGGAAGATCCGCCACAGGACAATTCCGTCCTGCGGAAGAACGCGACAAACCCAGGAGTTCACATGAGTGGGCACACCAATCCCGAACACCGGAACATCACCAGTACCCCGGACTACCTGCCGGAACTCGGTGCGACAGCGCTGCCCTCCGGTTGCCGGAACTACGGCACCGGACACGCGGTGCACTGGATCCGGATGAGCCACGCCAACAACAGCGAGTGGGTACCCGCGGACATCGGCGACGTGGACGGGCACTTCATCACCTTCACCCACGGCGACACCACGATCCGCCGCTGGAACCACGACGCGGAGCGGCTCCGCGCCGTCACCGACCTCGTACTGCTCGAATCCGGTGCCGAGACCCGGTGGTCGGACCGGTACAACATCCTTAAGGTGACCATCGGCGACAGGGCCTGGCTGTTCGGGCTCGAGGAGGGGGCCGGAACCCCCTGCAGCTACGCCAGCTGACCCCGCGATCCGGGATCGGCGTGCCCCACCACCCGTGGTGGGGCAGCCCTCCCGCGGTGTCCGCACCCGGGGGAACGTACGGTTGTGCGAATGAGACACGGTCCCGCCCAGTGGGAATCGGAGTGAGCGAATTCCCAGCCCACCCACGGGGCAACGGGGGCCCGCGGGGGTGCGGCTGAGCAACCGGGACCCCCGCCCTTCCGGGTCGGGCATCCGGATGTGGGCACTGCCCGTAATCTGGGAAAGTGATACGTACCACCTAAGTGGATACGCGGAAGCGGTGTGGATCCGAAAACACAGGCGCCCCGCCAGAGAATCACCCCGAAACACCCTCTTTCAGATGGAGAGCACCAATGAGCCATTCCGGCAGCAGCAACTACACCGTCTCGGACTACCTGTTCGACCGGATCGCGGAGATCGGGATCAACCACGTCTTCGGTGTCCCCGGCGACTTCAACCTCAAGTTCCTGGACACCGTCACCGCACACGACCGCCTGACGTGGGTCGGCAACTGCAACGAGTTGAACGCCGGATACTGCGCCGACGGCTACGCCCGACTCAAGGGTGCCGCGGCGATGGTCACCACCTTCGGGGTGGGTGAACTCTCCGCCATCAACGCCACCGGCGGCTCCTACGCCGAGTACGTCCCGGTCCTCCACATCGTCGGGGCACCGGTCACGGAGATCCTCACCTCCCGGAAGAAGATCCACCACAGCCTCGGTGACGGTGTGTTCACCCACTTCTACGAGATGGCCGGGCACGTGAACTGCGCCCAGTCCTGGCTCACGCCATCCAACGCCACCAGTGAGATCGACCGCGTGATCACCGAGATGCTCGCCCAGCGCCGTCCGGCATACCTCGTGCTCTCCCCCGACGTCGCCGCCGCCGAGGTGTATCCGTCCGACGAGCCCCTGGAGATCGACCTCGCCCGCAGGCGCTCCTCCAGCGCCGCACTCAAGGCCTTCGAGCGGGCCGCCACCGAATTCCTGGACGGCCACTCCGCCACCGTGCTCGGTGACCTCCTGGTCCACCGCGTCGGCTGCATCGGGAACTTCGACCGGATGATCAACGCCAACAACCTCCCATACGCCACGCTCACCTGGGGCAAGACCCTCGTCGACGAGCGCAGTGACCGGTTCGCCGGCATCTACCTCGGCGCGGCCTCCGCCCCCCGGGCCAGAGACGCGGTTGAGAACGCCGAGCGGCTGATCACGATCGGCGTGGAGTTCACCGACTCCACCACGGCAGGATTCTCCATGAACCTCGGAGTCGACCGGGTCCTGGACATCTCCCCGACACAGTCCGTCATCGGCGGCCGCACCTTCGCACCACTCCAGATGGGCGACGCGATCGACGCGCTCGCCCGTGTCCTCGCCGAGGTCGAGGTCACGCCCCACCAGCTGAAGGCACGCCACACCCCCGCGGAACCCCAGCCGGATCCCGATGAGCCGCTGACCCAGAATGTGCTGTGGTCGAAGGTCTCGGAGTGGCTGCCCGAGGATTCCCTCGTCATCGCGGACCAGGGCACCAGTTTCTTCGGCATGGCCGACAGTCCACTGCCCTTCGGCGTCAGCTTCATCGGCCAGTCACTGTGGGCCTCCATCGGCTACTCCATCCCAGCGGCCCTGGGCGCCGGAATGGCGAATCCCGACCGCCGCATGGTCGTCCTCGTCGGCGACGGCTCGGCCCAGCTGACCGTGCAGGAGATCGCAACCATGTTCCGCGAGGGCATCAACCCGCTGATCATCCTGGTGAACAACTCCGGTTACACCATCGAACGTGCCATCCACGGGGCCGACGAGGTCTACAACGACATCACCCCGTACAACTGGCAGGACATCCCCCGCGCCTTCGGCGGCAACGAGGACAACTGCCTGGTTCTCGACGCCCCGACCCTGGCGACCCTCGAGGATGCCCTGGCTCAGGCCGCCCAAAACCGCGACAAGCTCGTGATGATCGAGGTGCACACCGACCGCGACGACTACCCGCAGATGATGCGCAGCTTCACCGAGACACTCGGCAGGAAGGGCTAGTAAAGGCGCACCGGCGCGGCTCCCGGATCCCCGAGAACTCAGGGGCCGCGCCCCTGAGAAGCCGCCAGCAGGCCCTTCCAACCACGCATCGGCAGTGCTGAGATACATCCAGAAGCGTGACAGGTGACCATCCCTGTCGCCCTTCCCGATGGTCGCCGGTCAGACACCACTCTCCTCCCGATCACCTGCCACAGGACACGTCTGTCCACCTGGCACCGATCAGCAGAGGAGTCACGATGAACGACCGCACCGCCCAGAAGGAGATCAACTCCTTCACCGCACCGGACTTCGGACCGGACGATCACCGTCCCCGCAACACCGACGGGACGATCACGGTGACGATCACAGCCCCGGACGACTGGGAGCCCGCGCGGATCCTCGAGGTCTCCGGGCACCTGGTGACGTTCGCCTTCCGCGACACCACCGAATGCCGTTGGACGCATGATGCCGCGCGGCTGCGGGCGGTCGCGGATCTCGCTCTCCTCAGCGGGCACGTGGTCGGCCTCTGGTCGCCGGAGCGAAGAATTCTGCAGGTATCCCTCGGAGCGACGGGCTTCCTCATCGACCTCCACCGGGAGAGCGACCAGAGCTCCGACGCTGACCGTCGGCGGTGAATCAGGGCAGCGACACCCCCGAGGGGGTGCCGCTTCATGTCCACTAAGGTCGGAACATCCTCCCCCATTCAGTGTTTTGCCTGCACACGTTAAGTACGCTGAATGAGTCACACAACGCCCAGGGAAGGTTTCATCCGTGCCACAGGCCACGACGGACGGCTCATCCGGACTCACCACCATCACCGATGAACTGCACCGGGCACTCGCCCCGGGCAGGATCGTGGAGGTCCGCGACGAGGAATGGCTGATCACCTCCGTGTTCCCCACCGTCAACGGAATGAAGATCCGGGCACGAGGAGTCAGCGACTTCGTCCGCGACACCCCCGCGACCTTCTACACGGAACTGGACCGGATCAACCCCCTAGACGCCGATTCAGTCACGTTGAAGGCCGACGGCTCACCGAACTACCGGCACTCCCGCCTGTGGCTGGAATCGATTCTGCGCAAGACCCCGGTCCCGCTCTACGAGACCACCCTGGCGGTGTCGAACGAGATGCTCACCGACCCGCTGGACTACCAGTTGTCCGCGGTGAAGAAGGCCCTGCAGACCGATTCGCTGCGCCCCCGCCTCCTCATCGCCGACGCCGTCGGACTCGGCAAGACCATCGAGATCGGCATGATCCTCTCCGAGCTGGTCCGTCGGGGACGCGGCGACCGCATCCTGATCGTCACGCCACGGCACGTACTCGAACAGATGCAGCAGGAGATGTGGACCCGCTTCGCGCTCCCCTTCGTCCGCCTCGACTCGGTCGGTATCCAGCGGGTCCGGCAGAAACTCCCGGCAACCCGGAACCCGTTCACTTACTACAACCGGGCGATCATCTCCATCGACACCCTGAAGATGCCCAAATACCGGGCACAACTGGAGAAGGTCGGCTGGGACGCGGTGGTCCTCGACGAGGCACACAACGTCACCAACGCGGCGACGAAGAACAACGACCTCGCGCGACTGCTCGCGCCGAACACGGAGGCGCTGATCCTCGCTTCGGCGACCCCGCACAACGGAAAGCCCAAGTCCTTCGCCGAGCTGCTCCGTCTCCTGGACCCCACCTCCGTGGGGCCCACGGGCGAGATCTCACCGGACGCGGTGGACCGGCTGGTCATCCGCCGCCACCGCAACTCCCCGGAGGTCGCAGCCGTCGTCGGCGACAAATGGGCGAAGCGCTCCGCACCGAACAACATCCTCATCGATCCCTCGCCCCAGGAACTCGCCGTCGCTCGGGAGCTGAAGGAGACCTGGACGGGTGCGAACCCACCGTGCGGCACCGATCATCTCTTCCCGTGGACCCTCATCAAGGCGTTCCTCTCGTCCCCGGCCGCCCTCGCGCAATCCATCGGGCAGCGGCTGACGAAGAACCCCACCGGGGCGGAGAAACAGGCACTCGACCGCCTCAGGTCCCTCTCGGACGAGCTCGACGCCGGCACGTCAAACAAGTTCCGGGCGCTGCTCGACTATCTGGAGAAGATCGGGGTCAACAACAGGTCATCCATGCGGGTCGTGATCTTCTCCGAGCGGGTCGCCACCCTCACCTGGCTCGAGAAGGAACTCACCAGGGCACTCAAACTCAAGCCCGGTCAGATCGCCCAGATGGACGGCTCCCTCGACGATGAACGCCAGCAGCAGCTCGTGGAGGAATTCAAGAAGGAGTCCTCGCCGCTCCGGATCCTCGTGACCGGTGATGTGGCGAGTGAGGGCGTGAACCTGCACCTGCAGTGCCATCAGCTCATCCACTACGACATCCCGTGGTCCCTGATCCGGATCCAACAGCGCAACGGCCGTATCGACCGCTACAACCAGCGGATCAGCCCGGTCATCACCACCCTGCTGCTGGACACGCCCGAAAACGCGTCCCCCGGCGACCTCCACGTCCTGACGAAGCTGATGGACCGCGAGTACAACGCAAACGAGGCGCTGGGCGATGTGGCCTCCCTGATGGGTGAGCACTCCGAGAAGCGGGAGGAGAACGTCATCCGGGACGTCCTCGCCCGCAGGCGCGAGTTCGACGACGCCGTCCAGACACCGGACGAGGTGCTCACCGGTTGCGATGACTGGTTCCAGGAGTTCCTCTGCCCCACGACGACCGAGGCAGACACGACGGCGGACGTCAGCGGCGCGGGGAGCGAACGTGCCGCGACGCTCTATGCGTCGGAGCTCGACTTCCTCGAGGATTCCCTTCTCGAGGCCTTCGACAATTCACCGGGCAACAGCCTGGCCCGCGGCGGTGTCGGTTGGCGTGTGCACGGCAACGGTGTCATCGAACTGACGCCACCCGACGATCTGCGCCGCCGGCTCGAGTACCTGCCGCAGGACTACGTGAAAGCCCGCGGGGTGCTCGAGCAGATCCAGCTCGTGACGAAGAAGCTGCTCGGCGAGCAGCAGCTCGAGCAGGCACGCAACGGGCTCTCCGACACCACGTGGCCGCAGGCCCACTACCTGTCCCCACTGCACCCGGTGTCCGAGTGGGCCGCCGACAGAGCCCTCGCCTCGATGGACCGCCAGGAGATTCCCGTCGTGCGCGGTGACGTCACCGGACCGACGGTGCTGTGCATGGGCACCGTCACCAACAACCGCGGTCAGGTGATCACCCGTTCCTTCATCGAGGTCGGCCCTCTGCTCGACGAGGTTCTGACCGACCTGGCAGCCCGGTTGACGCAGCTGGGATTGGGCCCGAACGCCGTGAATCCCGGACCGGTCGAGTTCGACGCGGATCAGCTGACCGCCACGGTGAGTGCCGCGGTGCAGCGTGCCGACGGCAACCTGCAGCAGGCCCGTCTCTCGGCGGAACAGACCTCCGCACGGATCATCGAGCGCTGGAAACGTCGCGCACGCCGCTGGTCGGAGGAGGCGGAACAGAGCGTCACCAGCGCCGAGCGGCGCCGCCAGAAGGCCCGCATCGACAAGGAGGAGTCGCTGGCGCTCCAGCTGCGTCCGGACCAGTCCTTCGTCCGCCCCCTGCTCGTCATCGTTCCCGAGGAGAACTGAATACCCCATGGCCGACTACGCATCCATCGTCAACGTCGACGAGTTCATCGCGGAGTTCTACCTCACCAGCGATGAGACGAAGCAGACCTACCGCAAGCGGGTCACCGACCGGATCAGGGAATGGAAGGACGACGGGGACGGCAATCCGCTGCAGCGCTTCACCTCGTCCTTCCGGACCCTCCAGACGGAACTGGCGACGCTCGACTTCGACCCAGAGACACAGACCTTCCAGGACCGTGAGGAAGCGCTGCGGACCTATGCGCATGTCCGCGCGGCACTGGGATACGGCGATCCCGTCCCGACACCGGTGGAAACCACCACCGGTGAACTCGTCGGCGAGTTCCTGGTCGACGACAACATGGTCCTGTTCCAGGCGCAGCCCATCGACACGGTCGAGGACATCCGCACCGTCGGCCCCCTCACACCGCTCACCCGCGACGCGAAGCCGCTGCCGCTGAGCGCCGCCCAGCTGGTCGGCGAGATCTTCACGTGGGAGGAGCCCCACCCCCGGTTCGTGGTCGTGCAGTCGGGACGCTGGCTGATTCTCGCCGACCGGGAGTCCTGGAACCTCGGCAGGTTCCTCGCGGTGGACATCCTGCTGGTCATGGAGCGCAACGAAACCACGACAGGTGGTGAGGTTCAGCGCGCATTGTGCGCCGTCGCCGCGGAGAACATCCGCGACAGGGCCGACGGGACCTCGTGGTGGGCGGAGACGATCGAGCAGTCCCGCGAACACTCGGTGCAGGTCTCGGAGTCACTGCGCCTGGCCATCCGCCGGTCCATCGAGATCATCGCCAACGATGTCCTCGAACGGCGCCGCCGTCAGGGTATCGACTCCCAGATCGACGCCGGCTTCACCTTGGTCGATCCCGCGGTCCTGACCAGGCAATGCCTCAGGTACCTGTACCGCATTCTCTTCCTGCTGTTCGCCGAGGCCTCCCCCGAGCTGGAGATCCTCCCCGTCGGCGATGACGCCTACGAGGACGGCTACGGCCTGACCCGCCTGCGCCAGCAGATCCTCGATCCCCCGGTCACCGAGAAAGCCCGCCGGGGCACCTACCTCTACGACTGCCTCCAGGTGCTGTTCGATCTCGTGTACACCGGCCACACACCGGACGAGGTGAGTGCGGACCTCGGATCGGTGGACGAGGGCCTGCGCTTCGAGAACATCGAGGCCGATCTCTTCTCCCCTGACCGGACGCACTACATCGACGAGGTGAAACTCTCGAACTCCGCGATGTGCGCGGTGCTGGAGAATCTCCTGCTCACCCCGGAGAAGTCCGGTAGGGACCGGGGATTCGTCTCCTACGCCACCCTCGGGGTGACGGAGCTCGGGCAGGTCTACGAGGGCCTGATGAGTTTCCACGGATTCATCGCCGAAACCGACCTCTACGAGGTGGCGAAGAACGGCAACGCGGAGAAGGGAACCTGGGTGGTTCCCACCCACATCGCCGACGCCGATCCGGAGACCTACCGACCCGAACACTTCATCACCGCGGTGAACCCGGACACCGGCGAGGTCTCCCCCGTCAGGCACCGACGGGGCTCGTTCGTGTACCGCCAGTCATCCCGGGACCGTGAGCGTTCCGCCTCGTTCTACAGCCCACCCGTGATCACCTCATTCACCGTGGGCCAGGCGCTCGAGGAGCTCAAGGAAACCGGGCGGATCACCTGCGCGGCCGACGTGCTGACGCTGTCCGTCTGCGAGCCGGCGATGGGCTCGGGCGCGTTCGCGGTGGAGGCCGTCCGCCAGCTGGCGGAGCTCTACATCGCGATGCGGCAGAAAGAACTAGGTGAGAAGATCCCCCCGGAGAACCGGACCCGGGAACTCCAGCGGGTCAAGGCCTACATCGCCCTCCACAACGTCTACGGCGTGGACCTCAACGACACCGCCGTGGAGCTGGGCGAGGTGTCCCTCTGGCTGGACACGATGACCGCCGGGCTGAAGGCCCCGTGGTTCGGCCTGCACCTGCGCCAGGGCAACTCGCTGATCGGTGCGCGCCGCTCGGTGTATTCCCGTCGGCTCGTCGAGGCGAAGGCGTATCTGAGTTCCCCGCCGAAGCCTTATTCCGACGCTGTGGACGAACCGGGCGCGCACGTGTACCAGTTCCTGTTACCTTCACCGAGCTGGGGTGCGGCCGCGGAAGCGAAGGACTTGAAGAAGCACCTGCCGGATGAGATCAAGGCTCTGAAGAACTGGGCCAAGACAACGCGGGTGAAACTGACGAAGAAGCAGATCGACGCCGCGGAGGATCTGACGAAGCGAGTGGATGAGCTGTGGGAGTTCGCCCTCGAGCGTCTGCGTATCGCGGAGGATCAGGTGCGTCGCCGGATCGACGTGTGGGGTTTCGAGCAGGAACCGACGAACAAGTCCGTCCGCCGCGCGGAGATCGAGAAGAGTCTCGCTGACGCGAACGGCGCATTCCAACGGTTGAAGCTCGTCATGGACGCCTGGTGCGCACTGAAGTTCTGGCCGGTCGCAGGCGAGGTCGCCCAAGTGGGCGGGGAACTCGTTGAACCACCGACCCTCGACGAGTGGTTCAAGACACTCACAGATATTCTGGGGCAACCGATCAGGGAGAAACGGGGTACAGAGAATCAGGCGCGTCTGGGTGAGAACCCGACGTGGGATGAGCTCAACGCGGCCGAAGAACTCCATCTTCTTATCCACAGCGCGAAACCCATTGACGAGGTGTTCAAGGCCCACCCGTGGCTTCGCGTCGTTGATCGCCTTGCCCTGCAGCAGGCTTTCTTCCACTGGGAGCTCATCTTCGCGCCCGTCTTTGCCGAGGGTGGTTTCGACCTGCAGATCGGAAACCCACCTTGGGTGCGCCCGTCTGTCGACGTCGAAGGCATTCTCGCGGACTCCGACCCCTGGTGGGTACTCGCACACAAGCCGACGCAGGCACAGAAGAAGCTGCACACCGAAGTGGCGCTCGACAAACCCGAGATCTTGACGGCCTTTGCCACTGCGGTTTCAGAGACCGTCGTCACGTCCAACATTCTGGGAGACCACTCCTGTTTCCCCGAGTTGAAGAACCAGCAGCCGGATCTCTACCGAGGATTCATGTCTCGCACCTGGTCCAACAACGGTTCACAGGGCATCATCACTCTGATCCACCCCGAGTCCCACTTCACAGAGGCAAAAGCCGCCCCCTTCCGACGAGCTGCGTATCTTCGCCTCCGCCGACATTTCCAGTTCAACAATGAATTGAAGTTATTCGATATCGACAATCATGTCTCCTACGGAGTCCACATCTATGGAAGTCCAAAAGCCACACCAGAGTTCTTAAATCTGACAAGCCTGTACCACCCCAGCACCGCAATCAACTCATTCAACCATGACGGCTCCGGCCCCGTACCCGGCTTCAAGAATGACAACAACGAGTGGAACACTGTTCCACACAGCGACCGGATCCAGGAAGTCACCAGAAACACGCTTGAGGTATGGCACTCGATCCTAGAAGACCCCACCACCCCAATTGAAGAATCCAGGATGGTCTATACCGTCAATTCCCAGGCCACTGAGATTCTCACGAAATTATCAACTGTCCCAAGGATAAGGAGCCTTTCACTCTCCTACTCCAGAGGCTGGCACGAATCAATCGACAGAAAAAAGGGCTACTTTGAGAATGGCTGGGATCATCCCGACAGCTGGGAAAAAGTAATTCTCCAAGGTCCACACCTGGGAATTTCGACTCCGATGATCAAACAACCGAATCCAACTTTGAAGAGCAACAAAGATTGGTCCGAGATTGATCTGGAAGCTATTGGGCCAAATTTTATACCCGCAACCGCATACCAGCCGGCAGGCAGTAGATCTCGATACGATCTTGCTTACGGAACATGGAAACTATCCGAGACAGAAGGGAGCTTTATCCGTGACCACTACAGGGTTGCATGGCGGTCAATGGCGGCAAAAACCGGTTTTCGTACATTTTATCCTGCCGTAATTCCACCAGGAACTGCCCACGTTAATGGCGTCCACTCCGCAGGCCCTGCAGGCCCAGAAAGATACAGGGAACTGATTCAATTTGCAGCTACAGCATCTTCTCTCCTTTTCGACTTTACTCTCAGGTCGGTGGTCAATACCCTTATTTCTGCGTCCCTGGTCGAACGACTTCCCCTTGCCACCTATCCAGGACTCATCCCCCGAGCCGCTCGCCTCAACTGCCTGACATCGGCCTATGCGGAGCTGTGGGAGGAGGTCATGGGAACGCCGTGGACTCTGGAATCACCGGCGCGGATCGCCGAGGAACGTCGGCAGCTGCAGGTGGAGATCGATGCTCTGGTGGCCCTGGACCTCGGTATCACCGCCGATGAATTGTGCATGATCTACCGCA
This sequence comes from Corynebacterium antarcticum, assembly GCF_016595285.2. Taxonomy (NCBI): domain Bacteria; kingdom Bacillati; phylum Actinomycetota; class Actinomycetes; order Mycobacteriales; family Corynebacteriaceae; genus Corynebacterium; species Corynebacterium antarcticum. Next base: position 802,725 of record NZ_JAENIP020000001.1, read on the forward strand.
CGCAGTTCCCGGTGATGCGGAAGTATGACCAGGAGGATCTCTTCGACCGCAACGGCCGGAAGGTCGCCGGTGACGTCGCGAAACTGGAACGCAAACTCAAGGAGGGACAGCAACTCTCCGAGGAACAACGCACGTGGACCCATCCCCAATCGAAGGTGACCTACACCTTCGAATACCCGTTCCGGATCCTCGACGGGGAGGCAGACATGCGCGCGGCCTACGAACGCTTCGCCGCGGAAAGTGACCGACCATGAGCACTCTCCTACCCACCCACGCGGTCACCGGAATCATCGAGGGCCTGAGCGAATACCTCACCACCACCCTCGGGCTCTCGGAACCACGGGCGAAGGCGGCGTTCGACGAGTTCCTCGCCGACTCGGGATCCACCATGTTCCGCGGGCCGTACGTGCGCACCCGCATGCCGTTCCGGGCCTCCACGGACACCGATTCGCGCAGTCTCGACTGGTTGCCGCCGCACTTCACGCCCTACGCGCACCAGCGCGCCGCGTTCGAGAAGCTCCGCACCCTCGATCCCGCCACGGGCGGGGACACCGACCCCTCCCCCACGCTCGTCGTCACGGGCACGGGCTCCGGTAAAACCGAGGCCTTCCTCTACCCGGTGATCGACCACGCGATCCGGGAACGCCGGCGTGGGGTCACGGGAATCAAGGCGTTGATCCTCTACCCGATGAATGCGCTCGCGGGTGACCAGGCGAACCGTCTGGCTAAGCTGCTGACCGGGGATCCGCGGCTCGCGGAACTCACCGCCGGTATCTACACCGGTGAGCACCGCAGCAATCACGGCGAGGTCACCGAGGACGGGTTGATCAGCGAGCGCAGCGAGATGCAGCGCAATCCGCCGGACATCCTGCTGACGAACTACAAGATGCTGGACCAGCTCCTTCTCCGGCCCGGGGACCATCCGATGTGGGCCGCCTCGTGCACGTCACTGCGCTACGTGGTGCTCGATGAGTTCCACACCTACGACGGTGCGCAGGGCACCGATGTGGCGATCCTGCTGCGTCGACTCGGAATGAAGCTGAAGGAACTCGCCGGAATCGATGATCCGCGCCCGCTGGGACCGGTGTGCCCCGTCGCCACCTCGGCGACCATGGGATCGAAGGACGATCCCGGTCCGGTGCTCGACTTCGCGGAGCGGGTGTTCGGCGTGCCGTTCACCCCTGATTCCATCGTCCGGGAGTCACGGGTACCGCTCGGTGACTTCGCCTCGGTACCGGCGGAGGACTACACCACACCGGTGTCGTGGTGGCGCCACGAGAGGGAGATCCGGGAGCTCGTGGACACCCTCGACCGACACGATGCCTCGGGCACCATCCAGGATGCGCTGCACCCCGCGTTCGCCCGGTTCTTCAGTTCCCTCGATCCGGAAAACCCCGTGCCCGGGGACATCAACTCGGAGGCACTGGCCTGGGTTCCGCGCAACAGATTCCTGCTGCGTCTCCTCGAGCTGACGTCGACCCCCTGCACCATCAACCAACTGACCTCGGAGTTCTTCAATCTCGTCGAAGATCCCGATCCGGCCGCACGCGCGTTCATCGTGCACCTCGTCGCTGAACTCTCCCTGATCCGTGCCACCCTGGCCGCCGACCGGCGGCTGGGAACGAGGATCCCCGGAGTCGATGTCCACCTGTGGGTCCGGGAGCTGTCCCGGATCGACCGTCTCGCGATGTCGGCTCCGGAGTTCCGCTGGTCGGATGACTCGGATGCGGATCATGGTCTGGCCGACGAACGGCACTGGCTGCCTGCGATCTTCTGTCGCGCCTGCTACCGCTCGGGGTGGATGACGGAGCTCGAGCCCGGTTCCACGATGCCGACCTTCAGCGCCGGTTCCATCCGCGGGGCGAGCGTCAGCGACGAGAAGCGGGCCCGCACCCGGCCTTTGATCTACGCCGGGGAGGAGGCGGACGCGGCCGATTCGCGCCACGGTGTCCAACGCGGACCCGACGCCGCCGGCCAGCTGTTCTGGCTCGACACCCGGCACGCCCAGTTCCTCCGCTTCGGGGACGTCGATCCCACCCAGGACGTCTACCGCGGCGACATCGATGAGGGGTCGATGTTCCCGGTGCTGACGTACCTTGACGCGGACGCCGATGAACGCGCCCTGGATCAGGTCTGTCCGGCGTGCGACACCAGGGATTCGATCCGCTACATCGGTTCCGCTGTGGCGACACTGCTGTCGGTGTCGGTGTCCAACCTGTTCGGGCTCCCGGGGCTGGATGACGCGGAGAAGAAGACGCTGATCTTCACCGACTCCGTGCAGGACGCCGCGCACCGGGCCGGGTTCGTCGAGGCAAGGTCCCACGCCTTCTCACTGCGCACGGGTATCGCCTCCGCACTCGGCGCGGAGCCCGTGTCGCTCGCGGCCTTGCAGAACCGGATCCTCGCGCGGGCGGATACCGCGGCGGACCGGTTCCAGCTTCTTCCACCGGATCTCGCACGGGACAGTGACCTGCAGGGGTTCTGGGACCCGAAGACCCGCCTGAGTGACCGGCTCCGCCCGATCGTGCCGCTGCGTATCGGCTTCGACGTGGCGCTCGAGTTCGGCCGGCGGAGCGAACTGGGACGGACGCTCATGGTCACGGGTGTCGCGACCGCCGAGGTGGAGGCACCCGATCTCCTCAGATCCGCCAGGCGCGCCCTCGACTCGGTGCAGATGCTGGATCTGGATGGGCACGACGGTGGCCTCACCGACGATGCTCTGCTCGCGTGGGCGCGCGGCATCGTCGAGCGGATCCGGAGCCGTGGCGGCATCGAGCACCCGTGGCTCCTCGACTACCGCTACAACGACGGTGCCGAGTTCTACCTCACGCGGGGCCGGGGCGTGACTTCCGCACTCCCGCCCTTCGCGCCCGGCACGGGCCCGGTGTTCCCGAGGGTGGGGGGTCCGATCCAGCAGAAGAAGTGGAACGGCGGCACTGATCCGGTGGCCGGTGCCCACGGCTGGTACGCAAGGTGGACGGCGCGCCAGCTGGGCATGGCGCGGGAGCAGGCGGCACGGTTGTGCGTCGCGCTCCTGGACAGCCTGGTCACCGACGGCACGCTGACGTCCACGCCGACGCGTAGTGACGCCCGTACCTACGCGCTGCCCACCGAGCGCATCATGATCCGGCGCAGCGCCGATGGCCGGGCGCTGCGGTGCACGGTCTGCCACACGCTGGTTCCGGTCGGTCCGGCGACGGAGCGCCAGCTTGCCGGTGCCCGGTGCCTGACCCCGGACTGCTCCGGTGTGCTGGAGGTGGAGGAGATTGCGCCCAACTACTACCGGCGCCTGTACACCTCGGGGGAACGGCGCAGCATCATCGCCCGCGAGCACACCTCCCTGATCCCATCGGAGAAGCGGCAGGCGATCGAGGCGGAGTTCCGCGGATCCGGTGGCGATCCCCGCCCGGACGCGGTGAACGTTCTCGTGGCGACCCCGACCCTGGAGATGGGCATCGACATCGGTGACCTGTCGACGGTCATGCTCTCCTCGATGCCGGTGAGCGTGGCCAGCTACCTGCAGCGGGTCGGCCGTGCGGGCCGACTGACGGGTAACTCGCTGGCGGTCGCGGTGGTCCGTGGCCGGGGCCAGCATCTGCCGAAGATCCACGAGCCGCTCTCGGTGATCGACGGTGACGTGGTTCCTCCAGCGGTGTATCTCTCCGCCGTGGAGATCCTGCGCCGGCAGTTGCTCGCCGCGGTGCTCGACGCACTCGCCGGCGGGTCCGCGCTGGTGGGCATGTCGCGGTCGCGTGACGTGTTCCGGCAGGATGACGGGCTGTACGCGAAGCTACTGGACGCCGGGGTCCCGTTCATCACCGAGGTGCGGGACCGGTTCATCGAATCCCTGGGCTCGGGCAACATCGACGAACACGTCACCCGGGAACTCATCGACTGGGATCTTCCCGGCGCGGTGGCCGCCGCATCCCAACGGTGGGAAAAGGAGCTCGAGGAGATCGGGCGGCAGCTGCGGGACGTGCAGGGATCGCTGCACGAACTGGGTCTGGCCGCGGAGGCGGCGGGGGCGACCGACCAGGACAGGTCGGACTATGCGCTGGCGGTGTCCGCGGAGAAACTGCTGCGCGCGCAGCAGACGCAACTGACCGGCGACACCTGGGTCGCCGCACTGGAGCGCTTCGGCCTGCTGCCGAACTACACGCTTCTCGATGATTCGGTCGAGCTGCGCGTCTCCGGTTTCCTGCGGCACACCGATTCCGCCGCGGAGATCGAACGCCAGGAGCACTCGTACTCCCGGGGCCTGTCCAGTGCTCTGACGGAGCTCGCCCCGGGCAGCACGTTCTACGCGGAGGGGATGAAGATCCTGATCGATGCCGTGGATCTCGGCGCGAACGGTGACCGGATCCAGCGATGGCGCCTGTGCCCGTCGTGCTCCCACGTCGAGGTCCTCACCCCAGAACAGGATTTCGACAGCTGCCCGGCCTGTGGCGACGATCATTTCGCGGCGGTCGAGCAGGAGATCCCCGTGGTCCCCATGCACAAGGTGTCCGCGCAGATCCGACCCGAACGCAGTCTCATCGACGGTTCCCAGGAGGAACGTCAGCGGGCGATGTTCACCACGGCTCTCGCCGTACGTCTGCCGGACCGGTCGGACATGTCCACCTGGTACCTGGAGAAATCCGGGTTCGGCGTGACCAACCTGCGCGAGGTGGAACTCCGGTGGCTCAACCTCGGTTCGGGTTCCGGCCCGGAGCGGTATCTGGCCGGCGACGCACGCAGTTTCCCGCTGTTCACTCTCTGCCGCTACTGCGGCCAGGTCGACCGGACCGCCGGCGGAAACGACCGGCGGGACCACCGCGGCTGGTGCCAGAACGCGAAGAAACTCGAACAGGACAACGTGGAGGTCGCACTCGGCCGTGTCCTGCACACCCAGGGTGTTCTCCTGCACCTGCCCTCGTCCGTGCAGCGTTTCGGCCCGATGGGGGCACCATCGCTCGTCGCGGCGATCAAGTTCGGGTTCAAGGCGGTTCTGGGCGGCAGCCCGGAGCACCTGGATGTCACGGAGGTCGTTGTTCCGGCTCCCGGGGAACGCTCCCCGGAGACACGGACGGCGTTGCTCCTCCACGACCTGGTTCCGGGCGGCACAGGCTACCTGTCGGAGTTCTCCCGGCCGGAGAAGGTCTGGCAGCTGTTGGAGACGGCCTACCGGGCACTGAAATCCTGTCCCTGCGCCGATGAACAGCGCCTCTCCTGCCCGCAGTGCCTCCTGCCGTTCACCCGGGCGCATCAGGAGACGGTCGTGTCCCGCCAGGTTGCGGAATCGGCACTGCTGCAGCTGGTCGTGGGCGATGAGGACGTCGATGATCTCCCGGCCTTCGATTCCGCGGCGGTCACCCAACAGCGCCCGCAGAAGGCACAGGAGGAGACCCCGCTGGAGATCCGCACCCGGGATCTCATCGTCCGAAAACTCGAGGAACTGGGTGCCACCATCGACCGGCAGCCGGTCGGCAACCATGTCCACGTCCACGCCCGGATCCCCGGACAGGCGATGTCCTGGTCCCTCAAACCGCAGCAGCTGATCGCGGGAGGTACGACCCGACCCGACTTCGTCCTCGAGTCCACCGCCGGGGAGAACGCCCCACGTTTCGCCATCTACTGCGATTCCGTGGAGTACCACGCCTCGCCCCAGCACAACCGGCTCGTCGATGACGCGCGGAAGCGGGAGCAGCTGCGTTTAGAGGGCTACGTACCCTGGGCCATCACTTGGCGTGACCTCGGTATCGCGGAGTCCGGCACCACGACGACGCCCTGGTGGTACCACCAGCAGGTCGCCGCCGGTGTGGCACGGAAGTTCGGGATCGCCCAGGTGACGCTCGATTCACTGCAGCGGGACCCCGTCACTCTCCTGCTGGACATCATCCTGCAACCGGATCTGAAGGTCTGGCAGCACGCGGCGGCCGCCCTGCCCATGATCCTGGGGCCGAGGATGACCAGGGTCACCTCATCGACGCTGCTGTTCAGTGACGGGCCGTTGTCACTCATGCTGAAGCTCGGCTCCGGCGGGCCCGCCGCGATGGCGGAGGCCGATGCGCGCCTCGAGTTCGATGCCTCGGACCACACCATGGCCGACCTGGGCCTCGAGGCGTACAAGACGCACTGGTACCACTGGCTGGAATGGTCGAACCTGTTGTCGCTTCGGCGCAAGGTCGCTGACATCACCGCCACGGACCTCGCCGACGTGGACGGCGTCGAGGAGAAGCTGAGCGCGCAGGTCCCGCCACCATCCGGCGATGACGTCGAGGTCCACGGGCTGCCCGCCGAGTGGCTGGCTCTCATCGACGAGGCGATCAGCGACACCGAGGAATCGGCGCTCCGCGCTATCGCGGAGTCTGTCCCGCTACCCCCGCTACCGGAACAGGGTGAGGAGGTCGAGGGCTGCCCGCTGGACCTCGTCTGGCGGGGCCAGCGCGTCGCGTTCACCGTTGACGCCGGGGAGTCCGTCCTGGACACTCTGAGGAAGGCGGGCTGGACGGTATTCACGACCGGCGACACCGGTGAGGTTCCGGATGATCTCGTCGCCGAACTGATCGCACACCTGACTGATTCGGAACGAGGAGCACACTAGATGCCGACCATCACGATGACCGCCGGGGCCCGGCCCGACACCACGGCCGAACAGCGGAAACTCGAGCAGCTTCTCAGTTCCCTGATCCAGGGCACGTCCCACCCGGTACCGGTGGAAGCATCCGCGGATCCCCGGATCCGGGTGCTGGAATCAGCCGATCACAGCCAGGCGGTGATCCTCTTCGAGATCGCCGGCGAGTCCGACGACAGCGACACCGCGTACATCGTCTGCGGCGTCCACGCCCCGGAAGATGCACTCGCCGCCGCACGGGACAGCGTGCTGCACATCAACCCGGTCAACGGCGTCGCCGAGGTCCTCCATGAGACGCGCTTCACCGCCTCCGCGGCGCCCGCCCCCTCCCCCGCCACGGACACGCAGCCCGCCGCGAAGCGGTCGGCTGCGGAAACCGGACCCCACCGCTACAGCGGTGCTCGGATCGCCGCGGACGGGCACACCCCGGAGAGCCTCTACCGCGAACTGGGCCTCAACCGGAAGTTGTCTGAGCAGGTTCTGGCGACGACCACCTCCATGATGTTCCTGCGCTCCCTCGACAAGGCCCCGGCGTGGCAGAGCGCGGCGTTCCGTGAGCTCGCATCGGGGTACTCGGTCGATGAGGTCCGTGAGGATCTGCGCCTGCAGTCGGCGGAGGACCGAACTCCGGATCCGACCGCGTCAGAGCAGGAGAAGGTGCTCGCCGCGATCAATCAACCGGCCGCCCAGCTGGAGTTCACCTACATCGGAGACACGGTCGATGCGCTGCGGGATGTCATCGAATCGGGGGATTTCGGCAGATGGAAGGTGTTCCTCCATCCGCAGCAGCGGAATCTGGCCACGCGCTGGTTGAGCGGGTCAGGGCGCGTCTTCGGTGGTGCAGGCACGGGAAAGACCGTTGTCGCGGTCCACCGTGCGGTGAACATCCACAAGGGGCTGCTCACCGGCCGCAGGAGCGGAAAGACGGGAACCAGGATCCTGCTGACCACCTACACCAGGGGACTCGCCGCATCACTGCGCTCGATGGTCACGGCCCTCGACCCCGGTGCCCTGGCGGAGGATCCCGGCGATGAGGGCATCGTCGTGACCGGGATCGACTCACTCGCGCGTTCCATCGTCGCGGACGCCAGTCCCCGGGCCCGGGCCGAGGCCACCGAGAATGTGCTCGGCAGGTCGCTACTCGTCGCACCACGGTGCGTCAGCGCGCAGAAGGAGGCGGAGGAACTCGAGGCGGCGGTCAGCGCCACCGGCGTCACGCTCCCGGGAACCAAGGGGCACGGTGCGTTCCTCCGCCAGGAACTCACCGACGTCGTTCTTCCCGGACGCATCACGTCGAAGAGGGACTATCTCCGGGTGCCCCGCACGGGTCGCGGTGTCGCGCTCAACCGCGCGGAGAGAATCGCCGTCTGGACCGTTCTCGACTCCTATCTCGCCAGCTGTGCCCAGTCGGCCAAGGTCGGGTGGGAGACCATGGCGGCGATCGCCGCCGCCGTACTGGATGAACGTGCCGTCGACGGGGATCCGTCCTCGCGTCTGGCTGATCACGTGATCATCGACGAGGCACAGGACTTCCACGCCGGGCACTGGCTGCTCATCCGTGCACTGGTCGCCCGGGGCCCGAACGACATCTTCATCTCCGAGGATGCCCATCAGCGGATCTACGGGAACCCGATGGTGTTGTCCCGGTTCGGTATCAACACCCGGGGCAAGGCGTCGGCGGGTCTCCGCCTGAACTACCGGACCACGGCGGAAAACCTCGACTTCGCGGTGAATATCCTCACCGGCGAGCACTTCGTGAACTCCGAGGGCGACAGGGACACCGTCACCGGCTACCACTCGGAGCGTTCAGGCCCCGAGCCGGTGGTCCGGAAATGTCGTTCCTTCGCCCACGAGATGGACACCGCCGCAGAGGCGATCCGCAAGTGGCGGGAGACCGAGGGACCGACCCGCGCGGTCCGCATCGCCGTTCTCACCCGCACCCGCAACGACGCCGGCAGGATCGTCGACGCCCTCGCCCGGAGAGACATCGAGGCGAAGTTCTGCAAGGAGGCGAACGAGGTCGATGAGCGGGTGGTCAGTGTGATGACCATGCACGGAGCGAAGGGACTCGAGTTCACGCACGTCATCGTCGCCGGTGTGTCGCAGGATCAGATTCCGCAGATGTACTCGTTCGCGCGTCTCGATGATGAGGCGCGCGAGGAGGCGATGCGTCGGGAGCGGTCGCTGCTCTATGTCGCGGCGTCCCGTGCCAGGGATGAGTTGCTGGTGACCACGAGCGGCGCGCCCTCGGAGTTTCTGCGGAGCCGCATCGGGTCCTGACCCGCCGGTCACGGAGGGGAAGTGGTCGGGGAACGCGGCGTCCTGTCAGCGAATTCCCAGTTTTCACCCCTTCCCGACCACAGTTGCTTAATGAAAAATCTTCGCAGTAGTCTAGGCTCACCACTACTACTGGAAAGGTTTTTCACTTGAATCTCCGCCGATTCCGGGCCGGCACCACCCTCGCCGCGCTCGCCTGCTCCTCCCTCACACTCACCGCGTGCAACCCGGTCGACTACATCAACTCGGCCGTCACCGCCACCGGCTCCACCTCCCTCTCCTCCGAATGGAAGACACTCGCCGACCGACTGACCTCGGGGTTCAGCTCGGAAGGCTCCTCGACCACACCGAAACCCGCCCCCACGGCGCCGCCGTTGGCAACGATCGTCGGTGACACGGACCGCGACGGCCGTGTCACCGACACCGACCTGGAGAACCGGGAGCGGGCCAACTTCGAGGCAGGGGCGATCTTCCTCGCCAACCTCGACGACGACGCCGCGCGGTGCACCTACGAGCCCGGAACGCCCCGCGCCGAACTCGCCGCCTGCAACGACGCCGCGGATGAGGTGGTCAACGGTGACGAGGATGCACTCGATCTCGCCCGCCTGCAGGTGAAGGCGGCGGAACTCACCGACGCCGCAACTGCGTCCCTCGACTACGACACCGACCACGCCCGTATCTTCCTGCAGAAGGAGGACGGAACCTGGACACTGGTGACGGCATCAACGAAGCTGACCGCCGAGCAACTGCGCACCGGCGTCACCCTCGGAGTGGAGGGGCTGGACGTGGTGCGGGACCGCACCGCGTGGGACGGTCGCCTCACCGTCACACTCACCACGACCGACGACGGTTCGTCCACCGTCGACCGCGTCCAGCTGCAGCAGGCGCCACTGCGGGGACACGATCACACCGAGGACCTGCAGACGGTGCTCACCCTGGACGACTCCTTCAAGGACGCCGCTCCCTTCAACGCCCGACTCGAGAAAGCCCTCGGCGATGTAGAGCTGCGCAAACTCCCCGGCATGGACGTCCAGTGGATCCAGGACGGTAGCGAGGTCTTCCACACCTCCATGCCCGGTGAGAACGGCCCGCAGCACATGCGGATAGTGATGCGCGTCGATCAGGCCGAGGACGGCCAGAACGCCATGTACCAGCTCCGTGGCCGGGACATCGGCGTCGCGGAGATCAACGTGAAGCCCGGAACGTCCGACCCGAGTGCCGGCGGCAACCTCGAGTTCCTGCCGCCGACACCGGCTCATCCGAACGGCCGGGCGATCATCGGAGTTCGACAGAACCCGGATCTAGTCGCCGAGGACCACGGTCACACCCACGGTACCGACGCCCACCATGACCATGACCACGGACCAGTGGACCCGAACTCCCCGACCGCGGAACAGCTCGTTTTCCTGGCGGCTCAGGGCTACGAAGATCCCCTGATCCTGGACACCAGTCACCTGGCCGTCGGGCACATCGATGAGATCGTCCACGTCCTGCCCGCCGACAACGCGGCCGGCTTCAAACTGCTGGTCGCGGATCCGGGCCTCGGGAAGAAGATGATCACCGATCTCATCACTGAGGGCCACGGCGACGTCCAACTGGTCAACTACCCGAACAGCACCACCACACTCACGGAGGCGACCGATGAGATGATGCAGCGCCAGCACGCCGTCGCCATCGAGATGAGTGACCGGAACATCGCCACACTGAAGGCGGAGACCGGCCTGGGCGAGCAGGACATCATCCGTTACCCCGCCTGGTACCGCATGGACCTCCATGACGCCTACGATGCCACGAAGATCTACCCGATGGCCTCGTTCAACCCGAACGCGATCAACGGCATCGTGCGCGACAAGCACACCTACATCGCACCGAAGACACTCGGACCGGACATCAACGGCACCGATGTCTTCGCGGATCACCTGAAAAAGCAGATGTCGGAGGCGGGTTACGAGGTCATCTTCGTCGACGACTACGACTACCTCCACCGCGGCACCGGGGAGATCCACTGCGGCACGAACCAGTTCCGCGAGATGACCGCCTGGTACAGGCGCTAGCCCACGATGGAGGGTCCCGTGGCGGGTTGATCCGCCACGGGGCCAGCTCCGGTACCGGGTGAATGACGGGGGGCGGGCCGGATCCACGGTACGGATCCGGCCTGCCCCCCCGTTGTCCCGATCTAGCTGGAGAAGGATCCTCCGGCGATCTTGTTCAGGAAGGCCCGCACGGCGTCGAGAATCTTGGCGATGACCCCGAGGACACCGTGGTCCTTCGGCTTCTCCGGGGTGCCCTCGACCGGCTTGTCACCGGTGTCGGTGTCGTCGTCTGCGACGGGTGCACCGGTGTTCAGGTCGATCGCGGGAATCGTCTCCGCGGTGGTCCACTCGTACTCACCCTTGACGTTGTTCATGCCGTAGAGAACCCGGAACTTGGGGGTCTCCTCGTTGGTGTGTCCCGCGGCGGCGTCCGCGTCGGTGACGTTGATGTACTGCTCGCAGTGGGCGATCGTGCCCGGCGCGAAGGGAACGGCACCGTCGATGCATCGGACGAGCATCTCCTGTCCCACCGCATCGTTGTAGCGTTTCCCTTCGGCGTTGTAACCGGGGCCCAGTGACTTGACCCGAACATTGGAGTCGTTGGTGACCGTCCAGGTGACCTTCAGCACCTTGCCGTAGCTGGAATCCTCCGGAACGTACTCGACGTCTGGTTGGGTGAAGGTGACGGCACCGGCGCGCTCGCGGGTTTCGCCGTCATGGTCGACGATGGTTCCGGCGTTCGCCACGCCTGCACCGATGATGACGCACGCTCCTGCGGTTACCGCGGCGGTACGCAGAGTTCTTCTCATTGATTCTCCTGAAAGAGGTCGTGTGGATGGGGCCCCACAATAACCCTTATTGCATTTGTTTTTCAATAGTGGGTAAGGTTCCTCCAGACTGACAGCTCGCCACCGTACGTAACCTCGCCTCCGGAAAGATCAGAGCAGCCTGGCGTCCGCCTGTATGTCTCTCGACGAACCGTTGATCCCGAAGGCTGGAACAGGCCGGTACCCCACAAGAAAGCCCCACCGACGACCACCGCCGGAGAGATCCGCGATGCGTCAGCGGACGCCGGATACTTCACCCGACACCGACAGGAGGGACGTCGGACGCGGAGATACTGGCGCGGCGATGCCGGACCGGTGCTCTCGACGTCCCGCCATCCCCGGAGCCTTCAGGTCCCCGGCACGACCCCTAGAGACCCCACCGGTCCCGCGTCTTCTCCCGCATCACCGCGCCGGGACAGGAGAAGTACCGGACCAACCGACGCCCCCGGTTCATCGTCCCCGGCTGCGCCCCAATGGCACACAGTCGGGGACGGTGAGAAACAGGCACTAAGGGGCCGGGACAATGAACTTCCCCGCAGCGGGCACCGCCTCGACCGTGACAGGCAGGTCGGCCATGCGTTCTCCGTCCGCGTACGCGTCCACACCGTGCACCCACACCCGGGCGCTCCGCACCCGGAAGCTGTGCACCTCGGGCAGTTCGACGTGGGTCCCCTTGAGGATCCTCGCCATGCAGGACACGAATCGCACCCGGTTCACGGGATCGACGAGGGTCACCTCGAGGAGACCGTCCCGGTGGTTGGCGAAGGGACAGACCGGGAGCCCACCGCCGTAGGTCCGGGTGTTGCCGAACGCCGCGAGCATCGCCGAACCACGCAACTCAAGGGGCGATCCGTCCACCGGTCCGGGCTCCCCGGGAACCGCGTGCCTGCCGTGCAGCGTCATCGAGAAGGACAGGGGACGCAGGTTGATCAGTTCGGCGGCGATCGAGAGGTTGTAGCGGGCGGAGCCGTGCGGCCAGGTCATCCGGTTCGCCCGGTCACTGACCAGGGAGTCGAATCCGGCCGTCATGACGGTGCCGAACCACCTCACCGCCCCCGTCCGGTCGGTGATCCGGCCCAGGTCCGTGGTCACCGTGAAGCCCGCGGCGATGACCTCCGCCGCGGCCTCCGGGCTCGTCCTGGGCAGGTCGTGCTCGCGGGCGTGATCGTTGCCGGTACCTGCGGGTATCACCCCGACCGGTATCTGCTTCCCGGCCGTTTCCTGGAGCACGACGTTGATCATGCCGTCGCCGCCGCAGACGACGATCGCGTCGAAGCGCCCTGATTCGACCGCCTCCCGGGTCAGTCGTCGGGAATCCTCCGTCGTCCGCCCCTGGAAGGCCAGGACCTCGACACCCGCGTTCCGGAACGTCACCATCGCACGTTCCGTCGAGTGCCGGGCACGACCGTGTCCGCTGTCGGGATTCGTGAGCATCGCGACCGCGCCGATGTCGACGAAGCCCATCGGGTAGTCGGTCATGTGGTCGCTTTCGGTGGACGGATCTGGATGAGGGGCGCCGGGCTGATTCGCGGTGCCCGGGCCATCAACGTGGATGAGCTGATCTTCCCACAGCCCGGCACGGGCATTCACCTCGAGCCCGCCCCGCGCCCGCGGAGTTCCGTCGTGGCCTCCACCGGTACGGTACGGACGTGCGGACGCCGCTCACACCCGCACAGACAGCTGCGAGTAGATGCTCGCGGCCAGGCGGGTCATCTCGAAGGAGTACACGGCGACGATGAGGGTGAACAGAGCCTTGACGCTGTCTCCGAAGGTGAACAGGTCGCCACCGCGGGACCACTGATAGCAGAGCAGGGAGACCACCAGCGTGAGGGCGTAGACCCCGATGGCGAAGACCCTGTTCCACTCGTGGATCAGTGTGTCCTTGTCGCTCTCCGAGATCTCCCGCCACACGCGCTCCGTGACCAACCAGAAGTAGAAGATGAAGGCCGACGGAACCGCCATGAGGTTGATGACGAGGAACATCAGCGGCAGTACCCCGGTTCCTCCGCCGATGAACAGTCCCGCCGGTATCAGTCCCACGGCGAGAACGAGGATCAGGAACGGGAACAGTGTCGTCACCACCAGCGGGAACAGTGAGCGGCTGAAGTCCGAGTAGGTGATGGTCCTGATCAGCAGGTGGCGGTGCTCCTCCCGCGGGGAGACCGACGGGACCGGGTCCGGGCTCTTCGCCCGGAATCTCCGGAACATGATCACGGCGGCGATCAGCACCGCCAGTTCGATCACCGCCATGATCTCCACGGGAAAACCCTGGAGGAAATCCAGGGTCCGCTCGATGATCACCGGAACACTGTTGACTTCCATCTCCGTGCCAGACGTCCCCTCTTGCGTGTCTTCAGACAGGTCGGGGGAATCTTAGCGCCGCCACCTGGCAACGGGCTGTGTGCCGTCTGTCGACGTTGAGAGTCGGCAGCAGCCGCGGCCGTCTACCCCTCGTCGGTGGAGAGTGCCGCGACGAAGGCCTCCTGCGGCACGGAGACGGAACCGATGTTCTTCATCCGCTTCTTGCCCTCCTTCTGCTTCTCCAGGAGTTTGCGCTTACGCGAGATGTCGCCGCCGTAGCACTTCGCGAGGACGTCCTTGCGCAGGGCGCGGATGTTCTCGCGGGCGATGATCTTCGACCCGATGGCCGCCTGGATCGGCACCTCGAACTGCTGACGCGGGATGAGGTCCTTGAGCTTCACGGTCATCTTGTTGCCGTACCACTGGGCGTTGTCGCGGTGCACGATGGCGCTGAACGCGTCGACGGGCTCGCCCTGGAGGAGGATGTCGACCTTGACCAGATCGGACTCCTGCTCACCGGCCTCCTCGTAGTTGAGGGAGGCGTAGCCGCGGGTGCGGGACTTGAGCATGTCGAAGAAGTCGAAGATGATCTCACCGAGCGGCATGATGTAGCGGAGCTCGACGCGGTCCTCGGAGAGGTAGTCCATGCCGCCCATCTGCCCGCGTTTGGCCTGGCACAGTTCCATCGTGGTGCCGACGAACTCGGCGGGCACGATCACCGTCATCTTGACGATGGGCTCCCAGACCTCCCTCGGCTTGCCGCCGGGCCAGTCGGAGGGGTTGTGCACGGTCAACTCCTCGCCGGATTCGGTGACCACCCGGTAGCTCACCGACGGTGCGGTGGAGATGAGGTCGAGGTCGAACTCGCGCTGCAGCCGGTCGCGGGTGATCTCCATGTGGAGCAGGCCGAGGAAGCCGCAGCGGAACCCGAAGCCCAGGGCGACGGAGGTCTCGGGCTCGTAGATGAGCGCCGCGTCGTTGAGCTGGAGCTTGTCCAGTGCGTCCCGGAGATCCGGGTACTGCGCCTGGGAGATCGGGAAGAGGCCGGAGTACACCATCGGGCTCGGCTCGGCGTAGCCCTTGAGCGGTTCCTCCGCACCCTTGTTGGCCCAGGTGATCGTGTCGCCGACCTTGGACTGGCGGACGTCCTTCACGCCGGTGATGAGGTAGCCAACCTCGCCGGGCCCGAGCCCGACGCACTTCTTCGGGGTGGGGCTGACGATGCCGATCTCGAGGAGCTCGTGGGTGGCCCCGGTGGACATCATCCTGATCTTCTGGCGCGGCTCGAGGGTGCCGTCGACCATGCGGATGTAGGTGACCACGCCACGGTAGGTGTCGTAGACGGAGTCGAAGATCATGGCGCGCGCGGGTGCGTCGGGGCCCTTGCTGGAGCTCGGCGGAGGGACGAGCTCGCAGATGCGGTCGAGCAGCTCCGGCACACCCTCGCCGGTCTTCCCGGAGACCCGTAGCACCTCGTCCGGTTCGCAGCCGATGATGTGCCCGATCTCCTCGGCGAACTTGTCGGGGTCCGCGGCGGGAAGGTCGATCTTGTTCAGGACGGGGATGATCTCGAGGTCGTTCTCCATGGCCAGGTACAGGTTCGCCAGGGTCTGCGCCTCGATGCCCTGGGCGGCGTCGACGAGCAGCACGGCGCCCTCGCAGGCGTCGAGGGCGCGGGAGACCTCGTAGGTGAAGTCGACGTGACCGGGGGTGTCGATGAGGTGCATGACGATCTCCTCCCCCTCGTGCGCCCCGGAGCGGGGAACCCACGGCAGTCGGACGTTCTGCGCCTTGATGGTGATGCCGCGCTCACGCTCGATGTCCATGTTGTCCAGGTACTGGTCACGCATGTCCCGTGCCTCGACCACGCCGGTCAGACCCAGGATCCGGTCCGCGAGCGTGGACTTCCCGTGGTCGATGTGGGCGATGATGCAGAAGTTACGGATCTGCTTGGGGTCGGTGTACGTAGCTTCGGCAAAATTTGCGGCCATGTGTGTGACGGTCCCTTCCTGGTTGGAGCTCTCCTGACACTACCCGACCGGGCAACCGCAGCCCACGCGCATCGGATACACCGCCGTCGGGCACGGGAGGACACCCGGCCCCGATCCCCGCCCCCGACGTTCCGGCAACGACTAGGATCGTGAGCTGTGAACGATGGTGGGCGAAGCGAGGAGAGCTGGTTCCACCGTGCCGTGAGCTCCATCCTCGGCCGGGGTGACAGCGCACTCGACCAGGGGCTCGAGGTCATCAACGACCGTCTCGGGCTGAACCCGTCGAGCCAGGCACCCGCCCACCGGAGCATCAAGTCGGCGACCACCTACGCCACGCAGCCGACCGAGTCCATGGCACGCAGCATCTACTACGCCCCGGACATGGACGGGCAGGCCGACCCCGGCGAGGTCGTGTGGATCTGGGTGAACACCGACGGCCCCGGCTCCCCCGCGCATGAGCGGGCGATCATCGTGATCGGCCGGTCCCGGCAGTACATGCTCGGTCTGGTGATCTCGCCGAACCCCGAACACGCCGAGGAGGACAACTGGCTCGGCATCGGTTCCGGCCCCTGGGACGAGTCGGGCAGACAGTGCTGGGTACGCATGGACAAGGTCCTGGAGATCCCCGAGCTGGAGATCAGGCGTCAGGGTGCCGTCATCCCGCGGCACCGGTTCGAACGCATCGCCAACCGACTGCGCAGCACCTACGGTTGGGGCTGAGCCCCGCCCTCGTTTGCCCGGGTCACCGGGTGCTGGTACTCTGTCAAGCTGTTATTCACTTTCCGGGCGTGGGTGCCGGAGCGGTCAGGACCTTGGGTCCGCTCAGGAGAACGCACCCACCGCGACCGTGATCCATCGCGATCACAGGTCTGGACGGTTCCGGCCGGTGGTTTCATCACACCCGACCACGAGTTCAAGAGGTATTCTCAATGGCTAACATCAAGTCCCAGATCAAGCGCGTCCGCACCAACGAGGAGCGCCGCCAGCGCAACCAGCACGTGCGTTCCGCCGTCCGCACCGAGATCCGCAAGTTCCGCGCGCTGGTCGAGGAGGGCAACAAGGACGAGGCCACCACGCAGCTGCGCGTCGCCTCCCGTGCCCTGGACAAGGCCGTCACCAAGGGCGTGTTCCACCGGAACAACGCCGCCAACAAGAAGTCCGCGATGGCCAAGGCACTGAACAAGATGGACTAGTTCCGTCCCCCTCCCACGCGGTGGGAGACCCAGAAGGCCCCTGTACCGGTGATTCCGGCGCAGGGGCCTTCTGCATTCCACCCTCCGGGCCGACGGGCGCGCCCTTCTGCGCCGCAGGTGGCCGCGGGCACCGGGTTCTCCGCAAATCGGGCGGTCGGTGTGACGGCGCCGACGCCGGACGGAGACACCGCCATCAGGGGCACTCCCCGGGAATTCACCTTCATCCGGAAGACCCGACCAGTATTGTTGAAGCGGTCCGGCCGCCCGAACCGGCGGCAGGGACACCGGTCCGACACCCCGGATCGCAACGGCACGATCCAGCAGAAAGGCTGCACGCACATGCCCCCGGAATACTCATGGGACGACTCCGACACCGGTTCCGGTTGGCTACCCGATTCATCCACCGGGGAAGCCCACGACCGGCCCGTGCCCGCGGAGCGGCCGTTTCCGCGGGCGCTGTGGGTGGCCGGGGTGGTCATCGTGCTCCTGCTCACGGTCGTGCTCGTCGGGACCGTCTCACGGATGGGTTCCAGCCGTGAGACGGGCGCTCCGGGCCAGGGAGCCTCGGGCCCCGCCCGGGCGGGGGGCGGTGCCGGGGGTAGCGGGCCCGTCACCTCGACGGAGACGACGACCCTGACACCGACGAAACCCATCACCCCACCGGCCGGCAGCACGGGGTGCGGGACCGCCGGCGGCTGGGCCGTCTACGCCGCGACGGAACGGACCAGCTGCCCCTTCTCCATCGCCGTGGGAGAACAACTGCGCGCCGGCCTCGATGACGCCGGGCGGGAGGACCAGACTTCGCTGCTGGTCCACAGCCCCGTCACCCGGAAGGACTACGTCGTCGTCTGCCATCCCTCCGGGGGAGAGAGCTACGACTGTGCCACGACCACCGATGCACGGGTTATCCTCATCAGGCGATGATTCCCGGACGACCCGATGAACCCGCACCGGCATTCAGTTAAGGACCCGCCATGACCGACAACCAGGACTACCAGTGGGGCTCCTCCGACGATCCCGACGACTGGGGGCCTCTCCCTCCCCCGCAATCGGCGCCGGAACCGGAGACCACGGCGTGGACCGGCCGGCCCGGCGCGCCCCCGCGGAGCGCGGACACGCCCTCCGGCCGCAGGCCCACCACGGTTCCGGTACTCCTCGGTGTTGCTGTCCTGGCGGCGGTGACCACCGCCCTGGCCATACATCTGCTGTCCGGTCCCGGCGGTGGCACTCCCGACGGTGAGGTCGTCGCACAGACTCAACCGGTGTCCGCCGCGCCGGCCACCGACGCTGCCACGGAGAACGCCCGCCAGGGATCAGCCACAACCTCCGCGGCACCCGTGGTGCGCACGGCGGTCCCGCACCGGAACTATCCGAGCCAGTTCACCGGGAGAGGTTGGGACCTCAGGGCAGCCAACCTGATCGCCGCGTGCAATTCCGACGAGGACGCCGTCCTGGCCGCCCGCAACGACTCGGTGTTCGTGACGATCTGCAGGGACGGGTACGGATACACCTACCACGGTTTCGTCACCGGAACCGGTGCCCTCGACCGGCACGTGGAGGAATCCGGTTCCGATCCGGACCTCCACCGCTATGTCGTGGACACCGGCGACGCGGAGATCACCGTCACACCGACCAGGCTCACGGTCTACATCGGCGACAGCCTGGAGATGGACGAGACGTTCGATGAATGGTGGGTCGACGTCAACTAGTGGCGGGACCCGGTCGGCTCACCCGGCCAGTTCCGCTATCCTCCGCACCGCGTGCTCGATGGCGTAGCCGTCGTCGGCGGCCTGCCCCTTCACCGCAGCGTCGAGCTCCGCGACGATGATCACGGCCTCCGACACCGCCTCACCGTTCCACGTCCGCGCCAGCCGCGCGGTCTTCTCGACCTTCCACGGCGGCATCCCCACGACCCGCGCCAGGCTGTTGGCGTCGATTCTCCCCCGGGTGGAGTAGAGCCGGGCGATGGATCCGACGGTTGTGGACAGTGCCGCGGCGAGCATCACGGGCGACAGTCCGAGCTGGAGCGCCCTGCGGGTGGAGGCGACGGCGCGCTGCACCTGCCCGGAGCAGGCGAGATCCGCGATGTCGAATCCGGAGACCTCCGCGACGCCGACGTAGTACTCGCGGACCTTCGCCTCGGTGACCTCTCCCCCGGTGTCGGCGACCAGCTGGCTCACCGCGCTGGCCAGTTCCCGCAGATCCGAGCCCACGCCCTCGAGGAGCGCGCGCGTGACGTCGGAGGTCACCCGCACCCCGTGGTTCCGGAATTCCTGGTTGACGAAGGCCGGGCGTTCCGCGGGCTTGACCTTGTCCGCGCGGTGGACCTCCGCCAGTCTGGACAGTTTCGGCACCATCGCCTTCGTCCGGCCCGCCCCGGTGTGCAGGATGATGAGGTAGATTCCGGGAGCGGGGCTGCCCGCAGCGGACAGGATGAGATCCACGGCGTCCTTCCCCGCGTCCTGGGCGCTGGTGAGGATGAGGACGCGGTCCTCGCCGAACAGGGACGGACTCAGCAGTTCCGCCAGCTCGTTGGCGTTGACGTCCCCGGCCCGCATGGTGGTGACGGGCAGTTCGGTGCCGTCGGGGAGGGATTCCCGGACCGCGGCGGTGACCGCGATACGGGCTCGCTCGGCGAGGAACTCCTCCTCACCGAGGATCAGGTGCACGGGGCCGGGTGGTGACGGTTTCACGCGCTCCATCGTGCCACAGTCCGGGATCCCGCCATCCGGGTGCCGGAGGGTACGCGGTCGGATGCGGGCCGGACAGTGCACCCAGCACCGCGGCGGCCACCGCGACACCGACCAGAATCCGGACCCGTCCGGCACAGACCGCCCAGACGATCCAACAGCAGCCGAGGATCACCCACGCGACCCCGAGCCACCCGTCCGCCACCGGAACCGTGGACAGCGGCAACGACGCGAGCAGACGCGCGACCCCGGTGATCCACCGGGCGCATGGCACGATCAGGATCAGAGGCAGCCCGGCGAGATCCTCCCCGATGCCGGGTACCACGGCCAGGACGGCGGCGACGAGCCCCAGGACCGTCACCGGGGCGACCGCGGGCGCGGCGAGGACGTTCGCGGCCACGGACACCAACGAGACCCGCCCGGCCATGACCGCGATGATCGGCATGGTCACCACATCCGCGGCGATCGCCACGGACACCGCACGGATGACGACCGCCGGCCAGCCGGTCGCCGCGAGCGGGCGGTGGAACAACGGGTGCAGCGCCACGATTCCCGCGGTCGCGGCGACCGAGAGGGCGAAGCCGTACTCCACGGCCAGGTCACTGCGCCAGCACAGCAGCACGATCACCGCGAGGCACAACGCGTAGACAGGTTCGGCGCGGGTGGACGCCACGACGGCCACCAGCCCGACCATCCCGGTCGCCGCGGCGCGCAGCACGCTCGGTTCCGTCCCGACGAGGCTGACGAACCCGAGGAGGGAGACGACCGCGCCCGCAACCTGGACACGAGGCCCGAGTCCGAGGGCGCGGGCGAGCAGAAAGACAGCGGTGGTGACGATCGCGACGTTCGATCCGCTGACCGCCGAGAGGTGCGACAGCCCGGTGTCGAGATACAGCCGGCGCTGTTCCTCCGACTGGCCGCCGGTGTCCCCCAGCACCATTCCGCGGACCAGGCCGGCGGAGTCGGGGTCCAGCCACCGGGAGGTGGCATCCACCAGTGCGGCACGGACGTGGCCGGCCAGTCGCTCCATTCCCTCGGGCTCCCGCAGTCGGGTGATCGAGTGCGCGTCGAGGACCAGTGTGCCGACACCCGGGCGATTGCCGGGCCCCACGTCCGCGGTCACCCGCACCACGGACCCGGCGGTACCGACCGCGGCGTCGGGGTCACGGACGAACACCGGAAGATCCGCCGGATACCCGTCGACCCGGAGCCGGAGCAGCCGGACGCCGTCGCCCACGGATGCGGGTGCTGCGACGACCCTCCCCTCGACCGTGGCACGGGCAACCGAATTCAACGGATGCCCTTCGGCCACGGCGACCCGAACCCGGGAGGTGACCACCGCCGCCGCCCCACACCCCGCGATCAGCAGCCCCTGCCCCGGAGCACGCACCGCGACGGCGAACAGCACTCCGGCGGCGACGGGCACGATCCCCGCCGGCGTCGTCCGGGACACCAGCACCACGGCGACCGCCATCCACACGACCACGGCGGACGGGAGGAGCCGGAGCTCCGTCACAGGGAGACCAGTCCCTCGAGTCTGGCGAGTTTCGCCGGCCCGATGCCGGGTACCTCGACGAGATCCCCGACGGCGGCGAACCCGCCGTGTTCCGTGCGGTAAGCGATGATCGCTGCACTGGTGGCCGCCCCCACCCCGGGAAGGGACTCGAGCTGCTCCGCGGTCGCCGAGTTCAGCGGGACCGGCATGCCCGGGCCCGGCGAACCGGCCACCGGGACGGCGACGCCCGGTTCGGGGACCGTCAGCTGCATCCCGTCGACGAGGCGGGCCGCGAGGTTGATGTGCCGGGTGTCCGCGTCCGGTAGCGGCCGGGCTGCGGCCAACGCGTCCGCCGCCCGGCTCCCCGCGGGAAGTTCGTGGAGACCGGGATTCTCCACCGCGCCCACGACAGAGACCACGATCGGTTCCTCCGCGGCCCTGTCCACCACCCGGACACCATCCGGTACCTGTGCGACAGCCACCGCGGGCGGGGACGGGGAGACCGGATGCGGGGGTTCCGGGGCCCGGAACACCAGCCATCCGAGGAGCAGGACGCCGACCGCGGCGAGCGCGATCACCCCCTGCCGGAGCGTGACGTGCAGACGGGGACGGGGAAACGCGACATCGAGGAGCTCCTCCTCACCGGTCGGATGGGTGAGCTCCGCGAGTCTTCGGGTTATCCGCTGGCGCATGCGGCGAACCCTAGGCCGCCCCCGCCACCCGCGGAGACTCGGGCGCGGAGAGCTGTGCACAACCCCGTTCCCGGCGGCTAGTCGCCTGTGGAGAGCCCCCCGGTGAGCTCCGCGGCGTCCGCGGAGTAGACCATGGACACGGCGACCGCACCGGGGCCCGAGTGCACGGCGAGCACCGGATCCATGTCGACGATCATCAGCGTCGATCCCTCGGGCAACCTCTCGGTGAGCATCTGCGCCAGAGCCCGGGCGGCCTCCCGGGCCTCGTGCTGCTGCACGGCGGCGAACACGGGAGTGTCGCCGGTGTCGTGGCACGCCAGCTCCACCAGCTTCGCCAGCCCCTTGGACTGGGTGCGGGTCTTGGCGAGGATCTCCAGTCGGCCGTCCTTCAGGTGCAGGATGGGCCGGTTGGCCAGTCCGGTCGGCACGGTGGAGATCAGCTGCGTCGTGGTGGACAGCCTCCCGGATCTGCGGAGCTCGTCCATACGGTGCACGTACAGCCACATGTCGCTGCGGTCCAGGACGTCGACGGCGGCGTCGTAGCAGATCTCGAGGTCCGCACCGTCCTGCGCCAGCTTGGCCGCGGCCATGACCGCGGCCCCCACCCCCATCCCCATGGAGGAGGTGTCGACGACGCGGACCAGATCATCGTCGAACACGGCCGCCGCGGTCACGGCGTTGGACCACGTGGAGGACAGTTCCTTGGACAGGTGAAGGGCGAGGACGCCTTCGTCCCCACCGCGTTCCAGCTGCCTGGCGTAGATGGCCACCAGTTCCAGTGCCGAGAGCCCGGAGGTCGAGCTGTCCTTTCCGCTACGCATCATGTGCAGGTCGATGACGGTGATGTCCAGGTCATCGACGACGGCGTCAGGCAGGCAGGCCGCCGAATCTGTGACGACGCGTACGGGCATGGGGATGGAGGCTCCTCACAGTGGCATTTCAGGTTTTTGTTCACCTAAACGTATCACCGGGAGTGGACCGGTCCCGAACCGGGGAGATCAGGCCGCGGGGTAGTTGACTCCGGCGTTCCAGACGTCGAGGTACCAGCGGGCACGGGAGACGTTCTCCGGGGTGAAGATCGCCTCGGGCATGATCTGGTCCGCGTCGCCGAGGGCGTCCCGGCTCCCCGGATGGAACGGGGGTCGGGCGGTGAGCTTCGCCCAGTGGCAGTTGTCCGGCCCGTTGAGGATCGGCAACTGCTCGGGGGCGATGTTGAGCAGGGACGCGGTCAGCGCCTTGAGGGTGCCGCCGTGCGCGACGATGAGGACCGCGCCGGAGTCCCAGTCGTCGTACCTAGTCATGAGCTCGTCGACGACGGCACGGGCACGGGCACCGACCTCGAGGTGGGTCTCCCCGCCGGGCGGGGCCCAGTTGACGTCGCGGCGCCAGATGGCGCGCGCACCGGGGTGCGCGGCGTCGACCTCGACGCTGGTCTTCTCCTGCCACTCCCCCAGATCCGTCTCCCGGAGGCGACGGTCCTTCTCCACGGGAAGGCCGAGGGCCTCGGCGAAAGGCGTCGCCGTGTCGTGCGCCCGGGTCAGGTCGGAAGACAGGATCCGGGTGATCCCGAAGGAACGGAGCGGCTCGACCACGGCACGGGCCTGGGCGCGCCCGATGTCGGACAGCGACGAGTCGTAGTGCCCCTGCATCCGGCCGGTGGCGTTGTAGTCGGTCTGGCCGTGGCGGAGCAGGATCAGTCGGCGGGTCACAGTTCGTTCGCGTCGGGTTCCTCCGACGCGAGCGGAATCTGGTCGATCGAGTCGACGGCACGGACATCGACGTCGTTCGACCAGGTTTCCGGTCGTTCCGGGGTCTCGATGCCCTCCACCTCGATGAAGGGGCAGTCCCGCCAGAGGCGGTCCAGGCCGTAGAACTCGCGTTCCTCGGTGCGCTGGACGTGGACGACGATCTCGCCGTAGTCGAGGAGGGCCCAGCGGCCCTCGCGGACGCCCTCGCGGCGGATCGGCTTCGCACCGACCTCCCGGAGTTTCTCCTCGACCTCGTCGACGATGGCGCCGACCTGGCGGTCCGTCGCCGCGGAGGCGATGACGAAACAGTCGGTGATGATGAGCTGACCGGACACGTCGATGACGGCGATCTCTTCGGCGAGCTTCTCCGACGCGGCCCGGGCGGCGACGGTGGCGAGCTTGATGGAGGCGGTGGTTGCAGGCACAGGTTCTCTTCCGTGGGGTTCTTCTACTTCTGGTGCGCATACCCGGTTGAAAACAGGTCTCAACGTCGCGGGGATTGTCGCACGGATGCACACTCTCGAGTTCAAGTGTCCCACGGTTTGCCCGTTACGGCACATTTCCTCGTGGTCACCTGAGTGGGAGGCGCAACTCTACCGCACCACCGGGTCCTCCCCGAATCGGGGTCTCAGGGGGTGGGGTCGAGGGCGTCGTCGGCTCCGCCCGGGTGGTAGAGCTGTCGTTTCGCGATGTACTGGACGATCCCGTCCGGAACGAGATACCAGAGGGGTCGGCCTTCGGCGGCGCGGGAGCGACAGTCCGTCGACGAGATGGACATCGCGGGGATCTCGATCAGGGACAGTCGTTTCCGGTGTATCTCGGGGAGGATGGCGTCATCGAGTTCGTAGCCGGGGCGGGTCACCCCGACGAATTCCGCGAGGGAGAACATCTCCTCCCAGTCCCGCCAGGTGACAATCCTCGCCAGTGCGTCGGCGCCGGTGATGAAGAACAGTTCGGCGGTGGGGAACTGTTTCCGCAGATCGCGCAGTGTGTCGACGGTGTAGGTCGCTCCCCCGCGGTCGATGTCGACCCGGGAGACGGTGAACCGCGGGTTGGACGCGGTCGCGATGACCGTCATCAGGTAACGGTCCTCCGCCTCGCTGACCTCGCGTCCGGCCTTCTGCCACGGCTGCCCGGTGGGCACGTACACGACCAGGTCGAGGTCGTGGAGGTCGGCGACCTCACTTCCCGCGACGAGGTGCCCGTTGTGTATCGGGTCGAAGGTGCCGCCCATGATCCCGATTCTCCGGGGCCCGGTCAGTGGCCGGGCGTCACCCGCAGGGCTCCCGTGATGTTGCGCGGAGATGGTCATGGCGACAGATACTACCCGGCGGGGCGCCCGGGCAGCGCCGACCGCACCTGCGTGGGTCGGGTCAGGGCCGGGTCTGTCCGTCGCCGGTGAGCACCCACTTCGTGGTGGTGAGTTCGGGCAGCGCCATCGGCCCACGGGCGTGCAGCTTCTGCGTCGAGATGCCGATCTCGGCGCCGAATCCGTACTGCTCGCCGTCGGTGAATGCGGTCGACGCGTTGACCATCACCGCGGCCGAGTCGACACCGGCCACGAAGGTGTCCGCCGCCGCGATGGCGGTGGTGACGATGGCGTCGGTGTGCCCCGACGACCAGCGGGCGATGTGCTCCACCGCCCCGTCGACCCCGTCGACCACGCCGACCGCGATGTCCATGGACAGGTACTCGTCCGACCAGTCTTCGTCGGTCGCGGGTTCGACGTCCGTGGCACCGAACGCGGCGAGCACGTCGACGTCGCCGTGGATCCGGACGCCGGCCTGCTGCAGGGCCTCGACGACGCGCAGCATGTCGGCGTCGGGCAGAGCGGCGTCGAGGAGCACCGTCTCCGTGGCGTTGCAGACGCTCGGGCGGCGGGTCTTGCCGTTGATGACGATTGCGATGGCCTGATCCAGGTCCACCGCGCCGTCGACGTAGACGTGGCAGTTACCGGTCCCGGTCTCGATGGCGGGCACGGTGGCACCGGTGACGACGGCCTCGATCAGGCCGGCGCCGCCGCGCGGGATCACGAGATCGACCAGACCACGTGCGGTGATGAGGTCCTGCACACTGTCGTGGGTCTCGCACGGCAGGAGCTGCACCGCCTCCCGCGGCAGCCCCTGCAGCGCGAGGATGTCCTGCAGCACCGCGACGAGGGCGGTGTTGGAGTTGCGGGCGGACCGCGACCCGCGCAGGAGCGCGACGTTGCCGGCCTTCAGGGCGAGGCCGAAGGCGTCGACGGTGACGTTGGGGCGGGCCTCGTAGACCATGCCCATCACCCCGAGCGGCACCCGGACCTGGCGCATCCGGATCCCGTTCGGGAGCGTCTTCCCGCCGGTGACGTCCCCGACCGGGTCCGGAAGGGCGGCGACCTGGCGTAGCCCACCGGCGATCCCGGCGATCCGGTCAGCGTCGAGGGCGAGCCGGTCGATGAGGGACTCGCTCATTCCGGCGTTCCGACCCGCGGCGATGTCGCGCGCGTTGGCCTCGAGCAGCTCCCCGGTGCGGGCGACGAGCGCGTCGGCCGCGGCCAGCAGGACCGCGTTCTTGGTGTCCGTCGTGGCCTGGGCGATGGTCCGTGCGGCGGCTTTCGCCGCGCGGGCCTTCGCCAGGACCTCCTCGCGTTCCCGTTGCCGGGGAGATGAGGTCGTGTCGGCGTTCTCAGCGGGGTTCATGCCGCCGAATTTTAGCAGCGCACAAGTATCCGTGGGAGGTGAATCGCCCCGGCACGGGATACCCTCACCGGCCCCGGGGATGGAATTCGAACACCCCGTCGATCCGGAGCGGGGGTGTGCCCGGCCCGCCACTAGGCTCGTGGGCGTCGAGTCACCGTCCCCCGCCGCCCGAGGTGCAGACCCCGGAGGCGCAACGACAAGGATCCACACCGCATGAGCGCAGACACCGTCGCAGCCCAGCTCGCCTCCGCCATCGGGAACGCCCGACGGGACGATCCCCTCCGCCCGGTGACGGTCATCTGCGGCCCCCGGGCTCGCGGCGACATCCTCGGGGAGCTGACCGCGACCGGAACCGTTCTCGGGGTGACGGTCACCTCCTGCAGCGGGTACATCCTGGGCAGGGCCGCGGAGCTGACGGAGGGGAAGGACGCGCGTCAGCTGCTCGACCGGTCCCGGATCACCGGATCGGTCATGCGGCTGCTCACCGACACGGACACCGAGTTCGCGCGCCACGGCACTGCCGATCAACCCGCGACCAGGCGCGCACTGGTGACCGTCGTGACGGAGCTCCTCGGTCTGCCGGAGCATCTGCAGGGGAACACCGACGGCCGACTCCTGCCCGGCGCGTGCCTGGACATCGCACGCCGGGTGCGGGACCTGAATCCCGACTGTTTCACCTGGTGGGAAGCGTGCCGCCACGCCCTCACCCCACCGCCCGACGGTGCCGCGCTCATCGTCGTCGACGTTCTGCCCGCGGATCCGGCGCAGCGGTGGTTCCTCGATCAGCTGAAGGCCATCCGGATCGACACCGTGCCCACAGGCACCGGCGCGCAGGACGGTCCACGGAGCGACGAACAGCCCGTCGTGTGGTCCTGCAGCGACGAGAACGACGAGGTGATTCGGGTGGTCCGGCACATCCGGCGGCTCATCGCGGATGGCATCGCGCCGCACCGGATCGCCTGTGGGTGGTGCAGCCCGGACTACGGCCGCAGGCTCGCCGATGCCCTGCGTTCGGCATCGGTGCCGTTCACCGGGTTCTCGGATCTGCGGTGGTCGGACGCCCCGGAGATCCGCGCCCTGCTGCGCATTCTGGCTCTCGCCCCGGAGACCCTGCCCCGCCGTGGGCTGGCGGCCGTCCTCGGTACGGGGGCCATCCGGAATCCGGTCGACGGGGCACCGGTCCACCTGGACACGTTCGACCGGATCACCCGGCGCAGCCGCCGCCTCGATTCCCTCGCGGACTGGGCGGCACAGGAAGAACCGGGTGCGGAGCCGGACCACGACTCAGGTACGGGTGACGTCGACCGGATCCGGCGGTGGGTCCTCGCACTCCGGGATGACCTGAACGGGCTGTGGGCCGCGACGACCTGGGACCGGTTCACGGAATCCCTGCGCGGTCTCGCGGCCGCTCACCTACGCCCCGCGAGCGATCCGGAGAGCGCCGCGGCACTGGCCACGATCAGCAGGGCCGTGGACGCGCTGGCGACGACGGGCGCCCGGCTGCCGCAGTTCCGGACAGATCTGGCGACCGAGCTGTTCGCCACCTTCTTCGACGAGCTCCAGCCGGTCGAGGCCCCGGTGAACGGTATCTCCATCGGCGGGATCGATGATCTTCCGGGCCGGATCCTGGATTCCGTGATCATCCTCGGGGCCACGGAGGGTGCGCTGCCCGGTCCGGTGAACGAGTCCGGTGCCGTCACCTTCGCGCAGCGTGGCCAGACCCCGGCGGAGATACAGAACGCACGCACCGAGGTCTTCCGGCGGGCGTGCGCCACCGCCCCCGGACACGTCGTGGTCAGCTATCCCCGCAGCCACTGCGACGGATCCGGCGGCGTCGGCCGGTCCCGGCTCCTGCGCACCGAACCGACGGTGGTCTCCGGTGGCCTCGTCAGTTCCCTGTCCGGGGAGGGTACGGACACCATTCCGGCGGACCCGCAGGAACTTCTGCTGGCACAGATACTCGCCGGCGGGAATCCCGGTCCGGGGATCCGCAGATCGGCGGACATCATCCGGGCCCGCGCGGCGGGTGCGGCCGCCGGGGAGCCCTTCAGCGCGTACAACGGGTGGATCCCCGGGTTCACCACCGACCTGTTCGACCGGGAGCTCTCGGCGACGGCGCTGGAGAGCTACCCGGTGTCCCCGCTGACGTTCTTCATCGAGCGGGTCCTCGGCTGCCGGATCCTCGAGGACACACCCCCAGGGGCCGGCATCGACCCCCGCGACCGGGGAACCGTCTACCACCGGATCTTCGAACTCTGGACCAGGGAGATCTGGCTGGACGCCGAGCCTCGGCCGGCCTGCGCCGCGGACGTGGACTGGGACGCGGCCCGGAGTCGGTTGGGCGCCATCACCGACGAGCAGCTCAGCGACACGACACCCGAGTCCGGTGCCGGCGCCCGCTGGAGCCTGTTCCGTTCCGAGGTGCACACCACGGTGGGTGCCTGGTTCGGGGAGGAGCGCGCCGATGCCCTCGACGGGTGGGTTCCGGTCGGTGCGGAGCTCACCTTCGGCGGTGTGCACCGGGACGACGGGGAGACGGCGCCGCCGCTGGAGATCGCGCTGTCCGGTGGCCCGGTGCTGAAATTCCGCGGATCCATCGACAGGCTCGACTACCACCCCGCCCGCCGGATCCTCCGGATCACCGACTACAAGTCGGGCAGGCAGCTCCACTCGGGGAAGATCAACCAGGAAAACCCCACCGGCGAGAGGATCCTCCGGCTGCAGCTCGCTCTCTACGGTGCGGCGGTCCGTGCCGCGCTCGACGCCGCGACACCGCTCTTCCCCGACCTCCGGGTACCGGCGCGGGCCGCGACCGGGGCCCCGCTGGTGGCGCTCCCGGGCCTCGATCCACCGGGCATCGAGTCCCGGTACCGGTTCTTCACCGACCGAACCCCACAGGGTGAGACGCGGACGTCCTCCATCGCCGTCGACAACGGTGTGCTCGCACATCTCGTCGAGAAGCTCGGCGCCCTGCACTCGCTGATCGGCTCCGGGGTGTTCCCGCCCCAGAGCAGGACGGGAAACACCGGGGACATCCCCCGGCCGAACTATCTGCGGCTGGGTGCCGCGAACTACGACAGGGCGGCCGCGGCACTGGCGGAGCGGGGATTCGACCCACTCCCCATCGTCCCCGACCACGATCCGTGGGACCACGCGAATGCCGGCACCGACCCCACCGCAGACCCGAGGAAGCGGTGATCACGATGACCACACCGACGCTCCGGGACGACGCAGCACGTCGGACCATCACGACCGCCACCGACATCAACCTCTTCGTCGAGGCCGGCGCGGGGTCGGGGAAGACCCATCTCCTCGTCCAGCGCCTGATCACCCTCATCGCGGAGGAGGGTGTCCCCGTCGACCGCATCGCGGCGATCACCTTCACGGAGAAGGCCGCCGGAGAACTGGCTGACCGGCTCCGCACCGCACTCGAATCCATCGCCGCGACCGGCGTGCACGATTCGGGCATCGCGGTGCGGGAGTTCGCAGACACCGACACCGCACGCCGGAACGCCCGGGCCGCCCTCGAGCAGCTGCCCGCGGCGGCCATCGAGACCCTGCACGCCTTCTGCCTGCGCATCATCACCCTGCATCCCCTCGAAGCGGGTGTCCCGCCGACCATCAGGGTCGCCTCCGACTTCACGAGCCTCCTCGCAGCCGATGAACTCGCCGCCGGATTCCTCGCGCTGTGCGACGAGACGATCAGCGGCGGCATCCCGGATCTCACGGAACTGCCCGACTGCCGGGTGAGCGGCGCGCAGTTCGCGGAGAGCCTCGCCGCCCTGTCAACGTACGGGGACTGGTTGACCGCCGTCCGCGACCGCATCCGGTGGATGGACGAGCACTGGGGCGATCTCGGCCCCACGATCGCGGCTCCCCTCGTCCGGCCCGAACCGATCGGCGCCCGGGACGTCGACGACTGCATCCGGCGCCTCCGCGAGCTCCTCCGGAACTGCGCGAACAGCGAGGACAAGTTCGCCGTCACCGTGGCCACGTGTCTCAACAACGCGGAGGCACTGCTCGCCCACCCCGACCCCGCACCGGAGGACCTGGCACCGCCGTCGTTCTCCTGCGGCCACGGCGGCAGGACCGCCGACTGGGAGATCCCGATCCGGGACGCCCGGGACCGGTTCCGGTCCATCGGCGAGGACTGGGCGGCGAGGTACGCCGAGGTGCCGGCCCATCACGTGGCCGTGGTGCGCCACGTCATGGCGTGCCACGTCGTCGCCACCGCTCAGCGCCGGATCAACGGCGGGACCCTCGACTACCACGACCTGATCTACGTCGCGGACCGTCTGCTCACCGCACACCCGGGGAGGGGCGGTGACATCGCCGCGGACACCCGCGCGACCGTCCGCGGCGAGCTCCACCGACGGTTCACCCACCTGCTGATCGACGAATTCCAGGACACCGACCCCGCACAGCTCCGCATCATCCGGGCGATCGCGGGCGACGGTGGAGATCCGATCCCCGGTCACCTGTTCACCGTCGGCGACCCCAAACAGTCGATCTACCGCTTCCGGCGGGCCGACATCGACTCCTATCTCGATGCACGAAACACCGGACGGTCCGAACTCGTCGAGCTCACCACGAACTTCCGTTCCTCCGCCCCGGTCATCGACTGGGTCAACGGTGTCTTCTCCACCCTGTTCGCCAACGCCCGGACCACCGATGGGGGACAGGGGAACACGGTCCCGTTCGCGGCGCTGACCGCCCGCCCGGGTGCTCCAGTCGAGGACTGCGGTGTCGTCGTGATGAACAACCACCGCGACAACGAGGAGAACCTCACCCCTGAGGACGCGGAGAACAGGGACATCGTCGCGGCCGTCCGGGCCGCCCTGGCAGGCCGGTGGCGACACCACCCGCGAGGATCCCGACCGGGTGAGTCGGCTCCGTTCCGCCTCCGCGACATCGCCGTGCTGTCCGTGACGCACAGGGCGGCGCGCGCGACGATGGCGGCGCTGCGGGACGCGGGGATCCCCTGCATCAGCGAGAACTCCTCGCTGGTCTACCAGGGGACCGAGATCGTCGACCTGCACACCGTCCTGCGGGCGATCGCCGACCCGGCGGACGAATTCACCGTGGCGGCCGCGCTCCGCACCAGCCTGATCGGTTGTTCCGACGGGGATCTCGCACAGTGGCGCGCCGACGGCCGGAGGTTCCTGCTCCCCCGGGCCGCGACCGCCTGCGACGGAGGCTCCGCCTCCCCGTCACCCGTGGCGGAGGGACTCGGCCTGCTCGGGGCCCTCGCCGAGGCCGCGACCGGACGACCTGTCGGCCGGATCGTCGCCGCGGCCGTCGACGCGCTGAACATGGACGCCGTCGCCGCCGAACTCGAGGATGACCCGACCCCGGCGCTCCACCGGATCCGGACGGTGCGGGACAACGCCCACGAGTACAGCCGGGAGGTCGGCGAGGATCTCCGGGGATACCTCGAATGGTCCGACACCCAGGCGATCACCAGTTCCAGGCTCGCGGAACCGGTCATCGACACCGAGGACGTCGACGCCGTCCGGGTGCTCACCGTGCACGGCGCGAAGGGACGCGAGTTCCCGATGGTGATCCTCGCCGGGCTCAGCGGCCGGAAACATGCGCACACGGCGGACATCGGGTTGAACAGGGCCACCGGCACGGTGGCGATGCGCCTCAGTGCCAGCTGCGCGGAGCTCCGCACACCGGACTGGGAGACCTGGTCCGGGACAGAGAAACTCGCGTCGGACGCGGAGTGGATCCGCCTGCTCTACGTGGCGGCGACCCGCGCGGAATCGGTTCTCCTCATCCCGCTCGAGCCCACCCTGACCTCGAGCGGGAAACCCCGCAGGGACTGCGCCGGATATGTCCTGCACGAACTGCTCGATCCCGGAAAGGTCGAGTTCACCGACCTCGCGGACATCGGGCCCGCCGCGACCGCGGGAGCTCCGGCCCTCCGTCGTCCCGACGAGCTCGAGCGCGGCACCCGAGAGGTGGACGCCGCCGTCCGGTCGGCCGTGAGCCGTCCGGGCCGGGCGGCGGTCACGCGCCTCGCCCACGGCGATCCCGCCCTCACCGACCTCCCGGACGACTACCCGGCGCCCGCCGGCAACGGGGCCGGGTTCCGGCTCGCCGGGGCGCCGGTGTCGAAGGACCACGGCACCGCGTTCGGAACCGCGGTGCACCGGGTCATGGAGCGTGTCACCGATCCCGGGGAAATCGGGGAACTGGCCGCCGGTGCGGCACGACTCAGCGGGCTCGGCGACCGGGAGACGGCATCCGTCCGTGCCGCGGCGGAGAGCTTCCTCTCGTCACCGCTGATCCGGCGCGCACTTGCCGGCGAGCACCACCGGGAGCTGCCCGTCGCCGGGCGGGTGGGGAGCATCACCGTCGACGGGATCATCGACCTGATCTACCGCGACGACGACGGCTGGGTGATCCTCGACTACAAGACGGACGCGGGGCTCGGCGCGGACACCGCCGAGGAGTACTTCCGGCAGCTGGGGCTCTACGCCCACCTCATCGGCGATGGGCTGGGCGCCCCGGTCGTCCGGCTGGAACTGGCGGTGGCCCGGAAGGGGCAGCCCGAGATCATCACCCGGCACAGGGGCAGACCCACCCGGGTGACCGGCACCCCGGCGGGTCAGTAGCCGCGGTCCGGGTCCACCTCGGTGGGCATCCGCTCCCCCGCGTCCAGAGCGTCCAGGTTCGCCAGCACCGCATCCGGCATGAGGCGCTGCATGCTCTCGAACGTGTTCGCGGTGTGCGGGGTGATCACCACGTTGTCCATCCCCCACAGCGGATGGTCGTCGGGCAGCGGCTCGGGATCGGTCACATCCAGGCCCGCCGCCCGGATCTGTCCCTCCTCGAGGGCCGTCACCAGGTCGTCGGTGACCACCAGCGGGCCACGCCCGACGTTGACCAGCACGGCGGTGTCCTTCATCAGCCCGAGGGTCCGGGAGTTGATCATCCCGCGGGTCTCCTCCGTGAGCGGGGCCGCGAGGATCACGTGGTCCGCGCGTCGCAGGACATCATCGGTGTGCTCCGCGGTGACGGTCTCCGCGGCGCCCTCGACGGGCCGCCCGGAGTTGTTCACGGCGATGACCTCGCACCCGAATCCGGTGAGCATGGGGATCAGGTCGCGGCCGATCCCGCCGGCACCGATCACGGCGACGGTCGTGCCGAACAGCCAGCCCGTCCCCTCGTGGACCTCGGGCGCGGAGTCGAACGTCCGCTCGCGGGCGACGTGCACGTGCATGTGCAGCGCCGAGAGCAGCAGCGCGACCGCGGACTCGGCGACAGGCCTGCCGTACACACCGGAGGCGTTCGCCCAGCGACGGGTGTCGTCGATGTGACCGGCGTCGAAGAACGCGTCGATGCCGGCGAGGCACAACTGGACGAAGCGGATGTTGTCCGGCAGTGACTCCGGGAAATCGCCGGGCACACCGTTGAATACGAGGAAGTCGGCGTCCTCGAGGCTCTCCACACGCTCGTGTCCGCGGCCGGACAGCGCCTCGACGATGCTGTCCCACTCCCGTGTCTGCATGACGTACTTCATGTTCGGCCGTTCCTTTCCCCCGCCCGGATGCGCCCGACGCGGTGTTGAATCATCTGTCGTCGCTCCAACCTAGCCGCTTCCCGTGGCAGCAGGTGCGCGTTTCCACCGGCCTTTCGGGGACGGGGTGTGACCGGCCGCGGGATTCCCGCGGCGGGGGCCTCCGGCACCGTGGTCCCTTCCGCCACCCCGTCGACGGTGGACCGGCCGGAGCCCGGGAACCGGTTCCGGAGACGCTGCACCGGACCGCCTCCGGAAGGCTCCGACGCCCGGATGCGGGGATATCCGGGCGACGGGACACCGGCCCCGGTCAGGCCCGTGAGGCGTAGTCGGAGAGGTAGTCGGCGTGCACCACGGGGCGCTGCATGCCCTCCGGGAGTTCGGAGGTCTGCTTCCCCAGCATCGGGGCCAGCGTGTGGGCGTCGTAGGCGACCTCACCGCGACCGATGACCTCCCCGTCGGGGCCCACGATGTCGACGATGTCTCCCGAGTGGAACTCACCGTCGATGCTCGTGATCCCGACAGCGAGCAGCGAGTTGCCGCCCCCGGTCACCGCGCGCACCGCTCCTGCGTCGATGCGCAGGGTACCGGCGGTGTCTGCGGCGTAGAGCGCCCAGAACTTCCACGCCGAGATCCGCGTCGTCTTCGGGTGGAACACCGTGCCCACGTCACCTGTGTCGAGTGCGGCACCGATCTGCTCCGCGGAGGTCAGCAGAACCGGCACCCCGCACCGGGAGGCGAGGCGCGCGGCCGAGACCTTCGAGACCATTCCCCCGGTGCCGACCCTCCCGCCGTCGCCGGCGACGACGTCACGCAGGTCGTTGCCGTCGCGGATCTCCCCGATGAACCGGGCCGCCGGATCGACCGGGTTCCGGTCGTAGAGTCCGTCCACGTCGGACAGCAGGTAGAGGGCCTCCGCACCGGCGAGGTGCGCGACGATCGCCGCCAGTCGGTCGTTGTCGCCGAAGCGCATCTCGGAGTGGGCGACGGTGTCGTTCTCATTCACGATGGGTGTCACCCCGAGCAGGCGCAGCCGGTCCAGCGTGCGTTGTGCGTTCCGCGTCCGGTCACGTCGGCCAGCGTCAGAGGCGGTGAGCAGGACCTGCGCGGTGGTGCGTCCGTAGCGGGCGAAGGACCTGCCCCACTCGTGGGCGAGGTACACCTGCCCGACTGCCGCGACAGCCTGCTTGCCGGCGAGATCGGTGGGCCGCTCCGAGAGATTCAGCGGGCCCATCCCGGAGGCGACCGCGCCGGAGGACACGATGATCACGTGTGTGCCGTTCCCCTGCCGCGCCTGAACCGCATCGACGATACGGTCGATCGCCGCCGGGTCCACCCGGTGGTCCGGCCCGGTGAGGGATGACGAACCGATCTTCACCACCACGCGGCGCGCGGCGGTGATCCGGGTCCGCAGTGCGGTCTCGGCGGCGGAGCGGGAGGGGGAATCGGGGGTCCTCGTCATGCTGGACAGTCTAGATCCAGTCCCCGGGTACGACGGACGCCCGCCCCCTTATCCCGGCGGTGCGGGACCGGTGGGGCGGGCGTGTGTCGTCAGGCGGACAGTGGGGTCAGCCCTGCCACCGTTCCCGGTCGGCTTCCTCGCCGTCGCCGAAGTCGAACTCGTCGATGAGACCGCGGCGCACCTGGGAGGCGCGCTTGCGCTCCGCGGCGGAGACGCGGCCGGTCTGCTCCAGTCGCCCGTCCGTCCCGCGACCGGTCGGGGTGAGATCCACGCCGGCGGCGGTCATCGGTTCCCATTCGAAGGACAATTCGCCGATGGTCACGGTGCAGCCCGCCTTGGCGCCTGCCTTGAACAGGGCGTCCTCGACGCCGAGCTTCGCCAGCCGGTCGCCGAGGAAGCCCACGGCCTCGTCGTTCTCGAAGTCGGTCTGCCGGATCCAGCGCTCGGGCTTCTCGCCGCGGACGAGGAACGCGCCCTCCTCCGCAGGGTCGGCCTCGATGACGAAGTCCCGGGTCTTACCCTTCGCGTCGACGGGCTGGGGCCGGACGATGGTGCGCACGTCCGATTCCGCGATCGGGTTCTCCCGGCGGTGGGTCTCCACCATCTCCATCAGCTTGTACTTCAGGGGGTCGAGCCCCTTCTGCGCCACGGCGGAGATGATGAACACCGGCCAGCCGAACTGCTCCTCCAGGTCTCCGCGGAGGAACTCGGCGAGCTCCTCCGCCTCCGGGATGTCGGCCTTGTTGAGGATGATGACCCGCGGACGGTCCTTCAGATCGCCGAGGCCCGTGTCGTTGTCCAGCGCAGACTCGTAGGCGGCGAGCTCACCCTCGAGCGCCTCGATGTCGCTGGCCGGGTCGCGGCCCGGTTCGAGGGTCGCGGTGTCGACGACGTGCGCGAGCACCGCGGTCCGCTCGATGTGGCGGAGGAAGTCCAGTCCCAGCCCCTTGCCCGTCGACGCTCCGGGGATCAGTCCCGGCACGTCGGCGATGGTGAAGGTGCCGTTTCCGACATTCACCACGCCCAGGTTCGGGCGCAGCGTGGTGAAGGGGTAGTCCGCGATCTTCGGCTTGGCCGCGGAAAGCACGCTGACCAGAGAGGATTTGCCCGCGGACGGGAAACCGACGAGACCGACGTCGGCCATCGACTTCAGTTCCAGGACGACGTCATGCTCCTCGCCGGGCTCGCCCTTCAGCGCGAAACCGGGGGCCTTACGGGAGCGGGACGCGAGCGCCGCGTTGCCGAGGCCGCCGTGGCCGCCCTGTGCGGCGACGTAGCGCATCCCGTTCGAGGTGAGGTCGGCCATGACCTCACCGGCCTCGTTGAGGACGACGGTGCCCGCGGGAACCTCGAGGACGAGGTCCTCGCCGCGCGCGCCGTTGCGGTGGTCGCCGGCGCCGTTGCCACCCCGGGATGCCTTGATGTGCGGGCGGAAGTGGAAATCGAGGAGGGTGTGCACCTGGGGCGACACCTCGAGGATGATGTCACCGCCGTGCCCGCCGTTGCCGCCGTCGGGCCCGCCGAGGGGCTTGAACTTCTCACGGTGGACGGAGGCGCAGCCGTTCCCGCCGTCGCCGGCGGACAGATGCAGGACGACGCGGTCCACGAAACGGTTGCTCATTGCGTTGAAAGGCTTTCTTGTTGAAGAAAAATGCTCCCTCCAACCTACCGAACACCCGCCTCAGGGCCTACTCCCGCGGGGTCGCGGTGTTCCGGGGGTTCCCCGCGGATCCGATCCGGTGACGGTCCCGCGGACCGTCGGGCGTGGAGCCCGCCCGGTGGATCGCGGCGGCCCCGCACCGGATTCGGCTCCGCTCCCGGGCCGGCGGTGTAGGCTCGGAGCCGGTACAGCAGATTCGACAACGGGAGCGTGTCATGTCCGATCAGCCGGTCACCGTCGTGGGGGCGACAGGGTATCTGGGCCGTCACATAGTCGCGGAGCTCGACGGGCGTGGACACCGTGTCCGCGCCGTCGTCCGTGATCCGGCACGGGCGCGCCGGCCGGGCCCCCACGGGTCCCCCGCCCTGGACGGTCCGCGCACGGAACTGGTCACTGCGGATGTCACCGCACCGGGCCGGGTGGCGGGCCTTCTCGACGGTTCGACGCGGGTGTTCTCCGCACTCGGTGTGACCCATCAGAAGGCGAGCCCGTGGGACGTCGACTTCCTGGCGAACCTCGCGGTCCTGCGTGAGGCGGAGCGTAGCGGGATCGAGTCGATGCTCTATGTCGGCGCGATCGGCATGGAGCACGGCACGTCGCTGGTGGCGCGCTCCAAGACCGCGTTCGCCGCCGCGCTGGAATCCTCACCGGTGGCCGGTCGGATCGTCAACCCCTCGGGGTACTTCTCGGACATGGCGTCCTACGTGACGCTCGCCCGGAAGGGCCTTGTGTTTCTTCCCCCTGACCCGGGGATCCGGCTGAATCCGATCCACGGGGCGGATCTCGCGGCGTTCTGCGTGGATCTCTCCGCGGACCGGGCGCAGCGGGACCGGGTCCGCGTCGAGGTGGGCGGACCGGACGTGCTGACGGCCGAGGAGATCGCCAGACTCGCCGCCGCCGCGGTCGGGGCCACACCACGGAACGTGCGGATACCCCGGCGGGTGCTCGACGGCGCGGTCTGGACGGCGTCCCGGATCAGCGAACGCCACGGAAATCTCGCCCGGTTCTTCGCCGAGGCGATGACCGGTGACGCGGTCGGACGGTGCACCGGCACCCACCATCTGTCCGACTGGTTCCGGGAGATCGCCTGACCCGACCGGGGGTGTCCCCACGCGACGGCGCCCCCGGCTCCCTGTCCCCACCCGTGGCTCCGACGGGCCGGTGTCTCAGATGCCCGAGGGGCCGACATGTCCCGGAACACGCGAAAACGGCGCCCACCTCCCGGATCGGGGAGGTGGGCGCCGTTGCGGCGCTTCGTCGGGAAGCGGGCCGGGGTCCTAGACCGCCGCCGGAACTTCCTCGACGATGTTGATCATGCGGCGGTTGCGCTTGGTGGAGAACTGCACGGAGCCCGCCTTCAGGGCGAACAGCGTGTCGTCGCCGCCACGGCCGACATTCTCACCGGGGTGGAACGAGGTACCGCGCTGACGGATCAGGATCTCGCCGGCCTTGACCCGCTGGCCACCGAAACGCTTGACGCCGAGACGCTTTGACTCGGAATCGCGACCGTTGCTGGAGCTGGAAGCACCCTTCTTATGTGCCATTGTCTGTCTCCCTCCTTCAAAGGAAAAGATCGATGAAAGCC
This sequence comes from Corynebacterium antarcticum, assembly GCF_016595285.2. Classification (NCBI taxonomy): domain Bacteria; kingdom Bacillati; phylum Actinomycetota; class Actinomycetes; order Mycobacteriales; family Corynebacteriaceae; genus Corynebacterium; species Corynebacterium antarcticum. The sequence goes on from NZ_JAENIP020000001.1 coordinate 841,495, forward strand.
GGCAGGCTTACTTGATGCCGGTGACCTTGATGACGGTCAGCGGCTGACGATGGCCCTGACGCTTCTTGTATCCGGTCTTGTTCTTGTACTTGAGAATGCGGATCTTCGGGCCCTTGACGTGCTCGACGATCTCTGCGTTGACGCTCACCTTGGCGAGCTGGTCAGCGGCGGTGGTTACTTCGGCGCCGTCGACGAGCAGAACCGGGGTGAGAGCCACGGACGAACCCGGCTCACCCTCGATCTTCTCGACCTTGACGAGATCACCTTCGGCAACCTTGTACTGCTTGCCGCCGGTCTTGACGATCGCATACATAGGAGGGCTACCCCTTTTTCTAAAAACTCGGATGAGTGCGCCGCCGGTGGGCGGCAGCACCTTCAATGGACTGTGTTGAACACTTGCGTTCCAGACCTCACGGCCCGCGGTGAAGCGACCGTGCGAACGGCGGACGATGCACACCGACACGGTCTGGAACAGCGACTGTCAAAGACTACCGCCCCGGACAGTCAAAAGACAAACCCACTACCGCTTTCCCGGGACTTTCCGGACGACACGCCGACGCCCGCGCTGTCCCCGCTTCGGATGTTCAGCGGTGGATCCGTCCCCGGCGGGCGTCTCCGACGCGGCACTCCCGGCATCGTCATCGGCGGGAACGACCGCCTCGGGTGCCTGCGTCCCGGCGGCGGGAGCGGCGATCCGGCGGACGATGCGGCGTCGACCCCGGCGCAGCTTCTTCACCTGGACGCCACCGGCGGGAGATTCCGCGGGGGCCTCCGTCGCCGTGTCCTCCGCTGCGGGGATTACCTCGGGGGACGCCTCCGCACCACGTGCCTCGGCTTCGGCTATCTGTTTCTTCGTCAGACGCTTCGTGACGCGGCGGCGGCCGCGACGACCCGTCGTGCCCTCATCCGTGGACGCGGTGTCCGGCTCCTGGGTCCGCGGCGCAGCGGAGGTGTCCTCCGCGGCCACCTGACCGGCCGACACGTCCCCGTCACCGTCGGAGGTGCCGTCCTCGGAGAGCGGACGCACGTTCTTCGCGATACGACGGCGTTGCCGGCGTGCCGCGGACGCGGAACGTTCCTCCCGGTCCGAATCGGGTTCCTGATCTGTGCGACCGGCGGCCGGCTTCTCCGCGGAGTCGTCGTCGCGGTGCACCTCCTCGATGTCCTCGTCCGCGAGCGGGCCCGAGATGTAGTCGGACCGCTTCGGCGGGAAGTCCGACACGGAGTTGCCGCGGGTCCGGCGCTTCCGGCGCGGGGACGCCTCGAACGCGTCGAGCGCTTCGCGGTAGCTGTCCGCGGGCAGGTAGTCGGCGCCCGATGGCTCGTCGGGGTCCTCCACACCGGCACGCGCGACCGCCGCCGCGGCGATGGACTCGACACTGTTGGTCTCCTCCGGGTGGTCGTCCCGGCCGGAATGCTTCGCGGGCTCGCGGTCGGATTCCTCCCGGGAACCGGAACGCGCGTCGTCGGCGTGCGGTGCCCGGCTCGTACGCCGGCGGGTACGGCGCCCACGGCGCGGTCGGTTCTCCCGGTCATCCCCGTGGGTGTCGTGCCCGTCCTGATCGTCCCGGGATTCGTCGGCGGCGTTCTGCGACTCATCGGCGTCGCCGGCGGCCTTCCCGGCGTCGTTCCCGGTGGAGTCGTCGTCCGTACCGAAGCGCCGGGTGCCGCGCCGGCCGCGCCGGGAGGAACCGGAGCGGTTGTTCCGCTTCCCGGTCTCCTTCTCCTCGTCGTCGGTGGCGACCACCGCGTCAGCGAGTTCCTCGATCGACGGGGACGCGGCGGACCGATCATCGTGATCGTCGTCGTGCTCGTCGGCGGGCTTCTCCCCGCTGTGGTCCTTGTGCAGGGCCACCGCGGCGGGATGCTCGGCCGGGCGGTGCACCGGCTGCTCGTCGGAACCGCCGCTCTTACGTCCACGGCGGGAACGCGGCGGCTCATCCTCGTGCTCGACGGGATCGGCGTGGATCACGAGACCACGGCCGTCACAGGTCTCACACTCGGTGGAGAAGGTCTCGAGGAGTCCGGTGCCGAGCTTCTTGCGGGTCATCTGGACCAGGCCCAGCGAGGTCACCTCGCTGACCTGGTGACGGGTCCGGTCGCGGCCGAGCGCCTCGGTGAGGCGGCGCAGCACGAGATCCTGGTTCTCGGGGAGGACCATGTCGATGAAGTCGACGACGATCATCCCGCCGATGTCGCGCAGGCGCATCTGGCGGACGATCTCCTCGGCCGCCTCCAGGTTGTTCTTGGTGACGGTCTCCTCGAGGTTTCCGCCCGACCCGGTGAATTTCCCGGTGTTGACGTCGATGACGGTCATGGCCTCGGTGCGGTCGATGACCAGGGATCCGCCGGACGGCAGCCACACCTTGCGGCTCAGCGCCTTCTGCAGCTGCTCGTCGATGCGGTAGTGCTCGAACACGTCGACGCCGCCGTTCGCGTTCGCGTCGTAGCGCTCCATGCGCTCCTCGAGATCGGGCGCGACGGAGCGGATGTAGGCGTTGACGGTGTTCCAGGACCGGTCGCCCTCGACGACGAGGGCGTCGAAGTCCTCGTTGAACAGGTCGCGGACGACCTTGACCAGCATGTCCGGCTCCTCGTAGAGGGTGACCGGCTTGGAGCCCTTGGACTTCTTCTCCTTCTTGACCTTCTCCTGGATGTCCTCCCAGAGGGAGTGCAGCCGGTTGACGTCCGCCGCGATCTCCTTCTCGTGGACGCCCTCGGCGGCGGTGCGGATGATCGCGCCACCGGTGGAGGGGACGACCTCCTTCAGGATCGCCTTGAGCCGCTTGCGTTCGGTCTCCGGGAGCTTCCGGGAGATACCGGCGCTGCGGCCGCCGGGCACGTAGACGAGGAAACGGCCGGCGAGGGAGATCTGGGTGGTCAGGCGGGCGCCCTTGTGCCCGACCGGGTCCTTGGTGATCTGGACGAGCACCTGGTCACCTGAGTGCAGCGCGTGCTCGATGCGGCGGGAACGGCCGCCGAGACCGGCTGACTTCCAGTCGACCTCGCCCGCGTAGAGCACGCCGTTACGCCCCTTGCCGATGTCGATGAAGGCGGCCTCCATGGAGGGCAGGACGTTCTGGACCCGGCCGAGGTAGATGTTGCCGACCATGGACGACTGGGTCTCTGAGGTGACGAAGTGCTCGACGAGCAGATCATCCTCGAGGACGCCGACCTGGGTGACGGATCCGGGATGGTCCGTGCGTGCCTTCTCCCGCACGACCATCGTGCGCTCGACGGACTCGCGTCGGGCGAGGAACTCGGCCTCGGAGACGACGTGTCGCTTCTTGCGGCCCTCCTCGCGCAGTTCGGTCCGCCGGCGGCGCTGCGCCTCGAGGCGCGTGGACCCCTTCAGTGCGACGGGCTCATCGGGGAGGTCGACCGTGTCGTCGGCGTCGTCGCCGTCACCGGCGTTCTCCGACTTCCTGTTGCGCTCGTTGCCGTTCTCGTTGTCGGCGTCGTCGCCGCCCCGGCCCCGGCCCTTGCCACGACGGCCGCGGCGCTTGCGCTTGCCGCCGCCCTCCGCGTCGTCGTCGGAGTCGTCGTCCCGGTCCCCAGCCTCGTCGGTGTCCGCGGGTGTGGGCGGCAGGAACACGGGTGCGATGAACGCCGGGGTCTCCGGGGCCGGGGTGACCGCGGAGATGACGTCCCGGAGCAGCTCGGCCTCCTTCTCCTCCCGGACCGCTTCCTCGATGTCGATGTGTGCGTCCGCGGTTGTGGCCGTCTCCCCGGAGTCTTTCTCTCCGTCGTCACCGGTGTCATGTTCACTGTCGGCGAGTTCGCGTTCGACCTTCTCCTCGATCTGGTGGATCTCGTTGGCGACGTTCTTCTCCACCCGCGCCCTGATCTTCTCGACGGGCTCGCCGTTGGGGGGCTCGGGGGCGTCCTCGGCGGGTACCGCCAGAACATCGAGCAGCCGGTTCGCCTCCTCGGCGCTCAGTGAGGACTGCGCGACCTTGACCAGGCCCATCTTGTCCAGCGTGAGGATGAGGTCCTTCGACGTCGTGGCGAGGAGCTTCGCCAGGACATGGACCCGGGTCTTCGGCCCGAGCCTGGACCGGTCGAACTCGGCGGCGAGGCGCGCGGTCGCGTCGGCGGGGACCTCGGCTGCGGCGGCGATCTCCGCCGGGGCGGCCACTGCCTCGGGCTTGCGGGTGACGCGACGCCGGGGCGCCTTCCTCGACGTCCCGGTGGCCTCTTCCCGGGTGTCCGCCGCGGCGTCGGCGGCCTTGCCCCGCTTCTTCGCGGGCGTTCGGGACCCGGTGTTCCTCCGGTTTCCCTCTGCGTCGTCGCCGGTTGCGGTCTTCTCCTCCGCCTTCTTCTTCGCGGAGGTCGTCTTCGCTGCGGCGGTCTTCCCCGCCGTCGTCTTCCGCGTGGCGCGTTTCTTCACCGGTGCTTTCCCGGTACCGGACTCGGTCTCCCCGGCGGCGGGCGTGGTGTCCGCGGCCGGCGCGGTGGCCTTACGGGTGTTCTTGCGGACGCGCTTGGCCGGGGTCCCGGACTCCTTCACGGCGCCGTCACCGGTGTCGCCGTTGCCTGCGTCCGCCGCCTGTGCCGCGGCTTTCGTGGGAGCTGCCTTCTTCGTCGTCCGCTTCGCGGTCCGGCGGGTCTTCTTCGGTTCTGTACCGGTGGTCTCAGCCACGGGGTCTCCTCTGGTATCGACTTCCCCGGGCGCTGGCAGGACACATGTTCGTGCGTTCGTCTCGTCTGGTGTCCCTGCCGCCGCCGCGCGGGGTGGAAAAGTCTTTAATTGTCGTGTGCTTTTCTGAAAGTGTGTCTCTCGCGGCATCCGCTGCGTTCCAGCGATACCCGTCAGGGCGCGAACGAAGCAACGCGGAGCCGGTCCCCATTGTCGCACACATCCGGAACCCGTCCCCTCATTGACGGCACTCCGGGCACCGAGCGCGGCACCACCTGCGGGTCGGTTTCTTAAGCTGCCCTTCATCCACCCCCGAATTCCGGTGGCCGGGCGGGGTGAAAGAACGAACGCCCCGTACCCACCGTGGTGACGGGGGAACGGGGCGGAGGTGCCGCGGGAGCGTCCGGATCAGAGGTTCGGGAACCAGATGCCGATCTCGCGCTCGGCGGACTCGGGGGAATCGGAGCCGTGGACGACGTTGGTGGCGACATCCAGGGCAAGGTCACCACGGATGGTGCCGGGGGTGGCCTTGGCCACCGGGTCGGTGCCGCCGGCGAGCTGGCGCCAGGCCTCGATCGCGCGGGGTCCCTCAACGACGCCGGCGACCAGCGGTGCGGAGGTGATGAAGTCGACGAGCTCGCCGAAGAAGGGCTTGTCGGTGTGCTCGGCGTAGTGCTTCTCGGCGGTCTCGCGGTCGGTGACGCGGAGATCCATCGCGACGAGCTTGAGGCCCTTGCGCTCGATGCGGTTGATGATGTCGCCGACGAGGCCGCGCTCGACGCCGTCCGGCTTGATCAGGATGAGGGTGCGTTCAGTCATGCCGGGAATTCTACAGAAACCGAACCGCGGATGAGGGATGCAGGGGTGTCAGAGATCCTTGACCACACGGGCGGCGTCCGCGATGGTCAGCTGCGGGACCTTCTCCTTCAGTGCCTTCGCGGCCAGGGGGATGTCGCCCTCGTCGCGGATCCGGGTGATCTCCCGGTAGTCGGTGGAGATCATGCCGACCCGGTCGGTCTCCTCCCCCGCGGCACCTTTGCCGGGGGCCGCCGGGAGGGAGTCCACGATGATCTCCGCGGTCTTCAGGTTCGGCCACGGCGGAGAGTTCCGGAAGACGGCGAGTGCCGGATTCCGCCGCCCCTCGCCCTTCAGCCGGATGGCCTCCTCGCGGAGCGCGGGATCCAGGGGAAGGCCGATGGCGGCGGCGGCGGAAACCGACTCCTGCTTCCTGCGCCACCCCTCGAGGGCTCCCATGGCGACGCCGCAGGAGAGGAACATGGCGACGCCGATTCCCCGGCGACCGTCCAGCATGAGATAGCCGCCCCACAGGCAGCAGACACCGAACACGAAATAGAGGACGGCGATCAGGCGCCGGATGGACAGACTCATGGACCCAGTCTATGCCCCGCTCACGTGTGTTGGGTGACCAGGAGCCCCCGACGCATCCTCTCGAGGAGAACTTTGCGCAGATGCATGATGTAGAGCCAGACGGCGACGAAGATGAGCGCCATGACGCCCATGGAGTAGTGCACCAGGAAACCCGCGACCGCGGCGATCTGGAGAACCCAGTTCACCGCCATCGCCCAGGGGCGCTTCTGCATGAAGGCCACGAGGAACATCGCGACACCGACGACCGTGACATACACCCAGTTGAACGTGGTCCAGTGGGCGCCGTTGTCCACCCGCGCGATGACGGTGAGAACGAGGAGCAGGGAGATCGACTCCATGACCAGCGTGCCCGCCATGACCCCCCGCAGGCCCTTCATCGGGTCCTTCGCGGGAGCGTGCCCCGGGCCCAGGGGACCGTACTCGATCTCCTCCCCGTTCTTCCTCCTCTTGTCCGTCATGACGGTTCCTTTCCGAACAGCGTTCGTGCCTCACCGGCCGTGACGACGGATCCGGTGATCAGGACACCGGATCCGGAGACCGCCTCGCCGGGGGCGTCGGTCTCCTCGGCGAGCGCCACCGCGGTCTCCACCGCGGCGGGCAGGTTCTCGTCGACGTGGACCCGTTCGTCGCCGAAGATCTCCCGGGCGTATTCGGCCAGTTCGTGACAGTCGAGGGCCCGCGGCGACGTCGACTGCGTGCAGACGACCTCGCTGACGTGGGGTTCGAGTTCGGTGAGGATGCCGCGGGCGTCCTTGTCCCCGAAGCACCCGATGACGGCGATGAGCCGGCGGAAGTCGAAGTCCCGGTCGAGGGCGAGGCCGAGGGCCTTCGCCCCGTGGGGATTGTGGGTCGCGTCGACGAACACCGTCGGCGTGGAGCGGACCCGCTCGAGCCGGCCGGGTGAGGAGACGGTGCCGAATCCCTCCCGGACCGTGTCCTTGTCGAGCTGACGACCGGCGCCGGCGCCGAAGAAGGCCTCCACCGCGGCGAGTGCGCAGGCGGCGTTGCGCGCCTGGTGCGCACCCGACAGCGGCAGGAAGATGTCGTCGTAGTCACCGCCCAGGCCACGCAGGACGAGCTGCTGTCCACCGACGGCGACGGTGGATTCGACGACCCCGAACTCGATGCTCTCGCGGGCGACGGCGGCGTCGGTCTCCACGGCCCGTTCGAGGACGACCTTCAGCGCCTCGGGGTGCTGTTCCGCGACGATGGCGATGTTCTCCCGCGGGGAGAGCACGTCGTCCGCATCGACGGTGCGGGGCTTGATGATGCCGGCCTTCTCCCCGGCGATCTCCGTCAGCGTCTCGCCCAGGTAGTCCGTGTGGTCGAGACCGATGGGGGTGATCACCGCGACATCGGATTCGATGACGTTCGTGGCGTCCCAGGTGCCGCCCATGCCGGTCTCCACGACGGCGACGTCGACCGGGGCGTCGGCGAAGGCGGCGTAGGCCATGGCGGTGAGCACCTCGAACTTGCTCATCTGCGGCCCGCCCTCGTTCTTCGAGACGGCGTCGACGATCTCGACGTAGGGCCTGATCTCCCGCCACAGCGCGCAGTAGGTCCGCGGGTGGATGGGGGCGCCGTCGACGGCGATGCGCTCGGTGACCAGCTGCAGGTGCGGGCTGGTGGTGCGCCCGGTCCGGCGGTGGAAGGCGCGCAGCAGGGATTCGATCATCCGGACGACGGAGGTCTTCCCGTTCGTTCCGGCGACCTGGATCGCGGTGAAGCTCCGTTCGGGGTTGCCGAGCAGATCCATCAGCCGGGTCATCCGGTCGAGTGTGGGGTCGATCTTCGTCTCGGGCCAGCGCAGGTCCAGTTCCGCCTCCACGGCCGCGAGGTCGGCGAGGTCCTCCGGGGTGACCGCGTCGTCCGCCGGCGGGTTCGTCGGGGCGTGGACGTCGATGGGCAGGACGAGCCCCGCCTCGTCGACGCCGAGTTCACCGGCCTGTGCGGCGGCAGCGGCGTCGGCCGGGGTGTCCCGGGGACGGGTGCCCTCGAAGCCGGATCCTGAGGGGTCGATGGTGTCCGACATGTCTAGCCGAGCTCCTTCAGTCGGAGGGTGATGCGCTCGACTTCCTCGGCGGCGACGCGCTGCCGCTCCCGGATCTTGTCCACGACGGCCTCGGGTGCCTTCGCCAGGAAGTTCTCGTTGCCGAGCTTCTTTCCGGTGGTCTCGAGTTCCTTCTGCGCGATGGCCAGATCCTTGTCGAGGCGCTTTCGTTCGGCCGCGACGTCCACGGTCCCCGAGGTGTCCAGTTCCACGGTGACGGTGGCCTGCGACAGGCGGACCTCGAGGGAGGCGGAGGGGGTGAACCCGGCGTCGGGTTCCTCGACGCGCACGAGGGAACGGACCGCGGGGGCCAGCGCCTCGAGATCTGCGGCGGTGAAGTCGATGCGGGCGGGGACCTTCTGCGAGGGCTTGAGCCCCTGGTCGGAGCGGAAGCGGCGGATCTCGGTGATGAGCTTCTCGGCGTCCGCGATCCGGCGTGCGGCGGTCCCGTCGACGGGGGCTCCGTCGGTGGTGTCCGCCGCGGTCGGCCAGTCGGCGACGACGAGGGATTCGCCGTCGGTGAGGGCCTTCCAGAGGGTCTCCGTGACGAACGGGATCGCCGGGTGCAGCAGGCGCAGGACGACGTCGAGGACGGTACCGAGGACGAGCTGGGTGTTCCGGCCCCGGGTGACCTCCTCCGGCGTGGCCTCACCGAAGTCCCGCGGGATCTGGACCTTGGCGATCTCGAGGTACCAGTCGCACAGTTCACCCCAGGCGAACTGGTACAGGGCCTCGTTGGCCTTGGCGAACTGGTAGTCGTCCAGCTGACGGTCCACGTCGGCGCGGACCTGCTCGAGCCGGTCGAGGATCCAGCGGTCGGCGTCGGTGAGGTCGGCGCGGGCGGGCAGCTCCCCGACCCGGGCACCGTTCATCAGGGCGAAGCGGGTGGCGTTGAACAGCTTGGTGGCGAAGTTCCTGGACGACTGCGCGGAGTCCTCGCCGATGGGCAGGTCCGTGCCCGGGTTCGCACCCCGGGCGAGGGTGAACCGCAGGGCGTCGGCGCCGAAGCGCTCGACCCAGTCCATCGGGTCGATGCCGTTGCCGAGGGACTTGCTCATCTTCCGGCCCCTCTCGTCGCGGACGAGGCCGTGGAGGAAGAGATCGGTGAACGGGATCTGGGGCCGGCCGCCGTCGGCGGTGCCCAGCTCACTGTCGTCGAGGGTGGCGGCGAAGGTCGCGAACATCATCATCCGGGCGACCCAGAAGAACAGGATGTCGTAGCCGGTGACCAGGACGGAGGTCGGGTAGAACTTCTTCAGCTCCGGGGTGTCGTCCGGCCAGCCCATCGTGGAGAACGGCCACAGGGCGGAGGAGAACCAGGTGTCGAGGACGTCGGGGTCCTGGACGTAGCCCTCGGGCGCGGTCTCGTCGGGGCCGACGCAGATGATGTCCCCGTCGGGTCCGTACCAGATCGGGATCCGGTGGCCCCACCACAGCTGGCGGGAGATGCACCAGTCGTGCATGTCGTCGACCCAGGCGAAGTAGCGGGGCTCCTGACTCGCCGGGTGGATGGTGGTGTCGTGCTCACGCACCGCGTCGCCGGCCATCTCCGCGAGCTTGTCGACCTTGACGAACCACTGCTCCGACAGACGCGGCTCCACGGGCTCGCCGGAGCGCTCCGAGTGGCCGACGGAGTGGACGTAGGGGCGCTTCTCGGCGACGACGCGGCCCTGTTCGGCGAGCGCCTCCCGGATCTTCACCCGGGCCTCGGCGCGGTCGAGCCCGTCGAACTCCGTGCCGGTGCCGGCGATGTGCCCGGTGTCGTCCATGACGTCCGGCATCGGCAGATCGTGGCGGAGGCCGAGCGCGTAGTCGTTCGGGTCGTGGGCCGGGGTGATCTTCACGGCACCGGTGCCGAACTCGGGGTCGACGTAGTCGTCGGCGACGATGACCAGTTCACGGTCCGGCAGCAGCGGGTGCGGCAGCGTCGTGCCCACGAGATCGGCGTAGCGCTCGTCGTCGGGGTGCACGGCGACGGCGACGTCGCCGAGGATCGTCTCGACACGGGTGGTGGCGACGACGACGTGCGGCTCGGAGTCGTCGAGGGAGCCGTAGCGGATCGACACCAGCTCGCCCTCGACGTCCTTGTAGACGACCTCGATGTCACTGACCGCGGTCTGCAGGACCGGGGACCAGTTGACCAGACGGTGCGCACGGTAGATCATGCCCCGGTCGTAGAGGTTCTTGAAGATGGTCTGGACCGCGCGGGACAGCCCCTCGTCGAGGGTGAACCGCTCCTTGGACCAGTCGACGGAGTCGCCGATGGCGCGCATCTGGGAACCGATGACCCCGCCGTAGCGGGACTTCCACTCCCAGACCTTGGCGACGAACTCGTCCCGGCCGTAGTCGTGCCGGTCCTTCCCCTCGGTTTCCTTGAGGTGGGCCTCCACCTTCGTCTGGGTCGCGATGCCGGCGTGGTCCATGCCGGGGAGCCAGAGGACCTCGTAGCCCTGCATCCGCTTGCGGCGAGCGAGGGCGTCCATGAGCGTGTGGTCGAGGGCGTGGCCCATGTGCAGCTGACCCGTGACGTTCGGCGGGGGCAGAACGATGGAGAATCCCGGTTTCGGCGAATCGGCGTCGGCGGTGAAGTAGCCGGCGTTCACCCAACCCCTGTACAGCTCAGCCTCGACCGCTTTCGGGTCCCAGCTCTTCGGGAGCTTGTCGGCGCGGTTGTCCTGGTTCTCATTCTGTGAAGTCACACCGCCCATCTTAGAGGGTGACCCCGGGTACGCAGCGAAGCAGGGCGAACGCCCCGCCGACCCGGGAGAACCGGGTCGGCGGGGCGTTCGTGGAACGGGCGGAGCGGCGGATCAGAGCAGATCGGACACGGCCTCGCGCTCGCCGAGGAGTTCCTCGATGTTCGCGTCGATCCGGGCGCGCTGGAAATCGTTGATCTCGAGGCCGTCGATGATCTCCCAGGCACCGTTGCGGCTAACCGTCGGAAGACCGAAGAGCAGGCCCTCGGGCACTCCGTAGGAACCGTCGGACGGGACCGCGGCGCTCGACCACTTGTCGGTGCCGTTGATCCAGTCGTGCATGTGGTCGACGGCGGCCGAAGCCGCGGACGCCGCCGAGGACTTGCCGCGGACCTCGATGATCTCGGCGCCACGCTTGGCGACCCGCGGGATGAACTCGTCGACGTACCAGTCGCGGTCGATCAGCTCGCTGACCTTCTCCCCGCCGACGGTGGCGTAGGTGATGTCGGGGAACTGGGTGGCGGAGTGGTTGCCCCAGATGACCAGGTTCTCGAACTCGGTCGAGGAGCGGTCGAGCTTGGTCGCCAGCTGGCTCAGTGCACGGTTGTGGTCCAGGCGCATCATCGCGTTGAACCGGTCCGCGGGAACGTCCGGCGCGGCGGCCTTGGCGATCAGGGCGTTGGTGTTGGCGGGATTGCCGACGACGAGGACACGGATGTCCTCGGCCGCGTGGTCGTTGATGGCCTTGCCCTGCGGCCCGAAGATCTTGCCGTTGGCGGTGAGCAGGTCACTGCGCTCCTCGCCCTTGCCGCGGGGCTTGGCGCCGACGAGGAATGCCGCGGAAGCACCGTCGAAGGCCGTGGCCGCGTCATCCGTGATCCGGATGTCACGGAGCAGCGGGAACGCCGAGTCCAGGAGCTCCATCGCGACGCCCTCGGCCGCACCGAGGGCCGGGGTGATCTCCAGGAGGTTGAGTTCGATCGGGGTGTCCTTGCCGTAGACGTCCCCGTTGGCGATCCTCCACAGCAGCGAGTAGGCGATCTGGCCGGCGGCACCGGTGACGGTGATCTTCTTGGCTTGAGTGGTCATAGGTTGAATCATCCTCTTCTCGTCGTCGCCCCAGAAGCCGGATTCTTCCGGCGGGGCGCGGTTAAAGTCTGTGTGACGTCAGCCCACTGAAAGCCCACTGAAGGTCCACTCGGACGCACTGTCGGTCGGGACGGTGGCACGGGAACACACGGCGGAGGGCCGTCGCACACCATCCAGCGTAACCCTGAAGCTGTGGTTGTGCCGTCGATAAGTCGACGTCAGCCGTGTGAAGGTGCACACCCGGCCCGAGTCCGGATCGACCGGAACGGAATCCCCCACCCCCGCCCACCCACGATCCCAACATCCGACCTGCGCTTTTCGGGAGCCAGACAGATCAGCGCTCCGGGGAACCGGGTTTTAAGGCACGATGAAATGTAGTAGCCCCAATCTCCCCGGTACGCCCGCACGGGCATGCCGGACCGTCCCCTGAGCGTGGCCACGTTCTTGGCTGGGGTTGATTCACGTTAACGGCGCGCTGACTACCGGGAATGAGACCGGAAGGTCAGGCGCGCGTACGCCGGTGAGCGGTGTACGCCACTTCATCTGGAAAGGACCACGGGAATGAATCGTCCCCCCGCCGACACCGAAACCTCCGGCACGACCGCGGACCAGGTCGTCGCCGTCGCGATGGAGAGCTTCGCCCGACACGGTTTCGAGGACACCCGGTTGGAGGCGATCGCGCAGGAATCGGGCATGTCCAAGCGGATGATCCACTATCATTTCGGGGACAAGCGGAACCTCTACGTGCAGGCCCTGCTCCGGGCCGTCACCCTCATCCGGCCCGACTCGAGCGACATGGAGGTGCCCTCCACCGTCCCGGTCGACGGCATCCGCAAGGTGGTCGAGGTGATCTGCCGGCGGATGTTCGCCGAGCCGGCCGCCGCCCGGTTGATCCTCCTGGAGAACCTGTTCGGCCACGCCGACGTCACCGCGGCGTCGCCGCTCGCCGACCAGTCGGCCGTGCTCCTCGCCCTGGACCGTCTGCTGATGCTCGGACAGGACGCGGGGGCCTTCCGCCCCGGGATCTCGGCGCTCGACATCTACACGATCATCTCGTCCCTGTGTGCCTTCCGCACCTCGAACCGGGACACCTACCTCAACCTGTACGACGTCGATCTGGCGGACGGGACGAACACCGCGGGCCTCGAGCGCCTCGCCGTCGACACCGTGCTGTCCTTCCTCACCTCGAACATGTCGGGTGCGGGGACGATGAGCTACCTGTCGGTCGGCACCCGGGAATTCTCCGACGAGCACGACCCCGGATCATCGAGCATCTACGGCGAGACCGACACGCTCTGAACCGGCCTCAGCGCGCGGGAGAGGGCCGCCACGATCGGGTTTGATCGTGGCGGCCCTCTCTGTCCCGTCCGTCAGCGGCTCACGCGGTTTTCTCGCTGGGGCCGGGGACGAGCTCCGGGGTTGCCGTCCCCCGAGCGACCTCGGCCGTGATGACGCACTCCGCGATGTCCTCGCGGTCAGGGAGCTCGTACATCACGGGAACGAGGATCTCCTCCATGATCGCCCGCAGACCGCGCGCCCCGGTCTTCCGCTCGAGGGCGAGCTCGGCCACCGCGTCGAGGGCGTCGTCGGTGAAGGTCAGCTGGACGCCGTCCATCTCGAACAGCCGCTCGTACTGGCGGATCAGTGAATTCTTCGGCTCGGTGAGGACCTTGACCAGGGAGGCCCGATCCAGATTCGTCACCGTGGCCACGACCGGGAGCCTGCCGATGAACTCGGGGATCAGGCCGAACTTCACCAGATCCTCGGGCCGGACCTCGCGGAAGATGTCCACGGACTCGTCCTCGTGCAGGGAGCGGACCTGGGCACCGAAACCCATGCTGCGTTTCCCGATCCGGTCCTGGATGACCTGTTCGAGGCCCGCGAAGGCGCCTGCGACGATGAACAGGATGTTGGAGGTGTCGAGCTGGATGAACTCCTGGTTCGGGTGTTTGCGGCCGCCCTGCGGCGGAATGGACGCCGTCGTCCCTTCGAGGATCTTCAGCAGCGCCTGCTGCACCCCCTCCCCCGAGACGTCACGGGTGATCGAGGGATTCTCCGACTTACGGGAGATCTTGTCCACCTCGTCGATGTAGATGATGCCCCGCTGGGCCCGCTGCACGTCGAAGTCGGCGGCCTGCATGAGCTTCAGCAGGATGTTCTCCACGTCCTCGCCGACGTAGCCGGCCTCGGTGAGGGAGGTTGCGTCGGCGATCGCGAAGGGCACGTCGAGCAGCCGGGCGAGCGTCTGCGCCAGATAGGTCTTGCCCGAACCGGTGGGGCCGAGCAGCAGGATGTTCGACTTCGCCAACTCGATCTCGTCGTCCCGGCCCGAGTTCGACCGGGTCTCCTCGGCGCGGATCCGCTTGTAGTGGTTGTACACCGCGACCGCGAGAATCCGCTTGGCCTCGTCCTGACCGACCACGTAGGTGTCCAGGAACGCGGAGATCTCCGTGGGCCGGGGAAGACGGCCGGCGTTGTCGTCGGCGTTCTCCGCCGCCTGGCCCATCTCCTCCTCAATGATCTCATTGCAGAGTTCGATGCACTCGTCACAGATGTAGACCCCACCGCCGGCGATGAGCTTCTTCACCTGTTTCTGGCTTTTTCCGCAGAAGGAACACTTGAGCAGGTCCGAGCTTTCTTGCATGTGTGCCATGGCCTTCGGGTAGTCACTCGCCTTCTTGAGCCGGGGCGCACGGGGTGACCGTGCACATTGGATCCGTTCGCCCCACTCTAGTACCCGGCCCCCGCCCCCGTGTCCGAGGCGCGGCCGGGTACCCGTACGAAATATTCGGTGCTAGAGCTGCTTCGACAGCTTCCGGTAATCGAAGACCTGGTCGATCAGCCCGTACTCGACGGCTTCGGGAGCGGTCAGGATCTTGTCGCGGTCGGTGTCGATGCGGATCTGCTCCGCGGAGCGACCGGTGTGCTCGGCGAGGGTGGTCTCCATCAGGGTGCGCATCCGCTCGATCTCCCGGGCCTGGATCTCCAGGTCGGAGACCTGGCCCTGCACGCCACCCGTCGCGGGCTGGTGGATCAGGATCCGGGCGTTCGGCAGCGCGGCGCGCTTACCGGGCGAACCGGCCGCGAGCAGCACCGCGGCCGCGGAGGCCGCCTGGCCCAGGCACACGGTCTGCACGTCGGGGCGGACGTACTGCATCGTGTCGTAGATGGCCATCAGCGAGGTGAAGGAACCGCCCGGCGAGTTGATGTACATGGTGATGTCCCGGTCGGGGTCCTGCCCCTCGAGGACCAGGAGCTGCGCCATGATGTCGTTCGCCGAGGCGTCGTCCACCTGTGTCCCGAGGAAGATGATGCGCTCCTCGAACAGTTTGTTGTAGGGGTTGGATTCCTTCGCGCCGTAGGCCGAGTGCTCCACGAAGCTGGGCAGCACATAGCGGGCGGAGGGCATCTGCATTCCGTTGCTCATAACTCTTGTTGTCTCCTGGATATCCCGGTGTGTGCCGGACTAGTTGGCGATGGAACCGTTTGCGGCGGTGATGACGTGATCGACGAAACCGTAGTCCTTCGCCTGTTCCGCGGTGAACCACCGGTCGCGGTCCGAGTCCTCGGTGATCTGCTCGACGGTCTGCCCGGTGTGCTCGGCGATGAGCTCGGCCATCTCGCGCTTCGTGTACGCGAACTGTTCGGCCTGGATCGCGATATCGGCGGCGGTGCCCCCGACACCCGCGGAGGGCTGGTGCATCATGATGCGGGCGTGCGGGAGGGCGAAGCGTTTCCCCTTCGTTCCCGCGGAGAGCAGGAACTGGCCCATCGATGCGGCGAGACCCATGCCGTAGGTCGCGATGTCGCACGGCGCGTACTTCATCGTGTCGTAGATGGCCATGCCCGCGGTGACGGAACCACCCGGGGAGTTGATGTAGAGCGAGATGTCGCGGCTCGGGTCCTCGGCGCTCAGGAGGAGGATCTGGGCGCAGAGCTTGTTGGCGATCTCGTCGTCCACCTGGCTCCCCAGGAAGATGATGCGCTCGCGGAGCAGACGCTCGTAGACCGAATCGCTCAGGTTGAGCCCGCTGGTGGGGGCCGCCATCCGGGTGGTGTCAGTCATGGGTTCCAAAACCTGCCTTCTCGTCGCCGCCCCGGTGCGGGCGCCGCGGTGGAGTGCTGCGTCGTCGCGACTGTCCGGGGTGGACATACTGTGTGGTGACGTTGTCGATTGTTTTACTTACCCGCCAGGGTACCGCCGCGCGGGACGCTCACGCCGCTCTGTTCGCTGTCAGCTTTCCCGCGGGCCCCGTGGGGGCGTGGCCCGGTCGGAAAGAGCCCGGCCACCGGACGTGGTCGGGCTCTCTCACCGGCAGCCTGGCGCCGGAACGGTGCTACTCGGCGGACGTGTCGTCGGAATCCGCGGACTCCTCGACATCTTCCTCACCGAAGTACACGGAGGGGTCGATCTTGTTGCCCTCGGAATCGGCGACCGAGACCTCGCAGATCGCGGCGGCGAGCGCCTTGCCGCGGCGGACGTCGCTGAAGAGGTTGCCGATCTGGCCGGCCTGCTGCAGCTGCTGGATGAACTGGTTCGGGTCCATGCCGTAGCGCTGCGCGGTGAAGATGATGTGCTCGGTCATCTCCTCCTGGCTGACCTCGGGCTGGATCCTGTCGGCCAGAACATCGAGGAAGAGCTGGGTGCGGACAGCGTTCTCGGCCTGCTCGCGGGCGTCCTTGTCGAACTCCTCACGGGAGCTGCCCTCGAGCTTCAGCCGCTCGTTGAGCTTCTTCTCGTCCCCACCGAACTGGCTGACCAGCTGCTGGACCTGGTTGTTGACCTGCTCGTCGACGATGGACTCGGGCAGCGGGAACTCAGCCTTCTCGAGGGCCGCCTTGAGGACCTCGTCGCGGATCTCCGCCGCCTGCTGGGCCTTACCGCCCTCCTCCACGCGCTGGGCGAGGGACTCACGGAGTTCCTCCACGGTGTCGAACTCGGAGGCGAGCTGGGCGAACTCGTCGTCGACCTCGGGGAGCTCACGCTCCTTGACGCTGCCGACGGTGACCGTGACGAGGGCTTCCTTGCCCTCGTGCTCACCGGCGAGGAGCTTGGTGGTGAACTCGCGGGATTCGCCGATCTCCATGCCGACGAGCGTCTCGTCGAGGCCCTCGATGAGCTCACCGGAGCCGACCTGGTGACTGAGGCCCTCGGTGGTCGCCTCGTCGATGGTCTCTCCGTCGACCGTGGCCGAGAGGTCGACGGTGACGAAGTCGTTCTCGGTGACGGCGCGCTCGACGTTCTTCAGGGAACCGAAGCGCTCACGCAGCTTCTGCAGCTCGGCGTCGACCGCCTCCTCGTCGGTGGACAGCGGGGCGACCTCGACCGAGATGTCGGAGAAGTCCGGGAGGGTGATCTCGGGTCGGACATCGACCTCGGCGGTGAACTCGACGAGCTCCCCGTCCTCGATACGGGTCACGTCGACGACGGGCTGACCGATGACCTTGAGGTCGTTCTCCTCGACGGCGGCACCGTAACGGCTCGGGAGCATGTCGTTGACGACCTGCTCGAGCACCGGGCCACGGCCGACGCGGGCCTCGATCAGCTGACGCGGGGCCTTGCCCTTCCGGAAGCCCGGAATGGACACCTGCTGCGCCAGTGCCCTGTATGCCTGGTCAAACTCCGGCTTGAGGTCCTCGAAGGGAACCTCGACGGTGATCTTGACGCGGGTGTCATTCAGCTGCTCGACGGAACTCTTCACGAGTCACTCTCCTGGAATAATGTTTGTATTGATTCGTCTGACGGGTTTCGCCACCACAGACCTCCGGCTGAATACACCGGACACAACCGTGCGGGCGATGTCCGTGCCGGATGCCGGATGCCTCGAGGTGAGGATCCCTGTCGGGGCAACAGGATTTGAACCTGCGACCCCCTGCTCCCAAAGCAGGTGCGCTACCAAGCTGCGCCATACCCCGTAGTCACTGAAGCGACACGACCCTCGTCGGGCCGTTGCCAGTGCAGTCTACCGACTGGCGCTTGCACGGGTTCAACAGACCCCCGTAGTTCATGTTCCCGCCGGTCTCCGCGCCGCCCGACGGCACATCCTCAGGCACCGACGGTCCACCCGTGCGGGCCGGAACCACCGGTCCCGTGGCAGCCCGAACACCGTGACACCGTCCGCCCGCCGCCGGCGTCGGCGGCACCAGACACGGTGTACGCCCCCGTTTCCGGGGATGTTCCCCGGCCCTGCTCTCCCCCGGGAATTCCCGATCACGGACCCACAGTCTGATTCACGGGAACGTCCGTGAGAACCGGGCCGATCACGACCCCATCTCAGAACACCCGTTCCCCTCGGTACCGGGCCGACCGGAACCACCGGCCGGACCCCACACGACAGCGGCGGCGCCCCGCCTGCCCCGCCGACCGACACACCCCTGATCCGCGGCACCGGCCCCGCACCGGAACGAAGGCCCCCGCCCGACCCGGGGCCCGACGGCGGGCGCCCGCAGCAGGTGTCCCGGGGACGTGGGGCGACCTCCCGGCGCACCGGCCACCTGGATCCGGAGGGCAGTGGTCCCCGATCCAGCCCGACCTACCGGCCCATCCGAGCACCCGTCGCAGTGTCGGTTGAACCGCCACACACCCCGGGCGGCCACATCGGAAAAAGAAGGGCCCCCGCCAGCATTCACGCTGGCGGGGGCCCTTCTGTGTGGAGGGAACGACGGGAATCGAACCCGCGTCTTCAGCTTGGAAGGCTGAGGTATTAGCCACTATACGACGTTCCCAGTTCCACTGACCCGCGACCGTTTTCACCGGTACGGAACGGCGGTGATGAACATTCTAGCCCAACCCGGGACAGATGAGAAATGCCGCGGTGACGGCCCGCCCCCGACCGCAACACACGGCCGGGACACGGGAAACGTCCGGATCCCGCGACGGTGCCGCACACGGGACCCACCACACATCCCGTTCACACCGGAGATCGCAGGCGGAATCCAGCACCCCCGAAAGTGTCGGACACAGCCCCAAAAGTGGGCGATCCGTCCATCCGAACGCTTCACTCGCACGTTCAAACCCTCGACATTCACCCCTTTCAGAAAAAGTTGTGAAGAAATAAGCGTAACGATCTTATTCTTTTATAAGCAGCACACTCTCGACATATCTGGATAGCCTACCCTTTCGTTTTTATATATTTGCAATTAAAAACACTTTCGGGGGTGGACCTAACAGGCCATCGACACTGATGGGACAGTATGTCGGCCCGGAAACGGGACGACATCGTTTTGACGCCTCTCAAATGTAGGTTTCGGCGACGGTTTTTCGCCGATGAAACAGGTACGTCGACGAACATTCTTCAGCCCACATTTTTCTCAGGACTCCGTTAGCTACCTGCCGTATCGTGGCCGACATGCAACCTAAGATCATTGACTCCGACTCCGGCAGAGAGCTCTGGACTGCCATCGAGTGCGCCAAGTTTTCCGGGACTGCGCGCGGTACCTTCACCAGCTACGCCGGGCGCGGACGTGCCCCCAAGCCCGTCGCCAAGATGCACGGACTGACCCTCTGGGATTCGCAGACCATCCACGAGTGGGTCGAAGAACGCAAGAACGGCCGCAAGTCCGTCAAGTCACCCGAGAACTCCGAAGCCTGAACCACCCCACACCGCTCTTCGACCGGTGGGCCCACCCCCTGAACCTGAACCCGCAGCAACCCCGCAGCACACGGTCGTGTGCTGCGGGGTTTTTCTTGCGGAGGGCCCCCGGGAACCTCCGGGGCCGATCAGGCGTTGTCCGTGCAGAGCAGGGACGTGGCCCGCAACCGCCGCCCCGAGCCCTGCCGAACTCCACCCCGCCGTCGTACACGAAGGTCGCCGATGAATATTCTCCCTCTGCTCCTGATCGCCGTCGTCATCCTCGGAGTCGTTCTCCTGCTGTCGAGGAACGGGTCCAACGGGGGACGTCGCTCCGCCGGCGCGGAACTCGACGACGCGGTGGCGGACGCACGCCGGTGGATCGAGCGGCTCGGATCGCAGGTCCTCAGCCTGAGCGGCAGTGACACCGCCTCGACGCAGGCGCTCGCCGACGCCTCCGAGCGCTACAACGCCGCTTCCGGCCAGATCAGCACCGCACAGACGGTGCGCCAGGCCGAGCTCGCCCGCGAGTCCGCGCTGGAGGGACTCCACTACGTGAACGCGGCCCGGGAGATCATGGGTATGCCCGCCGGCCCGGAGCTGCCACCCCTCGAGGGCCAGCGGCGTGCAGGGTCCGTGACCGAGCAGCGCACCATCGACCACGAGGGAAAGCAGATCACCGCCTCTCCCACGGCGTCACCCGAGACCCCGAACTACTACCCGGGTGGCATGGTCGCCGGCCGCCCTGTACCCGCCGGCTGGTACTCCGAGCCGTGGTGGGCCGGCGCCCTGCGCACCGGCATGTGGACCGCCGGATCCGTGATGATGTTCTCCATGCTCTTCGGCGGCATGTCCGGCGTCCACTACGGACCCCAGGACTTCGAGCAGGGCTACGGTGACGCCGGGGCGGACGCACCGGACGGGTCCGCCGGCGACGCCGGACAGAATCTCGACGCGGACCCGGGTGCCGGTGGGGATGATGGAGGCTTCTTCGGTGGCGACGGTTTCTTCGGTGGCGACGGCGGCGCAATGGACTTCGACTTCTGACGCAGGGGGCCCGGAGACCCGGGGACCGGACGTGAAGCGGGCCCCGACCGGTGACCGGTCGGGGCCCGCTCACTGTACGTGAGGGATGATCAGGAGGATCAGGCCTCGGGCAGTGCCGGGGCGATGCCCGTCTTCTCGTAGTCGGCGAGGATGTCGATCCGGCGCTGGTGACGCTCGGCCTCGCTCCACTCCTGATCCAGGAAGGCGTCGACGATCGCGAGCACCTCCTCCTTCGAGTGCATCCGACCGCCGATGCCGATCAGCTGGGCGTTGTTGTGCTCACGGGCCAGGCGGGCGGTCTCCTCGGACCAGGCGAGGGCGCAGCGGGCGCCCCTGACCTTGTTCGCGGCGATCTGCTCACCGTTGCCCGACCCCCCGAGGACGATGCCGAGCGAACCCGGATCGTTGACCGTCCGGGAGGCGGCCTCGATGCAGAACGCGGGGTAATCGTCTTCGGCGTCGTAGGTGTGGGCGCCGCAGTCGATCACCTCGTGTCCGGCGTCGCTGAGGTGTTGGACGATGACATTCTTCATTTCGAACCCTGCGTGGTCCGCTCCGAGGTAAACGCGCATGCGACCAGTGTAACCCGGCGGGAGCCGGGTAGGGGCCCGCCGCCCGGAGACGCGACCCTCTGACGTGAGATGTCGCATAGCGCGCGTCATGACGCTGAATTTCGCCCCGCCCGGGGCTAGCGTCATAGGGAGTGACCACCCGCCCGGAAGGAGCCCGCGGAACCGTGTCCCACACCCACCCCAGTGTCCGGATGATCCGCCATGACATCGGCGCGAAGCCGTTCATCGTCATCTGGGAGGTGACCCGCGCCTGTCAGCTGGTCTGCCGGCACTGCCGCGCGGACGCCCAGACCCGGGCCGATCCCCGACAGCTCACCACGCGGCAGGGCTTCGAACTGCTCGACCAGCTCGCGGCCTACGACCGCCCGCACCCGCTCGTCGTCCTCACCGGCGGGGATCCCTTCGAACGCGACGATCTCGTGGACCTGGTCCGGTACGGCACCGGGCGCGGGCTGTCGATCTCCCTCTCCCCCTCGGTCACCCCGAAGCTGACCAGGGCCCGGCTGGAGGAGCTGCGGGCGGCCGGCGGCAAGGCGATGTCGATGTCGCTGGACGGCGCGACCGCCGAGACCCACGACGCCTTCCGCGGATTCCCCGGAACGTTCGACGCGACGCTCGCGATGGCCCCGGAGATCCTCGACGTCGGCTTCCGGCTGCAGATCAACTCGACGCTCACGCGCTCGAACATCCACGAGGCACCCGCCCTGCTGAAGACCGTCATCGGGATGGGCGCGAAGATGTGGTACACGTTCTTTCTCGTCCCGACCGGACGTGGCGCCCGGCTGAACTGCCTGGACCCGGACGAGCGGGAGGACGTGCTCAACTGGTTGGCCGACGTCTCCGACCGGATCGCGATCAAGACGACGGAGGCCCCGCAGTACCGCCGCGTGGTGCTCCAGCGGGAGCGCGCCGACACCCCGTACCGGGGCGGCGAGCTCTACCGCACGCTCACCGGGGAGACGACCCGTCTGCTCGGGGCACATCCCGAGCATCCCCGCCGCCCGCGGCCCCCGATGGCCGTGAATTCCGGATCGGGGTTCGCCTTCGTCGACCACATCGGCGACGTCTACCCCTCGGGTTTCCTGCCCGTGCACTGCGGGAACGTCACCGAGACGCCGTTCTCCGAGATCTACTCCCGGTCGCCGGTGTTCACCGCACTCCGCGACCCCGACAACTGGCACGGCAAGTGCAGCGTCTGCGAGTTCCACGGGGTGTGCGGCGGTTCCCGCTCCACGGCGTACGCGATGACCCACGACTACCTCGCGTCGGATCCGACCTGCGCGTACGTCCCGGAGGCGTGGATGCGGGCGCGGCGACTGGGCGCCTGACCCGGCCGGCGACCCTCCGCCGGATCAGTCGAACTCGGGACGTTCCGTCCGCGAGCGCTTGAGCTCGAAGAAGTGCGGGTAGCCGGCGAGAGCCACGGCGCCGTCGAACACCTTTCCGGCGTCCTCTCCACGGGGGATGCGGGTCAGCACCGGACCGAAGAAGGCGGTTCCGGCGACCTCCACGACCGGGGTACCGACCTCGTCGCCGACGGCGTCCATCGCCTGCTGGTGGAACCCGCGCAGTGCGTCATCCCAGTCGGTGCCGGTTCCGGTGTCGGCCAGGTCCCCGTCGAGCCCGACCTCCACGAGTGCCTCCCGTACGAGGGGGATCAGTGCGTCGGAGACGTCGCCGTCACCGGCGCTCTCCCTGAGCTCCTCGCCCCGCCCCTCGGTGTGGATCTTCGTCCCGAGTGCGGTGTAGAGCTCCCCGACCTTGTCCGGGTGCTCGGTGGCGATCCGGGCGAACACGCGCGCCGGCGCCCACGTCGTCATCATCCGCCGGTACCGCTCCGGAAGCTCATCGCGCCCCTCGTTGAGGACGCCGAGGCTCATCGGGATCCAGGTGACGTCCACGTCGCGGACCTTCTCCACCTCCGTGACCCAACGTGACGTGATCCACGCGTACGGGCAGGTGACATCGAACCAGAACTTCAGGGGTTGACTCACGGGCTACCTTCTCTCTCTCGGGTTCTGTCGGCCGGTGTTCCCGCCGGGAACCCGACGCGTCGGGTCGTGCCGTCCAGGATAGGTGCTTTTCCGGCCCACGCACGCCCGGTTGCCCGCACGGCCCGTATCCTGGACCGTGTAGCGCCGCCACCCCCGACGGCCGGGGACACCCGTCATCCGGTGTCACCGTCCCGGGAGGCGTCCGCGGTGCGGGTGCACTGTTTTCGTCCACCACCTGATTGATAGAGCGGCCCGCCGTCGGCGGCACCGCAGCAGTCCACACAGACAGGAGTTCGGGTTACGTGACCTCGACCAATCTCACCCATGCGGAAGCCCAGGCCCGATCGTCGATGCTCGACGTCGACAACTACGGGATCGCCCTCGATCTGACCGGCGGGGAGAGGGAGTTCTCCTCGGTCACCACCGTCGACTTCACCGTGTCCACCGCCGGCGACACGTTCATCGATCTGCGGGCGGCCCGGGTGGCCGAGGTGCTGCTGGACGGTGGGGACATCACGGCGGACGCCGTCACCCTCGGCGACGACGGCTACGACGAGGCCGCCGGGGTGGCCCTCAACGGACTCGAGCCCGGCGCGCACTCGCTGCGGATCACGGCGGACTGCCGTTACTCCCGGACCGGGCAGGGCCTGCACCGCTTCGTGGACCCCGCCGACAACGAGGTCTACATGTACACCCAGTTCGAGACCGCGGACGCGAAGCGGATGTTCGCCTGCTTCGACCAGCCGGATCTCAAGGCCACCTACGACCTCACGATCACCACGCCCGCCGGGTGGCGGGTGATCTCCAACGCGGAGCAGACCGTGACTGATAACCCGGACGGGACGGCCACCCACGTCTCCCGCATCGACTACCGGCTGTCGACCTACCTCGTCGCGATCTGCGTCGGCCCCTACCATGAGGTGCGCAGCGAGTGGACCGGCGAGCTCACCCACCACCCGGAGACCCCCGCGGGCCAGCCGCACGAACTGACCGTGCCTATGGGCATCTACTGCCGGAAGTCCGTCGCGGACAGTCTCGACGCCGAACGCCTGTTCACCGAGACCAGGCAGGGCTTCGACTTCTACCACGCGAACTTCGGCGTGGCCTACCCCTTCCACAAGTACGACCAGGTCTTCGTGCCCGAGTTCAACATGGGCGCGATGGAGAACGCCGGCTGCGTCACCCACCGCGACGAGTACGTGTTCACCTCCAAGGTGAACCGCTACCGCTACGAGCGCCGCTGCGACACCGTCCTCCACGAGCTGGCGCACATGTGGTTCGGCGACCTGGTGACCATGCGCTGGTGGGACGACCTGTGGCTCAACGAGTCCTTCGCCACCTGGTCCGCGGCGATCAGCCAGGCCGAGGCCACGGAATACGACACCGCGTGGGTGACGTTCGCGAACATCGAGAAGTCCTGGGCCTACAGCCAGGACCAGCTGCCGTCGACACACCCGATCACCACGGACGCCGGCGACATCGAGACGGTGGAGCAGAACTTCGACGGTATCACCTACGCCAAGGGCGCGAGTGTGCTGAAGCAGCTCGCCGCCTATGTCGGTCGTGAGGAGTTCTTCGCGGGTGTCCGCCGGCACTTCGCCACGCACGCCTACGGCAACGCGACCTTCGACGATCTGCTCCGGGCCCTCGAGGAGGCCTCGGGCCGCGACCTGTCCGACTGGGCGGACCAGTGGCTGAAGACGACGGGCGTGAACACGCTCGCCGCCGAGTTCGAGGTGTCGGGTGACAGGTACGTCTCCTTCGGTGTCCGCCAGCACGGTGCGGAACCGGGCGCCGGGGAGCTGCGCGACCACCGCGTGGCCGTGGGCCTGTACTCACTCACCGACGGGGTGGTCCGACGCGTGAAGCGCGTCGAGCTGGACGTCTCGGGCGAGTTCACGGAGATCCCGGATCTCATCGGTACCGAGCGCGCCGATCTCGTCCTCGTCAACGACGAGGACCTCACGTACTGCCTGACCCGGCTCGACTCCGATTCCCTCGACTTCGTCGTGCACAACATCGACCGCATCGAGGACCCGATGCCCCGCACGCTGTGCTGGTCCGCGACCTGGGAGATGGTCCGCGACGGACGCATGCGGGCCCGCGACTTCATCCGGCTGGTGGCCCGCGGAGCCTCCGCGGAGACGGAGATCGCCGTCCTCGAACGGATTCTCACCCAGGCGTCGAGCGCCCTGGCGAACTACGCCGACCCGACCTGGGCGGAGGAGACCGGGCGGGCGCTGCTCGCGGACGCCCTCCTCGACGGCGCACGGAAGGCCGAGCCCGGTTCGGACGCACAGCTGACGTTCCTTCAGGTGCTGTCCCGCCGGAAGCTGGGCGCCGACACTACCGAGCAGATCGATTTATTCACGCGGCTCCGCGACGGGGTCTCCCCCATCGACGGCCTCGAGGTGGACAACGACCTGCGCTGGCGGGCGCTGACCGCGCTCATCGCCGCCGGGCAGATCGCGGACCCGGAGGCCGCCATCGAGACGGAACTCGCCCGCGACTCCTCCTCCGACAGCCAGAAGTGGGCGTGGGCCGCGCACGCCGCGGTGAACACCCCGGGGCGGAAGAAGGAGATCTTCGACGAGGTCACCGATCCGCACTCCGGTCTGTCGAACCTGGCCATCCGGCACAAGATCGAGGGGCTGACCTGGGCCGGCGCCGCGCCGAACCTCCGGCAGTTCAACGAGGCCTACTTCGAGCTGGCGCCCGGCTTCTGGCGCACCGCCACCCCGGAGATGGCGCTGGCCGCGCTCAACGGGATCTACCCGTCCTGGGACATCACCGGCGAGGGCGTCGCGCGTGCCGGGGCGTTCCTCGACGGTGATCACCCGGCGGGCCTGAAGCGCGTCGTCGCCGAGGGCCGGGACAGGGTCGAGCGGGCGCTGCGCAACCGGGCGGTCGACGCCGGCGAGTGACCGGCCGGCTGGACTAGCCTGTCTGTGTGACTTCCCCGAATCCCGGTACCACGCAGTCGATCGCGATCATCGGCGCCGGGCCGCGCGGCACGTCGGTGCTGGAGCGGCTCGGCGCCGCCCTGCACGAAGCACCCGGACACGTGCCCCTGGACGTGCACCTCATCGATGATTCCCAGCACGGCTCCGGCGAGGTCTGGCGCACCGACCAGGCGGGTGAGCTGTGCATGAACACCCTCGCGGGTGCGGTGACGATGTTCACGGAACCCGGCTCGACGGTGTCGGCCCCCGTGTGGCGGGGACCGACGCTCTACGAGTGGATCCAGCTGCTGCGCGGGGAGAACCCCGACGAAGCGGGGATCGACCCGGACGTCGCCCGGGTGTTCCGGCGGCACCGGCCCGCCCCGGCGGTGGCGGTCGCGTTCGCCGACGAGCTGCGCGCCACGCGCCCCGAATCGAATCCGAGCCGCCGCCTCTACGGCGCGTACCTCCGGTGGTTCCTCGACGTGACCCGGCACCGGCTTCCCGCGCAGGTCACGCTCCACCACCACCGCAGCCGCGCGGTGGCGCTCACCGCGGCCGCCGACGGAACCGACGGGATCACGCTCGCGGACGGCTCGGTGGTCCGGGCGGGTGCGACGGTCCTCACCCCCGGGTGGCAGCTCTCTGTGCCGGACGACGCGGACCAGCTCTGCGCATCGGACGACCTGACGTGGATCAGGCCCGGTAATCCCGCCGACCAGCGGCTGGACCTGATCGACCCGGGAGACACCGTGCTGGTCCGTGGCCTGGGAATGGGATTCTTCGACGCGATGATCCTCCTCACCGCGGGCCGCGGCGGGCGATTCGTGGACGACCCCGCGGCGCGCTCCGGCCTGCGGTACGTCCCCTCCGGCCGCGAACCGCGGATCGTCGCGGCATCGGGCCGTGGCTACCCGCTGTTCCCGAAGTCCGAGTACCACTCGCTGCCGCCCCGCATGCCGCACGCCAGACTGCATGCCGTCGTCCGGGCTCTCTCCGCCGGCGACACGCCGATCGATTTCGACCGGCAGGTGTGGCCCGCCGTCGCCCGGGACGCCCACGAGGCCCACCACCGTGCCCTGCAGCGGATGCGGCCCGACCTGACCGTGGATCCGGCGGACATCGCCGAACTCATCGACGACACCCCGGTGGCGGACCTGCCCCGGGTGCTGGCCGCGCGGGTCCCCGGCGTACCCGTGTTCGACCCCGTGGCCGAGGCCGACCCGCTGGCCGCCCGCGGGATCACCGGGCCGATGTCCCCCGGGGAGTTCACCGCCGCCGTCGCGGACGGTCTGGCGGCGGACATCGCCCACGCCGCTGCGGGCCGGGCCAGTGCGTGGAAGGAGGGGATGTGGTCGATCGCGTCGGCGCGCAAGACCGTCTCGGTCCTCGGAGCGAACGGCCGCTACACGCCGGACTCCCGGCGCGGCCGCTACGCCTGGATGATGGCGCTGGGCAGGATGGCGGGCTCCGGCCCCCCGGCCTTCCGCACCCGGGAGCTGCTCGCCCTGGTCGACGCCGGTGTCGTGTCCTTCCTCGGGGCGCACCCCACCGTCGGGGTGACCGGCGGCGGGTACCGGATGCACTCCCCCACCACCGACCGGGCGGTCACCGCGCGGGTGCTCCTCGACGCCCGCCTCCCGGCGCCCGATGTGCGCACCACCGCGGACCCGCTCATGCGGGATCTGCTGCAGCAGGGCCGGATCAGAGTGTTCCGCCTGTCCGACGGTTCGACGACACCCTCCCCGGAGGTCGATCCGGTGACGCAGCGGGTGGTCACCGCCGGCGGGACACCGGATCCGCGGCTCCACCTCATCGGGATCCCCACCCACGCCCAGATGCCGGACACCACGATCAGTCCGATGCCGGGCACCGACGCGACGCTGCTGCAGACGACCGATGCCGCCGCCGTGCACGCACTGGCTGCGGTGTCGGGGCGGGGCTAGCGGTCGGCCAGCTCGATGCGGGGTCGGACCGCGATGTCGGTGAGCTGCGTGGTCGGCCCCGCGGTGACGGCGAGGCGGACCGCGGCGGCGACCTCAGCGGGCTCGATGTAGTGGGCGGGGGTGTAGGTCCCGCCGGCGGACCCGACGATGCCCCGCAGCATCGGGGTGTCGGTCGGACCGGGGGCGACGCTGCTGACGCGCACCCCGGCGCCCGCCTCCTCCTTGCGCAGGCTGTCCGCCAGACCGCGCAGCGCGTGCTTGGTGGCGGTGTACACCGTCGTGCCCGGATGCGCGCCGTTGCCCGCCCCGGAGTTGATGAACACCACGTTTCCCCCGGCCGCCCGGAGCGCCGGCAGCAGCCGGCGGGTGAGCTCCGCCGGCACCACGACGTTCAGGTCGAGCATGCTCCGCCACTGCTCCGGGGTGGCCTGCTCCACCGAGAACCGGTGCCCGACCGCCGCGGCGTGCACCACCACGTCGATGTGGGGCAGGTCCAGGACCTCACGCAGTCCGGCGCCCGGCCCGGCGTCGAGGAGCTCCGCGACGAGGTCGCAGCGCAGTGCGCGCACGTGGTCGAGCGCGTCGAGTTCTCCCAGCGCGGCCTCGTCCCGCCCGAGGGCGAGGACATCGAAGTCGGGCATGAGGATGTCGACGACGGCTCGACCGATTCCACCCGTCGCCCCGGTGATGACTGCCACAGATCGGTTGCTCATGGCCCCCAGCCTAACGCCCGGGCCCGCACCCGGTAGGTTCTTAAGGCGTGAAGGATACGTTGCGGCATGTTTTCAGGGACAAGCACGGGCTGAACACCGACGGACTGATCGAGATGGCCGTCGCGGTCGGGCTGATCCTCGTCGTGGCCGTCGGGATCCAGTGGACGTTGATCATCCTCATCAGGCGGGCCTCGAGGCACGCGATCGAACGCGGCCCGGGACACTCGCTGTTCGGTGAGTCGGTGGCGCTCGTCCCCGAGGGGACGCGCGACAGGCAACGTCGGGAGGCCAGGATCACGACGCTGTCATCCGTGGCGCGCTCCGCCGTCGCGATCTTCGTGTGGGGATGGGCGGGCCTGGCGATCCTGTCGGAGCTGGGGGTGCAGGTCGGCCCCCTGATCGCCTCAGCCGGCGTCGCGGGTGTCGCCCTGGGTTTCGGTGCGCAGTCCCTGGTGAAGGACTTTCTCTCCGGGATCTTCATGCTCATCGAGGACCAGTACGGGGTCGGGGACTCCATCGACGTCGGGGACGCGGTCGGCACGGTCGAGGCCGTGTCCCTGCGCCTGACCACCATCCGCGACGTCGACGGTACCCTGTGGTTCGTCCGCAACGGCCTCATCCAGCGGGTCGGCAATTCCACCAAGGGCCACGCCGTCGCACGCGTCGACGTTCCCGTCGGCCTGTCCAACGATGTCGAGGACGCCAAGAAGGCCATCGGCGACTCCGCCCGCGCCGCCGCCGCGAGTGAGGCGCTGAAGGACTCCGTCCTCGGCGATCCCGAGGTGGACGGGGTGCACGCACTGGCGGTGGATCACATGCTGATCCGGGTCCGGGCGAAGGTCGCCGCAGGCACCCAGTGGGCCGTGCGCCGCGAGCTACTCGGCCGGATCATCACCGACCTGCAGAAGCGGGGTATCTCGACGCCGTACCCCAACGGCATCGGCATCAGCGCCGAGCCGTCGGCCACCGACGGAACCGCGGGTCCGACAGGCCCCGCGGCGGAGGAGAGATGACATGGCGGAGAATCAGCCGAGCAGCTTCTACGGGGCCGTCGGAGGTGAAGAGACCTTCTCGACGATCGTGCACCGTTTCTACCTGCAGGTCCGCGAGGATGATCTCATCGGACCGATGTACCCGCACGACGACTGGGAGGGAGCGGAGGCGCGCCTGAAATGGTTCCTGGCCCAGTACTGGGGCGGTCCGCAGACCTTCAGCGAGAACCGCGGACACCCACGGCTCCGGATGCGCCACCACCCGTTCGCGATCGGCGTCGCGGAGCGGGACCGGTGGCTGGAGATGATGGCCGCAGCCATCGACACCGTCGACGAGGAGACGCTACCCGCCCCGTACCGCGCGGCCCTGTGGGAGCACATGGTGCGTGTCGCGGACATGCTGGTCAACCGGTTCGACTGAGCGCGGCCCGGGCTCAGCGCCCCCCGGAATCAGAGTTGGAGGACCGACTGCCGGGTGCTGCGGTAGACGGTGCCGAACGGGGCGTCCACCCGCACCCAGGTCCCGGTGCCGGAGACCCGCAGGTGACGCGGGATGGACTCGGGCGCCGCGGCCCCCGGGATCAGCCCGAGGGAGGTGCAGGTGAACACCATGCGCATCGTTATCTCCGCGGCACCGGGGTCCCCGGCGGCACCGTCGGAGGCGGTGACGGTGAGTACCGTCTGGTCGAGCAGGGACTGCGGCGGTCCGAGCGGCCCGGAGAACTGGCGTGCGAGTGCCTGCCCCTGATCCGCGAGCTGCCGCACGACCGTCACCGGGAGGGTGTCGAGGAGGGTGAAGCCGCCGGCCGGGGGCAGTGCCCCGGGCCATGCGATGTCACGGGCCGTACCGATCTCGGTGCGCCCCTCGGTGAGAGCGTCCCGGAGATCGGAGGCCCGCACGACGGCTCCGTCCCGCCCGGCGGTGCCCTCGACCCGGCGCGCCGCGATCACGTCGAACGGAGTGGTGACGAACACGTCGACGCTGCCGTCGGCCCGCTGCCGGAAGCGGGCCGAGGCGTCCGCGTCGATGCCGGTGGCCCGTGACAGCAGCGCCCGCAGCCCCTCGGCACCGGCGGTGACGGTGAGCGTCTCGGTCACTCGTGCCCCTCCTCCGCGGCACCGGCCGCACCGGTGACATCGGTGCCGGCCGCCCGGCTGAGCACCTTGAGCTCGTTGGCGGTGATGGCCCGCGGTGTGGCGGTCTTGAGGTCGACGGCGATCTGTACGCACTCGATGACGCAGGCGACGGTGCCGTGCCGGTCGATGATCGACTGGCTGGTGGTGAAGGACGTCCGCCCGACCCGGGTCACCCGGGTCTCGACGACGACGGTGGAGGTGTCCGGGAGGATCGGGCTCATGTAGCTGGCGTCGAGCCGGCGGATGAACACGGCGGGCACGTCGTGGCCGCGACCGATGAACTCCTCCAGCGCGAAGATGTTCCGGGCCTCCTGCGCCAGCTCGATGTAGGCGGCGTTGTTGAGATGGCCGAAGCGGTCGAAGTCGGACCACCGGACGTGCACCTCAGCGGTGTGGACGGGGGCGTTGCCGGTGTTGCGGTCGCTGCTGTTGGCCATGTGTTCGGGGATCCTTCCGTGCGGGTGTGTCGCGGACCTGCGGGCTGCGGGCCCGGCTGCCGGCCTCTGGGACACCAATCTATACCCGCCGAGGGATCGGCACGACGATTTCATTTCAACATCAAAAGCATACTGAACGTCTCCGGCCCCGCACGGTCGGGGGTGTCTCCGATCGTGCGGGGCCGGAAGGGGGAGGTGAACACCGCCGGGCGGCGTCACGTCACCGTGGGATCAGCGGGTGAGCTTGCGGTGCGTCACGCGCGAGGGGCGGGCGGCCTCGGCACCGAGGCGCTCGACCTTGTTCTTCTCGTACTCCTCGAAGTTGCCCTCGAACCAGAACCACTGCCCCTCGGAGACGTTGCCCTCCCACGCGAGGATGTGGGTACAGGTGCGGTCCAGGAACCAGCGGTCGTGGGAGATGACCACGGCACAGCCGGGGAACTGCACGAGTGCGTTCTCCAGGGAGGACAGGGTCTCGACGTCCAGGTCATTGGTGGGCTCGTCCAGCAGGATCAGGTTTCCGCCCTGCTTCAGGGTCAGCGCCAGGTTCAGCCGGTTGCGCTCACCACCGGAGAGCACCTTCGCCGGCTTCTGCTGGTCCGGCCCCTTGAAACCGAAGGCGGACAGGTAGGCGCGGGACGGCATCTCGTTCTGGCCGACGACGATGTGGTCCAGACCGTCGGAGACGACCTCCCACACGGTCTTCTCCCCGTCGATGTTCTCGCGGTTCTGGTCGACGTAGGACAGCTTCACGGTCTGTCCGACGTTGACCTCGCCGGAGTCCGGCTCCTCGAGCCCGACGATCGTCTTGAATAGCGTGGACTTACCGACACCGTTGGGCCCGATGACGCCGACGATGCCGTTGCGCGGCAGGGTGAAGGAGAGGTCCTTGATCAGGACGCGCCCGTCGAAGCCCTTGGTCAGGTTCTTCGCCTCGACGACCTGGTTGCCCAGGCGCGGCGGGGTGGGGATCTGGATCTCCTCGAAGTCGAGCTTCTTGTACTTCTCGGCCTCGGTGGCCATCTCCTCGTAGCGCGCGAGTCGAGCCTTGTTCTTGGCCTGACGTGCCTTCGCGCCGGAGCGGACCCAGGCCAGCTCCTCCTTCAGGCGCTTCTGCAGCTTCTGGTCCTTCTTGCCGGCGACCTCGAGGCGCTTGGCCTTGGTCTCCAGGTAGGTGGAGTAGTTGCCCTCGTAGGGGTACAGCTTGCCGCGGTCGACCTCACAGATCCACTGCGCGACATGGTCGAGGAAGTACCGGTCGTGGGTCACGGCGAGAACGGCACCCGGGTACTTGGCCAGGTGCTGCTCCAGCCAGAGCACGCTCTCGGCGTCGAGGTGGTTCGTGGGCTCGTCGAGCAGCAGCAGATCCGGCTCGGACAGCAGCAGCTTCGCGAGTGCGACGCGGCGGCGCTCACCACCGGAGAGATGGGTGACGGGCTCGTCGCCGGGCGGGCAGCGCAGGGCGTCGAGCGCCTGGTCGATCTTCGAGTCGATCTCCCACGCGTCCGCGGCGTCCAGGGCCTCCTGGAGCTTGCCGAACTCCTCCATCAGCTCATCGGAGTAGTCCGTGGCCATCTCCTCGGCGACGGCCTCGTAGCGCTGCTTCTTCTCGAAGATCTCGCCGAGGCCCTCCTCGACGTTCTCACGGACGGTCTTGTCCTCGTTCAGCGGCGGCTCCTGCAGCAGAATGCCGACGGTGGAGCCCGGATCGATGAATGCCTCACCGTTCGACGGCTGGTCGAGGCCCGCCATGATCTTCAGGATCGATGATTTACCGGCACCGTTCGGGCCGACGACACCGATCTTGGCGCCCGGGTAGAAGGCCATGGTGACGTTGTCGAGAATGACTTTGTCCCCGTGTGCCTTACGCACGCTTTTCATCGTGTAGATGAACTCGCCCATGTTTGTCCCTTAGTGCTTTCTACTAGATTGCGGTCCTGCCCCACGAGGTTACCCCACGGATCCCGGAGACCCCGCGGCACACGGACGGCCACCGCCGGCCTGCGGCCCGCGGCGTGCCCGGCATACGTCAGAACGGCGGATCCACCTCGGCGTCCACGCCGGATCCGGCACCGACGAGCTGCCCTCCCGACCGCGGGTGGGAATCGTCTTCAGGCTTCCGCCCCGGCGCACCGCCGCCCCCGGCCGCCCCGCTGTCGCCCGCGGTTTCCGCGCGGTGTGCGGGGATGCACCCCGAGGTCACCCATCCCCCGGTCAACGGCTCCGCGACGATCTCCCCGCCGGGCGTGGTGGACGTGGTGAGGTAGCGGTTCAGGTCCGGGCCGATGTGGCTGGCCCTCAGGACGATCCGCGACCGGTTGCTGTCCGTGTCCGCGTCGGTCCACGTCTCCAGGATCGCGGTCCCGACGACCACCACGCTCATCCCCTTCCGGAGGCAGCGCCGCGCGTGCTCGGCGAGTCTGCCCCAGCACTGCACCTCGATCCAGAGCGTGTCGTAGTCGATCCAGGTCCCCTCCCGGTCCCCGGGGCGCCGCCGGTTCGCGCAGAGCCGGAACTTGGTGACTCCGTTGCGCTCATTGACGCCGTGATAGGTGGGGTCTGCCCCGATGTTGCCGGTAAGGGTGAAACTGTGCTGGGCCATGTGGGTGGTTCCTCTCGGGAGTGGCTGCGGTGTCGTGTACACCGTCACAGTCACACCACCCCGACAGCGGCGCCGGAGCGTGGGGCCCACCATTGTGCACAACGGGCCCTCCACACCCGGTCCCCCACAGCCGCGGGGCAACGACCTAGCGTCCGCCGCCCGGACCGCCCCGGCCGCCGTCGGTGCTGATGTCCCGTTCGTAGTACTCGTCGAAGTAGTTCTCCCCGGCGTTCACCTTGGCGAGCATCTCGTTGTACGCCGTCATGTCCTCGTCGTCGGTGGCGTCCGCCCGCCGGTCGTAGATCCGCATCTCACGGCGGTCGTGTCGCCACCACTCCAGGAGCACCGCGCCGAAGATGATCATCAGGGGGAACTGTCCCGACGCCCACGCGATACCGCCGCCCACGTTCTGGTCCTTCAGCAGGTCGATCTCCCACGGCAGGCCGAGCGTCGAATAGAAGTCGTAGGCGAGAATCGTCTGCATCTGCATCAGCGTCACACCGAAGAACATGTGGAACGGCAGGGAGAAGAACAGCCACGCGCCCTTGCCCATCGGGCTCCGGCGCACCGGCGTCGGATCGACGCCGATGAGCTCCCAGTAGTACATGAACCCGGACCACAGGAACACCACGTTCATGGTGAGGTGGCCGGCGTGCTCGGCCACCGCGACATCGTAGAGCGGCGTCAGGTAGAGGATGTAGAACAGCACCACGAACTGGATCGTGTTCACCGCGGGATGCGTCAGGAACCGGACGGCGGGATTGTCGATGGCGACGAGCAGCCACTCCCGGGGCCCCGGTTCATCCGGCTCACCGGGCTCGAGCGCCGCCAGGAACAGGGTGAACGGACCACCGAGCACCCAGAACACCGGGACACCCATGGTGAGGATCATGTGCCCGATCATGTGCATCGAGAACGTCGCCGGCATATTCAGCCCGATACCCGAACACATCGTGAGCACCAGCATCAGGTTTCCGAGCTGGAACCAGACGGTGCGGACCACCGGCCAGGCCATGCCGCGACGGTGCAGACGGTGCACGGCCCACGCGTACGCGATCGCGAGGATCACCCCGGCCGAGCCGAACACGATGTCGAAGCGCCACATCGTCCACACGTTCCACAGCGTCGGCTCCTCGAAGAGCTTGTAGCCGAGCTGGATGTCCATGGTGTTCAGGTCCGCGGAACGCGGCGGCGGAGGCGGCGTCCGGCCGAGGGAGACGGCCACGCCGGTGATCGCCGCCATCACGAGGACCTCCACCACGGCCACGCGGCGGAACAGCGAGTGATCCGAGGGGTCCCGCCTGATCGCGGGGATGGTGGCCCTCCGGTGGAGATAGCCGAACAGCGCGAGAACCACGACACCGACCGTCTTGGTGGTGATGAGCCAGCCGTAGCCCGTGGTGAGCCAGTCCGACCACTGGATCCGGATCGCCGCGTTGATGAGACCGGACACCGTCATCACGCCGACGGAGAGCAGGGCGATCACCGAGTAGCGTTCCACGGCGAGATCCATCCGGGACCCCCGCCGACGGCCGTGGGCGATCAGCGCCATCAGTCCGCCCACCCACAGCGTCATGAACACCAGGTGCCACAGGTACGAGTTCGTCCCGTAGTCGTGATCGCCACCGGTCGCGGAGTGTCCCTCGAGCCCCAGCGGGACCACCATACCGAGCGCACCGAGCAGGAGGAACGGCTGCATCACCCACCGGCTGGACAGGGACCCGACGACAGCGGTGGACAAGGCGATCACGGCCACCGCCAGCCAGGCCAGCGACGTCGAGACCTGGTTGACCGCGATCACCCAGTTCCCGGGACGCAGCGTCCTGGACAACGGTTCACCCGACACGTCCGAGAGATACATCGGGATCAGGAGTAGCGCGATCAGCCCCACACACGCCGCCGCGACGGTCCCGGTGCGCGCGGCCACCGAACCGTCCACGCCGAGCCGTGCCGCGTAGAGATTCGCCCGGGTCACCCGGTCGGCGTCCGACCCGAGTGCCATCTCCTCATCGACCTCCGGGACATCGTCGACGATGTTCCGGGGATCATCCGTACCGGCCCCGGAATCACGGTCCCGCCGCTCCCGGGCGGACTGCTCCGCCGCGCGGATCTCCCGGATCTCTCCGGTGGACAGGGGCTCGGTGATCGGCGAGGTGAGGAAGGAGCTGAACAGGAATGATCCGACCGACAGGCACATGAGCATCACCGCCGCCGACCGGAGCAACGGCAGCCCCGCGGTCGTCGCGGGTCCGGGGTCGGGGATCCCCAACGCCGCCAGGGACTCACCGAGGAACCCCCACGAGATCACGGCCCCAACCAGTCCCGCGGTCAGGAAGAAGAGGAGGTACAGTCCAGCTGATCCACGGACCCGCCCCCGGGATCCGCGGGACACCCCGGACACACCACTCGGCCGCGGGGCGACCGGCGCCTCCGCGGCATCGACGGCAGCGTTGTCGGAGGCTCCCTGCCGGGAGCTGTCGGGTTGTGCATCCATGACTACAGACTATCGCTGTCCACGGAGTCCCCCTAGCCACGTGGACGACCGCGGGGGTTTGGTTCAGTGGCCCTCCGGTGGGGTAAAGTCTCGCAGCGGAAGACCCCGGACGGTTTCGCGTTCCGCGGGTTCCCCGCCTCCGTAGCTCAGTGGATCAGAGCATCCGGCTTCTATCCGGCTGGTCGCAGGTTCGAATCCTGCCGGGGGCACGATTCCGGACAGCCCCGGAGCCGTTGAATCTCGGCTCCGGGGCTGTCCTTCGCCGTATCGGACATCCAGCACCGGCGGCCCCCGATACACGCACCACTCCGCAACAGGCGGGGCAGCACCCGACGAGAGGTTGCGGCACCGTAGCCCGGGCGATACGGCATGCTCGACGGAACATGCCCGTGAGCCAGGTCGCCCCGACTGTTCGACCGCAGCCCACCGGTGCGATGGTTCCGGTGGCGGGGAGACCCCGCCCCGGAAACCACGCCGGATCCCCCGTACGCAGAATCGCGTCGGCCCCGGTTCGGTAGCAGCCCGGTCGTGCAGAACGCGTCGAACCGACCCCACACCAGCCCCCGACCACCCCGGTGACGACCACCGGGGACGGAACCGGCTCCCCACACACCACAGATGAAACCGGGCGCTTTCCGCCGTTCCGGCAACCGCCGCGGAAAACGCCACCGGACGTCCTCGGGGCCGGGACCGAGAGGGCCGGTAGGTACGATTGGCCACGTCAACCCGATTCAGCTTCCGTCGTTCTCTCATGAAGGAGCCCCCATGGCTTTACCCTCCCCCAGTAAAGACCGCCGAGCCCTCGTCACCGGGGCGAGCCAGGGTATCGGAATGGCGATGGCGCGAGATCTGGCGAGACTCGGGCACAGCCTCATCCTCGTGGCCCGCCGGAAGGAGGTGCTCCGCGACTTCGCCGCCGAACTCGAGGACACCCACGGCGTCACCGTCGATGTCCGGCCCTGCGACCTGGCGGATCCCGCGGCGCGCGCAGCCCTCATCGAGGAGATCACCGGCCGCGAGATCAACATCATCGTCAACTCCGCCGGCATCGCCAGCTTCGGAGCGTTCATGGATCAGGACTGGGAGTACGAGACCACCCAGTTCCAGTTGAACGCGACCGCCGTCTTCGAGCTGACCCGGGCCGTTCTCCCGGGCATGCTCGAGCGCGGGAGCGGCGCCATCTGCAACGTCGGCTCCGCCGCGGGAAACATGCCGATCCCGAACAACGCCACCTACGTTTTCACGAAGGCGGGCGTCAACGCCTTCACCGAGGCGCTCCACTACGAACTGCGGGGAACGGGAGTCACCTGCACCCTCCTCGCGCCCGGACCGGTCCGGGACGCGGTGATCGATGAGGCGGACAAGTCCATCGTCGACAAGGTGGTGCCCGACTTCCTCTGGACCACCTACGAATCGTGCTCCCGGGAAACGCTCCAGGCGATGTCCGGGAACCGTCGCCGGGTCGTCCCCGGGCCGATCGGAAAGGCCATGGACCGGATCAGTGCCATCATGCCGACGGCCGTCGGCGCCCCGATCATGGGTTCGTTCTACAGGAAGATGGGTTGAGCAGTGAGTAACAGCACCACAGCAGATCCGGGAAAGATCCCGGCGAAGAACGACCGACTCGTCTGGGTCGATCTCGAGATGACGGGCCTCAACCCGTCCGAGCACGTGATCGTCGAGGTCGCGGCGGTCATCACCGACGCGAACCTGAACATCGTCGGTGAGGGAGTGGACCTGGTCGTCCACGCCACGGAGGACGAACTGTCGCGCATGGACGGCTTCGTGACGGAGATGCACCGTTCCTCGGGCCTCACCGACGAGATCCGGGCCTCTACGGTGTCCCTCGCCGAGGCCGAGAAGGCGGTCCTGGATCTGATCGACGAGCACTGCGACCCCGAGCATCCCGCACCGCTGGCGGGAAACTCGATCGCGACGGACCGGGCATTCATCAGGGCGCACATGCCGCTTCTCGACGCCGCCCTCCACTACCGCATGGTCGACGTCTCATCCATCAAGGAACTCGCCCGCCGCTGGTACCCGAGGGTCTACTTCCGGCAGCCCGACAAGGGGATGGCGCACCGGGCGCTGGCCGACATCATCGAGTCGATCCGGGAGCTGGACTACTACCGGAGGGCGATCTTCGTCGACCACCCGGGTCCCGGAACCGAGGAGACCCAGGCAGCCGCCGCAGAATCCGAGCAGGCCTTCGCCCGATTTTTGTAAAGATCGCGTCCTGGGTTAAGATGTTCCTCGCTGCTCACGCACGGGTAATACCATGGGTGACATGCGATGGTGGCTGTAGTTCAGCTGGTAGAGCACCAGGTTGTGATCCTGGGTGTCGCGGGTTCGAGTCCCGTCAGCCACCCCCAAGTGAAAGAACTCCCCGTGGTCGAAGACCCGGGGAGTTCTTCTTTTTCCTGACAACGGAACCTGGACAGAGGGCGACCCGGAAAAATCCGCCGGCCCCATCCGACCGCGAAAACCACGGAACACTCCCGCCACAGCCGGTTGTACCGGAGGTAGCGGAGCATGACCGGCCCAGGAAGATGCCGATCAGAAACCCATCTGCGATAGCCGCCCGCCCTCTTGCCGGGGCTCCCTCCGTAGCCCTCGGCACACTCGACCACCAGTCGGTCGAGATCGCGGAGGTAACCGCGACCCACCCCGGAGCTAACGGGGACTTCCTTTCACCTCCGACCAGGTTCGATGCACACGACGAGAAACACGCTCCGGGGAGGTCTCCCCTGTTCCTGATCAGGCACCCGGGACCGGGGCAGGACACAGCTGTGTCAACGGACGATAACGGCTCCGGCTGTCGTCATCTCTTCCAGGGCGGTCTCCCCCGTTTCAGCGGTGACCGGAGAGCACAGTTCCGCAAACACCCGCACTCCGAATCCCTCGCGGAGAGCATCGATGACCGTGGCTTTGACGCAGTGGTCCGTCGCGATCCCTACAACATCGAGGTCGGTGATTCCGCGCTCCCGCAGCCAACGTGCCAAACCGGTGTCCACGTCCGATGCCGCATGTCCCTCGAAACCCGAGTAGGCGGCGCTGTACTCGCCCTTCCGGAACGTCTCATCGAGTCTCTCTGCATCGATGGCCGGATGGAATTCCGCGCCACCGGTGCCGACCACACAGTGGACGGGCCACGAATCAACGAAATCGGGGTTGTCCGAGAAGTGATCTCCCGGGTCGATGTGCCAGTCCTGTGTGGCCACGATCGCGCGATAGTCCTGTGACGGAGCGTGGACGAGCTCGGATATCTGCTCCGCCACCATCGAGCCGTGTTCTGTGGCGAGCGCACCGCCCGGACAAAAGTCATTCTGTACATCAACGATCACGAGTGCACGCATCGGGCCGCCTGCTTTCAGCTGTGTGAGTGGAGGTAGCTTCGAGTCTAGATCCTGCTGGTGCGCGGCGCGTCCTTCACCGATCCTCACCCCGGGCCACCACCTCATCCGTAGTCCCGCGAGACCCCCGAAAGCGTTCCACTGCCTGCCGTCACTGCACCCGATCTCCGCCCGGTGAGCTCGGATCAAACAACTGCTATTCCGGGAGGTCACGGAAAACCGAAGGGCACGACGTTCCGGCAAGCTCCCCGATCGGTGTCCCGTTCAACCCCACCCCACCCCATCATCGTGGGTCCCCTGCCGATCACTCGAACGACTTCGGCGTCTCCACAGGCGACGGCTGACCCGATTCCCCTCCCTGACGTGAACTCCGGGACGCACGAATTCACAAACATGTTCGACACTTCAGGGGGTGGTGTCCTCACCATTTGGCAGAGTGATGGTCATCCCCCGATACATAGAGCCCGGACCACGACAGGAAACAGCGACCATGGCGAGTGTCTTTCTTCCGCAGCCCCCTCCGCCAGAGCCCCTCAGGAGCGCCTGGGCCAAATCTTCCGGAGCCTACGGAACGGAAGGCGCCGAGATGCTTCCCCTCCACATTCATCTGGACGACACAGGCTCCGTGGCCGACATCATGTGGGACAGCTGGCTGTCGCCCGCGACGCGGCGTTTGCTGGCCTGTTCCTTCGGCACCGAGCTGCTCGCCAGGAAAACTGCCGTCCTTCTTGCTTCCGGCCACGACATAGGCAAGCACTCCTCCGCATTCGCAATGCAGGTTCAACCACTCGCCGACCGGATGCGGGACGCCGGCGCCCACTTCATTCCCCTCTCCCCCGGGGAACGTCGTAGAGCACCACACTCCACGGTGAGCTATCTGAGCATGCTCCAATGGCTCGAAGAGAAAACCGGTGTCCGGGGAACGCCGGGAGCGGAAGCTCTCGCAGGGGTGGTCGGAGGACACCACGGCGTTTACCCCGAAACAAGTTGCTCCCCGGTCACCGTGTCCGCGTACGCGAACGAAAGTCACCTCCACTGGAGCAGAGACCGATTGATCTGGTGGGATCGGGCGGCTGCGACAGCCGGACTCTCAGACGACGAGATCACTGGTCTCGCGCTCTCCACCCCAACACAGTCGGCCCTCCACGCCTTGACCGGTTTCGTCATAGTATGCGACTGGATAGCTTCCAACGCCGATCTGTTTCCTCTGACACTGAGTGTCGACCGCCGAGACCGAACCGAACAGGCTCTGCGGAAACTGTCCCTCCCACCGCCCTGGTCGCCTGCGCAGGTGACCGATACCGCCGCCCTCTTTTCCTCCCGATTCAAACTCCCGCGGGGGGCGAGCCCCCGGAGCACCCAACGCGCGGCGATGGAATCCGCCGCATCGTTAGAAGGGCCCGGACTGATCCTGATTGAAGCCCCAACCGGTGAGGGGAAAACAGAGGCCGCACTCGCGGCGGCCGAGATCGTCGCCTCCAGGTTCGGACACGGCGGAGCGGTCATAGCCCTGCCGACGTGCGCCACCAGCGACGGGATTTTCCCGAGGGTGCTGTCGTGGATCTCCCGTGCGGTACCGGAGGATGTGGATGCCTCAGCGGTCCTCTGCCATTCCCGGGCCCAGTTCAACGACGAGTACAGGGGCCTGATGGAGGGGGACCAACCGCATCTTCATCCGGTGTACGACTATACCGACGCATCCGCGAATGACACCGGATGCGGCAGGATATCAGCACACTGGTGGCTACGGGGACGGAAGAAGTCATCACTCGCAGATTTCAGCGTCGGCACGATCGACCAGATTCTCTTCGCGGCCCTCGCGTCGAAACATGTCATGCTGCGCCACCTGGGGCTGAGTGGAAAAGTGGTCATACTGGACGAGATCCACTCCGCGGACACCTACATGGCCGTCTACCTCGACAGGGTTCTGGAATGGCTCGGGGCGGCGGGGACCACGGTCATAGCCTTGTCAGCGACACTGTCACCCGACCGCCGCGCCGAGATGTGTACGGCCTATGCGAGAGGTCAGCGCAGTTCCGTACCTGTCAGAACCGGTCCCATGAGTTTCAGCGAACGGCGCGCCCGGAGAAGGGGGACTGAGTGCGATCCAGAGAAGAACCTGTGGGAGAAGGCTGCAGGGGTAACCGGGTACCCGGCAATATCCAGTGTCTCGAATGGCAGATTCGCGGTAATCACCCCTCCCCCATCTGGACGAAAGAGCACCTTCTCCATTAGGTCAATCGGTGAATCGCCGTCGGATATCGCACAGGAAGCTCTCGAGATAACCAGAGACGGCGGCTGCCTCGGGATCATCGCGAACACCGTATCCAGGGCGCAGGAAATCTACGACCTGTTGTCCACCACTGTTCGCGAAGAAGAGATGTTCCTGCTTCATTCACGGTTCCTCGCGGTGGATCGGAGAGCCCGCGAAAAACGACTCATCGAACTACTCGGCCCCGGAGGGAAACGTCCCCATCGACTGATAGTTGTGTCCACCCAGGTGATAGAGCAGTCACTCGACATCGATCTCGACGCACTCATAACCGATCTGGCTCCTCTGGACCTCCTGATCCAGAGAGCCGGCCGGATGCACCGTCACCGAGCCAATGACGACAATCGCCCAAAGGGACTACGGTCCGCCACCCTGCACATCTCCGGGGTGCTGGGTGTGGATTTTGAAACGCCGGAGATACCGGTCGAGCCACCGGTCTTCCCCAAGGGGTCCGTATACGTCTACGGCGAAGCCTCCCTGCTCCGCACGACCATCACGCTGCTTCGTCACGGCCCTTCCATCACATC
This sequence comes from Corynebacterium antarcticum, assembly GCF_016595285.2. NCBI lineage: Bacteria > Bacillati > Actinomycetota > Actinomycetes > Mycobacteriales > Corynebacteriaceae > Corynebacterium > Corynebacterium antarcticum. Next base: position 883,957 of record NZ_JAENIP020000001.1, read on the forward strand.
ACCCGACCACGTGAGCGGTCTGGTCGACAGCGCATACTCGACGACATCGGCCGTCCCCGCCCCGTGGCTCGACGCCTGGTCGAGTGCGCACCGCAGGGAGGGCGAGCAGCACAGTGAGAGTCGTGTCCGCGCGAGCGCTTTCCTCGTGGACCCCCCGTCCCGTGGAGGAATAGTCGGGTGGGCCACCATCACCGATGAGGAGCCCGGTGATCGAAACGCCGGAGTTCCTCAGGTCCGTGATGCCGACGCGACCTACGAGGTGATCGTCATCCAACGTCGAGCCGGTCTCCTGAAGACTCTCCCCTGGATCGGGAACTGCGGAGACCGCGTCGTCAATCCGATAACGGGGGTCGATGAGGAACTGGCGAGAAATACAGCGATGTGCACCGTAACTCTTCCAGCTTTCCTCGCCAGAGGAAAGCTGGGGGACGAAGTCCTTGATACATTGGAGGAAAACTACATCGACGTATGGCAGAAATCCCACTGGCTGCGAGGACAGCTTCCCCTGATTCTCGATGAGGATCTTTCGACAACGATCAACCAGTACAGAATCTGGTACGACATGGCGACGGGACTGAGGATAGAAAAAGCCGTCGCCACAGAACCGGGAGCATGACGAAACCATGAGTTCTACGACATTCAATCTCATAGATGAACCCTGGATCAAAGTACTGAATGGATCCGGGGAAGTGGAAGAAGTGAGTCTACGGAGACTATTCCATTCGGCGGCCCAGTACCGACAGCTGAGCGGCGAACTCCCAACGATGGATTTCGCGATTCTCAGAATACTGCTGGCGATTCTCTACCGGTCATTCGGAGAGGAACTACGCGTCGATCCGATAGGCTACTGGAAACAGATGTGGGAACTGAAGAGCCTGGACACCGAATCGGTTGACGAGTACCTCGATACCTGGCACCACCGCTTCGCTCTCTGTGATTCTGAACGCCCATTCCTCCAGTCCGCGAATCTTCGCACCCCGTCCGGAGAATGGAAGGACCTCTCCGTGATCATCCCGGACAGTCCCGGGGAAGACGCGATGTTCACCAGGTCGGACCCCTCCGAACCGGTGTCACTGGCGGAGGGAGCCCGCTGGCTGATCCACGCGAACTCATGGGACTGTTCGGGCATCAAGCCCGGTCAGTGCGATGATCCCCGGGTCAAGAACGGAAAAGGCTACCCGATGGGCATAGGTTGGTGCGGCTGGCTCGGTGGTACGACGGTGGTGGGCGGAACGCTCCTCGAGACACTGCTCCTCAATCTGGTCGCGGACAGGGTCCCCGACCCCGATGACCTTCCCCTATGGGAGGAGGATCCCGTACCCTCCGGACCGCGGAGCATCATCCGGGAACCCGGCCAGGTGGCACTGTTCACGTGGCCGCAACGACGGATCCGACTCCACACGGAGGACAACACCGTCACCGGCGCCCTGGTCTGCAACGGTGACCCCGTCGACTACACGGCGCAGCTCCAGAACGAGACCATGACATCCTTCCGGTATTCCGAACCGCAATCAAAGAAGGCGAAGCGCACGATCTACATGCCCCGCGCCCTCAACCGGGGACAGAACATGTGGCGGGGCCTGGAGACTCTTCTCCCCCACCCCGACCCGAGCATGGTAGTCGGTGTGAACAAGAGCAAGGTTCGTCGGTTCATTCCACCGCGCACCGTGGAATGGGTGGGCAAACTGACCAACAGTGTCCTACCTCCCTCCTACCGCATCGTCCTCGACGTCGTGAGCATCGAGTACGGCACGCAGAATGCCGTGGTCGACAGTATCCTCCACGATTCCCTCCGTCTCTCGAGTGAACTCGCCGCCGCCGACGCACACGAACTCCAGGGGTTGGTCCTTTCAGCGGTCGAGCGAGCGACCCAGGTCGGACGGGAGTACACGAACCTCGCCGGAAACCTCGCGGTTGCGGCGGGGGGAACACCAGAGAGTCAGCGGACCCACGCGAACGCCGAGTACTTCAGTCACATAGATCCCATGTTCCGGACCTGGTTGACCGGTATCTCCGCCCAGTGCGATCCCGACAGAGAACGAGCCGAGTGGGCTGCATCGCTCCGGAAACTCGCCTTCAGACTGGCGGAGAACCTGGTGGTGAATGCGGGCGAGAATGCGTGGACGGGGCGAGAACACGATGGACGCATCTACACGGCGCCTCTGGTACACGCGAGGTTCATGGCAGCGGTCAACAAGATTCTCCCCGGTGAAGAACGGAACAACACACCCACACCTGACAACCCTACGAACGAGGCGACCCATGACTGATGACACAACGACGCAACAGCCCCCCATGCGGGTTGTGCTGCGGACTAAGATGCACCGGCAGATCAACGACATACAGACCCGGTACCTCCGCGAAGAGAGCCGCGCCAAGGCCCAGCTTTCCCTCATGCGGGCGAGCACGACGAGAGGGTTCAGCGAGATGCCCGACATGTGGCCTCTCGTCCTGTCAGGGCTACCCGCGAACGGCAGCAGGTACAACGAGCCGAGCCGTGCGGAAAGTGCCGTGTACACGGCCTTCGGTCTCTACGGAACCCATCAGCAGTCCCGACGCTTCCCCATGAACGTGCCGATGCTGGACCCGGAATCGGGCACCAGAAACCCGACCGGGTTCGGTGACGCCGTACGGCGACTGGCTGATCCCTCCAACACGGATGCCTTCGAACAATCGACACTCCGCAGGTTTCGGGCCCTGGCGACCGCACAGACCTTCGAGGCGACACGACATCATGCGCGGGGCCTCATCCAGCAGTTCCGTGCACTCGACATCCCCCTCGACTACGGACAACTCACCGTCGACCTCTATGAACTGCAGTTCCCGGACAGTGCGCCGGGGGTACGGCTCCGCTGGGGTCGGCAGCTCCACCGCACCGCTCCGAAAAACCCCTCCTGACCGACACCGAAGAAAGGCAATTCCCATGAAGACCCAGAACACCTACCTCGACATCCACATCATCCAGTCCGTCCCCCCGTCATGCGTCAACAGGGACGACACCGGCAGCCCCAAGTCCGCCGTGTACGGCGGTGTGCGACGTTCCCGGGTATCAAGCCAGGCATGGAAGCGGGCCGCACGGGACAATTTCGGCAAATTCCTCGATACCGACGAGCTCGGCGAGCGCACTCTGATCGCGGTCGACCGGATCGCGGTCAAGATCCGAGAGCTCCGTCCCGATCTCGACGAAGCCACCGCCACAGATCTCGCCACGAAGGCGCTGACCGCCTCCGGCGTCAAGGTCAAGGAGCCCAAGGTCAAGAAGGGGGAGAAAGCGGAGACCGGCCCGGTCACCGGATATCTGCTGTTCCTGTCCAGGCGCCAGATCACGAATCTCGCGAACCTGGGAATCGAATCCCACGAGTCCGGAAAAGCGATTGCGAAGAAAGCTGCCCAGGAAGCGGTCAGAACCGACCGTTCCATCGACATCGCCCTGTTCGGGAGGATGATCGCTGATGCCCCGGAACTGAACTCCGATGCGACGTGCCAGGTGGCGCACGCCTTATCCGTGCACCCCGCCCTCACCGAATTCGACTACTTCACCGCCAGCGACGACAACAAGGCCGAGGACACGGCCGCCGCGGGCATGATCGGAACCGTCGAATTCACGTCTTCCACGCTCTACCGCTACGCGACGATCAACGTACCCAAGCTCGTCGAAGAACTCGGTTCCGTCGACGCCGCCTGCCGTGCCGTCGAGGCGTTCCTCGCGTGCTTCGCCCTGTCCATGCCGACCGGCAAGCAGAACACCTTCGGAAACAGAACCAGGCCGGAACTCGTGATGGTGTCGGTCCGTGAAGACCAACCGGTGAACTTCGTCGGAGCATTCGAGAAAGCAATCAGGTCCGACTCCGGATACGGGGAGAAAGCCACCATCAAGCTCGCTGAACACGCTGCGGAAGAAGATGGCGGCTATGGAACTGAACCGGTGGCGGTCCGATACTTCGTCTCGGGTGCCGCGGCCACCGAGGCCGCCAAGACCGCCCTGGATCGATACGGCACCTCCGGTGATTTCCAGGACATCCTGAGCTTCGCCGTCGATTCCGTCAAATCTCGTCTGGGAGGCCAGGAATGACGGTCGCTGTACTTCAGTTGGCGGCCCCACTACAGGCGTGGGGCGGCGATAGCCGCTTCAATCACCGGAAGACGCTCGACCATCCCACCAAGAGCGGCGTCATCGGGATGATTGCCGCCGCACTCGGACGCTCACGTGAAGAACCGATCGATGATCTGGCAGCCCTCCGGTTCGGGACCCGCGTCGACCAACCCGGGACAGTGCTCACCGACTTCCAGACCGAGATCGACTGGGAGATGGTCCGTCGGGGAAGCTCCATCAACAAGGCTTCGCGGCCACTGACCCACCGCGAGTATCTCTCCGATGCGGTGTTTCTCGCGGCGTTCGAGGGTCCGCAGAACACGATCACCGAGATAACCGACGCCCTGAGATCCCCGGTTTATCCGCCGTTTCTCGGACGTAGATCCTGCCCACCGGGGAGGAAGGTGTGTCTGGGTGTCGACGAAAGGCCACTCGATCAACTGCTCAACGAACATCCCTGGCTGGCGTCGGAAACCTACAGAGCGTCGCTCGATGAGCCGGTCCGCCTCCACTACTACCGGGATGCGTTACCCGGAGAGATGTTCGACGAACTCATCCGGGACACACCGAAGAGTTTCAGGGACAATGCCCGAACCCATGACATGCGGGGAGTCGTCCACGGATTCACACAACCATTCTCCGTGACCGGGAAAACAACCAGCGGTCACGACCCCATGCTCCTTCTGAGAGGTGAAGCATGAGTTACCTGTCCCGAATGCACCTCCACCCACGCCGACGGGGAACAACGGAATTGCTCGCAAACCCCTGGAAGATGCATGCAGCGGTGATGAGTTGCTTCCCCCCGGAATTCACCGACGAATCCACCAACCGCGTCCTGTGGAGGGTCGATCGCTCAGAACATTCGATCAGCCTCTACACGGTCAGCCCTGACAAACCCTCGTTCACGCACCTGCAGGAACAGGCGGGTTGGGAGAATCAGCCCTCGTGGGATACCGCACCGTATGATCCGCTCCTCAATCGCATCCGGACGGGAGCTACCTACCGATTCCGACTCACGGCAAATCCCAGCAAAACGATCAGAACTGAGGCAGGTGAGCGGAGGCAAGCTGGACTGTTGAGTGCTGCAGACCAGACAAAATGGCTCACGGAGCGCGCGGAGAAGAACGGTTTCTCAGTGTCAGATCCCGAATCCTCTGATTCCCCGGCATTCCAGATCACCTCCAAAGGACTACTGCGATTCAACCGGGGCCGGCGTACGGTCACGCTGGCGCGGGCCCAGTACGACGGTGTACTGACCGTGACTGATCTGGAACAGCTACGGCGAGCCCTCGTCGACGGAATCGGTCGTGCGAAGGGATTCGGGATGGGACTACTCACATTGGCACCCGCGGGATAGATGATGGCACGGGGACTGGGAGTCGGAAAGCCAACCCGTTCATCTGAGCTCACTCGGGCGGTTGATCGGATCACATTCGTCTACCTCGAGCACTGCACGATAGGAAGAGACGATGGCGCACTGACCGCGACCACCGAAAAGGGGACGCTACACATCCCGAGTTCAGCATTGGGAGTGTTGATCCTCGGTCCTGGGACCAGGGTCACACACCAAGCCATGCTGGTGGCCGCAGACAGCGGAACCAGCGTCATCTGGTGTGGGGAGAACGGAGTGCGGTACTACGCGCACGGGCGGCCTCTGGGCCGATCCACCCGTCTACTTGAACGGCAGGCTGCATTAGTGTCGAACACTCGGACCCGTCTCAAAGTCGCGCGCCGGATGTACGAGATGCGATTCCACGGCGAATCAACGAATGGCCTCACGATGCAACAGCTCCGCGGCAGAGAAGGTGCGCGGATCAGGGATGTCTACCGACGCCTCTCTGAAGAAACCGGGGTGAAATGGGACAAACGGCAGTATGATCCGGAGGATTTTCTCGCCAGTGATGATATAAACCAGGCATTGTCCGCGGCTCACGCCGCTCTGTACGGTGTCGTCCACTCGGTGATAGTCGCGCTCGGCTGTTCCCCGGGCCTCGGCTTCGTCCACAAAGGTCATGACAGAAGCTTCGTCTACGACATAGCGGATCTCTACAAGGCCGAAGTGACCATACCGGTCGCTTTTGAAGCTGTCGCGAGAATGAATAACGAAGACATAACTCCCGACATTCTCGCCTCCGAGATCAGGAGAAAATGCCGAGACCTTTTCAGAGAGAAGAAGCTACTCACCCGTGGAGTACATGACATAAATCACCTACTGGTTCCAGACGAGATTTCCGAGGACAACCCACCGCCTGCAGTTATTGAATTATGGGACGATAAACTGGAGTCAGTGGAAGCCGGAAAGAACTACAGCCTGGATTCCTAGCCCATGATCACGATAATCCTGTCAAACTGCCCACCTTCTCTACGTGGATTCCTGACGAGATGGCTCATCGAGGTGTCAACGGGAGTTTACGTGGGGAAGGTTAACTCACGCCTGCGGGAGAAAATCTGGGAGATAGTCCTTGAAGAAGTCGGAAACGGAAGGGCCATCATGACCTACCCAGATCATTCCAAAGAGCAGGGGTTTTCCATATTGATGCACAACCATGAGTGGTCAACGGCAGACATCGATGGACTTGATCTCATATTGCGCCCCACAGCCAAGAATAATGCAAGAGCCCCCAGAGGATGGTCTCGGGCTTCCCACCGCAGGAGATCAAGACACCACTAGGAAGAGCAGATCCACCGACGATCTTACATCCCAAATCTGAATCACATCTACAGATTTAACCAGCACATTTTTTCATTCTCGACGGTCGCAAGTTTATTTGTCAGAGGGGTTTTCGCACCATCTCCGCATGCGCGGGAAAACTGAGGTGACCTACACGAACGCGCCAGGCCACTGGGACCATCCCCGCGTACGCCGGAGAAAACGACCTACGCAGTCCTTAACCAGCAGATTCGGGGGGACCATCCCCGCATGCACGGGAAAACCTCATGGTCTGTAGCGGCGTCTCCGCCCGCCTGGGACCATCCCCGCATACGCGGGGAAAACGGCGAGGGGCTGCTGCTGCGCGAGTTTCCGGGCGGACCATCCCCGCATACGCGGGGAAAACGAGACACCGGCCATCGCGGCCAGTGACACGGGGGGACCATCCCCGCATACGCGGGGAAAACCGACGTTGGTGAATCCTCTGGAGAAGTTGGGGGGGACCATCCCCGCATACGCGGGGAAAACCTTATCTCGGACACCCTTGTGGACGGCAAACCTGGACCATCCCCGCATACGCGGGGAAAACAGTGGCGCCCGCGCGCTCCGCGTCCTCTGCCGCGGACCATCCCCGCATACGCGGGGAAAACGCGATCTCCGGCAGGCCGACGAACCCGGCTACCGGACCATCCCCGCATACGCGGGGAAAACCCCGGCGTGGTTACGGTGGGGCCTGGAACCTTGGGACCATCCCCGCATACGCGGGGAAAACCCCGAGGAGCACTGCACCCCTGAGGGCCTGGCCGGACCATCCCCGCATACGCGGGGAAAACTGGACCTGCAGCACCTGGGCGAGCTTCGCGGCGGGACCATCCCCGCATACGCGGGGAAAACCTGTACCGCCCCGAGGACGCGCCCCGCGGCCGGGGACCATCCCCGCATACGCGGGGAAAACCGCCTGTACGACCGTCGGCGGCGCTCGCGGTGAGGACCATCCCCGCATACGCGGGGAAAACGCTGTGGGACGAAGTGCTGTCGCCGGTGTTTGGGGACCATCCCCGCATACGCGGGGAAAACGCCAACTGCCCCTTCGTGCCCTGAATCTCCAACGGACCATCCCCGCATACGCGGGGAAAACTGCGTCGTGGATGGAAAGCATGGTGTGAGTTCCGGACCATCCCCGCATACGCGGGGAAAACTCGTGGCGTGCCTTGTCCAGCGCCTCCTCGGACGGACCATCCCCGCATACGCGGGGAAAACTGCTCATGGTGTGGTCCTTTTAGTGGATGGGGGGGACCATCCCCGCATACGCGGGGAAAACGCCGTCACCGTCCGGTGGGGCCGCGATAGTCTCGGACCATCCCCGCATACGCGGGGAAAACCACATCATCATCTGTATAGACCGATCCGTAGGAGGACCATCCCCGCATACGCGGGGAAAACGCCAACTGCCCCTTCGTGCCCTGAATCTCCAACGGACCATCCCCGCATACGCGGGGAAAACTGCGTCGTGGATGGAAAGCATGGTGTGAGTTCCGGACCATCCCCGCATACGCGGGGAAAACTCGTGGCGTGCCTTGTCCAGCGCCTCCTCGGACGGACCATCCCCGCATACGCGGGGAAAACTGCTCATGGTGTGGTCCTTTTAGTGGATGGGGGGGACCATCCCCGCATACGCGGGGAAAACGCCGTCACCGTCCGGTGGGGCCGCGATAGTCTCGGACCATCCCCGCATACGCGGGGAAAACCACATCATCATCTGTATAGACCGATCCGTAGGAGGACCATCCCCGCATACGCGGGGAAAACAACACGCAGGCGAGGTTGTCGGAGCTGATCGCGGGACCATCCCCGCATACGCGGGGAAAACGACGCCGCCGCCGAACGCATCGACTCCCGAGCGGGACCATCCCCGCATACGCGGGGAAAACTCCCTCAAAGATAAATTGTTCGCTTGGTCCGAGGGACCATCCCCGCATACGCGGGGAAAACACTTTTCCGTCGACGTACGAGGAATCAGCTTTCGGACCATCCCCGCATACGCGGGGAAAACCTCCGTTCTCGCGCCGGTAGTTATCCAGCGTGAGGACCATCCCCGCATACGCGGGGAAAACGAGGCCGCACTTCTCGCCACGTACGGCCGTGATGGACCATCCCCGCATACGCGGGGAAAACGGTTGCCTTGATGCTGACATTTACCATCTATGAGGACCATCCCCGCATACGCGGGGAAAACGGAATCGGTACCGGCGGAGCCTCCCTCGCCGCCGGACCATCCCCGCATACGCGGGGAAAACATCCCGGACATCATCAACGAATACGGCACCTACGGACCATCCCCGCATACGCGGGGAAAACTCCCTGAAGGACAAGCTGTTCGCCTGGTCCGAGGGACCATCCCCGCATACGCGGGGAAAACTGGCTCGCCGGCACGACGCCGATCTCGCCGAAGGGACCATCCCCGCATACGCGGAGAAAACTTCCCGCTGTGGTTGTAGATGGGTTGCACGCCGGGACCATCCCCGCATACGCGGGGAAAACGCGCCGCTGATCAAACCGGCGGCGACGAGGGTGGGACCATCCCCGCATACGCGGGGAAAACAGAGGGTATTGGCTTCCGCCGCACGTTGATCACGGACCATCCCCGCATACGCGGGGAAAACAGGAGAATCACGCGCGACGATCGGAGTTTCTCGGGACCATCCCCGCATACGCGGGGAAAACCTCTACAGCCGCCGCTTCTGGTTCCGCGGCAGGGGACCATCCCCGCATACGCGGGGAAAACACCTCTGGCCTGCCGGTGTAGTCAAGGTGGACCGGACCATCCCCGCATACGCGGGGAAAACGCAACGTCGGCGAGGAATGGCTGCGCCTTGATAGGACCATCCCCGCATACGCGGGGAAAACACAATTCCGGCGCCGGACAATTCCAGCTACGAAGGACCATCCCCGCATACGCGGGGAAAACTCTCGCGTGTTCGTGCTCAGGGCGCGGTGGATGGGACCATCCCCGCATACGCGGGGAAAACGATCACGAAGTTCGGTATGCAGCTCGGCGGCGAGGACCATCCCCGCATACGCGGGGAAAACGAGCGCTTGACGTTGAGGGATGAGTTCGGGGCGGGACCATCCCCGCATACGCGGGGAAAACCAGTCCACCGGCGCGGTAGGCGCGGTTTTCCAAGGACCATCCCCGCATACGCGGGGAAAACGGAGGCCAGCGGGTTTGCGCAGGCTGGGCAGGGGGACCATCCCCGCATACGCGGGGAAAACCCCCATTTCCGCAGGCCCTCCCACCCGGTTGTCGGACCATCCCCGCATACGCGGGGAAAACGATAACCGACGGTGCTTCATAAGCGAGGCGTCCGGACCATCCCCGCATACGCGGGGAAAACGCCAGCGCGCCGGCGAGCGCCCCCAGCACGGGGGGACCATCCCCGCATACGCGGGGAAAACACGCTCTCATCGATCGACGCGCCCAGACCTCTGGGACCATCCCCGCATACGCGGGGAAAACCGGGGCGTGATCGACGATATCGAAGTCGAGCCGGGACCATCCCCGCATACGCGGGGAAAACTCATATGACGTATTCGTCGGCGTGAGCTGCAGGGGACCATCCCCGCATACGCGGGGAAAACTACCTGAAGCTCGTCGGTGTCGACCCGGCCCGCGGACCATCCCCGCATACGCGGGGAAAACAGCAGACGAGCGATCACAGTGTCAGCGACGCCCGGACCATCCCCGCATACGCGGGGAAAACCTGTTTTTGGCGCCGTCGCGTCTTTCGGCAAGAGGACCATCCCCGCATACGCGGGGAAAACTCATCGTTGAACCCGGCGCGTGTCTTGAACGACGGACCATCCCCGCATACGCGGGGAAAACGGAAACACCCCGGTACCGGAGACAACCACCCGAGGACCATCCCCGCATACGCGGGGAAAACGCTACCTTGTTCCAGGCTTTCACGATGCCCTCGGGACCATCCCCGCATACGCGGGGAAAACTTCTGGATTACGCGGATGGTCGTTCGGGTCAGCGGACCATCCCCGCATACGCGGGGAAAACTGCGGAAACGCAACCAACAGGGGCTAGCCCACCGGACCATCCCCGCATACGCGGGGAAAACCCGGCTCAACCACGACCTTGATCTGCTCAGTCAGGACCATCCCCGCATACGCGGGGAAAACTCTCATCGCCACTTCTCGGGCGGTGATCAACTGGGACCATCCCCGCATACGCGGGGAAAACCTCATCATCATCGTCGGCGTCATAAACCTGCTAGGACCATCCCCGCATACGCGGGGAAAACACAGGGGCATGCCGGGCTTCACATCAGACGCCGGGACCATCCCCGCATACGCGGGGAAAACATGGGGGCCGCACACTGCTGCGCGATCACCTGAGGACCATCCCCGCATACGCGGGGAAAACCCACTACCGGACCTCGCCGGATACGTGCGAGACGGACCATCCCCGCATACGCGGGGAAAACGTACCCGACGGCGACGGAGAGGCGGGCGACATCGGACCATCCCCGCATACGCGGGGAAAACCCATATCTCTATCCGGCGCATCCGCTCGGTGACGGACCATCCCCGCATACGCGGGGAAAACACTTCCCAGACTGGAGGTTTGGGAACCCCAAGTCAATTATAGCTTCAGTTTGCTGTCGATCTCACTACCGTGTACCTGCAAGGTGTAATGAGGTTCTTTGTGGCTTCGCCTCACACATCCGAGCCACACAGTTTCAGTCAACCGAGATTCTCTAGCTCGGGGTGCAGCAAATGCCGATCTCACGGTCAACCGACTGGCACGCACGAGTAAAACCCCGCCCGGATCACTCCGGACGGGGCAAATTGGTGCGCCATCAGGGACTCGAACCCCGAACCCGCTGATTAAGAGTCAGCTGCTCTGCCAATTGAGCTAATGGCGCATACCGTTACCGGGATTTTTACTCCCTCGGCAACGAAGAGAAATATTACAAGCGGCCGGAATGATTGTAAAATCGCCAGCTCATCAGCCGTATTTCCAGATCAGGAGCGCTCCTCGACATCGCCGGCTGCAGATGGAGGATGGATGAGCCCGAACGGGACACAAGTCGGGACGGCGGGCACGGTCACGGCTCAGGAACAATCGCCCCGAAAGTCCCCACTCACCGCAACTCCGGAACGTAGGCTGGTAGCACCGTAACCCTGCGGACGCAGCCGCCGATCTAGTGAAGCGGCACAGTCTGGCTTACCGAACAGACATGCCCCGCAGAGACGTAGACCCAAATGGAGCACAATGACCTTCGGACAACACGCGTCAAAGACCGGGAGGCTGACCAGTCTCCTGGCCATTGCCGCCACCACCGGATTTCTCGCCGGTTGCACGATTGACGGTGACAACAGCGACGGCAGCTCCGCACGAGCCGCCGCGGAGACTGCCACCACCGCTGCAGAACCCCTGAAACCCGCGGTGAGCATCCCCGACGGTTCAACAGACGTGGATCCGAAGGTGCAGGTGACCGTCAAGGCACTCGAGGGGACGCTGGAGAAGGTCGTGATGACCAACCAGGACGGCTACGAGGTCGAGTCCACGCTCTCCGGCGACGGTAAAACGTGGACGACCGCCGAAGTACTGGGTTACTACCGCAATTACACGATCACCGCCACGGGTTCCAACGGAACGACGCGCACGACCACGTTCAGTACCTCACAACCGGCACAGACCGCGTCGGTGGCGCTGGCTCCCCTGGACGGGTCCACGGTCGGGATCGGTCAGACCATCGCGTTCCGGTTCGGGCTCAACATCCCCGACAGGAAAGCTGCCGAGGAAGCCCTGGAGATTACCACCGATCCACCGGTGGAGGGCGCCTTCTACTGGCTGAACAACCGTGAGGTGCGGTGGCGCCCCGAGGAGTTCTGGACACCGGGCACCAAGGTCGAAGTCAAAGCCGACATCTACGGCAAGGAACTCGGCGGCGGGATCTGGGGTGCGGCGGACAATGCCGCGAGCTTCACCATCGGCGATTCGGTGATCTCCTACGCCGACGACAACACCAAGCAACTGAAGGTGACCCGCAACGGCGAGGTGCTGAAGAGCATCCCGATCTCGATGGGTTCAGCACGCTTCCCCACCCCGAACGGCACGTACATCATCGGCGACCAGCACCCGACACTGGTCATGGACTCGTCGACGTACGGCACACCGGTTGATGATCCGGACGGGTACCGAACGAAGGTCCAGTTCGCTACCCAGATGAGCTACTCCGGAATCTACGTGCACGCGGCTCCATGGTCCGTCTGGGCGCAGGGAAGCCAGAACACGTCCCACGGGTGTCTCAATGTTTCCACGGACAACGCCCAGTGGTTCCAGAACACGGTCAAACGCGGCGATGTCGTCATCGTCAGTAACACCCAGGGTGGACAGTTGTCCGGCTGGGACGGTCTCGGGGACTGGAACATCCCCTGGGAGACCTGGAAGGCCGGAAACGCGGACGAGAATCAGTAACCTCCTCAAAAGATCATGCCCACCCCGGTAACCCGGGGTGGGCATGATCTTCTTCGGTCTTGTCCAGACGTGGTGTCTAGGAGAGACGCTCGGAGAGCATACGCTGCAGCTCCTTGAGGTCGCTGCTCTTCTTGCGGGAGCGGTAGACCCCGAAAGCAGCGGCCAGAACTACAGCGCCGGCGACACCGGCGAGGATCTTCTGGACCTTCGGATCGTTCAGCTTGTCGGTAGCGGAACGCTTGGCGTCGTCCACGATGTTCTCCGGACGGCTGCGCTCTGCGAGCTGGTCCAGGGTGGAGGCGAACTGCCGGCGGGTGCGGTCCAGCTCGCGCTGGATGTCTTCGATGTCACGTGCCACGGATGAACTCCCGGTTTTAATTGTGGTGGTCAGTCTTACGATGCCTCCAACGGTAGTTCATGGGAGGGGTGACGCGCACCTGGGCCACTATGGTGAACGGGCGGATGCGGTGGCGATCGAGGGAGAATCCGGTCTTAACTCCGGAATCGGGGCCGGGTAAGGTGAGATTCATGCCCGCGCCTTCGTCATCCCCCACGAATACGTCATCTGCTCCCCGTCGGCTGGAACCCGGTGATCCGGCGCCGGCGCTCACACTTCCGGATCACACCGGAAAGACGGTTTCACTGGAGGATTTCGCCGGGCGCCGCGTGCTGGTCTACTTCTATCCGAAGGCCGGCACCCCAGGATGCACGAAGGAAGCGTGTGATTTCCGGGACAACCTGTCCGACTTCACCGATCTCGGTATCACGGTCCTGGGTGTCTCCCCGGACTCCCCTGACGCACTCGCCGCTTTCCGGGAGGACGAGAGCCTGCCGTTCACCCTTCTCTCCGATGAATCGAAGGAGACGATGGCGGCGTGGGGCGCGTGGGGCGAGAAGAAGAACTACGGTCGTGTCGTGCAGGGAATCATCCGTTCCACGATCATCATCGGCACCAACGGCCGGGTGGAGTCCGCGCAGTACAACGTTCGCGCCACCGGTCACGTCGCACGGGTTCTCCGGGATCTGTGACCGGGATACGCCGATGACACCCCGTTCCACTCCCCCGAGCGACCAGAATTCGACCGAGATCCTCGTCCCCCGCAGACGCCCGGCGCAGCAGCGCTCGCGCGAGAGGTTCGATCGCATCCTCACCGCGGCGCGGAGCGTTCTGGTTGATGTGGGATTCGAGTCATTCACCTTCGACGAGGTCGCGCGGCGCGCAGAGGTGCCCATCGGCACGCTCTACCAGTTCTTCGCGAACAAGTACGTCCTGATCTGTGAGCTGGACCGCCAAGACACGGCCGGTGTCGTGGCCGAGCTCGACACCTTCGCCCACCAGGTACCGGCTCTCCAGTGGCCCGAGTTCCTCGATGAGTTCATCGAGCACGTCGCGAAGCTGTGGCACGATGACCCCTCAAGGCGTGCGGTCTGGCATGCGATTCAGTCCACCCCGGCCACCCGAGCCACGGCCGCTGCGACGGAGTCTGAGGTACTCGAGATTATCGCGGAGGCGATGCGCCCCCTGGCCAGCCACGCAACCGACGAACAACGGGCCGAACTGGCGGCCATCCTCGTCCACACTGCAAGCTCACTGCTGAACTTCGCCGTCCGCGACCCAGGAATCGACGACAGGCGCTTCGATTACACGGTGAGAGAGATCAAGCGGATGCTCGTCGCGTACCTGTTCTCGGTGGCTCAGGGGTAGGTTCGAAGTTGACCAGTCTGAGTGGCTTACAGGTCGTATAATAGCAGTAGATGAAGCCAATCCCGATCACTCGCTCTACAGCCACTGCGCCAATTTTGGATGGATCAATTTCATCGACTTCTCCTCCCCACTGCCGCACACACCGACGAAGATCCTTGACCGCCCCAGGTTCATACACACCGGTCACCCAGAAACCCGCGCGGCCTCCCGCTTCTTTATCTGCGCTCGAACTATGGCGCGGGATATCGACGGCCTCACCCTTGATCGCCCTCAGCTTTCGAGCGCCGTCCTTATGGCCAGATTCTCCAGATCGGTCAGTTTCCATCCGACTCTTCCTCTTTTCATGGCTCGTCGTACAGGAACGTCAGGCTGACCCTCTCCAAGACTGTCCCAACGAGATAAAAGTAGCATATGCGACGCCCTTTGTTAACCCCTACTAAATTAGTCAGTTGGTAGGTTACACCGCACAGCTGCAGTCAACATTCTGAATCAGCACCAGAACACCCCAAAGATCGATACTGTGCTACCTTCTTCACACGGAGCCGATGATTTCTCCACGATTCCCCGCCCCAACGAGCGGGGATGGCCCGTTAGTAGGGGTGGTTCGAGCATGTCCGCCTTTGTTCTTCCCCGTCGTTACGGGGCATCACGCATATCCAATGAACAAGCCACCAATTTTACAATTGGGAATAGTGTGGTGCCTCTGCAATTCTCATTTGTCAGAGTGGATTCAGCTATTGTCCCAGCCAGTTGATCGTGTCGGTCACTGCCCCTCAATGCGCATCTTCATCTGATCACCCAACACACCGCCGTCGCGTAGTCCCCGTCGTGCGAGATGGACAGGCTCACGCGCACGTCCCCCAGGCTGGTTGCGACTGCTGATGCCACCTCCCCGTGGAGGACGAGTGTGACTCTCCCCCACCGGTCGGGCCTTACCTCGATCTCCCGCCAGTCGAGGCGTTCCTGAGCGATGACGGGTGGTTGCCCGTAGAGCGCGGTGGACCAGGCCTTGATGAACGCCTCTTTGGCGGCCCAACGCCCGGCGAGGTGCTCGGCCCGCAGATGGGCCGGTTTCCGGGCCGCGGTGCGCTTC
Source organism: Corynebacterium antarcticum (assembly GCF_016595285.2). Lineage (NCBI taxonomy): Bacteria > Bacillati > Actinomycetota > Actinomycetes > Mycobacteriales > Corynebacteriaceae > Corynebacterium > Corynebacterium antarcticum. Next base: position 899,991 of record NZ_JAENIP020000001.1, read on the forward strand.
TCCGTGGCGGTGAATACGTCCGTGAAGGTGCTGCCCGGGGTGTCGAGTTGTTCGGCGAAGCCGGGAACGTGGACGAGGTCGGTTCCGATGGCGGGCAGCAGCGGTGCGGGCATGGATCCATTCTACTTTCGGGGCAGCACCGTTCCGGGTGGTGGCACGAGACGACCGCCGCCCCACCTGTGAACGTGGGGCGGCGGTCGTCGGTCGGTCAGCGGTACGGCGGGACTAGATCTCTCCGCCGGTACGCAGGACGCCGCCGATGAGTCGGGCGTCGTCGTCCAGCAGGATGCTCGCCTCGCGTTCCTTGGCCGCTGCCCCGGTGGCGCCGAGGTTGCGGTCGGTGGGCCTGGTGAACAGGGCCGGTCCGCCGTAGATGCCGCGGAGGATCCGGCGCAGGCCGGCGTCCTCGCGGGCGGTCGACCGCGCGGTCCAGGAGGCGACGGCGTCGTCACCGCGTGCGTTGCGGAGCGCCTCGACGAAGGCACCCGGGTGCACGATGGCGACCAGCGCGGAGACGTGGCCGAACCCGAGGGACGTGACCAGTCCGGCCTTCGGCGGGCGGGCGGCCAGGTTCAGCGGACGGCGAAGCCACACGAGGTGGTTGTGCTTCGCCAGGACCGGGTCGACGCAGTCGAGCGCCCGGTTCGCGGGGAGGATACCGCTGCGCAGCACCTGGGTGAGGCCGATCATCTGGAAGGCCGCGGCACCGCCCTTGGCGTGGCCGGTGAGCGACTTCTGGGAGATGACGTAGAGCGGGTTGCCGTCCGCGCGTCCGATGGACGCGGCGATCCGCTCATGCAGGTCGGACTCGTTCGGGTCGTTCGCGGTGGTGGAGGTGTCGTGCTTGGACACCACGGCGATCTCGTCGGCGGTCACACCCACCGATGCCAGTGCCCTGGTCAGCCGCGAGTTCACCCCGCCGCGGGCCGCGGACAGGGCACCGAGACCCGGTGCCGGGATCGAGGTGTGCGCGCCGTCGGCGAAGGACTCGGCGAAGGCGATCACACCGTGCACCGGGAGGCCGAGGTCGGCGGCGACACTCGCGCGGGCGAGCAGCAGCGTTCCGCCGCCCGCGGAGGAGACGAAGCCGCCCCGGCGCCGGTCGTTGGCGCGGGAGAAGTACTTCTCCTCGATGCCCTTGCCCGCCATCTCCGCGGAGTCGGCGGTGGCCGCCATGTCACCGAAGCCGGTGATGCCCTCGATGGAGAGATCGTCGAAGCCGCCGGCGACAACGACGTCGGCCTTGCCGAGCTTGATCTTGTCCACGCCCTCCTCAACGGAGACCGCCGCGGTGGCGCAGGCTGCGACGGGGTGGATCATCTGACCGTAGCCGCCGACGTAGCTCTGCATGACGTGCGCGGCGATGACGTTGGGCAGCGCCTCCTGGAGGATGTCGTTGGCGCGCGGCTCGGCGAGCATGCGGTCGATGTAGAGCGAGCGCATGGACTCGACGCCACCCATGCCGGTGCCCTGGGTGGAGGACACCCGGGCGGGGTGCACGGCGCGCATGAGCTCAGCCGGGCTGAACCCGGAGGACAGGAACGCGTCCACGGTGCAGACGATGTTCCAGAGCGCGACGCGGTCGAGGTTGTCGGCCATGTCGGCGGGGATGCCCCACACGGTCGGGTCGAAGCCCTCGGGGATCTGGCCGCCGACGAAGCGGGACATGGCCATGCGGCGCGGGACGCGGACCGCGGACCCGGCGTGGCGGGTGACGTTCCACTCGCCGGTCTCCTCGTCGAACCAGGCGCTGGTGTTGTCCGGTTCGGAGTCGACGAAGGTGCGGGCGGCCTCGGCGTCGGGGACGCTGAAGGTCATGTCCTGGTCGAGGTAGACGGTGGTCAGTTCCGGCGCGAGGTTGTCCACCATGCCGAAGTCGTCGTGGTAGCGGCGCACTCCGACGCGTGCGAGCACCTCGTCGTGGAAGCGGTCGTGGATGTCGGCTTCCTCGACCTCGTTGCCCTCTGCGTCGTACCAGCCGGGGGTCGGGTCGGACTCCCAGGTGATCAGGCCCATGGACCAGGCGAGTTCGATGACGCCGGCGGCGGTGAGGTCACCGGTGACCTCGGCGTCGAAGCGGGTGCGCGCGGAGCCGTAGGGACCGAGCTCGCCGGTGCCGACGATGACGACCATGTCGTCGAGGTCGGCGGTGACCTGTCCCGAGAAGTCCGGGGCCGTCTGCCGCACGCGGCGGTACGGGGTGGGCAGCGCGGCCAGTTCCCGCTTCGTGTCGTCGCGGTCCTGTTCGGCTTCGGCCGCGGCGGCGTCCCGGGCGGCGTTGCGTCCGAGTTCGGCGAGATCCAGATCGGCCTCGCCGAGTCCGCCGGTGAGGTCCACGGTGACGGGAGCCTCGGCGGCGGTGGAGCGGACCTCGGGGGCGATCTGGGTGAGCAGCTCGGCAGCGATCTCCTCTGTGGAGTAGGTGCGCACGCCGGCGGCCTCGACGGCCTCGACGAGGGGGTCGTTGCCGCCCATGAGTCCGGTGCCCCGGACCCAGCCGATCAGGGCGTGGACGAGTGAGGTGCGGTCGCCCCACACGGGTTCGGCGTTCCAGCGGGTGACCAGGGCGTCGAGTGCGGCCTTGGCCTCGCCGTAGGCGCCGTCGCCGCCGAAGCGGCCCCGGTTCGGCGAGCCGGGCAGGACGACGTGCATGCGGCGGCCGACGCGGACGTCGGTGCCGATGGCGGACAGCCCGGAGATGAGCCGCTCGACGGACCAGAGCAGCAGGCGCATCTCGTTCTCGGCGCGCGGGCCGGCGTCGTCGAGGCTGCCCATGACGCGTGGTGCGGCGAACGGGAACAGCAGCGTCGGGACGAGCGCCTTCTTGGTGACCTTCTTCTCGCCGTTGACGGTGGCGGTCTGCTCGGAGCCGATCCAGTCGATGACGGACTCGAGGTCGGCGTACGAGGTGAGGTTCGCGGGCGCGATCCACAGTGCGGCACCGCCGCGGGCGTTGTCGCGGTAGAGGCCCTTGTAGAACTCGAGGCGGTCGTGGTTGAGCGAGGAGGTGGTGGCGACGACGGTCGCACCACCGGCCAGGAGCTCGGCGACGATCGCGGCGGCGATGGAATTCGGCGATCCACCGGTGACCACGGCGACATCGTCGGCGTAGGCGCCGGGCGTGGTGTCGCGTGCCTGCTCCGCGAGGCGGCGCAGCGTGGCGGCGGTCGTCTCGTCGGCTTTGCCTGCGAGGTGGGTGGCGAGGTCGGCTACAGCCGAACCCGTGCCGGTGACGTCGAGGTCCTCGCCGTCGATCTCCCCCGCGGCGACGCGGATGACGTCCTCGCGGGCGGTCGCCCACCGGTCGTCGATGAGCACGGTGCGCTCGGCCTCGAAGGTCTCCGAGACCAGGCGCGGCCAGTCGGAGCCCAGTTCCTTGCTGACGAGCTCGAAGAAGCTCTGGTCGGCCTCGGCATCGGAGAGACCGGCGGTGCGCGGGGTGTGGTTGAGGCCCAGCTGGGTGAGAATCGTCCGCGCAGTCGCGGCGAGGACGCCGGCCTTGCCGGTGACCTGTTCCGCGAACTCGCCGAGTGCGGCGGAATCGACGACCCCGCCGCCGGCGCCACCGGCGGACGGCAGTCCGACGGAGACACCATGGTCGGAGGCGACCTGCTGGACGGCGGCGTCGATGAGCGCGTCGAGCTCACCGGTGTTGGACGGCGCGGCGGGGCTCAGGGTGGCGAGGTCGCCGCCCCGCAGGGAGGCTCCCTCGCGGGAGCCGGCGACCACGGCCGCGGTGACATGGTCGGCCCAGCCCTGGCCGAGCTGCCAGGTTCCGGTGACGCGCTCGCTGATGTAGCCGGGGCGCTTGCCGGTGGGGCCGGTGATGCGGCGCAGGGCGTCGGCGATCGCATCGGAGAGCACCGGGCCGAAGGCGGTGTAGCCCTTCGCCATGCGGGAGACGGTGTTCTTCAGGTCGGCGATCTCCGCGTCGGCGGCGCCGTCGATGGCGCCGAGCCCGAACTCGACGCCGAGGTCCAGCAGGAGCTGGTTGCGGCGGGAGGACACACCGTCGACGAGGGTCTCGATGGAGTCGGTGACACCCATCTGCTCCGGGCGGACCTTCGTCCACAGGGCGATGAGCAGCGCGGTGGCGTCAGCCGGTCCGAAGGCGATGTCCTCCGGGCGGGGCCCGCCGGCCGGCGCGGCCGGGGCGGCCTGCTCGACCGGTGCGGCTGCTGCCGCTGATTCCGCGGGGGCCGCGCCCTCGGCGGCCGGGGTCCCGGCGTCGGTGTTCTCCTCCTCGGCGGCCGTCTCGTGGACGATCTCGTCGGTGGCGAACACGACGCTGCGGTCGCGCTCGATGTTGAGGACCTCGATGTCGCAGTGGGCGTACTGCGGGAGGCGCAGTGACTGGCCCATCATGTTCGCGATCGTCGGGGCGGAGCCCACGCCGACCTCGACGAAGCGCTCCACGCCGAGTCCACCGTGGTCGGTGTCGCGCAGGACGAGGTCCTGCGTCTCGATCCAGCGGACCGGGGAAGCGAACTGCCAGGCGAGCAGCTCGACGAGGATGGTGCGGGCGAGCTTCTGCTCGTTCGCGGCGGCCGCGTCGAAGTCCTCGAGGATCCCGGTGAGCAGCGGCGAGTCGACGACCTCGGTCATGGACTCGACGAAGTCACGGGTGAGCTCGAACGGGCGGGCGACGAGGTTCGGGATGTAGCGCCCGACGAGAACGTCCAGGTCCAGTTCCTGCGGCAGCAGGGAGTTGAGGTGGTCACGGAAATCGTCCACGCCGTCACGCAGGACCGAGGAGTGGAAGGGCACGTCGATGCCGGGGATGAGGATGAACGCACGCTGACCCGGCGCGGCCTTCTCGGCGGCGGCACCGAGGGCCTTGAGGCCGGTGACGGTGCCGGCGACGGCGTACTGCAGGCCGGCGAGGTTGTAGTTGACGATCTCGAGGAACTCGCCGGACTCCTCGGCGATGCGGGCGACGAACTCGCCGACGTTGTCGGCGGTGAGCCCCATCTTGTTCGGGCGCAGTGCGGCCAGCGCATAGTTGGAGTTGCCGTTCTCGTCGCGTTCGACGAGGCGGTGCATGGTCAGGCCACGGCGGTAGACGATCTCGACGACGGATTCCAGGGTGAGCGCCCGGGCGTAGGCGGCGAGGGCGTTGTACTCGCCGACGGAATGGCCGGCGAAGTAGGCGCGTTGGTTCAGGGCGCCGGCCTCGCGCATCTCGGCGACCTGGGCCACGCCGAGGGTCGCCATGGCGACCTGGGTGAACTGGGTGAGGAACAGGACGCCGTCCGGGTGGTGGAAGCGCTCGCCGTTGACGACGACCTCGGTCGGGTTGTTGCGCACGATCTCAAGGACGGAGAAGCCCAGCTTGCCGCGGGTGTGCGCGTCGGCACGGTCCCAGACCTCCTTCGCCGCGGCGGAGGAGAGGTAGGCGTCCATGCCCATGCCCGGGGACTGGATGCCCTGGCCGGGGAAGGCGTAGAAAGTCCTGGGCGCGGCCATGACGGCGGTGGCCACCAGCACGGGGTTGCCGCCGACGGTGGCGGTGACGCTGCGGACCTCACCGCAGCCTGGACGGTTGTCGATGCCGGTGCGTTCGACGGTGAACTCGATCGTGGAGCCGGGCAGGACCGGGGCGAGCATCGTGGCGGTGTACTCGACGACGCGGCCAGGCGCGGTGGTGGTGCTGTCGTCGGAGTACCCGGAGGCGGCGATGAGTTCGCCGATGGCGGAGGTCCACATGCCGTGGACGATGACGCCCGGCAGGCCGGCGAGTCCGGCCGCGGTCGGCGAGACGTGGATCGGGTTGCGGTCGCCGGAGACCACGGCGAAGGGCCGGAGGTCCTTCGGGGCGGTGACGGTGGCTATGGAGCGGAAGGAGCGCGGGCTGTCGATGACGCTCGGCAGGACCGAGGTGTTGGTGTTCGCGGTGGCCCGGCCGTTGCGGCCGCGGATGGCGAAACGCTCGGACAGGGTGCCCAGGGGTTCGCCGTCGGCGATGATCTTCGCGCGGACGACGACGACGCGTCCGATGTCGGTGTCGGTGACCTCGTCGGCGGTGGCGGTCACGTCGAGCTGCACGGGCCTGTCGGCCGTGGGGACGGGCAGCTCGCGGTCGAGCTTGAGGTGGTGCTCGAGGTGGACCAGGGAGAGCATGCCCTCGACGACGGACGCGGAGTCGGTGCCGGGGATGACGGCGGAGTTCACGGCTGCGAACACGGCGGGCCAGGCGCGGCCGACGAGGACGTCGGGGGCGGTGCCTGCCGGGGAGAGGGTTGAGGGCAGGTAGCCGGTGGTCACTCCCTGGTAGTCGGCCGTGTGGCCGAGGTCCAGGGTGGTGGACCAGCGAGCGGTGTGTCCGTCGAGTTCGGCGAGGGTGCCGCCGGCGGCGACGCGGGTGAGCTCACCCATCGCCTCCTCGGCGTCGGCCTGGGTGACCTGCGGGACGGAGCCGGGGACGGCGTCGGCGGGCAGGGTGAAGCGGATGGTGAGATCCGTGGTGGTGCCGGCCGCGGTGGAGCCGGCGAGCGGTACCGTGAGCACCGCGTGGGTGTCGTCCTGCTCGACGAGGGTCGATCCGGTCGCGGAATGGGTCGCGGAGCGGCCGTCGGCGGCGGTCTCCCAGGCGTCCGGTGCGCCGAGGCGGTCGATGAGGGAGGCGGTGTGGCGTCCGGCCCAGTAGGTGCCCGGCGCGGCGAGCACCCGCGGGACGGGGGCGGTGTCGACGGTGGCGGGTGCCTCGGTGGAGGTTTCCCCGACGCGCTCGATGGTTGCGGCGTTGAAGCGGGCGAGCAGATCGGCGACGGGCTCGTTCATCCGGGTGATGCCGGCGACGGCGGCCGGCCCGGGGATGATGCACACCTGGTCGGCGTCGTAGCGCTCGTCGTGGGCCTGCCACAGGGAGTCGGAGCGCCACCAGCGGCGGACATTCTCATCGATGACGGGCACGAAGTTGACGGGCTTGCCCGGGGTGCGACACAGCCCGAGGAACCAGGCGACGTCCGCCGGGTGCAGCAGTTCGGACTCGACCTGCGGGTAGGTCTCGATGAGCTTCTCGACCGTGGTGCGCGGCGCGTCGGCCTCGGTCAGGGTGACGGCCGGGGTGAAGGTGCCGTGGTCCGTGTCGGTGAGGCGGGCCTCGGTGCGGGCGACCATCTCCTCGAAGCGGGTGAACCAGGTGATGTCGGTCCACTCCCCCTTGTGGGGCCCGGAGAGCTCCAGGTAGCGCTGCAGCCACGTGCGGTAGGTCATGTCGGTGAGGTCACCGAAGTAGGGCTTGCAGGTGCGGCCGATGGCGGCGATGATCTCGTCGCGGCGGGCGGCGACGGCGTCGGCGTCACCGGCAACCTCGTCGAGGAGCCGACCGGCCTTCGCCGCGGAGTTGTCGATCTCGTGGATGTCCGCGCCGAGCTGGCTGCGGCCGGAGGCCATGCCACCGGCGGCGTGGCCGGCGCCGACCCAGCCGTCGATGCCCGTGGTGTCGACGAGCAGCTGCTTGACGGCCTCGGAGGTCTTCGCTTCCTTCGTCGCCATCGCCGCGGTACCGACGAGGATGCCGTCGACGGGCATGGCGGGCAGGCCGTGGGCACACGCCCACTCACCGGTGATGTAGTCGGTGGCCCGCTCCGGGGTGCCGATGCCGCCGCCGACGCAGAGCACGACGTTGGAGTGCGCGCGGATGTCGCCGTACGTGGCGATCAGCAGATCATCGAGGTCTTCCCAGGAGTGGTGCCCGCCGGCCTTGCCGCCCTCAACCTGGATGATGACGGGGATCTCGGGGACGTCCGCCGCGACGTCGAGGCACTTACGGATGTGCTTGACGGCGCCGGGCTTGAAGCAGACCCACGGGATGTTGGCCTCGCGGAGCTCGTGGATGAGTTCCACGGCCTCATCGTGGTCAGGCATACCGGCGGTGACGACGACCCCGTTGATCGGGGCGCCGTTGGCGCGGGCGCGCTGCACGAGGCGCTTGCCGCCGATCTGCATCTTCCACAGGTACGGGTCGAGGAACATGGAGTTGAACTGGGCGTTCACGCCCGGCTCCAGGAGGTCGGTGAGCTTCGCGATGTTCGATTCGAGGATCGCGGGGGTGACCTGTCCACCACCGGCCATCTCCGCCCAGTTGCCGGCGTTCGCAGCGGCGGCGACGATCTCGGGGTCGACGGTGGTGGGGGTCATGCCGGCGAGCAGCATCGGCGAATAGCCGGTGAGCTCGGTGAACCGGGTGACGAGGATGTCGTTGCCGTCGGCGTCGCGGGCGACGCGCGGGGCGAACCTGCTGAAGTCGGCCGGGGGTTCCATCGGCAGGCCCGGATCGAAGAGCCTGGTCTGGCCGGCCTCGTCATGCACCGCGAGGACGCCGACGCCGCGGCCGGTGACGATCTTCCGGGTGAGGGGTGCGACGCCGCCGTCGGGGCCGATCTCGAAGATCCAGGAGGCTCCCGCATCGGCCGCGCCGGTGACCTCGGCGACCCAGTCGACCGGGTTGACCATCACGTCGGCGGCGACGGCGCGGGCGAGATCCGTGTCGATGCCACAGGCACCGGCCCATTCGACGACCTGCTCCACGCCCGGGTTGAAGGCGGGATGGTGGAAACCGGTCTGCACCTTCAGCGGCGTGAAGGCGGGGGCGAACGGCTTGCCGCCGCGCTCCTTGTTCTCGATCGCCTTCGCGTCGCGCGCGGCGAACTTCTGCAGCAGTTCCTTCACCGCGGTCAGGTCCGCGGGCCGGCCGACGACCACGAAGGCGTCGATCCCGTTGCGCAGACCGATGACGGGGCGGACCCGCTCATCGACGTCGCCGCAGGTCGCGGCGATGGCCTTGGTCAGCTGCTCCCGGGTGATCCCCTGGATCAGGAGCATCGGGTAATTCTCGCCCTGCTGGATGAGCCCGGTCATCCGGCCGGTGCGGGTCATGGCCGCGCCGATGAGCTCCGCGACGGCGACGAGTTCCGCGGCCCGGGAGACGTCCTTCATCAGGTGCACACCGAGCACCCCCTGGGAGTGGCCGATGACCGCCGTGGCTAGTTCGATGTCCAGTCCCTGGGATTCCAGGGAGTCGAGGACCGCGAGCTGCGCGGTGAAGACACCCGGGACGCTGACCGCGGCCTGCGTGGTGTCGAAGGTCGGTTCCCCGTCGGTGTCCGCCCATGCGACGGGATCGAAGCCGTGCGGGCGGGTGCCGACGAGAGCGTCGGAGACCGGCGCGAGGAGCTTGCCGGCCTGTTCCACGATGCCGGAGACGTTGGAACCTGCACCCGTGGCGAGGGAATCGCGCAGCGTGCGCAACCAGTCGAAACCCTGACCGGAGAAACTCAGTGCGTAACTCTGCTCCCCGAGGTTGTCTATGAGTCGGTCGTTGCCGAAGGTGTGCTGGTGCTCAGTCACGTGGAAACTCTCCTGTTTGCATGGATGTGGGCGGCCCGGGAGCCGCTAGTTTTGCCCAGGCAAATGTGCCACAGAATCATGAGGAAAGCGTCATCTTTTGTGAGCGTGTCCGTGCTTCACCCTCGCGGAAAGCGGGCGACGCCGATAAAAAACGTAGTTGAGCGGGAAAAACTGTTTCGCCCCGGGAACTGGATTGACCACCCCCGCAAAGGGGTGATTACCTCAGCCCGTCCGCACCGACCCCGACGTACCACTTCCCTCATCCAGGATCCGGGCCACGACATCCCGCGCTTCGTCGACCCCGCGGGGCGCCTGTCCTCGGAGAGGATCGGTGCAGTCATCGCCGAGAACCCGGGCGGACCCCAGGACCGTCCCCGGGACGGGCAGGAACGATCCCGCGCACCCCTCCCCCACGGACGATTCCCCTCCCGGGTTCCGGTCCTCCTCGAACTCGACACCGATCAGCGTGCCGGTCTCCGCCAACCAGGCGTCGTAACTGCGGGAGATGCTCATGCCCCCCCAGTATCCGTGCACCTCCGTGAAAGGGAAAACCCCTCCGGGCGACAATGCACGGAGGGGTGGGGTGGTGCGCCCGGGGAGACTTGAACTCCCACGTCATAAGACACTGGAACCTAAATCCAGCGCGTCTGCCAATTCCGCCACGGGCGCGGGTGCCCACTGAGGGCACGCTGCGCGTCATCCTACAATCACCGGCCCAAGGCTTCCGAATCAGGTTCCCTCCGGGTGGCTGACGGCGTACCCCGGTGGGGTATCGTCGACAGGTGTGAACGACATGGACAAGCCCGGGAAACAGACACGCCCCCGCGTGCACTTCTTCCGGCTCCTGCTCCTCGCCGTCGCGGTTCTGACCACCCTGTTTCTGGCCTGGTGGCAGTGGACCCGGTTCCAGTCCGGATCGGGTTCCTTCCAGAACCTCGGGTACGCCCTGCAGTGGCCCGCCTTCGGAGCCTTCTTCATCTACGCCTACTGGAAGATCGGCGAGTATGAACGGGAGGTCCGGGAGACCGGCCAGGCTCCCGGCGAGCGGGAGAAGGCCGAGCGTGAGGCCCGCGGGGAGATGACGGAGATCGACGAGGACTTCCTCCCGCCCCGGCCGTCAATCGACATCGAGACGTTCAACGCCCTCAACACGCCCCGTCGCCGGAGCGACAAAACCGAGTGAAAGAGGTTCATTCCGTGACTGCCCCCTCCACAGACACCACCCGCCCGAACGGCCGCCGGGACCGGATCCGGACAGCCCTCCGGATCTTCGTCGTCGCCGCCTGGGTGACCGGTATCTGGCTGCTGATCCTCACCGGCCGAATGATCCTCGACTACATCTTCCACGTCGAGATGCCCAGCTGGGCCAACCTCATCGGCCAGCTGCACGGACTGTTCTACATGTGCTACCTCATGGCGACGATGAACCTCGGCATCAAGGCCCGGTGGGAGCCGGTGCGCTGGCTGACCACCGCGCTGGCCGGCACGATCCCCTTCATGTCCTTCTGGATCGAGCACAAACGCCGCCGCGAGGTCACGACGGCGTTCGATCTCTGATTCCCCTAGCTGTCGCGGGATTCCTCCGCGGCATCCTCTTCCACTGACTCATCCTCCGCCTCATCGCCGGTGTCCACCGCGATGAGGCGTCCTTCATCGGTACCCACGGCGGTCCCCTCGAGCTCCGAACGCCGGGCGAGCTCAGCGAGCGCCGGCACCAGCGCGGCGAGTGCCTTGCCGCGGTGTGACAGAGCATCCTTCTCCTCCGGCGACAGCTCGGCCGAGGACCGGGGCCGCTCGTCGGTGTCGCCCACGCGCTCGTCCTCCTCCGCGGGGATGAACAGCGGATCGTAGCCGAAGCCGTTCTCCCCGACCGGGGTGCGGACGAGCCGCCCGGACCAGGTGCCCTTCTCCACCCACTCCTCCCCGTCCGGGGTGACCAGGGCGCAGACCGAGACGAACGCGGCCTTCCGGCGCTTCAGCGGGACATCGGCCATCTGCGCCAGAAGCAGTTCGTTGTTGGCCTCGTCGTCGCCGTGCCTGCCGCACCACCTCGCGGAGAGCACGCCGGGCATTCCACCGAGCTCCTCGACGGTGAGACCGGAGTCATCGGCCAGGGTGGTGATCCCGGTGGCCGCCACACCGGCCCGCGCCTTGATCAGCGCGTTGTCGGCGAAGGTCCGCCCGTCCTCGACGGGCTCCGGGTATCCGAGCAGATCCTCCGACGAGAGCAGTTCGACGCCCTCGATGCCGGCGGCGTCGAGCACCCGGCGGAGTTCCTTCAGTTTCTTGGGGTTGTGCGATGCCACATGGAGAAGCACCGGCGCTCAGCCCTTCAGGGGTGACTCGAGGGCGGCCTTCTGGGCGGCGATGAGCTGTCGACAGCCGATCTCCGCGGAATCCAGCATCGCGTTCAGCTGGTCCCGGGAGAAGGTGCCCGCCTCGCCGGTGCCCTGGACCTCGACGAAGTTGCCTGATTCGGTCATGACGACGTTCAGGTCGACCTCGGCTCGGGAGTCCTCCTCGTAGGGCAGGTCGAGACAGACACGGCCGTCGATGATGCCGACCGAGACCGCGGCGACCGGGGGAAGCAGCGGATCCCCGGTCAGGACACCCCGCTCGCGCAGCGCGGCGACGGCGTCCGCCAGTGCAACGTAGGCGCCGGTGATGGCGGCGGTCCGGGTACCGCCGTCGGCCTGGAGGACGTCACAGTCGAGGGCGATGGTGTTCTCGCCGAGCTGGGAGAGATCGATGGCGGCGCGCAGTGAGCGCCCGACCAGCCGGGAGATCTCGTGGGTCCGGCCCTTCACCTTTCCGCGCATGGATTCCCGGGGCATGCGGTCGTGTGTGGCGGCGGGGAGCATCGAGTACTCGGCGGTCAACCAGCCTTCACCGGAACCGACCTTGAAGCGCGGGATCCGCTCCTCGACCGACGCCGTGCACATGACCCGGGTGTTGCCGAATTCGACCAGGACGCTTCCGGCCGGGTTGGTGGTGAAGCCTCTGGTGATGGAAACCGGCCGCATCTCGTCGAGTGAGCGTCCGTCTGCGCGAGTGAAGGAAGAAGTCATGCCCGTCAGGATACCCGGCACGGTACCTCCGCCCCGGGGTCCCACCCTCGCCGACGTTGTCCGACAGGTCCCGGCCGCCGGAGCGGCCGCCACCCGACTCCGGAATGTCGGGGAGCGTGCTCTGTGGCGGCCTCCACGATCGGCCCGTCCGGTCCCCGCGGTGACGGCATCACCGGACGATGACCACCGGACCCCACCCACCCCCTGTCCGGAAAAATCCCTCCGAACAGGCCGTTGAAATCGGTATCGAAACATACCCCTGTTGCAGGGTGGAGAAATGACATACCGTCGGTAAATAGGTTAACCAAAGCACTTTCTTAGTGAACCCCAATCTCAACAAGGAGGCTCCCTCATGAAGGCACTCGTCTACCACGGCCCCGGCCAGAAATCCTGGGAGGAGGTACCGGATCCGGCCATCCAGGACCCCACCGACGTCATCTGCAGAATCGACGCCAACACCATCTGCGGCACCGATCTCCACATCCTGAAGGGCGATGTCCCCGCGGTGACCGACGGCCGGGTCCTCGGCCACGAGGCCGTCGGCACCATCACTGAGGTCGGCGACGCGGTCACGGAGTTCAAGGTCGGTGACCGGGTCATCATCCCCGCCATCACCTCCTGCGGAAAATGCAGCTTCTGCAAGGTCGGGAACTACTCGCACTGCCAGACCGTCGGCGGAATCGGCTGGATCCTCGGACACCTCATCGACGGAACCCAGGCAGAGTACTGCCGGGTACCCTTCGCAGAGACATCCCTCTACGCCGTCCCTGACGGGCTGAGCGATGAGGACGTCCTGTTCCTCACCGACGCCCTTCCCACCGGATTCGAGATCGGCATCCTGAACGGCCGCACGAAACCGGGCGACACCGTCGCAGTGGTCGGTGCAGGGCCGGTCGGACTGTCCGCCGTCATGACCGCGGGGCTCGCAGGCGCCGGACGGGTCATCACCGTCGACATGGACGAGAACCGGATGGACACCGCGATCGAGTTCGGCGCCACCCACAAGGTCAACGCCGGCGATCCCGACGCGGTCGAGAAGATCAGGGCACTGTCGAGCGACGGCCTCGGGGTCGATGTCGCGGTCGAGGCCGTCGGCATTCCACAGACCTTCAGGACCTGCCTGGATATCGTCCGTCCGCACGGTAGCGTCGCCAACGTCGGCGTCCACGGCAGGTCCGTCGATCTACCCCTGCAGGACCTGTGGATCTCCAGCATCAACATCTCCATGGGCCTCATCGACGGCTACTCCATCGACAAACTGATGCGCATGGTCGAATCCGGCAAGTTGCCAGCCAGGAAGATGGCCACGCACCACTACACGATGGACAGGTTCATCGAGGCCTACGATCTGTTCGCCAACGCTGCGGAGAACAAGGTGGTGAAACTGGTGATCACGCCGTAGTTCCCTCGCGTACCGCATTGCGGCCCTGGACACAGGTGACGCCCCGGGAGATCGGGAACGAACTGCCCCGATCAAACACCCTGGGGCGTCACCCATTCACCGGGACTCTGACCGGACGATGTCAGCCCCTTCTCCGCCGGATCACCCCGACCCCAGCGGTGAGAATCAACGCACCGATGATGGGAGACGCCGCCCACACGACACCCGACCCCGTACCTTTCTGCTCGGACGATGCCTGTCGAATATCGGGTGCAGCCTGGGCGGAGTCCTGGGGCGGCTGCGCGCCGGCCGCCAGAGTCGAGCCGTCCCGCGATTCAGCACTGTCACGCCCGTTCCATTGGCGTTCTGCGTGGGAGTGCGCCGAAGTCCACTGGTCATGAACGTGATCATGCCCGTCATAGCCGTGGTCATGATGATCGTGCCCGTGATCATGGTCACGCCCGCCGTGGTCATGATCGTCTCCGTGATCGTGATCGTCGTCATCTCCGCCGTGGTCGTGGTCATGCCTGCCATGGTCATGCCTGCCATGGTCATGATCGTGCCCGTGGTCATGCCCGCCGTGGTCGTGATTCCCGTGGTCATGATCATGTCCCGATGCGGGGGAAGTATCCGTCTCCGCAGGCTTTTCCGTTGGTTCAGCGGTTTCAACCGCTTCGGTTTCCGTGTTCACGGGATTCTCCACCACACTCTCCCGGGGGAGCTCCTCAGCACTCACGAGTGCGGGGGACATCAGGGCAAGCGGCAGCGCGGACGCAAAGGCGATCGCCAGTGTCCGGTTTCTCAGGTGCATGACCAACTCCAGGACTTATAGACAATGATTACCGATAAAGTAGCCTGTTCCACAGCTATTGGAAAACTTTTTCATCAGTGTCCATGGCCACATCCTCCGCCCACACAAAAGAAACCCCGCACAGCGGGGTTTCTTCAGGATCTCGGTCCAGTCGGATCAGGAGGCGGTGAGGCACTCCGGTCGGGGCTAGATGTCCAGTTCCATCCCGGCACGTCCCAGAATGATCTCGCCGTCGAACTCGGACCGGGCAGCTTCGACGGTGGCCTCGTCGTCGACCCACGGGGGGATGTGGACGAGAACGAGCCGGCGCACGCCCGCGAGCCGCGCCGCCCGTCCCGCCTCCTGTCCGGAGATGTGCATGGCCTCCGGCTTTCCGGCGGATTCGTCACCCCAGGTCGCCTCACACAGGAACACGTCAGCACCGCGCGCCAGCTCAACGAGGTTGTCGCACCACCCGGTGTCCCCGGAGTACGCGAGGACACGACCGGTCGCGGGTTCCTCGACACGCAGCCCGTAGGCCTCGATGGGGTGCACCACGGAGAACGGGGTCACGGTGAAGTCGGCGACGGTCTCCGGCTCACCGTCCCGCCACGGCACGAAAGCGAAGGAATCGGACATGTCGTCCACCTCGCCCTCGATGTCGGCGGAGAGCCGCCCCATCCGGGCCGGGAGGTCGACGGGACCGCAGCACAGGTTACGTGCGGGGGCGGCGGATGCGGGGTGGTAGCGACGCCACACCATGAGGGAGGGAAAGTCCATGCAGTGGTCCGCGTGCAGGTGCGAGAACATCACGTGGGCGTCCGCCGGATCCTGCACCCGCTGCAGTGCCGCGAGGGTGCCCGGGCCGAAGTCCATGATCACCGCTGGTCCGCGGGCCCCACGCAGGAGGTACCCGGAAGCGGGCCCTTTTGGTGCTCCCAGACTTCCGGTGCACCCGAGGATGGTCAACTTCATAGGAATCACTGTGCCATGACTCGGGGCCACATGGGTATCTCTCAACCTGAAACCGTGTCGTGTCCGGCGCGGATTACAGTCCGTCGAGGTGACTCACCTGTGTCACATCAGGCCCCAGGAAACGGCCCGCCAGCTGCGTGAACAGGCGCGGATCGCCGGTGGATTCGAAGGTGCGGGACGGCGTTCCGGGCTCCGCGAGCAGATTCATCTGGCTCAGGGTCCGCAACACGTCCTTGGCGGTTTCCTCGGCGGATGACACCAAGGTCACGTGCTCCCCCATGGCCAACTGTATGACGCCACTCAGTAGGGGATAGTGCGTGCATCCCAGGACGAGGGTGTCGACGCCCGCCGCCTGCAGGGGTTCGACGTAAGCCTGAGCGACGCCGAGGATCTGCCGCCCGGATGTGATGCCGCGCTCCACGAAGTCGACGAAGCTCGGGCAGGCGGTGGCGAAGCACTCGACGGACGGGGAGGCGGCGAACAGTTCCTGGTAGGCGCCGGAACTGATCGTCCCGACGGTACCGATGACACCGATGCGGCCGTTGCGGGTCGTCGAGACCGCGCGCCGCACCGCGGGCAGGATCACACCGATGACCGGGATCTCGTAGCGCTCCCGGGCGTCGCGGAGGAAGGCGGAGGTGGCGGTGTTGCAGGCGATGACGATCATCTTGCACCCGCGGCGGACCAGTTCGTCCGCGACGGCCATGGAGTGTTCCCGGACCCGGCGGATGGGCAGTGGACCGTAGGGGCCGTTGCCCGTGTCCCCGATGTAGATCATCGATTCGCTCGGGAGCTGATCGACGATGGTCCGGGCGACCGTCAGCCCGCCGACACCGGAGTCGAAGATGCCGATCGGTGAATCCGCCGTCGGGGGGATCTCGGCACGGACCTTCTCGTCTGCTGGGGGTTCCGGAGTACTCACGTCCCCGATCCTATCCGGCACACCCCGCGCGGGAACCGGGCCGCTCTCCACCGCGGTGGGCACGGGGCGCCGTGTCCGGGTTCCACCGGGTCAGCGCGAAGTCCACCGTCCCCACCGTCGGGCGGAACCGTCAGCGCGGTTCCGCGTCGTCGGGTACCGGCGCCGCTTCGGGGTAGGGCTCGGGTACACACGCGGCGGCACCGGTGAAGCCGCCGTCGTCGATCGCCGTCTGCAGCGTGCCTGCCATCCGGTCGAGCATCGCCCGCCCGGTGTCGTAGGTGCCGTCTCCGGGTCGCACCGCCAGCGCGACGCCGACCTCCCCGTCCGGGGTCTGCAGGACACCGAACTGCCGGACCAGGTAGTCGCCGGAGTCGTCCGGCCCCCACCCGCCCTTGAACGGGAGGCCCGGAATCCGTCCGAGTCCGTAGGACTGCGCTTCGGTGATCTGATTCATCGCGGTCAGTACAGCGCCGGCCCCCGGGATGCAGGTCATCTGGTGGGCGAACCGTGCCTGGTCGGCGAGGGCCCAGGCGGTCTGACCCGCGGCGGAGAACCCGGGCCTGGTGATCTCCGGAGGGACCGTGGTTTCATCACCGGCCTTCCGGAGGATCTCTTCGGTGGCCGCCGCAGCGTCGGCCCCACCGCCGAGGGAGTACCACAGTGTGTCCAGGGCGGCGTTGTCGCTCACCGTGATCGCCCGGTCGACGGTCTCCACGGTCCCGGTGCCGCGGTACAGGACCGCCATGGACACCGGCACCTTCACGGTGGACCAGGCCGGGCCGACGGTGACCGATCCCGACTCCGCGACGGCGTGCCCGTCGGCGAGCGCGACGCCCACAGGGCCGTCCGCGACCGCGGCGGCGGCGATCTCGTCCGCCACGCGCTGCAGTTCCCGGGCCCCGGGCACGAGCTGTGACGTGGTGCCGGTGACCCACGGCGAGGCCCCCGTCGACACCGGGGGACGCTGGTCGTCGTCCCCGTCCCTGCTCCCGCCGTCCGTGGGGATCGTGCAGGCGGACAGCACCGACGCGCACACGAGCAGCCCCGTCAGTCTCCTCATGACAGCCCGCTCCCCGCGCGCGGTGGGCGCCGGACCGGATCGTCGGATCTGATGGTCGCACCGGCGACCACCCCACCGACCGCGCCGAAGAGGTGCCCCTGCCAGGACAGTCCCGCCTGCGGCAGGAAACCGTAGATCATGCCGGAGAAGGAGAACACGAGAATGACGCCGACGAGGATCTGCCCGAGGGAGCGGTTGTAGAAGCCGCGGACCATGAGGTAGCTCATCCAGCCGTACACCAGCCCCGAGGCGCCGATGTGGTTCGTCCCGACTCCCCCGAGAAGCCAGGTGCCCAAGCCGCCGATGATCATGCAGATCGCCGTGACCTCGAAGAAGGTTCTCCTCCCGGAGAGCCCGATGAGGAACGCGGCGACGACCCCGATGGTCGTGTTTCCCGTGATGTGGCCGAACCCGGCGTGCAGGAACGGGGAGCTGAGGATCGCGGGCAGGAACGCGGGGTCCAGCGGATGGATCCCGAAGGAGTTGAGGTGGTCCCCGCTGAGGATGTTGAGCAGGAACACGACCCAGATCGCGATCACCCAGCCGAGGGTGAGACGCACCGACGTGCGGAGCCGCGCCCGCCCCGCAGCCACCGGGGACGGGGCGGACGGCACCGACGCGGGGAGACCGGAGGGGAACGGCGCCCCCGGGTCGGGGATGTGGAAGGCGGAACGGTCGGGGTACCTGGGCACGTCATTTCCTCATCATTCGTGAGTCACGTCGGATTCTCCCGCCTGCGGCGGGGTCACCCCATCAGGGCGGCGAGCAGGGAATCCTGGTTGAACGCCAGCCATTCGACGAGCGCGGCGCGCTCCTCCTCCGCGGCCTCCCCGTTGACGTCCCCGGAGGCGACGTAGAGGCGGATGTCGTTCAGCCCGGTGATCCAGGCGTCGACCTCGGATTCGGGCACGACGACCGCGACATTGCCGTCCGGTCCGAGTGCTTCACTGATCACCTGGAGGTTCTCGAGCTTGCCCCGGCAGATGTCGTTCTCGTGGAGGCTCCGGAGCAGGGAGTTGTCCCCCTCGTACTCCTCGTCACCGGCGCGTTCGAAATCGGGGAGGAGCCGGCGCAGCGCCGGATCCTCGGGGGCTTCCCTGTGCCCGCTGGGCATTCCGGTGAGCTCCGCGAGTTCGTCCTTCGGGGCGGACTGCGCCCGGCGGATCAGTGCCTCCGCCACGGTGGCGGCGAGGTCACCGAGGACCTCCCGCTCCATGGGGTCGAACGTGGCGGTGAATCTGGCCCGACCGCGGATCAGGCCCTTCCTGCGTTTCCAGGGTTCCATGTCGTTCAGTCTCCCCCTCTCAGCCGGCCTGCTGCATCGTCGCCCAGAGACCGGCGGTGTGCAGCTTCTTCACGTCCGCCTCCACCTTGTCCTTCTCCCCCGAGGAGACGACGGCCTTGCCCTCGGTGTGGACCTGCATCATCAGCTCCGTCGCGCGTTTGCGGTCGTAGCCGAGCACCGTCTCGAACACGTAGGTGACGTAGCTCATGAGATTGACCGGGTCGTCCCAGACGATGCACATCCAGGGCAGGTTCTCACTCGTGAGGACGTCGACGTTCTCCGTCTCTACTGGTACCGGTGTGGGCGAACTCATGTCCACAAGACTATCCGTTTCCGTTCGGACATGCGGGACCACCCCGGTCGCGGCGGCGCACCGGTGTTCCCCCGGAAAGTACCGGTGCTGTCGGTGCCCGAAACTATGGGACTACAGTGGAGCGCGTGAATCACATCACCCCGGAATCAAGAGACAACCACCGCTCCAGCGCCCTGCTGACGGACATGTACGAGCTGACGATGCTGCAGGCGTCGCTGCGTGACGGAACCGCCGACCGCGAGTGCGCCTTCGAGGTCTTCGCCCGCCGGCTGCCCAACGAGCGCCGCTACGGTGTCGTCGCCGGAACCGAACGCGTCCTCCGCGCGGTGCAGGACTTCGTCTTCACCGACGAGCAGCTGGCGTCACTCGACTTCCTCGACGAACGCACCCTGGAGTACCTGAGGAACTACCGTTTCTCGGGCCGGATCGACGGCTACCGGGAGGGCGAGCTCTACTTCCCGCACTCCCCGATCCTCACCGTCCGCGGCACCTTCGCCGAGTGCGTCCTCCTGGAGACGGTCGTCCTCTCCATCATGAACGCGGACTCCGCCGTCGCGTCCGCCGCGGCCCGCATGGTCACCGCCGCCAACGGCCGGAAGATCATCGAGATGGGTTCCCGCCGGACCCACGAGTACGCCGCCGTCGCCTCCTCGCGCGCCGCGTATCTGGCCGGCTTCCACTCGACCTCCAACCTCGAGGCGGCGTTCCGCTACGGGATCCCGGCCGGCGGCACCGCCGCCCACTCCTGGACGCTCCTGCACGTCAACGAGGACGGGAGCGCGAACGAGGAGGCCGCGTTCCGGGCCCAGATAGATTCCCTCGGTGTGGGCACCACCCTCCTGGTGGACACCTACGACATCACCAACGGCGTCGAGACCGCGGTGCGGGTCGGCGGCCCCAAGCTCGGCGCGGTCCGGATCGACTCGGGCGATCTGGGCATGCTGACCAGGCAGGTCCGGCGCCAGCTCGACGCCCTCGGAAACCACAACACCAAGATCGTCGTCTCCTCCGACCTGGATGAATTCGCGATCGCCGGCCTGTCCGGCGACCCGGTGGACATCTACGGCGTGGGCACCTCGGTGGTCACAGGTTCGGGTGCCCCGACTGCGGGCATGGTGTACAAGCTGGTCGAGGTCGACGGCAAGCCCGTCGCCAAGCGTTCCCGCAACAAGGCCAGCCGTGGCGGCGCGAAGCGCGCGCTGCGCACGCACCGCGACACCGGGACCGCCGTCGAGGAGATCGTGCTGCCGATCGACGCGGAGACTCCGGACACCGGTACGCTGACCGCCCGCGAGCTGACCATCCCGATGATCCGGGACGGCAGGCCGGTGGACGGCCTCCCGACGCTGAACGAGGCCCGCGAGCACCTGGCCGCCCAGCTGGTCACCCTCCCGTGGGAGGGCCTCGCCCTGTCCCGGGACGAGCCCGCCCTCAGCGCCCGCTTCGTCGGATTCTGATTCCCGCCCCAGCCTCACGGCCCCGGACCGCGCCAGCGTTCCGGGGCTTTCCTCTCGCCCGACCGTCGTACGGCCCCCGGTCCCCGGTCCACTCCTCCCGCACGGGTCCGGGGATCGTGCACCGTCGGTGCAGGCTGTCCCCGGCACGGCGCCGTGCCCCGGCCGGCCGGGGGTTAGACTGCAGGGCAGCCCATTCCACGCAGCCGCAACCAGCCCGGTTCCCGGCAGCTCCGGAAGTGCACCTCTGACTCATCGACCCCCTGCGGGAAGGATCCATGCCCGAAGCCGCACTCTCCCCCGACACCGGTCAGCTCCTCGGAACGGCGGTGTCCGCGATCGGTGGCATCACGCGCCCCGGCCAGGTCGCGATGCTGAACGCCGTGACGAAGGCCATGCGGGAGGAGAGGCACCTGGCGGTGCAGGCCGGCACCGGTACGGGTAAATCACTGGCGTACCTCATTCCGGCGCTGGCGCACGCGCAGGCCACGGGCACCACCGTGGTGGTGTCCACGGCGACGATCGCGCTGCAGCGGCAGCTGGTCGAGCGCGATCTCCCCCGCCTGGCGGACGCGCTGGAGCCGGTGATGGGCAGACGCCCCACCTTCGCGATCCTGAAGGGCCGCTCGAACTACCTGTGCCT
Source organism: Corynebacterium antarcticum (assembly GCF_016595285.2). Taxonomy (NCBI): domain Bacteria; kingdom Bacillati; phylum Actinomycetota; class Actinomycetes; order Mycobacteriales; family Corynebacteriaceae; genus Corynebacterium; species Corynebacterium antarcticum. Next base: position 921,233 of record NZ_JAENIP020000001.1, read on the forward strand.
GAACAAGATCAGCCAGCCGGAGGCCTCGGAGGAGGCGCTGATCGACGAGGCGGATCTCTCCTGGATGGGTCGGCACATCGTGCGGCTGAACGAGTGGGCGCAGGAGACGGAGAGCGGCGACCGGGATTCCCTGGATCCGGGTGTCCCCGATCTCGCCTGGAAGCAGGTGAGTGTCACGGCCCGGGAGTGCCTCGGGGCGAACCGCTGTCCGCACGGGGAGGACTGCTTCGCGGAGTCCGCCCGGAGGAAGGCCCAGGACGTCGACGTCGTGGTGACCAACCACGCGCTGCTCGCGATCGATGCCCTGTCGGAGGGAACGATCCTGCCCGAGCACGATGTCGTTGTCATCGATGAGGCCCACGAGCTGGACGGGCGGATCACCGCGGTGGCGACGGCGGAGATCTCCGGCCCGGCGTTGACCCTGCTGGCCAAGCGCTCGGGGAAGCTCGGCGCGGAGGGACGCGACGAGAAGGTCAGCGCACTCGCGGGCGACTGGGAGAAGCTGTCCGCCGCGATGCCCGAGGGCAGGTGGAACGTGATCGACCCATCCGCGACGTCACTGTTCACCGCGCTGCGTGACGCGTTGTGGTCGCTGCGGCAGTCGATCGCGCGGAGCCCCGACGGAGAGGTCGCCAACGATCCGACCACCGCGGCCGAACGCCAGTCCGTGGCGACGGCGCTGCAGGAGACGCACGACTCGATCGTCCGGGTGCTGGAGGTCTTCGCCACCGGAGACCCGGCGAAGCAGCAGGACGTGGTGTGGCTGAACCGGGACGACCGGCGTGGCGACACCCTCCGGGTCGCTCCGCTGTCCGTCGCGGGTCTCCTCGCCTCACGACTGTTCGCCGAGCAGACGGTGATCCTGACCTCCGCCACGTTGACGCTCGGCGGGCGTTTCGATGCGATGGCCGCCGCCTGGGGCCTCGCCCGCGGCTCCTACGACAGCCTCGACGCCGGCACCCCCTTCGACCCGGCGAAGGCCGCGATCCTCTACACCGCCCGCGATCTTCCCGATCCGGGCCGGGACGGGCTACCGGAGCAGACGCTCGACGAGATCGCGGAACTGATCACCGCCGCGGGCGGACGGACCCTGGGGCTGTTCTCCTCCCGGCGCGCCGCGGAACAGGCCACGCAGGCGATGCGGATGCGCCTGCCCTTCGACATCCTCTGCCAGGGTGACGACGGCACGGGCGCGCTGGTGGAGCGGTTCGCGAAGAGCGAGAACACCTGCCTGTTCGGCACCCTGTCGCTGTGGCAGGGCGTCGATGTCCCGGGACGCACGTGTTCGCTGGTCATCATCGACCGGATCCCCTTCCCCCGGCCCGACGATCCGCTGCTGCAGGCCCGGAAGGAGGCCGCGGACGCGGACGGGCGGAACGGGTTCATGGAGGTCGCCGCGAGCCACGCCGCGCTGCTCATGGCGCAGGGCGCCGGCCGGCTGCTGCGCCGCACCGACGATCGCGGGGTCGTCGCCGTGCTGGACAACCGCCTGGTGACCCGCCGCTACGGTTCCTTCCTGCTCAACTCGATGCCCCCGTTCTGGCACACCTCGGATCCGAAGGTCGTGCGCGGCGCCCTGGAGAGGCTGGTGGCCCGGTGATCTACCCGGACTGTTCCCTGCCCGGGCTCCTGTTCACCGATGATCTCCCAGATACCCCGGCGATCACGGATCCGCGGCGCACGGTGACGTACCGGCAGCTCGCCCGGGAGGTGGCGGCCGCGGCCGGCGCACTCGTGGACCGCGGTGTCCGCGCCGGTGACCGCGTCGCGGTGCAGGTGCCCAACGGGATCGGGTTCGCGGTCGCGTTCCATGCGGTGCTGTCGCTCGGTGCCACGGTCGTACCCGTCGGAGTGCAGGTCACACCGGAGGACCGGGAGTGGCAGATCCGGCGCTCGGGTGCCGTTCTGCTCATCGACGCCGACACCGCGGCGGAGCTGTGCACGGCGCGGGGCAGCGTGGTCCGGCCCCGCCCCGTGGACCCGGACTCCGTGGCGGTGCTCCCCTTCACCTCCGGGACGACGGCGCGACCCAAGGCGATCCGGTTGACCCACCGGAACATCGTGGCGAACACCATGCAGTTCGCCACGGTCCTGCCGCTGGAGGCGGGCGAGGCGTGCATGTCGGTGCTCCCGTTCACCCACGCCTACGGGATGACGTCCCTGCTCAACGCCCCGCTGCTACTGCGCGGCCACATCATCGCCGAGCCCTTCGACGCGGAACGCTTCCTGCGGGGCCACGGCGCGTACGGCGTCGTGCTCTCGTTCATCGCTCCCCCGCTCGGCCGGCTCATGGCGCGCCACCCGCTCGCCGCGGAGGTGGACTTCGGCGCGCTGCGCACCGTCATCAACGGAGCCGCCGCGTTGGACCCGGAGGTCGCCGCGGAGGTCCGGAAGCGGACCGGAGCACGGGTGATCCAGGGGTACGGGCTGACGGAAGCGTCACCGGTCACCCACCTCGCCGTCGACCCGGACTGCCCTCCCGACACGATCGGGCACCCGCTCCCGGACACCGCGGACCGCATCGTCGATCCGGTGACCGGTGCGGACGTCGACGCCGGTGCCGCGGGCGAGCTGTGGGTCCGCGGTCCGCAGATCATGGCCGGCTATCTGGATGACCCGGAGCGGACCGCGGACCGGTTCCGGGACGGTTGGCTGCGGACCGGGGACTGGGCGGAGCGCGACGCCGGCGGCGGGGTCCGCATCATCGACCGGATCGGCGACGTGATCAATTCGCGTGGTTTCCAGGTCTCCCCCTCCAGGCTGGAGCACATCGTCACCGCCCTCCCCGCGGTCACGGACTGCGTGGTCACCCGGGGATACACCACCGACGGCGACGAGTGCCCGGTGGCGTTCATCGTGGTGGCCGAGGACGCACGGATCGATCCCTGGGCCGTGATGGACCATGTCGCCGCACGGACCGCTCCCCACGAGCGGATCCGTGCGGTCGAGTTCGTTGACGCCCTTCCACGCTCGGCGGCGGGAAAGGTGCAGCGGCAGCTGCTCCCCACACTGCGGGTCGAGGTCTGAGCGCCGATCCACCGAGTCCCGGGCCGCCGGTGGATGCCCGCGGGAACACCGCCCGGCGCGTCTCCGTGCCCGTGGATAAGCTGTGGACATGGACGAGATGACCTGGCCCATTCCCCTCGACACCCTGAGCGACGGCGTGATCCGCCTGCGTCGCCCCTGCGCGGGGGACGTCGACGACGTCTACGACACCGCCGTCGATCCGCTCTCGGTGAACTTCACCTCCGTTCCCGGGAACTACACCCGCGACATGGCCGCCGAGTACCTCCGGTCCTGCGCGGACCACCCGGACCTGGTGTTCTGGGCCATCGAGCTGACCGGCGATCCCGGGCACTACGCCGGGAACATCTCGCTGCGGCTCACCGATGCGGCGGTCGGTTCGGTCTCGGTCAGCTACGCGACGGCCCCGTGGGCGCGGGGCCGCGGCATCATGCCCCGCGCGCTCGACCTCGTGGCCGATCACGCACTGGCGCACGGTACCCACCGCATCGAGCTGAGCACCATCGCCGACAACGTGCGCTCCAGGTCGGTCGCGGAGCGGTGCGGGTTCACCTTCGAGGGGATCAAGCGGCAGGCCGCCATCCACCGTGGCGGGTACGTCGACACCGCCCACTACTCCCTGCTGGCCGCCGACCGGGGACACTGATCCCTGTACCTTGCACCCGTGACTCCTCCACGGGGCGCGGTGCCGGTCGATCTACCTCGACCAGATGCCGTGCCGGAGGTTCAGCACCGCGGCCGCGATGGCCCAGACTGTCGCGTAGACCGGCCAGACGAACATGTAGTTGATGTCAGGCGCACCGAGGAACACCTGTGCGCAGCCGTAGCCGAAGGTGACCGCGGAACCACCCGCGAAGGCTATCGCCAACGCCCGGAGTGTTATGCCGAACTCGAACTCGTCCTGGTCCGTACACATGGCCGTCACCCCGCCGAGAACGATCAGGACGCCTGTGACGATGAGGATCAACGCGAGCTCGCGGGCGAACGGCGCGGAGCCCGTGACGACGACGAGTGCGAGCACCAGGAGCGCGAAGTACCCGGCCATCGACACGGCGAAGATGCGCTGTCCCTTTCGGAGCCGGTTCCACCAGCTCTGCGCCGGATGATTTCCGGTCTCCTCCCGGTCATCGCGGTACGCGTTCATCGTTCCTCGGCATTCTCTCTCGGCCCGGAGGCACCGGGGCGACCATCGGCGATTGTGTCGACGCACACCGACACTAGCCGCAGGCCCGGGGACCATCAAGCGGGTCCGGAACCCGCTCCCGGTCACCGGGATCACCCCGACCCCGGAGAGGATCAGTCGCACCCGCGCATGTGGAGCGCTTCACCGCGGAAGCCCACGGGATCGGTGGCGGGGGCAGACGTGACGAACAGGTTGAAGATCACCGCGTTGTCCGGCATCGGCCGGGCCTCCGTCTGTCCGTCGACGCTCAGCTGGAACACGATCGACCGGCCCCGGCTGTCGGTGCTCCAGACATTGTATTGACCGGGCCCGTTGATGAAGTTCGGTTCCTGCCAGCCCTGCAGATCCGGATACGCGGCACGCAGCTCGCCGGCGGTGTCCCCGATGGCGACACCGCGGTCGGTCGCCCACTCCCCGGGGAGGGGGCGCCGGGTGCTCACCACGGAAACGGTGATGATCTCCCCCTCCCGTGCGATGAAACCGACGTCCGGGGATTCCGGGAGCACTCCTTCCCAGCGGTAGCACTTTCCGGGACCGCCTTGGTCCGCGAAACCCCCGGACCGTCCAGTGTGCTCGCGCTCATCCCCAGTTTCAGGGGACCGTAGCCGTCGAAGCTGACCACCATCGTCTCCCGGGCCGGGGGAGCCTCGACCGGCGGTGTGCAGGCGCACAACTCGATCACGGTGATCGTCCCGGTTGTACCGCCGCCATCGCCCGTGAACGTGATCTTCCAGTACAACCCGCCACTGGCGGGATACCAGACCCGCCACAGATCGCCCCGGACACGCTCCCTCGCCACCGGATCGCCGAACAGTTCGGTGGCGCGCCGCAGCGGACTTCCCGCGCCGAGTCCGTCGACCGTCACCGAGTCACCGATCAGCGCGATGGCGATCAGCGCGCCCTCACCGTTGAAGTACCAGCGGCAGTTCCGCCACACGATCACCACCAGATCGCCATCGGGGGACCCCTCCGACAACGGCGGGAAATCAGCGTACTCCGCCCGGATGTCGGTGATCGCCGTCCCGAGCCCGATCCCGTAGACCCCCGAATCGCTCAACCGCTCACGCAGTGTCGTCGCCGAGCGCGCGGCGGACAACCTCGCGACCAACTGGGCGATGTTGTCCGCGGTGACGAACGTTCCCCCGCCGGCCCCGGCGATGTCGATCAGCTGCCGGTTGCTGGTCTTCAGGCCCACGGTATTCACCGTCACCTCGGGGTGCTCCGCCCGGATGCCACGGGCGATTTCGACCGGGTCGCCGGCCCCACAGGTGTCCTCCCCGTCCGACAGCAGCACGATCGTCGCCTCCCCGGTCGAGGGGAGCTGCCGTTCGGCCTGCTCGAGAGCCAGCTTCAACGGCGTGTAACCCCGGGCCCCGACATTCACGATCACGTCCCGCGCCTCGTCACGCTGCCCGGTGCCCAACGGAAAATGGGTCGTGACATCGGCGCAGGCCTTCGCCAGCCCCTCCGCGGACGCATCGCCCACACTGTCGGGGACGGTGTCACCGAACGTTATGAGCGACAGTGGGGTGTCGTCCTCCAGGACATCGAGCAACGCGAGGGACGCCTGCTCCGCGGCATCCAGCCTCGTCGCACCACCGGCGTCGTCCGTGAGCATGCTGCTCGAGGCGTCGTAGATCAGGATGACGGGAATACCCGCGGCATCTGTGGTCGTTTCGGAGGCCACCGTCGACGATCCGGTGGTGGGGGTGGACTCCACGGTGCCGGACGGCAGCGGATCGGTCCCGCCACAGGCGTTGACCAGCGGAACCGGGAGCACCAGGACACACGCCAACGCGGCCAACCGGGTGAAGCGAACAGAGGACATGAAGATTCCCACCTCCGGGATCAGAGCATCGCGGCCGGAGCAACAGGCCCTTCGACAGTCTCCGTCCGCCGGGCGGACGCCGGTTCTCCACACGAAGAACCGCTGAGTACCGGGACCTCCATCGAGCCTACGACTCTCACCAGCCGAAACAACCCCTCAATTTCCAGGGGGCACCCCTACCGGGAGGTGGCGCGGGACGATCGGCGGGGTGGCTACACCGCGCCCGGAGGCACCAACGCCGCGACAAGGACGAGAACGGTCACGGCCATCTCGCCGAATCCGACGGTGCGCGGGCGCCACGGCGTACCGCGGCGTGCGGCCTGCCAGGGCATCCACCAGGCGCGCAGGGCGACGACGAGGAACACCGGCACGGCGAGCCAGGTCACCAGTCCGGTCGCAGCGAGCACGGTCACCGCGATGGCGGCGGCGAGATGATAGGCCACGGAGCCGATGAACCAGGTCCGGTCCCCGCGTTTCCGGATCAGTGTCTTGACGTAGGGGATGGTGCCGCAGAAGTAGAGGGCGATCACCGCGGTGGACACCCACAGGCGCGTCGTCATGGGGTCACCGGCGGCCCAGGCGGTGACCGGGATCATCGCGCAGCTCGCGAGCACGGTGGACTCCCCGGACACGAGGGACCGGGGACGCCTGTTCCACGCCTCCCAGACCGCGACAGCGACGAGCGGCCCGAAGACCAGCGCGAAGATGAGGATCGTCGGTCTCATCGCGATTACCACGGCCGAGGCGATCACGCAGATGACGCCGTAGGTGACCAGGGGCGGGACGTAGCGCTGTTTGCGGGGGCCGCGGGCCTTCATCCAGAGACCGGCGGCGAAGAAGGCGAAGTAGCCGACGAACCAGGCCACGGCGAGCGGGAGGTGGATCAGTGCGGGTCGGGCGACGCTGATCCCCACCACCAGCGGGATGATCACCATCACCCACGCGCCGTGCTGGTCGGGGACCCAGCCGGCGTTGCCGCCCTTCTTCTTCGCGGGTTTCTTCTTCTCGGGGTGTGCGGAAGACTGGGTCATTTTGCTGCCGGTGTCCTTTCGGAAGTGGGACGACGTCGCGGTTCCCCGTTCCCCGGGATCCGCGGCGCTGCCCGTACCGTCCGCCGAACTGAACCCGGCACGAAAAAGAGGGTGTCGTCTCCCTGATCGTCCTCCGACGCGCGGAGGTCTGACTGCCGCGCCCGCCGCAGACGCGTGCCGGCACGGATACGGCCCCTGGCCCGGGGCCTGTGCCCATGGTATCCGGTGAGGCTCGCCTCATCCAGCCCGCCGGTCAGTGCAGCGGTACCCGGCGCAGTGAGCCGTCGGACAGTCCGGCCTCGTCGATCTCCTCGCGGGATATGCCCATGATGTGCAGGACCTCGTCCAGGAACGGATGGTTGACGGCCGCGTCGGCGACCTCACGGAGCGCGGGCTTCGCGTTGAACGCGATGCCGAGGCCGGCGGCGGACAGCATGTCGATGTCGTTGGCCCCGTCACCGACGGCGACGGTCTGGTGCAGGCCGAGGCCCGAATCGGCGGCGAACTCCGCGAGGAACTCGGCCTTCGCCGCGCGGTCGACGATCTTGCCGATGACGCGGCCGGTGAGTTTGCCGTCCGCGATCTCGAGGGTGTTGGCGCGGACGTAGTCGAGCTCGAGGTCCGCGGCGAGTCCCTCGAGCACCTGGATGAAACCTCCCGAAACGACCGCCGTCTTGTAACCCATGCGCTGCAGTGTGCGGATGGTCGTGCGGGCACCCGGGGTCAGGACGATGTCGCGGGCGACATCGTCGATGACGGAGGCGTCGAGTCCCGCCAGAACCGCGACACGCTCCCTGAGGGATTCCTCGAAGTCGATCTCCCCACGCATCGCGCGGGCCGTCACCTCGGCGACCTCCTCCTCCTTACCCGCGTGTGCCGCGAGCATCTCGATGACCTCACCGGTGATCAGCGTGGAGTCGCAGTCGAAGCAGATGAGGTTCTTCGCGTAGCGGACGAGCCCGGCCCGTTCGATGGCGATGTCGACGCCGATCTCCTGGGTCAGGGTCGCCAGGGCCTTACGGAGGGCGACACCGCCACCGGGCTTCGGATCGGCGACGGTGACCTTGAGTTCCAGGCCGGTGACGGGATAGTCCGAGATTCCCCGGATGGTGTCGATGTTCGCCCCGTAGTCGGCGAGGGTCTGGCCGATGCGGGAGATGTGTTGGGCGGTGACGGGATTGCCGAGGATGACGACCGCGTGCGTCGACAGAGCCCTGGTCGAGCGGAGCGAATCCTGAACCTCGACGGTGACGGTCTGTCCGTAGGAGCGGAGGGTCCCCGAGAGTCCCTCGGTGAGGACCTCCAGGTCGTCGGGGCTGCAGCCGACGAAGGCCGCGAGGTTCAGTCGACCCCGGAACAGTGACTGCTCGACGTCGAGCACCTGGACCCGGTGGGCGGCCAACACGCGGAAGAAGGCCGCGGAGACACCCGGACGGTCACGACCGACGACGGTCACGACCGCCGGGACGGACCCCGGGGGAAGGGTCACCGTGATGTCCTGGACGGCGGGGGCGGCGGTACGGGCGGTCTGGTTTGTCTGGCTCACGAGCCCATTGTTCCATGTCGCACGCCACGGAAAGACATCACCCCCGCGGGAACCTGGGTTCCTGCGGGGGTGATGGTGCGTATGTCATTCGGTGGTCAGACCTTTCGGTCGATCCAGTCTGACCGCTTCGTACCGGGTCGACCTACCTGGTCTTCTCCAGCACCGGCGAGTCACCGGCGGGGCGACCCACGTGTGCCTCCGCGCGCATGCGCTCAACCATGTGCGGGTAGTGCAGCTCGAACGCGGGGCGCTCGGACCGGATACGCGGCAGCGAGGTGAAGTTGTGGCGCGGGGGCGGGCAGCTGGTGGCCCACTCGAGGGAGTTTCCGTAGCCCCAGGGATCATCGACGGTGACGATCTCGCCGTAGCGCCAGGACTTGAACACGTTCCAGATGAACGGGATCACGGACAGACCCAGGATGAAGGCGAACACCGTGGAGATCTGGTTGTAGATGGTGAAGCCGTCGCTCTCGAGATAGTCGGCGTAGCGGCGCGGCATGCCCATGTTGCCCACCCAGTGCTGGATGAGGAAGGTGCCGTGGAAGCCGATGAACGTCAGCCAGAAGTGGATCTTGCCGAGGCGCTCGTTGAGCATCCGGCCCGTCATCTTCGGGAACCAGAAGTACACACCCGCGTAGGACGCGAACACGATGGTGCCGAACAGCGTGTAGTGGAAGTGGGCCACGACGAAGTACGTGTCGGAGATGTGGAAGTCCAGCGGCGGCGAGGCGAGCATGATGCCCGTCAGACCACCGAAGAGGAACGTCACCAGGAAGCCGAAGGCGAAGATCATCGGCGTCTCCCAGGTCATGTGTCCGCGCCACATCGTGCCCACCCAGTTGAAGAACTTCACGCCGGTGGGCACCGAGATGAGGAACGTCATGAAGGAGAAGAACGGCAGTAGGACAGCGCCGGTGACGAACATGTGGTGCGCCCAGACCGCCATGGAGAGGGCGGCGATGGACAGCGTCGCGAACACGAGGCCGGCGTAACCGAAGACGGGCTTGCGGGAGAACACCGGGATGACCTCGGAGATGATCCCGAAGAACGGCAACGCCAGGACGTAGACCTCCGGGTGACCGAAGAACCAGAAGAGGTGCTGCCAGAGGATGGCTCCGCCGTTGGCCGGATCGTAGATGTGGCCTCCGAGCTTACGGTCGTAGAGGACACCGAGTGCGGCTGCGGTGAGCATCGGGAAGATCATCAGGGCCAGGATCGAGGTGACGAAGATGGTCCAGGTGAAGACCGGGAGGCGGAACATGGTCATACCGGGTGCGCGGAGGCACAGGATGGTGGTGATCATGTTGACGGCCGACAGAATCGTACCGACACCGCCGGCGCCGACGCCGACGATCCACATGTCCGCCCCGATACCGGGCGAATGCGCGGCGTCGGACAGCGGCGAGTACATCGTCCAGCCGAAGTCGGCGGCGCCACCGGGGGTCGCGAAACCGGACAGCATGATGATTCCGCCACCGGTGGTCAGCCAGAAGCCGAACGCGTTGAGCCGCGGGAACGCGACGTCGGGCGCGCCGATCTGGAGCGGCATGACGAAGTTGGCGAAGCCCCAGACGACCGGGGTTCCGTACAGCAGCAGCATCACCGTGCCGTGCATGGTGAACAGCTGGTTGAACTGCTCGTTGGAGAAGATCTGCATTCCGGGGTAGAACAGCTCTGCGCGGATGAGCAGAGCCATGAAGCCACCCAGGAAGAAGAAGCTGAAGGACATCATGATGTACATGACGCCGAGAAGCTTGTGGTCCGTGGTGGTTAGCATCAACCAGGCAAGACTGCCCTTTCGACCGGTTCCCTTCGGAGCCGGCCGTGATGGAGCGACGACCTGGTCGCTCCGTTTCTCTACAGCGGTCATTTGGTTCCTCCTGACTACGCAGTGGCCCTGATCAGCCAGGACCACCTGTGTTTCACGCTGACTTGATAGTAAAGGATCGGTTCTGGCTGTTCCAGCCGCCCGGAGAGCACTATGCCCCAGCGCACACCGGTTTTATGGGGGTCGGTCCCGACCGTTTCCCGCGTCGTAGCCGGTGGGTGGCGTGCCAACCTCGCAGCCACGGAGCAGTCTGTGACTTCGGACACCTTTGTGACAGGTGTGATAAACCCTTCCTTTACCTCAGTTCGGAGGTGCTTTTTCACCCCCGCTCGGGTTAGAGCTAAAGGTGTAGGCACTCTTCCAAGGGTAGGAGGTTCCCCCCTCATATGGCACCACCCGACACAACGAAGGGGCCCCGCCACGGAGATCACTCGGTGGCGGGGCCCCTTCAGCGGACCGGTCAGAAGTCCCAGTCGTCGTCTTCCGTCGACTCCGCCTTACCTATGACATAGGAGGAACCCGAACCCGAGAAGAAGTCGTGGTTCTCGTCGGCGTTCGGGGAGAGCGCCGAGAGAATGGAGGGCGAGACCCGGCACTCGTCGGCCGGGAAGAGCGCCTCGTAGCCGAGGTTGTTGAGGGCCTTGTTGGCGTTGTACCGGAGGAAGCGCTTGACGTCCTCGGTCCACCCGAGATCGTCGTAGAGGTCCTCGGTGTAGCCGATCTCATTGTCGTAGAGGTCGTAGAGAAGATCGAAGGTGTACTCCTTCAGCTCGTCCCGCTCCGCCTGGGTGAGCTGCTCCTGCCCCTTCTGGTACTTGTAGCCGATGTAGTAGCCGTGGACGGCCTCGTCCCGGATGATGAGCCTGATGACGTCCGCCGTGTTGGTCAGCTTGGCGTGGCTCGACCAGTACATGGGGAGGTAGAACCCGGAATAGAAGAGGAAGGACTCGAGGAGGGTCGAGGCGACCTTCCGCTTCAGCGGATTGTCCCCCTCGTAGTAGGAGAGGATGATCCGGGCCTTCTTCTGCAGCGCCTCGTTCTCCTCGGACCACCGGAAGGCGTCGTTGATCTCCTGGGTCGACGCCAGCGTCATGAATATAGAGGAGTAGCTCTTGGCGTGGACCGATTCCATGAATGCGATGTTCGTGTACACCGCCTCCTCGTGCGGGGTGAGCGCATCCGGGATCAGCGAGACCGCGCCGACCGTGCCCTGGATCGTGTCCAGCATCGTCAGTCCGGTGAACACCCGCATGGTGGTCTGCTGCTCGAGCGCATTGAGGGTGTTCCAGCTCTTGATGTCGTTGGACAGCGGTACCTTCTCGGGCAACCAGAAGTTGCCGACCAACCGGTCCCAGACCTCGAGGTCCTTGTCGTCGGGGATCGTGTTCCAGTTGATCGCGGCGATCGGGCAGGGACGGGCCTCGGGATGCTTCTCTCGGTGCGCCGGTGTGGAGGGGGGACAGTCCTGGGCCATGTGCATTCCTTTGCTGACGGATCTTCTTCTCTGCCGGCGCAACACGGACACACCGCACCACGGGGCCTCCGGGGACACAATCGCGACAGCCTGGCCCGACAGTTCGGTGGTACGACATCCGCGATACCGGTTCCGGATCGACCATACCGCTTCGGGGACCCCGTACGCGACACCAGGGAGAGACAACATCGTGCGCGAAACCCACACCACCCCGCAGACCCCGCGCTCCCACCGCCCCCACGCAGACGGAAGTGAGCAGGAGGATCCGCTGACGACCTCCCGCCCCGACACCACCCGGACCACACGCGGTCGCGCTTCGACGCCCCGAGACACACAACCCCTCCGGCAGCGCCGCACGCCCAGCGGATCGGCGCCCCCTGTCCGGGCCCACAGGACCCGCCCAGACCCTTTTCACCCGGACCAAAAGTGTGATTTACAACACGTAGGGTGCCCTGACCTGCGAGTTTCCAGGATCTGCAACAGCACCGCCTCACACGTTCCACCGCGCGCGTAAGATCGTCGCGAACGTCGAGGATGCCCGGCATCAGAATTGCTATGGTATAACCTCCGACACCCTCGGTACGCAGGCCGTTTATACGGGAGGCAAAGTGACGAACATCTCCTCAAAACCCCCCTGTCTGGGGTACCCTAACGGAACTGACGGAGCCATCTTCCGGGCGTGAGTCCGGTGCCAAACTAAGCCATACCAAACCCAAAAATACGAGTTAAGCTGGGCTTTACTTACATGCGAAGCCTGAGGGAGTGCCTTACCATGAGAAACATGAAAATCAACACGAAGCTTGAAACGGAAATGAACAAACAGGTCACCGCCGAGCTGGAGGCCGCGATGACCTACCTCCAGCTGTCCTACCTCCTGGACAGCCTCGGACTCACCGGGATGCGGGACTGGATGAAGGCCCAGTCCGAGGAGGAGATGGTCCACGCACAGCGCTTCGCCGACCACATGCTGGACCGCGACTGCGTCCCGACCGTCGGTGTCATCAGCGCCCCGGACCTGAAGATCGGTTCCGCCGCCGACGCCTTCGAGGCCGCGCTGAAGCACGAGCAGAAGGTCTCCGGGATGATCCGCGACCTCACCCGCCTCGCCGCCGAGGAGGGCGACCTCGACTCCCGTCCGCTGCTCGACTCCTTCCTCGCCGAGCAGGTCGAGGAAGAGGCGACCTGCAAGGAGATCCTCGACCGCCTGCGCCTCGCGGGCAACGACGGATCGGGAGTCCTCCGCATCGACGCCGAACTGGGCCAGCGCACCGGCGACACCCTCTGATCCGGATCCGTCCGACGGGAATCGGGCCCGGCCACCACACGGTGGCCGGGCCCGATTCCTCATGTGTGCGGCTAGGCCCCGGGGTTGCGGACACGCCCCGTGGCCCGGCGAATCACGGCGACGACGTCCTCGACCGGGGCCGAATTCTCGATCGTGAGCCCCGGCTCCCCCTCAGACAACGGTTCGAGGGTCTCCAGCTGCGATTTCAGCAGGGCCGATGTCATGAAGTGTCCCGTCCGCGCGTCCAGACGTCGTCTCGTGAGTTCGGGATCGACGGTGAGGTGGACGAACCAGACGGCCCCCTCCGCTTCGGAGAGGACCTCCCGGTAGGGCCGCCGGAGGGCCGAGCAGGCGACGACGGTCGACGCCCCTGATGCCGCACGCCGGGACATCCAGTCCCGCACCGCGACAAGCCACGGACGCCGGTCCGCGTCGTCGAGCGGTTGACCGGACATCATCTTCCTGATGTTCTCCCCGGTGTGGAAGTCGTCGGCGTCGACCATCTCGAGACCGCAGGCGTCCGCGTATGTGCGGGCCACCGTGGTCTTTCCGCACCCCGACACCCCCATCACGACGACGTGGTCCGGGGGGCGGATTCCCGTGCGGTCCACCTGCCCGGAGCGGTCCGGCGTGGCTGCGTCCCTAAACAAGGTGCCCCCCGATCAGATACACGACGACCGCGCAACCGAACCCGATCACGGCGATGAGCGTCTGGTTGACGGTCCAGGTCCGCAGCGTGGTCGCGGGGTCCATTCCCATGAGTCGACCGACCAACCAGAACCCGGAATCGTTGACGTGCGACGCCGCCACGGACCCCGCCGCGGTCGCCAGCACGATCGCCGCGAGCTGCACGCCGGAGAGACCGGCCGCGGCCACGGCGGGTGCCATGAGAGCCGCTGCGGTGGTCAGAGCGACCGTGGCCGACCCCTGGGCGACCCGGAGAGCCAGGGCGGCGAGGAACACCGCGAGGATCAGCGGGACGCCGAGATCCCCGAGCGTCTCCGCCAGAGCATCCCCGATTCCGGTCGCCCGGAGAACACCACCGAACATGCCGCCGGCACCGGTCACGAGAATCACCGAGGCGACCGGGGCCAGCGCGCCGTCGAACACCCGCTCAACAGCCTCCCGTTCCATGCCCCTCAGGACCCCCAGCACGACCGCGGCGACGAGGGTCGTGATCAGCAGAGCGACCGGTGTGGAACCGAGGAAACGCAGGGTCTGCACCCACAACGCCTGCGGGTCGACCCAGCCTTCCGTACCCGCCATGTCAAGACCGGTGTTCCCGAAGATGAGGAGGAGCGGCAGCACCAGGATCGCGAGCACCGTACCGGTGCCGGCCGGTTTACCGGGCATCGCGCCGTCAGGGGTCGCCGGTCCTCCGGTCAGGAGATCGGGAACGGGGATCGGGAATCGCCTGCCGCAGTGCAGGCCCCACCTGTAGCTCGAGAGATACCAGACGGGGAACACGACGATGAGTCCGATCAGCAGGACGAGACCGAGATCCGCATCATAGAGCTCCGCGGCCGCGATGGGCCCCGGGTGCGGGGGCAGGAACACGTGCATGACGCTGAAGGCGCCGGCCGCGGGGATCCCGTACCTCAAGACCGGTTCCCCCAACCGACGGGCGACGGCGAACACGACGGGGAGCATGACGATCAGGCCCGCGTCGAAGAAGATCGGGAACCCCATGATCAGGGAGGCGATGCCGAGGGCCAGTGGCGCGCGGGCGTCCCCGAAGGAACGGGTCAGCGATTCGGCCAGGCTGCGGGCTCCCCCAGAGGTCTCGACGAGGCGTCCGAGCATGGCGCCCAGGCCGACGAGCAGCGCCACCCCGGCGAGGGTCTTCCCGAACCCCTCCGTCATGGTGGGCAGCACGGCGGCCACGGGCAGACCGGCTGCGAGCGCGGTTCCCGCCGAAACGAGTACCAGGACCAGGAAGGCGTGCATCTTCAGCCTGATCACGAGGAAGAGGATGACCGCGATCGCCGCCGCCGCGATCCCAAGAAGCGGCGCGGTGCCCATTGTCTGCTGCCAGGTGTCCATCAGAACTCTCCATCTTCCTAGCGCCTGTCGAATACGTCACACGAGGCGGTTTTTCCGCCTCAAGTCTCCCTCAACTCTCGGATGTCGGGCAGAAAAACACAAGAATTAATAGCATCATTCCCGAAAGATCCCCCCTTTCGGGGCTGTAAAAAAAACAGGTGACCTGCACAAGTCCACCGACCTCCCCCAATGTGGGCCACCCACCATGCAACGACTGCTGGTCGAACCTGTGACCCAGTTATGCTGAGTCACACGTCAACGACACCGGAGCCTGGCAATCACCCGAACGGTGTGACACGGACGCCCGGACGACCGCCTTCCACGGAAAACAGAGAAGTTCCCACAATGACCGCACGCACACCGACCCGTCCGCCTCTTCTGGACAGCGTTCTCGACAAGCTCGGATCCGAAATAGTCAGCGGCCAACTGGCCCCGGGACAGACCTTCACCCTGCACGACATCTGCAAGAGATTCACCATCTCCCGGACAGTCGCCAGGGAGACGATGCGCGCACTGGAGCATCTTCACCTGGTGTCCTCATCCCGGCGCATCGGACTCACCGTCCGGGCCGCGACCGAGTGGGCGGTGTTCGACAGCAACGTCATCCGCTGGCGTCTGGAATGCCCGACCGAACGGAACAGTCAGCTCGTATCCCTGACGAGTCTGCGCGAGGCGGTGGAACCGATCGCGGCAAGGTCGATGGCCCTGTCCGGTACGCCCACCGAGCGGGCCCGACTCCGGGAGCTCGCCGCCACGCTGCGCCGGCTCGGCCACGAGGGGCGCGGCGCCACCGCGGAGTTCCTCGACGCCGACATCGAGTTCCACACCCTGATGCTCACCGCGTCCCGGAACGAGATGTTCGCCGCCCTGGCGACGACGGTCGCCGCGGTACTCGCCGGGCGCACCGATCTGGGACTGCAGCCGGAGTACCCCAACGACGACGCGATGGACATGCACGAGGCACTCGCCGACGCGATCCTCCACGGCGATCCTGTGGAAGCGGAGCGACAGGCCCGCGCACTGGTCACCGAGGTCGGTGCCGCACTGTCCCTCCAGAAGAAGGCCTGACCCGGAGATCAGAATCAGAGAGAGCCCCCACCGGTCGATTCCGGTGGGGGCTCTCTCTGATGGTCGGGCGGGGATCAGAGCATGCAGCTCACGCAGCCCTCGACCTCGGTACCGACGAGCGCGGTCTGCCGGAGACGGATGTAGTAGATCGTCTTGATCCCCTTGCGCCAGGCGTAGATCTGGGCGCGGTTGATCTCACGGGTGGTCGCCGTGTCCTTGAAGAACAGGGTCAGGGACAGCCCCTGATCCACGTACCGGGTGGCGACGGCGTAGGTGTCGATGATCTTCTCGTACCCGATCTCGTACGCGTCGGCGTAGTACTCGAGATTGTCGTTCGTCATGTACGGCGCCGGGTAGTAGACGCGACCGATCTTGCCTTCCTTGCGGATCTCTATGCGGGAGGCGATCGGGTGGATCGACGACGTCGAGTTGTTGATGTAGGAGATGGATCCCGTCGGCGGAACAGCCTGCAGGTAGCGGTTGAACATTCCGTGTTCGGCGATGTCCGCCTTCAGCTGCGCCCACTCCTCCGCGGTCGGGGTGTGGATCGTCGACGCCGCGAACAGCTCCTTCACCCGGTCGGTCTTCGGCGCGAACTCCGCCGGGTCGTAGCGGTCGAAGAAACTGCCGTCGGCGTAGTCGGAGGTCTCGAAACCCTCGAAGGCCTCGCCCCGCTCACGGGCGATCGCCATGGAGGCGCGGAGGCACTCGTACATCACGGCCGCGAAGTACGCGTTGGTGAAGTCTAGGCCCTCCTCGGACCCGTAGTGGATCCGCTCGCGGCCGAAGTAGCCGTGCAGGTTCATCTGTCCGAGCCCGATGGCGTGGGCGGCGTCGTTGCCCTTGCGGATCGACGGCACCGAGTCGATGGAGGTCTGCTCGCTGACCGCGGTCAGGCCGCGGATCGCGGTCCGGATGGTCGCGGAGAAGTCCGGGGAGTCCATGGCCTTGGCGATGTTCATGGAGCCGAGGTTGCAGGAGATGTCCTCGCCGATGTGCTCGTAGGTGAGGTCCTCGTTGTACGTCGACGCCGTGGAGACCTGCAGGATCTCGGAGCAGAGGTTGGACAGCGTGATCCGGCCCTCGATGGGGTTGGCCCGGTTCACGGTGTCCTCGAACATGATGTACGGGTAGCCGGACTCGAACTGGATCTCGGCGAGCGTCTGGAAGAAGGCGCGGGCGTTGATCTTGGTCTTGCGGATCCGGGGGTCCTCGACCATCTCGGCGTAGTGCTCGGTGACGGAGATGTCGGCGAAGGGCTTGCCGTAGACGCGCTCGACGTCGTAGGGCGAGAACAGGTACATGTCGTCGTTGTTCTTCGCCAGCTTGAACGTGATGTCGGGGATCACGACGCCGAGGGAGAGGGTCTTGATGCGGATCTTCTCGTCGGCGTTCTCGCGCTTGGTGTCCAGGAACTTCAGGATGTCCGGGTGGTGCGCGTTGAGGTAGACGGCACCGGCGCCCTGCCGGGCACCCAGCTGGTTGGCGTAGGAGAACGAGTCCTCGAGCAGCTTCATCACGGGGATGACACCCGAGGACTGGTTCTGGATCTTCTTGATCGGCGCCCCGGCCTCACGGAGGTTGGACAGCAGCAGGGCCACGCCGCCGCCCCGCTTCGACAGCTGCAGCGCGGAGTTGATGGCGCGGCCGATGGACTCCATGTTGTCCTCGATACGCAGCAGGAAGCAGCTGACGGGTTCGCCGCGCTGCGCCTTGCCGGAGTTGAGGAAGGTCGGGGTGGCCGGCTGGAACCGGCCGGTCATGATCTCGTCGACGAGTTCACGGGCGAGGTCCCTGTCGCCGGCGGCGAGGGTCAGCGCGACCATGCACACGCGGTCCTCGTAGCGCTCCAGGTAGCGGCTTCCGTCGAACGTCTTGAGGGTGTAGGACGTGTAGTACTTGTAGGCGCCGAGGAACGTCTGGAACCGGAACTTGTGGGCGTACGCCTGCTTGAACAGCGCCTTGATGAATTCGAAGTCGTACTGCTCGACGACCTCGCGTTCGTAGTAGTCGTTCTCGAGGAGATAGCGGAACTTCTCCTCGAGATCGTGGAAGAACACGGTATTCAGGTTGACGTGCTGCAGGAAGAACTGGTTCGCCGCCTCCCGGTCCTTGTCGAACTGGATCCTGCCCTCGCCGTCGTAGAGGTTCAGCAGGGCGTTGAGGGCGTGGTAGTCGAGCTTGTCCGCCTTCTGTACGGGTTCAGCCACGGTTTTTCCGATCTCTGACATGTCTCTCCTGGTCGGGCCGCATCCGCGGCCGGTGATTGGTTCTGAATGACAAAAGGATTAAAAGAATATGGATGGCGCTATCCGGCCGGTGCCGTGGACCGGTCACCGGTGTGCGGCACCAGACCGAGCGCCGGCCCGTGCGCCTCGAGGCCGTGCCGCAGGATCGCGACGTCCTCGGGGGTCCCCATGAGTTCGAAGCGGTAGACGAAAGGCACACCGCACTTGGCGGAGATGACGTCGCCCGCGCGTGCGTAGTCGGCGCCGAAGTTGGTGTTTCCGCTGGCGACGACCGCACGGAGCAGCTCGCGGTTGTGCGGGTTGTTGAGGAAGTGGATGACCTGGGAGGGCACGGGACGCGACTCGTGGCCGGCGACCGAGGCTCCCCCGCCGTAGGTCGGGCAGATGAGCACGTACGGTTCGTCGACGATCAAGGGAGGATCCGTGCGCCGGAGGGGGATGCGGGCATTCGGGAGCCCCAGGTGCCCGACGAAGCGGTGGGTGTTCTCCGTGACGGATGAGAAGTAGACGACGAGCATCGCCGATGGTCACTCCCTTCCGGTGCCGGTGACTGTGAAATTCGTCCACCCGGCGGAGTCACCGCCGCCGGGTTCCGGGTTCCGATATCTCGGTTGACGCGCCCCGCGGGATGGAGACAACGCGAAAGCCGCGCAGCGGGGCGGTTGCTGATGCCCTCCGCGCGGCTCTTCCCTCACTCACATTCCGCGTGACTGCCCGATCCTCAGGCTACCTGTGCCGCCAGGCCGCGGATCCGCTCCGGGCGGAAGCCCGACCAGTGCTCACCGTCGACCTCGACGACCGGAGCCTGGAGGTAACCCAGCGCCATCACGTAGTCACGGGCCTCGTCGTCGAGACTGATGTCGACGAGCTCGTAGTCGAGACCAGCACGGTCCAGGGCCTTCTTGGTGGCGGTGCACTGCACACATGCGGGCTTGCTGTAAACGGTGATGGCCATGAGTGGACTTCCTTGTGTGTTCGAGAGGCTTGTTCGTCTGCGTCCGAGCGGTGACTCACGCCGCCGTTGGGCGACTGTCAGGAGCTCCACCGGGGTGTTCGGTGGGGGATGCGCCGGTTCAACCGGTGACAGAAACGAACACTATACTTTGTGGTTGATTACGGCAAGTGGCACATGATGTAGTAGTTCCAGCCCATGAATTCCCAGCAAATCCCCGCCCGGGGACACTACATCTGCCCTTACTGCGCAGCGTGAAATTACATGCTTGTCGCCCGCCACCGACGCCCTCCCGGCATTTCCCCAGCTCGCCCACTGACGACCGGGAGGCATGTTATGAAAACGTTATATTTGGGCGCTCCCCCGGATGTTCCCCCGTCAGGGCCGTGAATGCGGAAGAGGCCGGGCAGACGACCGGATCACTCCAACCGCTGCCCGGCCTCCGCCGGGATGACGCGTCTGACTAGCCCTGGCGGGCCTTGAAACGCGGATCCTTCTTGTTGATCACGAACACCTTGCCGTGGCGACGCACGACCTGGGCGCCCGGCTTGTTTTTCAGCGACCGAAGTGACTTGCGGACCTTCATCGGGCGCTCCTTTCTCTCATGCGCGTGGACCGGCGGACAGCCGGTTTGTCTGCTTCTCTGGCGGGTTCCGGTCCCGTCACCGACTCAGTACTGCCTGTTGCCTGATTCGTACTGCTGCCTGGTGACTCGTGGGACGGCCTTGCCATGACACGAGGATTCATACTATCGGACAGTCTCCCCCGGGACAAACCCGGACGCCGAGGACCCCCGAAAACGCGGTCGGACCCGATCCGGCCCACACGCCGCCCACTAGACTGGGCGGCCATGAAACCCGAACAGCAACGTACCCGCACCTCAATCGTCGCCGCCCTGCACACGAAGCCGGAGATCGACCCCGCGGCAGAGGTCGAGGAACGCGTCACCTTCCTGGCCGACTATCTCCGCACCACGGGACTGTCCTGCTACGTCCTGGGCATCTCCGGAGGTCAGGACTCGACTCTCGCCGGCCGGCTCGCGCAACTCGCCGTCGAACGCCTCCGGGATTCGGGTACGGATGCCACGTTCCACGCCGTGCGCCTCCCCTACGGCGTCCAGGCCGATGAGGACGACGCACAGACCGCGCTGGAGTTCATCCGGCCCGATCAGGTGCTCACCGTCAACATCCGCGAGATGGTCGACGCCCTCGACGCCGCGGTGTCCACCGCGCTGGGTATCCCGGAGCTCGGGGACTTCAACAGGGGAAACGCCAAGGCACGGGCCCGGATGCTGGCCCAGTACGCCATCGCCGGGGAGAAGGGCGGACTGGTGATCGGCACCGATCACGCCGCGGAGAACGTGACCGGATTCTTCACCAAGTTCGGGGACGGCGCGGCGGATGTCCTCCCCCTGTCCGGGCTGTCGAAGCGGCAGGGCGCGGCACTCCTCGAGGAACTCGGTGCACCGAGCTCGACCTGGACGAAGGTCCCCACCGCGGACCTCGAGGACGACCGCCCGGCACTTCCCGACGAGGAGGCGCTGGGTATCACCTACCGGCAGATCGACGACTACGTCGAGGGCGCCGGTGACGTCGACGTCCCGGATGCCGCCGTGCAGCGTCTGGAGCACCTGTGGCGGATCGGGCGGCACAAGCGCGCGCTTCCGGTGACGCCGCAGGACACCTGGTGGCGGGAGTGATCCGACACCCGTAGGAGGGCCAGGTCAGTCGCCCAGCACCCGGAGGGTGTCCTCGGCGGCCCGGCGGAGATCCGGCCCGTAGGAGGGCCCGTGGGTCCGGGCGTGCACCGCGAGCGGGTGCAGCTGATGGATCGGGGTCGAGGTGTCGAAGTCCGGGGCGGTGCCGGACTCCTCGATGTAGCCCCGCCGGATCTCCCCCAGGTACGGGGCCCCGAACAGCGCGAGCATCGCCAGATCGGTCTCCGGATGCCCGCCGTGCGCGGCCGGGTCGATGAATACCGGGCCGTCCGCGCCGAAGAGGAGATTTCCGGCCCACAGATCCCCGTGGATCCGGGCCGGGGCCACCTCCCACCGGTGTCCGCGGATCGCGCCACCAGCCCGCTCGACCAGATCGAGGGTCTCCGTCGTGATGTTCCCCTTCCGGTGCGCCGCGCGGGCGAACGGGAGGACCCGCTGCCCGGTGTAGAACTCGGCCCAGTCGTCGGTGGGCTCGCAGCGCTGCGGGACGGACCCGATGTAGTTCGTTCCGGCCCAGGGCTCCCCGCCCGGCGCGGGTGGGCAACCGAAGGCCTCGGCGCCGGCGGCATGGATGCGCGCCAGTTCGCGCCCGGCCCGGTACGCGGCCTCCGGGGTCGCGGGCGCGGCGTCGACGAGCCGGGTGGTGATCGTCGCGCCGTCGGTGCCGAGGACCTCGACGACGCAGGGGCTCGCCTCGCGCAGCCACCTGAGTCCGGCGGCTTCCGCGCCGGCGGCCTCCGCTGAGGGGGCGTGCTTGGTGAAACCCACGGGATCAGTAGCGCTCGGGCTCGTCCCCGAGGCGGAACTCCCGTCCGTTGATCTCCCTGGGGGTGATGCGGACGTAGTTGTACTTCAGGGTGGGCAGCCACGGCTTGAGCGGCAGGGTGTCCGCGTGCTGGACCTCCGCGTTGGTCTTCAGCAGCTCGCCGTCACCCTTGACCACTACGGACCAGGCACGCCCGTCGGCGACCTCGTCGGCCTCGAAGAGCACGTCGTGGTTCAGCTCGATCGTGAACAGCTTGGAGCCCTCGGCGGTGCGGAAGTAGATCTGACCGTCGTCGATCACGAAGTTCACCGGGAAGATATCCATGTCATCAGATCGGCGAACGACGACCCGCCCGAGGTGGACGCGCCTCAGGCGCTCGGCGCACTCTTCATCATTCAGGACCGTGATGACGTCATCGTTGTTTTTCATATCCCCATTGTTCCACCGAAACGACCCGCGGGGGTGGGAGGTATCTGTGACAATCGCCCCAACCGGGGGTGTGTGCCCGGTCCGAGCTGCCGATGCCGCCCGTTCCGGAGGCGGAACAGGAGGCCACGGTGCGCCCGAATGGGGGCGTGACGTTCAGGCGCTGACGTCGATGACGGTGCGACCGGCGAGCTTCCCCGCCAGCAGTTCCTCGCCGGCCTGCGCCACGGAGGAGAGTGGGCGGACCGTGGTGATCCGGTCGAGTGCCGCCTGGTCGAGGTGCCCGGACAACAGCGTCCAGGCCCGTTCCCTGAGTTCCGACGGTGCGTCCACCGAGTTGATCCCGAGGAGTTTCACCGCCCGCAGGATGAACGGCATGACCGTTCCGGGGAGATCGGCCCCGTGGGCGAGACCGCAGGCGGTGACCGCACCACCCCAGCGGACTTGCGCGAGCGCGTTGACCAGCGTGTGGGAACCCACCGCGTCAACCACCCCGGCGTAGCGCTCGGACTGCAGTGGGCGGCCCGGCTCCGCGAGCTCCGCCCTGTCGATGACCTCCGCCGCACCGAGTTCCCGCAGCATGTCGGAATGTTCCGCCACCCGGCCCGTCGCGGCGACGATGTCGAAGCCGAGGCTCGCGAGCAGGAGGATCGCCGTGGCGCCCACACCGCCGGTCGCACCGGTCACCAGGACCGGACCGTCCTGCGGACCCACACCCGCACCGGTCAGCGCGTCGACGGAGAGTGCCGCGGTGAATCCGGCGGTGCCGATCGCCGCGGCGCGGAGCGTACTGATGTTCTCCGGGATGTGCACCGTCGAGGCGGAGTCGACCCGCAGTTTCCCGGTGTATCCACCGGCCCGGGTCTCCCCCAGCCCTGCTCCGTTGACGACGACGCGATCTCCCGGTGCGAACCTGTCGGAGTCACTGTCGACGACGGTTCCGCAGGCGTCGATGCCCGGTACCAGGGGCAGAATCCGGGCGACACCCTTCGTCCCGCGGAGAGCGAGCGCGTCCTTGTAGTTGAGGCTGGAGTGGGTGACATCGATGAGGAGGTCCCCCTCCCCGTGCACGGTGTCGTCGTCCTCGGTGATCATCCGGGAGATGACGACGGTGCCGTCCGGATTGTCTGGATCTGTGCAGCGGTCAACGACGATGGTGTGGGTCATTCCCCCAGTCTAAGCCGCGCATTTCCGCCGCGCCGCCCGGAGCACCGTCCCGGGGCCGTCGGATTCACTCCTCGGACCGGACCAGTACCCACGCCACGACGGCACCGACCAGGGCCATCACGCACACGAAGATGTAGATCCTGCCGGTGGCCGCGCCGAGTGCCGCCAGCACACTCGTGTGGGGGCCGGCCAGCACACCCGTGAACACCGTGCCGAGAACCACCGTTCCCACGGAGGCCCCGATCGGGAAGAAGCTGTTGAGCAGTCCGGTCGCCATCCCCACCCGGCCGATGGGCACCGATCGCGTCGCCACGTTCATCAGGGGCGTGTTGACCAGGGCGTTGCCCGCGCCCCAGATGATCGTTCCCGGTATCAGCCACGGCGGGTCGTGCAGCGCGGTGATCTGCCACACGAACAGCACGGACGCAACGGCCAGCAGGACCCCACCGACCGCCAGAAGACCACCGGCCGGATACCTCCCCTGGAGTTTTCCGGCGGCGATGGACCCCACCATGGCACTGGCACCGAGCGGGAAGAGCAGGAATCCGGTCTGCAGCGGCGAGTACCCGTGCCCCTGCTGCAGGTAGAGCATGAAGTAGACCACGGCCCCTCCGGTGATGAATCGGTTGATCACCGCGGTCAGGGAGATACCGAGGAACGTACGGTGCGTGAGTAGCCGGAGGTCGAGCACCGGGGCGGCGCACCTCAGTTCCCGGAGGGTGAACAACGCCAGCAGAACGACGGATGACCCGAGCAGCGCGACCACCGTGTCGTGGGTCCAGCCGTCCTCCTGCGCGCGGGTGACCCCGTAGTTCAACGCGAGGAGGGCCGCCGCGAGAAGACCCGAACCGATCAGGTCGAAGGGGTTGGGGTCACGCTCCCGGTCGTGGTCCACGGGCAGGTAGCGGACGGCGACCAGAACGGTGAGCACGCCGAGCGGGAGGTTGATCAGGAACATGGAGCGCCAGCTGAATGCGTCCACGAGCAGTCCGCCGATCACCGGCGAGAGCACCGCGGCGATCCCGACCGCCCCACTCCAGATCGCGATCGCCATCGTCCGACGCTCCCCGTCGAAGCACCGTGCCAGCAGCGGCATCGCGTTCGCGAACATGACGGACGCCGCGATGCCCTGTGCGGTACGGAACCCGATGAGCACGGCCATCGACGGCGCGACGCCGCAAGCGACGGATGCGGCGGTGAACGCGATGATCCCGACCATGAACATCCGCCTGCTGCCGAGCCGGTCGCTCAGCGCCCCGGCCGGCTGGATGAGCGCGCCGAACGCCAGCGAGTAGGCCACGACGATCCACTGCATCCTGCTGAGGGTGGCATCGGTGAGATCCTCGGCGATCGCCGGGAGTCCGATCGCAACGATCATCATGTCCGCGACCATGAGTGACGAAGCCAGAACCACCGCGGTGAGGGTCCACTTCTCGGCGGCCGTGTACCGGACCTCCGCCGTCTGTTCCTGCGTCATTTTCGTTCCCCGTTCTGCCGGGCGTTCCCGTCGACACCACCACCCCCAGGGTAAGGTAAGCGTTACCTTTTTGCAATAGGTTGTTTCAAATTATTCGACACCTTTGGGCGAAGGTAGAATCGGAGCCACGACACCCCACGGCGACGCAGTGAGGAGTTCCATGGGTACCAGAGGTCGCGGGAGGCCGGCGCAGCTCAACCGGGTCGACATCGAGCGTGCCGTGCTGACCCTGGGATTCGACGGAGCGACCACCACAGCGATCGCCCGACACCTCGGGGTCGACCAGTCCTCGCTCTACCGGTACATCGGCTCCCGGCGTGAACTCCTCCGGAGCGCCGTCGACCGGGCCATCGCGGAGCACCCGCGCGAATTCACCCACACCACGTGGCGTGGGTACCTCACCGGCGTCGCCGAACTGAACTGGTCCCTTCTCGCCGGCCACCCCGGAATGGCGGCCACCCTCTACACCCTCGAGGACACTCCCCCGCGGAGCATCACCGGGCTCATGGAGGAATCGACGCGGGTCCTGCACGGAACGTACGGATGGACGATCAGCGACGCCCTGCTCGTCCTCGATTCACTCGCGGACATGACGGCGGACACGGTCAACCGCACCGAACGGCTGTTGTCCTCCGGCCCGGACGCCGGCACCGATCGGGCGGCCCGCGACCTGCTGGACCGGTCAGGACTGTCCCCGGAGCTCACCGATGCGCTGGAGCGGATCCTCGACGGGGGCCTGAAACAGTGGTGGCGGCGCAAGGTCGACCTGCTCCTCGACGGTGCGGAACTTCTCGCACCGCGCAGCGACGACGGATGACGGGACACCCCGTGCTCCGGGCGGACACGACGATGACTGAGACCTCCCGCCGAGCGGCGGGAGGTCTCAGTCATCGTCACCGTGAAGTGGAGCTAAGGGGACTCGAACCCCTGACCCCCACACTGCCAGTGTGGTGCGCTACCAGCTGCGCCATAGCCCCTCATATGAAATTGCCGCGTCCACGGACCGGAGTCCGGAACCGTGAACCGGTCGATCCGCGGATCTTCCCGGTTCACAGTGGAGCTAAGGGGACTCGAACCCCTGACCCCCACACTGCCAGTGTGGTGCGCTACCAGCTGCGCCATAGCCCCTCGTTGAGACTCCCCCAATCTACACGGGGGGCCCTGCGGCGGACAAATCGCCTGTTCCCGGTGACTGCAACGGACGGGAGGGAGGCTCCGTCGGGAGCCCCCCCACCTGCCGAACCGGGGGATCATCCGGTGACGGTGGCCACCCAGTTGTTCAGGTCGACGTCCTTGCCGTCGCGGATGATACGCGGGGACGAGACCTTACCGGTCTGTTCCTTCAGCTTCTCCGCGTTCGCGGAGGCGACCTTCTCGAATTCCCCCTGCTCCCCACCTGTCCGGATCTTCTCGGCGAGCTCGTCATCGGCTCCGAGTCGGACAGCGGCGTCCGCGAACGTCGCGTAGGTCCACCTGTCGAAGATCTTCCGCTGGTTCTCCAGCAGTGCCTTCCGGTAGTTCCAGTACAGTTCGGCGTCCCCGCTGCCGGCGACGACCATCGCGGCGGTTCCCGCCCTCGTGGAGTGCCCCTCATCGCCGCCGGCGACGAAGTCCAGGGGGTGGATGTTGACGACCAGGTCACCGGCGGTGACGGCGTCCTTCATCTCGCCGTCCGTGGCCTCGGCGAGCTCCGCACAGTGCGGGCAGGAGTAGTCCTCGTAGAGGTCCACCGTCGGAGTGTCCGCGTCAGCGGAGTCCGCGGACAGGGTGATGTACCCGTCGTGCAGGTCGACGTTGAAGTCCACCACCTCCGTCTGTCCGGCCTCGATCTCCACCGCCTCGGTTTCAGTTCCGGTGGTGGAGGTCCCGTTCGCCGCCTGCTTTTCACCGTCACTGGATGTGATGATGTAGCCGATCACGATCACCGCGACGACCAGTACTGCCACCAGCGCCCAGAGGAAACCGTGCCCCTTCTCATTCGGGGACTTGATCTTCTTACTCACGTTCTTTGAACCCTTACGGTCGGAGTGGATGTTCGATGCGCGCGGCGGAAAACCTGCGCACCCGGGCGGATCTCCCCGCAATCCTGGCCGTGGGGAGCCCCGTGGGGAGCGTCACGCTCCCCGGTCAAGCAGCCTAGTCGCTCAGGCGTGGAGTGCGAAGCGCCGGAACGGCCACCGGAAGACCACCCACGCGAGGACCAGGAAGACGATGTCACGGAGAATCTCGGAGAGGTAGGACCACCAGGTGACACCCTCTTCCGCGCCGCCGCCGCCGAAGCAGCCGCAGTCGATGGACAGGCCACGGACCCAGGCCGAGGCGATGCCGGCGATGAATAGAAGCAGCAGCACCTGGGAGATGAAGGCGCTGAATCGGAGGAAGAGTCCGACGAGGAGGAACACCCCGAGGATCAGCTCGCCGATCGGCAGCACAACCGCGATGAGGTCCGCGGTGTCGTCGCTGAACAGTTCATAGGAGCGGACGGCGAGCCGGGTGGCCATGGGCTCAGACAGCTTCTGCCAGCCGCTGTAGAGCCACACGGCCGCGAGCGCCAGCCGCGCGAGGGCCGACACCACATCGAGGGCGATCGACCGGCTGTCGTACCTGGCCGGAACGAACTCGGGCTTCGCCGCCTCGACATGTGCCGCAGGATTCACCGACGTCTTCTTCATATTCTTGGTCACACCCGACAACACTAGCGCAACCTGGGCCTCCCGCGACGGGTTCACGGGGACGCGGCCTCCGGTCACCGCACCGAAGATGCGCCGGGACGACGCCGCCGAAGGCATCGCCATCCCCTCAGCCGCGCCCACGGCTGCGGATCAGTCGCCCAGGACACCCGCGACCAGCTCCTGCGCCTGTGCCTGAACCTCCTTCAGGTGGTCGGCGCCGCGGAAGGACTCCGCGTAGATCTTGTACTTGTCCTCCGTGCCCGAGGGCCGGGCCGCGAACCAGGCGGAATCCGTGGTCACCTTCAGGCCACCGATCGGCGCCCCGTTGCCGGGCGCCTCCGTGAGTTTCGCGGTGATGGCCTCCCCCGCGAGTTCCGTCGCCGTGACATCCTCCGGTGAGAGCTTCTTCAGCACCGCCTTCTGTTCCCGGTTCGCCGGGGCGTCGGTACGGGCGTAGACGGGGCTGCCGAACTTCTGCTCCAACTCGGCGTACCGCTCGGACGGGGTCTTACCCGTCGCCGCGGTGATCTCACTGGCCAGCAGATCGAGGATGATGCCGTCCTTGTCGGTGGACCACACCGAACCGTCCCGGCGCAGGAAGGAGGCGCCGGCGGACTCCTCGCCGCCGAAGCCGATCGTTCCGTCGATGAGCCCCGGGACGAACCACTTGAAGCCGACTGGAACCTCGACGAGGGTCCGGCCGAGGTCCGCCACGACGCGATCGACCATCGAGGATGACACGAGGGTCTTGCCGACGTTGATCCGCTGGTCCCAGTTGTGGCGACGGCGGAAGAGGTAGTCGATCGCTACCGCGAGATAGTGGTTCGGGTTCATCAGGCCCGCGTCCGGGGTGACGATGCCGTGCCGGTCGGCGTCGGCGTCATTTCCGGTCGCGAGATCGAAGTCGCCGCGGCTGGCCACGAGTGAGGCCATGGAGTTCGCGCTCGAACAGTCCATCCGGATCTTGCCGTCGGTGTCCAGGGTCATGAACCGCCAGGTCGCGTCGACACGGGGATTGACGACGGTGAGGTTGAGGCCGTGTGCGTCGGCGATCGCGCCCCAGTAATCGACGGCCGCGCCGCCCATCGGGTCGGCGCCGATGGTCAGGCCCGATTCCCGGATGACCTCCATGTCGACGACGTTGGGGAGATCGGCGATGTAGGTGTCCAGGTAGTTGTGCCGTCCGCACCGCCGGTCGAGCACACCGGAGACCGGTGTCCGGTGGACCCCGTCGAGTCCCGCGCGGAGAAGCTCGTTCGCCTGGGCCGCGATCCAGTCCGTCGCGTCGGTGTCGGCCGGGCCTCCGTTCGGCGGGTTGTACTTGAATCCGCCGTCCCGGGGCGGATTGTGGGACGGGGTGATGATGATTCCGTCGGCACGCCGCGGGTCGGTGCCGGTCACGCCGCCGTCGAGCTTGGCATTGTGGGCGAGAATCGCGTGCGAGACCGCGGGAGTGGGCGTGTAGCGGCCGCGGTCGTCGACGAGCACCGGGATATCGTTCGCGATGAGAACCTCCAGCGCGGAGACCATCGCGGGTTCGGACAGCGCGTGGGTGTCGCGCCCGATGTAGACGGGACCCCCGATCTTCTCCCTGACGCGGTAGTCGACGATCGCCTGCGTCGTCGCGAGGATGTGGTTCTCGTTGAAGGCCGTGTCGAGTGACGACCCGCGATGTCCCGACGTTCCGAAGGCGACCTGCTGGTCCGGGTCCTCCACGTCCGGGATGCGGGTGTAGTACGCGGTGACGACCTCCGCGATGTCGATGAGGTCACTGTCGAGAGCGGGCTGTCCTGCGCGGTCATGTGCCATGGCGGTGGAGGGCTCCTTACATGTTCGGGGTGTCGGGCGGGCGCGTCGGAGACAGAGGTCGTGGCTCCGGTCCCCGGGTTCACCTCAATCTTCCCCCCAATCAGGTCGACGCGCAGGAACGCACCCCCACCCCGACGCCCCCGCACGGCCTTTCGGAAACATGGACCCCCGTCCCGGACGACCCGGGGGTGACACACAGGGGCGCCCCGTACGGGGCTGTCCTTTTGATTGACTGAACGAAACCTGTAATTTCCTAGGACATGTCCACGCTCAATGACCTGCTCACGACACTGTCCGGCATCATCTGGGGCCCCTTCCTGCTCATTCCGCTCCTCCTCGGCACGGGCCTCTACCTGACGATCCGGCTACGCGGCCTGCAGTTCCGCGCGCTCCTCCTCGGCCTGCGCCACGGCTTCGTCGACACCAACGACAAGGACGGCGAGGGAGACATCCCCAATTACCAGGCACTGACCACGGCACTCGCGGCCACGGTGGGCGTGGGCAACATCGTCGGTGTGGCGACCGCACTCTCGGTCGGCGGCCCCGGCGCCCTGTTCTGGATGTGGATGACGGGTCTCGTCGGCATGGCCTCCAAGTACAGCGAGGCGTACCTCGGTGTCCGGTTCCGCGTCACGGACGCCAGGGGCGAGCAGTCCGGCGGTCCGCAGTACTACCTGAAACGCGGCATCAAGGGACCCCTGGGCCGCTGGCTCGCCTTCTTCTTCGCGGTGCTCACCCCCATCGCGGCCCTCGGCATCGGCAACATGACCCAGGCCAACGCCGTGGCTGCGGGCATGCAGGACACCTTCGGCGTGGACCCCTGGGTGTCCGGCGTCCTCATGTTCGTGTGCACCGGCACCGTCCTCCTCGGGGGCATCCGGGCCATCGGCACGATCACCTCGGCCTTCGTCCCGCTGATGATCATCCTCTACATCGGTGGGTCGCTCATCGTGCTTTTCCGCAACGCCGCAGACATCCCCGCAGCGATCGGCCTGATCTTCAGCGACGCGTTCACGGGCACCGCCGCGGTCGGCGGGTTCGCCGGCTCCGCGATCATCCTCGTGCTCCAGATGGGTGTCGCCCGCGGTATCTTCTCGAACGAGTCCGGCATCGGAACCGGCGCCATCGCGGCAGCCGCGGCGAAGACGTCCCACCCGACACGCCAGGCGCTGGTCTCCATGACGCAGACCTTCATCGACACCATCGTCGTCGTCACCTTCACCGGCTTGACGATCATCACCACCGGCGCGTGGGACCTCGGTAAGGAGCACGCCAACATCATGACCGCCGAGGCCTTCTCCCGCGGCCTGCCCGGGCAGTGGGGTGGAACCATCGTCTCCATGTCCGTCGTATTCTTCGCCTTCTCCACGATCCTGGGCTGGTACTACTACGGCGAGCGCTGCCTCCAGTCGCTCTTCGGGTCCCGCTCCACCGTGCCGTACCGGATGATCGCCACCGTGTGCGTCTTCATCGGCGCAGTCTCCGAACTCACCCCGATCTGGACCTTCTCCGATGTGGCGAACGGCCTGATGGCCCTGCCGAACCTCATCGGGCTGCTGATCCTGTCGGGCCTGGTGGTCAAGGAGACCAACGCCTACCTGAGGTTCGACCCGAAGCTGCACAGGTCCCCCGAGGAATGCCAGGACTTCCTCGTCCGTCAGGGGATGGACTGGAAGTAGTCCGCGGCCACTGACACACGGAAAAACGGGCGGCTCCGTCATCCGGTGCCGGATGACGGAGCCGTTCCCGCGTACGGGGGTAGCAGATAATCTGCCCCCGCCGGCCTCGCCGCCGCGCCCGACGGGTCGCCGAAAACACCGCATCACCCGTGACAACGGAGAGATCCGCCGGTTCCCGGGAGGCGCCGGACGGACGGTGGGTCGATCGGTGGCCCCGGGTCACTGTTCTGGATGTGGATGACGGGTCTTCTCGGGATGGCGTCCAAGTACACCGAGGCCTTCCTCGGCTCCCTCCACCGTGAGACCGACACCAACGGCAAGCAGGCCGGTGGGCCGCAGTACTACCTGCGCAAGACCATCAAGGGCCCGATGGGCGGCTACCTGGCGACGTTCTTCGCCGTCGCCACGGCCATCGCAGCCTTCGGCATCGGGAACATGACGCAGTCCAACGCGGTCGCGGCGGGGATGCAGGATTCGTTCGGCATTCCGCCGTGGGCCTCGGGCGCGGTCATGTTCCTCATCGTCGGAATCGTGCTGTTCTTCGGCATCGAGGCGATCGGCAAGGTCACCTCGGCGTTCGTCCCGCTCATGATCGTCATCTACATCGTCGCCTCGACATGGGTTCTCGTCGCCAACATCGACCAGATCCCGGGGGCCTTCGCGCTCATCCTCACCGACGCCTTCACCGGCACCGCCGCCACCGGCGGATTCGCCGGAGCCGGCATCATCATGGCGATGCGCATGGGTGTCGCCCGTGGCCTGTTCTCGAACGAGTCCGGGATGGGTAGCGGCGCGATCCCGGCCGCCGCCGCGAAGACCCTGCACCCCGTCCGTCAGGGACTCGTCTCCATGACCCAGACGTTCATCGACACGCTCGTCGTCATCACGTTCACCGGACTGGTGCTCATCGTGACCGGGGTCTGGAACCACGGCGAGAACGCGGCCAACCTGATGACCTCGGAGGCCTTCGGAAACGGTCTCCCCGGCACCTTCGGGGATGAACTCGTCAGCATCTCGATCATCTTCTTCGCGTTCTCGACGATCCTCGGATGGTCCTACTACGGCGAACGCTGCATGATGAGTGTCTTCGGACCCCGTTCATCGATGTGGTACCGGCTGACATTCACCGTCGCGGTCTTCATCGGAGCGGTCACGGAGCTCACCACGGTCTGGACGTTCTCCGACCTCGCGAACGGCATGATGGTGCTCCCGAACATCATCAGGATACTCCTTGTCTCCGGGTTCGTCGCGAGGGAGACCCGCGCCTACCTCCGTTTCGACCCGCAGCTCCGGGCCTCTGCCGCGGACATCGAGAAGTTCCTCGAACGCCGGGGGATGGACTGGACCTGACCGGTCCCGCACCGACGGCCCCGCGGTTCGTGCCGCGCGGCCGGGTGTATCGTATTCCGACATGAAGCAAACCATCCAGGTGGCTGCAGGAGCGGCGCTCGGCGCGGTTCTACGCTGGTCCGTGATCCTCGCCCTCGGCCCCGGTATGCAGCCGTTGATCGCCGTCAACACGCTCGGATCCTTCCTCATGGGATGGCGTAAACCCGGCCTGTTCCTGGGTACGGGCCTGCTCGGCGGGTTCACCAGCTTCTCCACCTTCGCCGTACTGCTCACCGAATCAGACCCGCCCCTCGCCGCCGCCTACCTCACCGCGACACTGGTCACCTGTATCGGCGGATGGCTGCTCGGTGATTTCGCGTCGGGACGCACCTTCCGCGGCCGTCCGGCCACGAAACCCGGGGAGGTCGTGGAATGAGCCCCGAATCCCTGCTCCTCGTCGCGGTCGGGGCCGCGTTCGGCGGTGTCGGCCGGTACTGGCTGGGCAGACTCCTCCCCGAGCTCTACGGCACCCTCACGGCGAACACCATCGCCTGTTTCCTCCTGGGCATCATCACCGCGGCAGAAACGGTCCATCTCAGTGCGGGCATGACGCTCCTCGCCGGAATGGGATTCAGTGGTGCGCTGTCCACCTGGTCGACGCTGGCCAAGGAACTCGGTGAGCTGATCAGGACCGGACAGAACGTCCGCGCCCTGCGCTACGGCGTAGCCACTGTCGTCCTCGGCATCCTCGCGGTGCTGTCCGCGTCTCTCGTGTTCTAGCCCCTCGTTCCGGTTGTTTCCGGGCGGTGCAGGGCAACGGAAAAACAGCGGAGCAAGCCACTGGTACGGAGTTCGGTTTGTGTGGTGCGTTGATCCCGGTCAACCGGGCGGCCGGGGCCTGCTGGCCCAGGACCCCCCCTGTGGCTGACAGCCGGAAACCCCTGATCCACCACGCAAACCAC